>NZ_JAJPWN010000001.1:0-803002 GCF_046549135.1 Amycolatopsis sp. lyj-23 | reverse complement strand
CGGCCACCGACCTTCGACCCCGAAACCTACAAACAGCGCCACGCCGTGGAATGCGGCATCAACCGCCTCAAACGCCACCGCGGGGTGGCCACCCGCTATGACAAACTCGCCGCCCGCTACGAAGCCATCATCCACATCGCCGCCATCAACGAATGGCTCTGACCCACTTCGATACAGGCCCTAGTTGAGCGCCGCTTCCAGCACATCAATCCTGTTGGGCCTCGGTGTGGACTGTCTTGGCGCCAACCTCGTTGCGAAGCTCTAATATCTTTACGAGGAGACCATGCCGCGGCCGCAGGATTGTCGGGCTGACCGGACGGATTTTGGTCGACTCCAGGCGGAGTTCGGTGTGTGCAACAAGGCGGGCGAGCATCATCGTCAGGTGCGTGGTTGCCATGTTTGCGCCGATGCACCTGTGTGGGCCGCCACCGAAAGGCAGGAACTCGTGCGGTCCGGGCTTGCGATAGTCAACTCGATCAGGGTCCCAGCGTTCGGGCCGAAAAAGCAGCGGGTCCGGCCAAACCTCCGGCAGCCGGTGCGTAACATAGGGGCTGAAGAGGAGGAACGAACCCCCGCCGATCCGCTTGCCGGCGAACTCGAACTCCTCGACAACCGAGCGCGCCCATATAGCTGCTGGGGGAAACAGTCGTAACGCCTCGTGCACCACGCCGTTGAGGTAAGTCAGCCGCGACAGATCCGCACCGGTCGGAGCGCGGTCACCAATAACCGCGTGGACTTCGGCAGCGGCTCGTCGCCAGGCTCCAGGAGTTGTGAGCAGTCCGTAGACCGCCCACGCCATGGCCCCGCTGGTTGTGGAAAATCCTGCAGCGATCAAGCTTACGACTTGGTCTCTGATTTCTTTATTAGAGAGCGTACTTGAATGCACCAGCATGTCGAGTATGCCGGTAACCGTGCCGCTGGGGCCCCAGCGCGGGCCCGCTCGATTTCAGCGTAGACCCGTTCGTCGACTTTGGCGCGCGCAACCATGGCACGACGCCACTGAGGGGTACGGAGCCGACGGTGCAGAGTGACGATGATCGGAACTCGTTCGACCATGTCAAGAAGTGATTGCACGTGATCGCCGAAAAAGCTGACATGTTCGGCAAATTGATTACCAAATAGTGACTGAACAGTGCTATTCAGAATCGCGGCCCTGAATTCCTCGTAAACGTCAACCAGTTCGCCGGAATGCCAACCCGCCAGGACTGCATCCGCGTTCTCGGACATGATTTCCAAGAAAGTTGTCACGTGCCTGTGGTGCAAGGCCGGCTGGACCGCCCGTCGTCGCCGCTGATGCTCTGCTCCGTCGCTCACGAGCAGCGCTGTGGAGCCGCCATCGACCTGCACCAATACGTCAAACGCTTCGCGCCAACGGAACAAATTCGAGTTGGCGAACACGAACTGGTTTGCGCTCGGTCCGAGTAAACAGACGATACGTCCAAATCGAATAATCGGGCCAAATCTAGGGTATAGCCATGACAAAATTTCGAGGGGTCGATATCTGATGTTCATGGGCAATTGTATCACCGCCGGAAGCGCAAAACGTTGCGCTTTCATTGCTGTCTAGGACTTCTATGTCCGTGCTGAACCGATACGCCGTCAATGTCCGGTGATCTCAGTGGTCGATGGTTGTGCGAGTGAGGTGACGTGTTTGTCGAAGCAGGAGCGGAGTTCCGCCCTGGCCGAGGCTACGGCTCCTTCGAGGTGAGAAGGCACCTGCTCGGGCCTTCCGATCATGATGACGACTTCGTCGTCGTACTGTGGCAAGGTGAAGCGTTGTTCGCCGAGAGGTGTGCGCCCAAATTTGGCGAAAAATCTATCTTGGCCCTGCCTGCACCCCATCGTCCCCCATACCAACCGGCGCCCGAGCAGTTGTGCCAACGCGGTCTCGGCGACGAGAAGCCGGGAGCCCAGCCCTGATCGTTGCCACGTAGGCTCGACGACGAGCCGAGCTCCTTCGAGTACGTCGCTGTCGCTGATTTCAGCCCCACGCAACAGTTGAGAGGCTGCCTCGGGAGCGAGACTGCGAACTCGGCTGGACCTCAGCCGCTCCAGCGGGGCGCATCTTACGCAGGCCAGGATATCGCCCCGTGCCGGTTCACGGAGGACGAGGTGATAGGCGCTCGTGTCATGAGTGTCCGCGTCGACAAAGCGACCGTCGGCAGTGCGAAACGCAGGCCTACGGCCGCGGCTCCACAGAACGCGAGCCCGGAACGACCGGATGTTCGATAACCAGTCTGGCTCGGATGGCTCTTGAGTGGTCGCGGACCTAGCTTTTACGGGCAGGTGCAACTCCAGCTTCGGGTTGTACGAGAGATGCGGTATGGACATCACCCGAGGTCCATTTCGGCTAGCTCCATGCACTCGGCCATGAATGCGCCATAAGCGTCCAGGGCAGCGGTTCCGGTCTCGATCATCATCGGAAGTGCAGTTGGCTTCACGGCGAGAACCTCACTGAGCTGCCGACGGTTAAAGGCGGTATGGCCGGCGTCGAGCTCGACATGCTCGGCCAGGAAGGTGTACTGCCGATTGCCGGGCCCGAATACGCGTTCGCAGTTACGTAGCATTGGCGGTCCGATCGTAACGGACAGCATCTCGATCTCGTACTCGATTGCCAATTGACCAAAAGGCTGAGGGCCATTGATGACATTTTCGTGCAGGGCACGGTACGCTTGTGAGCTGGCAAGTAGTGGCTGGGCCAGCAGAGCCTGCGCGTCAATATGTTCTCCGTGCTCGTTGAGCCACGCCGCGATGGCATAGGCGTCTGCCACCATCAAAGCGTCGTGACCAGCCTCAGCGTGGGAATGAGCTGTTAGTGCGGTGCCAAGCGCGTTCATTCCGATCTCCTGGCACCGCTTTCCAGCGGAGGCAATCCACTCTTCCACAGGCGCAGTCATCTTCGGTCCATGTGCACTGAACCTGAGCATCCAACGTGTGAAGCGTTCGACGGAACATTCTGGCGCAATGAGCTCTGTGACTGCGGGCGCAGCACGGAACGCCTCGCGGCGGGGAACCATGGCTTGCTCGTAGTCGTCGATGAATGCATTCATATTCACCATCCGGAGTCTTGTCGCTGCTACAACGTCGCGGATTGCTCTATATGACGTGAATTTGACCTTGGCGAGTAAGTCTCAAGCGAAGTGCCGCTTGCCCGGTGCCGGCCCCACCAGTCGAGACGCCGTGGGAAGGCTGCCTGCCAGTACAGGCAGTACTCGCCGGCGTGTGCCACGACATCGGCGTTCGGTGCACAGGACATCGGTGACGAACCAGACCAGCTCGCGCGCTGGACCGGACGCGAGACCATGAATAATCATATGGGTCCCCTGGACCTTGGTATTCGATCTTCGTGAACTGAGCGAATCTCGGTGCGGCGCGTGTCCTGCCGCGGGCAAGTGACGAACACTCGATCCGTCAGGTCCGGTGCGCTCACCATCGCGCGGCTCGCCGGTGACCGTACCTCGAACAAGACGCCTTTCGGACGACACCCTGCACCGGATGCCCCGTAGGGCAACGTCACTGGACAAAGTGACCGAGCACGAACAGCCGCGAAAGGCGGAAGACGCGCAAAACATCGACAAAAGGGCACGCTCTTCGTCGGTCGGTGCGCCTCATCCGGCGTTCCACCCGGCTTCGAGGAGTGCGGCCTCCCCCGTCTCCGTGATCGCCGCCGGCGACGCCAGGCCGTACGCCAGCCGCAGTTCGCTCTCGATGAGGCCGGCCCCGACGAGGTTGTGCACCGCCACGTGATCGCACCAGCAGCCGTCGATCGTGAGGGCGGGCTCGCAGCCGGCGAACAGCACTCCGCGCCCGGCCGCCACGGCCCGCAGTATCGCCAGTTCACGCCGGCTCAATTCGCATCGGAACCCGGTCATCGCGATCACCGTCTCAGTGGGTCACCTTCACACTGACCCAGCTTGAGACGCAACTCTTCATATCTTCTTCACCAGGCTCGGTCCGGCGTGTCCGATGGCACCGTCCACATCGTCCCGCGAGTGGGCAAGATCGGCGCAGCCCTGGTCGCCCCTGGTCACCGTCTTCGTGGTCACTTACCGGGGCTGTGGCCCCAGGGGCCGGCATGACTTTGCCTCCGGCCGCCGGCACGATTTCGCCGGGCGGACACCGGACCCGGTGGCATCGACCGACCGCTCGCGTTCTTCGAGGCCGGCGGCCAGTGCCGGCGCAACGTCTAACGGCGGACCGCGGTCAGGTACCAGACTGGGACGAGGACGCGTCCGTCGGCGTCGGTGGCCAGGCTGGCCAGGTCGGCGGGTTCCTCGTCCAGCAAGGCCCGGGCGATCTGCCGCAGCTCTTCCGGCGTCATCGACGTCGTGTAGACGGTGGGCTCGAGCTTCTCGATCGTCCAGTCGCGCCCGACGGTCTCCCGCAGGTTGGCTTCGCTGATCGAGTAGGGCGCCGGGAAGCTGGCCGGTAACTCGGAGGAGAAGGCGAACAGATGCAGCCGTGTGCCCGGGCGGGTCGCGCGGGTCAGGGCCGCCAGGTATTCGCGGCGCTGGTCTTCGGTGAGGCAGTGATAGAGCGTGCTGTCGAGGACGGTGTCGAAGCGGCCTTCGTAGCCTTCGAGCTTCGTCGCGTCGGCCACCGCGAAGGTGACGCCCGGCGCACGGTCGCGGGCCAGCTCGACCGCCGACGGGGCGATGTCCAGGCCGGTGACGTGCAGGCCGCGGGAGGCGAGGAACGCCGAGTTGTCGCCGAGGCCGCAGCCGACGTCGAGAACCTCGCCGGTGAACGCGCCCGCGTCGGCCAGTGCCACGACCGCGGGCTGCGGTGCACGCAGGTCCCACGGCATGTTCCGGCCCATCGGCGTGCCGCCTCTGTAAAGCTCTTCGTAGGTGAAGGTGTGGACGTCCATGACTGCCCCTTGTCGAAGGTATGACAAGAGCACACTATAAGCACGCTCGCCGGGTACGCGTACTACCAATTCCGGCCGAGTACCTCGGTGACGAGTTTCGCTGCGGGCCTGAGGATGACGGTTTCCTGTCGAGGGGCCGGTTCCGGCGCTGACGCGACCGGTCGTTCCTCACCGCAGCGGCCCGCGACAGCGTGCCGGAGTATTTTGGACAAGGGTTCTGCCCCGCAAGCCGTCGAGAAGGGCACCATCCTGATCGATGATGGATTTCGCCGGATGGAGACGAAGTGTCTGGCGGCAGCTACGAATGCGGGGAGAACCGGATGCCGAGGACGGACCGGCCGCGGGTCGCGTTGTGCGAGCCCGGGCCGATGGGTTCGATCGTCACGAGGATTTTGGCAGACCGGGCTTACCCGCTGGTCGCGGGAATCACCCGGGGGTGCCGGAGCCGACCGGCCGCGGCTTTCGGCGCGAACGCGCCCTCAGCCGCCCGGCAGCGCTCCGCCTCCAGCCGGTGTGAGAGGTCGTGACGAAAGGCGGCGGTAGATCTCCTCGGGCGTCGACACGGGCTAGGTGATCGGGTCGGCGATGCCGACGCCGATGGTGGCCGACAGGCGGTTCGGGTTATCAGCTGGGGCTTCGGACTAGGGGCGGACCGAATCGACGCGGTCCTCACCTTCGCGACGCCATCCGAGTAGCGGGGCCATGGGGATTCCGCTGAGACCCGGGATACGGTGGTGTGACCTCGAAGCGCCCTGCACAGCCTCGTCGTCGGCGAGATCGACATGGGTGTACTCCCATTGTGGCGAAACGACGTACCGGGCGGGTTCGGCTGCAACTGCCCCCGCGCCCGCCGGTCGACGAGGAGTTCGTCCAGAACCACGTCGGACGCATCACCGCGGAGCACTCAACCGGCGTCGATGTCGCCACCAGACCGGTGGTGGACGGTTACTCGATCTTTCGGGGAGGAAGAAACATGACTGAGACCGCACTGAGCAAATTCGCAGACAGAAGCGTGCCGTTCTCCGGGGACCGCCTTGCCGTGGCGGCCGGTCTGTGCGCCGGCAGCCGGGACCCGCACGTGCTCTACGAAAGCGGCGGCCGCGTGTGCTGGGCCGAAGGTGAACTCGCCGTGGTCGAACTCCGTGGCGACGGTGACCTGACGGTATCAGCGGGCGGTGAACAGGTCTCCATCTCCTGCATCGGCTCCCCGCTGGCGACCGTGGGTGAGGCGCTGGCCGCGGCCGGAACCGCGGCCGCCGGGGACCGGTGGCGCGCCTACGGCTGGGCGGCCTTCGAGCTGAGTCAAGTGCTGGCGGGCTCCGTTCGGACTCCCGAGCCGGTGCTGCGGCTCACCGTGCCGGAGCGCGAGATCGTGCTCGACGGCGACGTGGCAGCACTCCGGGCGCGGACCGAAGACGAACTCGATCAGCTACGGGACCGGCTGGTCACCGCGTCCGCAGACGCGGGCGGCGAACTCGTCGAGGTAGACCTGGAAGAAGGGGCCGACTCATATCGCCGGGCGGTCTCCGAAGCCGTGGACACCATCCGGGCGGGCACGCTCGAGAAAGTCATCCTCTCCCGCCGGGTCCCGGTGCCCGGCGCGATCGACCTGCCCGCCACGTACTTGGCCGGCCGCCGGGCCAATGACCCCGTGCGGTCGTTCGTGGTCCGCCAAGGCAACTGGGAGGCCGCCGGATTCAGCCCGGAGATCGTCGCGACGGTGACCGCGGACGGGATCGCCGTGACCCAACCGCTGGCCGGCACGAGGGCTTTGGTGGGTGAGGCCGAGCTGGACCGCGCTCGTCGAGAAGAGCTGAGCCGCGACCCCAAGGAGGTCTACGAACACGCGATATCCGTGCGGCGGTCGGCCACCGAGCTCGCGGAGGTTTGCGTTCCGGGCACTGTGCGGGTCGGAGACTTCATGTCGGTCCGGGACCGTGGCAGCGTTCAGCACCTGGGCTCTGAGGTGACCGGTCGGCTCCGCCCGGGCACCGATTGCTGGGCCGCGTTCTCGGTGCTGTTTCCGGCCGTGACCGCGTCCGGGATCCCCAAAGCCGAGGCTTGCCGGCTCATCGACCGAGTTGAGCCCGGCAACCGCGGGCTGTACAGCGGAGCCGTGCTGACTGTCGACTCCGAAGGCGCACTGGACGCGGCTCTCGTGCTGCGCAGCGTGTTCAGGCAGGAAGGACGAACGTGGTTGCGGGCCGGAGCCGGGATCGTCCCGCAGTCCGACCCCGAGCGTGAGCTGGAGGAGACGCGGGAGAAGCTGCGCAGCGTCAGCCGCTTTCTGGTGCGCGCCGCTTCGTAGGCGGGCCGTCTTCGGACACCGGAACATGCGAGCACCGGGACACCCCTGGCGAGGTTGTGCGTCAGCCGGCGTTCCCATTCCGGAGCACGTGCCGCCGGCGCCGTCCCCATCGGACCATGTGGCCGGAGATTCGACTTGGAGTCAGCTCAGGGAGATCGTGCGAATGACTGAAACGCAGCACCCGGAGGGCGTCCTCGCACCGCAGCCATCGGACCTGCCGCGCATGGGGCGCGGTGTGGTCTGGTCGGTGATCACCGCCGAGATCGAAGTGGAGGTCGGTGCCCAGAGCGCCGCCCCTCCGCACGAATCGGGGGCGGCGTGGGTCCCCGAACCGCCGGACGTCGTTGACCCGTTCCAGTGGCGGTGGCCCGGACGACCGATCGGCTCGACCTATCACCCGTACCAGATGCCGCAGCCGGAATGAGCTTCTCCGGGTGTGAGCACTTGGGCCGGTGCGGGCCTGGAATCCACTGTATTGATTGACTGGTGAAGCTATGGTTCGCATGCACGCTCGTCTGAGCGGTATTGAGTATGAATTCAAATTGTTCTACCTCTTCACCAGGTCGAACCTCCTCATAGGAGTTCCGCCGGCGTTGCTCATGTCGCTGTCGGCCATGGTGCGTGAAGCAGGTGTCGCAAGGACCTGGGCCGTGCCCGAGGTCGTTGTGTTCGCCTGCTTTGCGATCTACGTCTCTGATCTGTCGCAGCAGTTGACTGGGATCGAGGAGGATCGGCACAACAAACCACGAAGGCCGCTTCCTGCAGCATTGGTGAACCCCGATCGGGCGCGGCGTCGATTGCTCTTCTCCGTATTCGCCCTGCTGCTTGTCTCGATCCCTGCGGGAGTCATCCTCCAGGCGCTGAGCTGGCTTCTGCTGTCGTGGCTGAACGACCACATGGGCCTGGCCCGCAACGTCCTCGCCAAACCGGTGGTCGTCGGGTTCCAGGCCGTTGTCCAACTCACTGCCGCCTGGCAGATCACCGCCCCGATGCAGCCTGCAGTCTTCGGATGGATCATACTGACTGGTGTAGTGCTGGCGCTGCTGATGCCGCTGCAAGACCTGCGTGATATCCCAGGAGACCTGGCGTGTGGCCGCCGAACATTGCCCATCAGACTCGGCCAGCGCGCCGCGCGCTCCTATTTGTGCGTCGCATTCATCGCTGCCCCGGTGATCATCTATTTTGTCGGCTGGCGCCTAGGTGCAAGCCGGCTCGCGCTCCTCGCCTTCGCCGCTGTCCAAGCGCTGATGTCCGTTGCGGTATGCGTGCGTCTCCGCGGCCCGATCAACTACCGAAAAGATCACGTCACCTACACGGTTCTTGTCTACTGGTACATGTCGATGGCAGTGGCTCCGATGCTGATCTTCTGAATACAAGAGAGCCTGCCGGCGCTGGGCTGGGTTTTTCGGGTGTTTGTGTGCTGCTGCAGGTGGATAGTCTTCTCGACCACTTCGAGATGAACGTTCGTCGCGTAGTCCAGCGAGGCGCTCGAGCGGTCGTTCAACCTGTCGATGCCCTCGTTCGTTGATCAGGAGCCCAGACTGTCACATCTCACGCCTGCAACAGATGCCCCAACGGGCAACACTTCCCGACCTAATTACTTGAGGTGGCAGGAGGGATGCCCACCGTAGCGGCGAATGCCTAGGCTCGTCACTGTGAGCTGAATCTGACCCAGGGTGTCTGTGCGGCGGGGCGACGTGAATTCAGACCAGTCGACCGCCGTCAGGTCGCCGGGGAGGTGTTGCCCGAAGCGATTCCATTGCGTGCACGACGGAGGTTTTCCTTGATGGCTTTGGACGTTTTCCCTATCGAACAGGACAATGGTTTCGTGGACGAGCGCCGGTTCTACCCGGCGGCGATGAAGTGGCACTTCAGCCCGGAGACGGGGTCACCGTTCTGGCTGGCGAAGGCGCCGGCTCTCGGCTTCGATCCGCTCACCGACGTCCGTACGCACGCCGACTTGCATCGGTTCCCCAACCTCGTCAACGAACTGCGGGAACTGCCGCTCGAAGCGCTGGTTCCGCGCGGGTACGGCGAACACCTCGACATCATCGGCGCGTTCGACAGCGGTGGCACGACCGGGACGCCGAAACGGGTGTTGCTGCACTCGGACTGGCTGCACAGCTCGCTGTCGTGGAAGTCGGCGCGGATGGACGAGTTCGGATTCCCCCGGCGCGTCAACTGGCTGAACGTCACGCCGAGCGGCCCGCACATCTTCGGCCGGCTGATGGCCGAGGTCACGCGGATGCGCGGCGGTATCTGCTTCACGGTGGACCTCGACCCGCGGTGGGTCCGCACGAGCTTGAGCGAAGGCCGTGCGGACGAGGCGAACCGGTACGCCGAGCACATCGTGGACCAAGCCGAAACCGTGCTCCGCCACCAGGAAATCGGCGTCCTGGTGGTCACGCCCCCGTTGCTCGTGCGAATGGCCGAACGCGAGGAGCTGACCGAGCTCATCAACCGCAAGGTCGATGTCATCATGTGGGGCGGGGCGCACCTGGACGCCGACACCCGCCGGATCCTGCGCGACGACGTGTTCCCGAACGTACCCCTGTGCGGTCAGTACGGCAGCACGATGATCCTCGGCGGCAGCATGGAACGCCCGGGGGAGGCGCCGGCCGGCGCGCACTGCGTCTTCGACTCGTTCTCGCCGTACACGACGTTTTCGGTCGTCGATCCGGATACCCGTGGCGAAGTCGCCGAAGGCGAGCGCGGCCAAGTCGTCATGCACCACGTCAGCAAGTCGCTCCTCCTGCCCAACAACCTGGAGCGGGACCTGGCCACCCGGGTCGCACCGCCGCCGGGGTCGTTGGGCGTTTCGGTCGCCGACGTGACTCCGGTTCCGGTCTTCGAGCATGCCGAAGTCATCGAAGGCGTCTACTGATGAGCGCACTGCCGCACCTGGCCGCGCTGGGCCCGTCAGGTGAGTTCCGCGCCGGCCGAACCGAGCTCGTGTCCGGTGTGGACGGTACGGGCATCGCCGAGCTGAGCTTGGTACCCGGACTCTACGTGAAGCGGACGATCGACAAGCTGCGGCGGGCCCGGCCGCTCGCGCTTCCGGCTCGGCTCGCCGCTCTCGGGGAAGCCGGCAAGCTGTTCCTGCACGAGGTCGGCGGGGTGTCACTGCCGGAGCACGAGCGGCTCGTCGCCGCGTCGTCCGGCGTGGCGTTGCCGGTCGTGGAGACGGCGTCGCGGTCGATCGCGCACAGCGCTTCGGTCGTCGGGGACAGTGTCGGCCGGGCCCGCCCGACGTCGACCAGCGAAAGCTGGCGCGACGTCCGGTCCGCCGGTGCGACCTGGGTGCGCCGGGGGGAAGTGCTCGCGGTCCAATCGCCGGCGAACCACCCGGCGACGCACAGCATCTGGCTCGAGGCGCTGGCGCTGGGTTACCGCGTGGCTGTCCGCCCGTCCGGGCGCGAACCGTTCACCGCGCACCGGCTGGTGCAGTCCCTGCGCGCTTGCGGATTCGGCGACGACCACGTCGCCTACCTGCCGACCGACCACGCCGTCGCCCGCCAGCTCGTGGCTGCGGCCGATCTCGCCGTGGTCTACGGGGGAGCGGACGTCGCCGCCGAATACGGGGGACGGAGCGACGTTCTGGTGCAAGGCCCGGGCCGGTCGAAGATCCTCGTCACCGACGGTCACCGTCCGGGGAGCGTCGACGTGGTGGCCGACTCGGTCGCCGGATTCGGCGGGACCGCCTGCGTCAACGCTTCTGCGGTGCTGGTGGAAGGCGACGCCAGGGGCTTCGCGGAAGAGCTCGCGCATCGGCTCGCCCGGATCGCTGTGGCGTCGCCGGTGAGTGACGCGGCAGTGCTTCCCGCCTTTTCGAGCGAGCGAGCTCGCTCGATCGAGGCCCACCTGCGGAGCAAGATCGGCGGTGGCCGGCTGGTCGGTGGCGGCGAGCTGTTCACGCCCCTGCCCGAAGGCGGGGCCACGTTGCGGCCGGCCGTCGTGCTCCTCGACCGGGCACAGGCACCGCAGCTCGACGTGGAGCTCCCGTTCCCCTGCGTCTGGGTGGCGCCGTGGAGCACCGCGGATGGGATCGGTCCCCTGCGCGGCAGCCTGACGGTCACCGCGCTCACCGAGGACGACGAACTGCTGTCCGAGCTGGCCGACGACCCCACCATCGGCAACCTGCACATCGGGAACGTCCCCACGTACTCCATGCGGCCGGGACTCCCGCACGACGGGCATCTCGCGGAATTCCTGATGCGCAGCAAGACGGTGGTTCAGGAGGACGGTTCCCGCTGACAGGTCCGGAGAGGACAGTTCAAGCCTGGAGTGCGGGCCGGCCGTGTCGGCTGGGCCGGCTGCACTCGTGGCGGCGGCGCGGTCTTCGGGCCGTGCCGAGCTCGCTGACGTGTGGGACGGGCAGATGCTCGCCGGCACCGGCGGTCGGGAGCGAACCCGGATCGAGTACGAAAAGTCCACCTGTCACAGCCCAGATCGGACGCTGACCTTTCGGGCAGTCATCCTGGAAGTTAGTCGCGGGAGCACCGCTGACACGCCCGACGTGGCCAAGAATTGCGTTCAAACCCGTTTCGGCCGCTTTAGGGGCGATGACATGATAAGCCCGATCGATTTCGCGACCACCTCCGTCGACCTTTCGGTTCCCGTGAAGCTCACTCAGCTGGAGGCCGCCGTCCGGCCGATCCGGATCTCGTTGCCCGCGAACGTCATCACGGACATCGAACGCGGCCGGAGCTTCGTCGAGGCGACGCTGGCGCAGCGTGAACGCCCGGTGTACGGCGCCACGACGGGATTCGGGCCCTTGGTCGTTTTCGATGGCCGGGAAAACAGTTCCGCGCAGTGCGAGAACGTATTGCAGCACCTCACCGTCGGACAGGGACCCGACCTGCCGGTCGCCGTTGCCCGAGCAGCGGTGCTGGTGCGCGCGCGGTCCCTGGCCCGGGGCCTGTCCGGCGTATCGCTGCCCACGGTGGACGCACTGGGGCGGATGCTCGCCACCAGCTTCGCCCCCGCCATCCCGACCTGGGGCTCGGTCGGCGCCAGCGGGGACCTGGTTCCCTTGGCGCACGCCGTCCAAAGCCTGCGCGGCAACGGGTACGCCTACTTCGACGGCGAACGGATGCCTGCCGCCGACGCCCTGCGGGCCGCGGGCCTGGTTCCGCTCGAACTGGACGGCCGGGACGCGCTGGCGTTGGTCAACGGCACATCGGTGACGACAGCCGCCGCCGGTCTGGCCGTGCTGTCGGCGCAGCGCTCCCTGAAAATCGCCCTCGCGCTGACGGCGGCTCTCGCCGACGTTCTCGGGGCCGCACCCGCCTTCCTGGCGCCGTCACTGCTGAAGGCGTTCGGCCATCCCGAAGCCGAAGCGGCCGGCCGGGACCTGTCGTGGTGGCTCGAGGGAACAACCCCGGCTCCGGAGCGGCCGTTGCAAGAGCCCTACAGCCTCCGGTGCACGCCGCAGCTGCTCGGTGCCGCGCGGTCGGCGGTCGGGTGGTCGGCCAGGACCGTCGCCGACGACCTGCGGGGGGTCAGCGACAACCCACTGTTCTTCCCGGACGAAGACCTCGTCGCCCACGGCGGCAATTTCTTCGGCCAGCCGGCCGCCTTCGCCACCGACCTGCTGTCTTCGGCGGTGACCCAGGTCGGCAATCTCGCCGAGCGGCAGGTCGACTTGCTGGTGGACCCGGGCCGCAACGGCGGTCGGCCCCCGATGCTTGCGGCCGAGCCGGGCAAGCAGCATGCGATCCAGGGCTTGCAGATCCTGGCGACGTCGGTCGTCGTGGCGATGCGCCGAGCGTGCACACCCGCGGCGATGCAGAGCGTTCCCACCAACCTGCACAACCAGGACGTCGTCCCCTTCGGCACCCAGGCCGCGCTGACCGCCTACGAGCAGACCCGCCTCCTGCGGCTGCTGCACGGCTGCCTCGGCGTGGCCGTGCGCCAAGCCGCTCACATCGGCGACCGCACGCCGACCGCCCCGCACTGCGCGAGCCTGGTCGCGGCGCTGGCCGAGCGAGTTCAGCCGCTGACCCGCGACCGTCCGCTCGACGAGGACATCCGCGCGGCCGCCGATGTGCTGGACGAGCACGTCACGGACGTGATGCCGTGACTGCTTCGCTGCTGCCGCGGCTCACCGTTCCGCTGCCGCAGAACCCGTTCACCCCCTGCCTCGGACTGGCCGGCGACGTCGGCAAGCCTGAGGTCGGCGAAGCCGTCGGGCCGGCGCCACTCGACAGCGAGGCCGAGTTCGCCTGGTACCGCTGGCTGCTGGGGCACCACGGCGCCTTCTGCGCGTGGCGGCTGCTCGCCGCGGCGCTCGCCCGCGGTGACCTCGGCGAGGCCGCGGACCTTTACGACACCTATTCGGCACTGCTGCTCTACGCGGGCAGCTGTCGCCCCGAGGTCTACCGCTCGGTCATCCGGCCGCGGATGGCGGCACGGCACCCGGCGATGAGCGGCAAGTGGGTGCGCGATCAACGCCACGTCTCCGCGCTGCTCGCCGGAGCGCAGCCGGCTCCCGGGTCGCCACTGAAGGCGGCGGTGAAGTTCAACCGCCTCGTGCACGTGACGGTGGCCGCGCGGCTCGTGCCGGCCGGGGGATCGCTCCTGCGCGACGCCGGGCGGGACGTCCACGACGTGCCCACGGAGGCCGAACAAGCGCTGGTCGACGACTTCTTCCTCGTCGACCGGGCTGCGGTCTGCGCGCACGCCTTCGGTGCCGCGGTGCGGGCACGGGCGTCGGCGCTGTTGGCGGACCTCACAGAGTGGCCCGTGCGCGTGACCTACGACCGCGACGCGGTGAACCAGTTCCAGACCGGTTTGCCGGTGCACATCGGCCGCCTCGTCCCGATCGCCGAGGCGGCTCTCGGGGAAGGAGCCAAGGCATGACGACCGCAGCGCAGCAGCCGGAGAAGGCGGTGACGATCACCCCGCAGGTGCTCGACTACGTCCGGAGTCAGCTGCCGCCGTTCACCGACGTCCAGCGTGAGCTGATCGACGCCACGCTCGCCCTCGGCGAGGTGGCCGAGATGCAGGTCCCCCCGGAGCAGGGCGCGCTGATCACCTTGCTGGCGAGGCTGACGAATGCCCGGGTGGCGGTGGAGGTGGGCACGTTCACCGGCTACTCGACGCTGGCACTGGCCGAGGGCGTGGGGCCGGGCGGCCGGGTGATCACCTGCGACGTGACCGACCGCTGGGCCGGGATCGCCTCCGCCGCCTGGACCGCGGCCGGCGTAGCCGACCGGGTGGAACTTCTGCTCGGTCCCGCCGCCGAAACCTTGCGGACCCTTCCCGAAGAGCCGTTCATCGACCTGGCCTTCCTCGACGCGGACAAGGTCGGCTACCTCGGCTACTGGGAGGAGCTCGTGCCCCGATTGCGCCCCAACGGCTTGATCGTGGCCGACAACGTGCTCTACGCCGGCGAGGCGGCTTCACCCGGCGCCGAAGGCAACGCTCGCGCGATCCGCGAGTTCAACGAGCACGTGCGGCGGGACGACCGCGTCGAGTCGGTGCTCCTCACCGTCGCGGACGGGGTCACCCTGGCCCGGAGGAAAGACCGGGAGGAGCGGTGAAGGCAGCGCAGCTGATCTCTCACGAAGAGGTCGTCGTGACCGAGGTGCCCGACCCCGTGCCGGGCGCGCCGACCGATGCCGTCGTCAGGGTGGTCGCCGCCGGGATCTGCGGCACCGATGTGCGCGGCTTCGCCGGCCGGGCCGGCCCGGTGCGCGGCCCGCACTGCGGGCACGAGTTCGCCGGGGTTGTCACGGCAGTCGGCACTGACGTCGTAACGCTGGCACCCGGTGACTTCGTCCTCGCGCCCTTCACCTTCTCCGACGGCGTCTGCACGCCGTGCCGCCGCGGAGTGCCCACGTCGTGTTCCGCGGGCGGGATGTGGGGCGTCGCGGCCGGCGGTGGACAGGCGGAAGCGGTCCTCGTGCCGTTCGCCGACGCGACGCTGGTCCCCGTTCGCGTCGACGAAGACGACGAACGGATCCCGGCTTTGGTCACGCTTACCGATGTCGTGGCCACCGGCTGGCACGTGCTGAGCCAGGGGCTGCGCCAGATCCCGCCGGACCGCTCGAGGGTGGTCGCGGTCGTCGGGGACGGCGCGGTCGGCCTCAGTTCGGTGCTCGCGGCCCGGGCCGCGGGGGCCGAACGCATCTTTCTGCTGGGCCGGCACGAGTCGCGGCTGGCGATCGGCGCGGCCTTCGGCGCCACTGACGTGGTCACGGCGGAGAGCGGGGACGAGGCCGTCGCGGCGGTCCGCGACGCCACCGGCGGTACCGGCGCCGACCTCGTGGTCGACGCGGTGGGGGAGCAGCCGGCCCTGAACACCGCGATGGCCGCGTGTGCCGATGGCGGCGTACTCGGCCTGGTCGGCGGCCCGCACGGCCACGTCGATGCCGCGGCGTGCTTCCAGCGCAACATCACTCTGACGGGCGGCCTCACGCCCGTGCGCCGCTACCTGCCGGACCTCGCCGCCCGGGTCCTCGCCGGTGAGCTGGACCCGTCGCCGCTGTTCGACCGCACCGTGCCGCTCGATGACATCGCCGCGGGCTACGCGGCTATGGCCGGACTGCGAGCCGTCAAGGTGCTGGTGTGGCCGTGACGGCGGCGTGGGAGGTACCCGTCGATGCGCACCTCGGCGAGTACGTCCTGCGGCCGGACGCCGCGGACGACGATCAGGTCGCGGTGGTGGACCGCTCCCGCGGCGGGCGTCTCGTATGGACTTACGGACGGCTGCGCGTGGCCGTCGCCGGACTCGCGGCGTGGTTGCGGCGAGCGGGGGTCGGCGACGACGACACGGTGGCGGTACTGGCCGAGAACAGCGCCGAGTTCGTGGTCGCCTACCACGGGATTCTCGCGGCCGGCGCGGTGGTGCTCGCCCTGGATCCGCGGGACACCGCCGAGCGGTGGCGCACCGTGATCGCCGAGTCCAGGGCGAAAGCGCTGATCGCCGAGACGGCACTGGGACCACCGGAAGTCTCGCTGCCGGCCGTCTGCGTCGGCCCTGCGTCCTCAGGCGGAACGCCGTGGGACGAAGCCGTTGCCACGCCGCCGCGGCCGCGCTCCCCGCGTGGGGGCGAGCGGCCCGCCGTGCTGATGAGCTCCAGCGGCACCCAAGGCACGCCGAAACTCGTCCCGTTGTCGCACCGCAACTTGACCGCCAACCTCGGGCAGATCGCCCACCTGCACCGGGTACGCGGCGACGACGTCGTCCTGTCGGTCCCACCGCTGCGGCACGTCTACGGGATGCAGATGGCGATGAACCCGGTGCTGAAGGCGGGCGCCACCCTGGTCATCGGCGCCACGCCGTTTTCGGCCGCGGACTTCACCCGCGACGTCTCCGAGGACGCCGTGTCGCTGGCGTACCTGGTCCCGAGCGTCGTCACCGAGCTCGGTGCGGGCGGGCGGCCATTGCCGTCGTTGCGGCTGGTCGTCTCGGGCGGGGCCCCACTGCCCTCGTCGGACGCCGACCGCTGCGCCGCAACCCTCGGCGTGCCGGTCGTGCAGGGCTTCGGGATGACGGAAGCGGGGTGCGTGAGCTTCAGCCCGGACGGCGTCGAGGTGCCACCCGGCTCCACCGGCGTACTGGTTCCGGGCACCGAGGTACGGTTCACCGGCGGCACGGGGGCGGAGTCCGGCGAGCTGTGGCTGCGCGGCCCGCAGATCGCCCGCGCGTCGGCGGACGCGGACGGCTGGCTGCGCACCGGCGACCTGGCGAGCCGGGACACCCGCGGCTTCCTGCGGATCACCGGCCGCGCGAAGTCGCTGATCAAGTACAAGGGGCACCAGGTTTCGCCCGCCGAGCTGGAAGAGGTGGTGACGGACCACCCCGCGGTGGTGGAGGCCTGCGTCGCCGGCGTGCCCGACCCTGTCGCCGGGGAGATCCCGAAGGCCTATGTCGTGCTCGGTGCGCCGGTCCCCCTCGCGGAGATCACCGCCTACGTCGCGGACCGGGTCGCCCCGCACAAACGGGTGCGGGCCATCGAGCGGGTGCGGGCGATCCCGCGCTCCTCGACCGGCAAGCGGACGCGGCCCCCGGCGCTGCGGGTACTGGTCACCGGTGGCGGACGCGGGCTGGGACGCACGTTCGCCGGTGCGCTGGCCGCCGCCGGGCTGTCGGTGGCCGTCGCCGGTCGCGACCGGAACGCCTTGGCCGAGACCGTCGAGGAGATCCGGCGGACCGGCGGATCCGCGACCGGGGTGCACCTCGACGTCACGGACGAAAGCTCGTCGAGACGCGGGGTCGAGCGGATCGTGGCCGAGCTGGGCGGTCTCGACGTGCTCGTGAACAACGCGGGTGTCCCCGGGCCGATCGGTCCGTTGTGGACCGTTGACGAAACCGAGTGGCGGCGGGTGTTCGAAGTTGGGCTCTTCGGGGCGGCGCGGATGGCACGAGCCGTGCTGCCCGCCCTCACCGGGCGGGTGGTGAACGTGGTGAGCAGGGCGGGCACGGTCGGCTGGCCGCACGCCAGCGCCTACGCGGCCACGAAGGCGGCGTTGATCTCGTTGACCGCGAGTCTGGCCGGCGAACTGGCCGGCTCCGGGCGGGTGGCGGTGGCTTTCGACCCGGGTCTGGTCGACGCCGGGATGACCCGTTCCCACCTGGACCGCGGCCGGACGGGTAACCGCTACGAGGACGAGATCCTGGCGTGGACGGTGAAAGCGCGCGAGGCCGGGCGGTTCACGGCCGCCGCCGACTCGGCGGCGGCGCTGGTCGCCGTGGTGACGGGCGCGGCCGATCACTCGGCCGGCCGGTGTGTCCAGACGGACGACGTGCTGCCGAAAGGCCGCCCCGTCCAGACTGCGGTCGCCGGTGGCGGAACAGGAGGGTGAACTCGGTGCGACGCCGGGAAAACGGGCTCCGCTGCTGATCACGTCGGTCGTCGGCGACCCGTTCTCCTGGGCGACCCAGCAGGACGGGTGCCGGCGTTGTCCTTCGTCTGGTGTCGGCGGCCAGAACGCCGTGCCGGCCTTCGCGGCGGTCTGAGCCGCATCGTGGTCGGCTGCGCATGATCGGGCAGAAGCTCTCGACGAACTGACGGCGACCGCGGTGGAGCGACGCTGGTTCCCGAACTTCGCCGTTACCGTCGGATGAGCGCTCCCGCCGCGGCAGACGCCACGAGAACAGGTAGCCGGTCGGCCGTCGGCTTTTCGGCGATCGATCGCTGCCACGGCAGGAGGGCATGCCGCACACGTCGCAACGAATCGTAGCGTCACCCCCGAACGACTTGGAGAGTGTCGTGACTCGCACCATGAAGGCGATCCGGCTGCACGAATTCGGCGGACCGCAGGTGCTGCGTCTCGATGAGGTTCCCGTCCCGGCGCCGGGCCCGGGAGAAGTGCTTGTCCGCGTGCGCGCGGTCGGCGTCAACCCGCCGGACTGGTACGCGCGCGAGGGGATGCCCGATGTGCCGCCCGATCTCAAGCCATCGCTGGTTCTCCCTCTGATTCCCGGGACCGATGTGTCGGGGGTCGTGGAGGAGGTCGCCGCCGACGTGGACGGCTTCGCCGTCGGGGACGAAGTGTTCGGCCTGCTGCGGTTTCCCACCGTCATGCAGAGCGGCGCTTACGCCGAATACGTCACCGCGCCGGCATCCGACCTGGCTCACAAGCCGGCTGCCGTCGACCACGTGGAAGCCGCGGGGGCGGCGATGTCGGGCTTGACGGCGTGGCAGTTTCTGATCGATGTGGGGCACGAGTACCCCTCGCCGTTCCAGAAGGCAAGACACAGACCGATGGCCCTTGACGGTGAGAAAACGGTACTCGTCAACGGCGCTGCCGGCGGCGTCGGTCATCTGGCACTTCAGTTGGCCAAATGGCGGAAAGCCCGGGTCATCGCGGTGGCCTCCGGCGCTCACGAGTCGTTTCTCCGTGAGCTGGGCGCCGACGAGTTCATCGACTACACCAAGGTCCGGGCCGAAGAAGCCGTTCGAGGCGTCGACCTCGTCCTGGACTGCGTCGGGGGACCTCGCAGCCGGCGGTTTCTCGGCGTAGTCAAACGCGGCGGGGCGCTCTACCCGGTGTACCCGGGTGTGTTCGACGACGAAGAGAGCGCGGCGCTCGGTGTCACGGTCACCGCGACCCAAGTCCGTGCCAGTGGTGCACAGCTCGCCGAGCTTGGCCGTCTGCTCGACGACGACACGATCCGCGTGGCGATCGACACCATCTTCCGGCTCGAAGACTCCCGGGCCGCGCACCAACGCGCAGCCGAGGGGCACATCCGAGGCAAGATCGTGCTGGCGTTCGCATGACCGCGAAAGCCTTCTCGGACCGTGGTCGTCACTCTTCCTGTCGAACATCCGCGATGTCACGAAGCCGGCTTCCGGGCTGCGCCGGACCCGAGCGGCCCCCTCCGCTAGCCAGATTCACCGAGACCGTCCGAGCCAAGAACACAAGGAGCTTTCCGTCATGACCAGCATCGGCATCCTGGGCGCCGGCCGCGTCGGCACGAACCTCGCCCGCGCCCTCGCCGCGGCGGGCCACCACGTCACCCTCGGCCTTCGTGACACCGAGGCGAGAAGCACGCCGCCCGCGGAGGGGACCGAGATCCGCTACGCCGATCACGCCACCACCGCCCGCACCGCCGAAATCGTGATCAACGCGACCCCCGGCGACAGCGCACTGAACCGGCTCACCGCCCTGCAGGCCGAGCTCGCGGACAAGATCCTCGTCGATGTCTCCAACGCCACCGTCGACGCCGCCGACGGCCTGCCCGGTGACCTGTGCTACCCCGGCAGCAGCCTCGCCGAACAGCTCCAGGCCGCGCTGCCCGGCACCCGGGTCGTCAAGACGCTCAACACGATGCTGTTCATGGTCATGACCGCCCCCGCTACGCTGAGCGCCCCGCCCACCGCCTATCTGTCCGGAAACGACGAACAGGCCAAGAAAGCCGTCGCCGGCCTTCTCGACGACCTGGGCTGGGATCCCGCTTGGATCGAGGACCTCGGCGACATCACCACCGCCCGTGCCACCGAAGCGATGATCCTCGTCGTCCCGCACATCCTGCGCCGCCACGGCTTCACCCCGTTCGCCGTTTCCCTCGCCCGCTGATCCGTCGACGTCCCCTTGCGGGCATGCTCGGGATGACCCCGCGCTGACCGAACCCGTCTCATGAGGCGGAAGTTGTGAAAATTCACCTTTGACAACCGATCGAGGAGCTGTCCATGTCTCAAGATTCGGTGCGTGCCACGGCCGCCGCCGTCCGCCAGGCGGGCGCCCGGCTGTTGAAGCGCTACTCCACCGCCGCCCGCCAGCCGGGGCTGCCCGAATTGCTCGCCGATCTGCGCGCCAATGACCTGACCGTCGTCGATGTGCTGGAACCGGCGCTGGCCGAAATCCTCCCCGAGGCACGCTGGCTCAACGACGAGCACGGCTCCGGCCCGCTGCCCGAAGGCGCGTGGTGGCTGATCGACCCGGTCGGCGGCAACCTCAACGCCGTGCACGGAATGACCGACTGGAACATCGGCGTCAGCCTGGTCCGGGACGGCCGCCCGGTGCTCGCAGTGCTTTATTTCCCGCTGTTGGACGAGATGTTCACCGCCACCGAGGGCGGCGGTGCGTTTCTCAACGGAGTGCCCGTGCGGGTCTCGGACAAGCAGTCACTCGAGGGCGCGGTGACCGGAACCGGTCAGGCGCAGCCCGGCACGACCGTTGTCCTGGCCGACCGCACCGCCGCTTCGTTCGCCGCGATGTCCAAGGCCGCGCTCTACGTCCGGATTTCGGTGCCGGTCAGCCACCAGCTGGCCCAGGTCGCGGCGGGCCGGATGGATCTGCACTGGCAGTTCGACAACGTCCGGGCCCACGCCGGCGGTGTGCTGCTGGTGCTGGAGGCGGGCGGGGTGGTCACCGACCTCGACGGCAAGCCCTGGCAGATCACCTCGGAAAGCTATCTGGCCGCCGCCCCGGGACTGCACGCCGCCGCGCTCGACGTTCTCACCGCCTGAGCCCACCACCAGAAACGGTGCCGCACCGCGGACCGGCAACTGCAGAGACCCGCGAATACGATCGTCGTCGTCGGCGGGACGCGGTCGGCGGAGGCACGCAGAAACCACCCTGCCCACCACAGCGCCGCAAGGAGGCCCGGTCATGGCGGTCCAGCAGATCCCCGAACCCGCGGGCGTGGCGGGCTGCGTGCCGTGCGACATGATGCACGCGCGAGTTCCACTGCCTGGCGGCCCCATACACGAAACGTCGCATTGGCTGGTCATGCACGTGCTCGGCACGTTCGGCCCGGGGGCGTTGGCCGTGGTCCCACGGCGGCACGTCGTCCACGTCGCGGACCTGGCGGCGGAGGAAGCCGGCGAACTGGGCAGCGTGCTCACGGAGGCCGCCGCCGTCGTCACGGCACTCACCGATCCCGTGCAGGTCTACACCTGCCAGTGGTCGCACACCGGCGGCGTGGCGGCCCACATCCACTTCATCCTCCAGCCGATCCGGCGCTCCGACATGGAGCGTCATCCCGGCAAGCTGGGCCCGGTGCTGCAGGCGGCCATGTTCACCGCGGAGAACAAACCCGGCCCGGCCGAGGTGGAAGCGTTCGCCGAGCTCGCCCGCGCGGCGTTCGCCCGGCGTCCGGCGCGGTGAGGCGCGCCGTCGTCGCGGGCTTTCGATCCTGCGCGAGCTCCGGAGCGACCGCGAACCCGGGGATCGGACGACGCGGCAGAACCCTCGTGTGGCCGCGTCGTTCATCCGGCTCGCCGGTCCGCTACTGGACGCTGCGGACCTGCCCGCCGTCGACGCGGACGGTCGGTTCGATCGCCAGGCCACCGCCGATGGTGACGACCCGGCCCCATCCACGGTCGCGCATGCCTGGAACGAACCGGTGGATCATTCGGACCCCGGAGATCACGTCGACCTCGTAGGTCCGGGCCCACGCCGCCCGCGCGCTCGCGTCAGCCCACGACAGGTAGTCGTAGCTGCCCGCGTTGTCGATGAGGATATCGATCGGGCCGCCGGCCAGCGTCGCCTCGGCTCCGTCGTCGGTGGTCAGGTCGGCAACCGTGCCGGCCCGCGTCGCGTCCCGGCCGTGCACCACCACCGCGGCACCCTCGGCGGCCAAGTATCCGGAGATCGCCGCGCCGAGGCCGGAGCTGGAGCCCGTCACCAGGGCGCGCTTGCCGCTCAAGCGGAGATCCATCGTCCTGGTCGCCGTTCAGGACCAGGCGATCTCGCCCGTCCGGGCGACGAAACGCCCGGAGCCGGCGCCGGGCCGCTCGGTGGCCAGCCCGACGATGGCGTCGGTGCCCTCGGTGACGGTCTGCGGGCCGCTGTGGCCGTTGAGGTCGGTCGCCGTGTAGCCGGGATCGGCGGCGTTGACGCGGATGCCGGGAAATGCTTTCGCGTACTGCGTGGTCAGCATCGTCAGCGCCGCCTTCGAGGCGGTGTAGAGCGGCGCGACGACTTTGGATTCGGCCCGCGACGGGTCGTGGGTGAGGGCGAGCGACCCCATGCCGCTGCTGACGTTGATGATGACGGGATCCGCCGACCGGCGCAGGAGCGGCAGGAACGCGGTGGTCGTCCGGACGACGCCGGCGACGTTGACGTCGAAGACAGCGAGGGCATCGGCGCCGGTCAAGTTGGTGGGGTCGCCCGCCGGGCCGTGGATGCCGGCGTTGTTGATCAGCACGTCGATCGCGCCCTCGTGCTCGGCGACGTCGGCGGCCGCGGCGGCGACGGACGCGTCGTCGGTCACGTCGATGGGTACGAACCGCGCGCCCACCGCAGCAGCAGCCCTCGCTCCGGCCTCCGGGTCGCGGGCGCCGAGCAGCACGGTGTGGCCGGCTTCGACGAGACGGCGGGCGGTCTCGCGGCCGAGACCCTTGTTCGCTCCGGTGATGAAGGTGATCGTCATGCAGTCGATCCTCGGCCCGCCGAGCGCGGCCGGCCAGGGACGCCTCGACGGTAGGAACAGCAGTACCACCATCGTGGGCGGCCCCGGCTTTCGTGCCGGGGCAAGATGGGGTCATGACCACGACACCCGGGGCCGGGCTGGGCGCGATGATCCGCACCTGGCGGGATCGCCTGCCGCCGTCGGCCGCGGCGTTGCCGGTGAGCCGCAACCGCCGCACGGCCGGGCTGCGCCGCGAGGAGCTCGCCGACCTCGCCGGCCTGTCGGTCGACTACGTTGTGCGCCTGGAGCAGGGCCGGGCCACCACGCCGTCGGTGCAGGTGGTCGCCTCTCTCGCGCGGGCTCTGCAACTCTCGGCCTCCGAACGGGATCACCTGTACCGGCTCGCCGGGCTCACCCCGCCCACGGACGGCATGATCTCCGACCACATCCCGCCCGGTGTCCACCGGGTGCTGTCCCGGCTCGGCGACGTTGCGGTCGGGGTGTTCGCAGCTGACTGGCAGCTGGTCTGGTGGAACCGCGGCTGGGCCGCGCTGCTGGGCGATCCCTCGTCGTCGGAGCCCCGCCTGCGCAACTTCGCCCGCGACCGCTTCCCGCTGGACGCGAGCCCCGCTCGCCTGGCCCAGTGGCCGGTGACCGAACTCGACGCCGAGACCACGGACCTCGCGGTCGTCGCCGATCTTCGCCGCGCCACCGGACGGTTCCCGCGCGATGCTCGCCTCGCCGGGCTGATCCGGGAGCTGACCACGGGCAACCAGCGGTTCGCTCAGCTGTGGGCCACCGGCTCCGTCGCCGGTCACCGCGAGGACGAGAAGACGATCCACCACCCGTCGGTGGGCCCGATCGTGGTGAACTGCGACGTGCTGGGAGACGGCGACACCGAGCTCAAGATCGTGATCATGACCGCCGCCCCCGGCAGTGCCGCCGAGACCGACCTGCGGCTGGCCGCGGCCACTGGTCCACCGAGCCGGGACGGGGCCGGCCCGGTCCGGTCGGCGAGATCTTCCGCGAGTTCGCCGGAGAACTGAAATCGACTTCGGCCGGCTCAAGCAGCCCGATCACGCCGTGCTCCAGGCGCTGAATAGCGATGGTCGGCGCCGCTGACATCACGAGACTCCGGGTCGGTCCAGCACGCGGCCGAGGAAACCGCGGAGATAACCTGCGACGACGTCCAAGTGGCTTTCCAGCAGGAAGTGCCCGCCGTTGATCAGGTGCACCTCGGCGTCTTCGGCGTCACGTGCGAAGGCTCGCGCGCCGGCCGGGCCGAAGATTTCGTCGTTGCGACCCCAAACGGCGAGGACGGGTACGCCGCTGGAACGCAGGAACTCGTGCAGCGACGGGTACAGCGGGCGGTTGCTCTGGTAATCGCGGAACAGCGCCAACTGGATCTGGTCGTTGCCTTCGCGGGAGACGAGGGCGAAGTCGTGTTCCCAGGTGTCCGGGCTGACCACGCTCGGGTCGGGCACGCCGTGCAGATACTGCCAGCGGATGGCATCGAGGCTCAGTGCGGCACGGACAGCGGGTTCGGTGTCGGGCCCCGGGGCAGCCCCGTAGGCCCAGACGCCGGCCCAGAACGACTCGACGAAGCCGTCTTCGTAGCCGTTGCCGTTCTGAGTGACGACGGCGGAGATGCGTTCGGGGTGCTTGAGTGCGAGGCGCCAGCCGATGGGAGCGCCGTAGTCCTGGACGTAGATGGCGTAGCGGGCCAGTTCCAGGTGGTCGAGCAGCCCGGAAGTGAGTTCCGCGAGGGCGTCGAAAGTGTAGGTGAACTCCGACACGAGTGGAGCGGCGGAGCGACCGAAGCCGAGGTGGTCCGGTGCGATGACGTGGTAGTCCCGGGCGAGCAGCGGGATGAGCTCCCGGAACATGAACGAGCTGGTCGGGTAGCCGTGCAGCAGGACGATGACGGGGGCATCGCTGGGGCCGGCTTCGCGGTAGAAGATCTCGTGACCGTCGATGACAGCGGTCCGGTGGTGTACGCGGTTCACATCTAACCCCTTCATCGATTTTGTCTGGTTAGGTCCCTAGGCAAGCATGATTCCGGGTAACCTGTCAAATGATTCGAACAGGTTAGGGGAGTGGAGCTGGGATGACTGCACTGCTGGACCTGCTCAACAGCAGGCCACTGGTCGACGGGGAGGAGCAGGACGCGCTCGGCGACCCGGTCGCGGGCCGGCGCTGGGGGCGGGAGCACGGCGGTGACGGAAGCCTGGCGGAGCTGACGTTGCTTCGCCAGGCGCGAGACGTTATACGGGACGTGGCGCTGGGGGAGGCTCCGCCCGCCGCGTTGAGCCCGCTGCTCGAAGGGGTCCAGCAGGTCCCCGAGTTCACGGCTGACGGTCTCAAGTGGACGGTCAGGACCCCTCCGCACGCCGAGTTGCCTGTTGCGGTAGTCCTCGAGTGGGCCGCCACGCAGGAGCAGCTACCCGGCCGGTTGCGGCCCTGCGCCAACGGCGAGTGCAGGCTGTTCCTGCTCGACCGCAGCCGCGCCAACCGCGCCCGCTGGTGCTCGATGGCGGCGTGCGGCAACCGCATGAAAGCGCGCCGCCACTACCAGCGCACCCGTTGACCGTTCGGATGCTGGTGTCACACCGGGCTGGCCGGTGCGCGCTGGCCGAAGGCGAAACAGCCGCCGACGCCCAGCTCGGCAGCTTCGGCGGTCACTCGGGGGGATCGAGGTGGGGGTGCCGACGTTCGCGGTCGAGGATGCACAGGATTTCCGCCGGTCCGCCGTGTGCCTTGACGGCGTGCGGCGTCATCGTCGAGAACTCGGCGGCGTGCCCGGTCTCGACGCGGATGGCGCGTGAGCCCAGCAGCAACATGACGGTGCCGGATAGGACCGTGAACCACTCCCGGCCAGGATGGACGCCGAGCCGGACCGAGCCGGGGTCGAGGCTTTCGTCGGTGATCCGCATCTTGGCGACGGTGCTGCCCGGACCATCCGCGCGGCTGAGCAACCAGGTGGTCAGTCCGCGGTGCTCGTCCTGCTGGGGCCGGATGACGACGTCAGCGGCGTCGTCGCTCTCCGTCAACTGGTCGAGTGAGATGTTCAACGCCCGGGCGAGGGACGTCAGTTGGTGCAGGCTGAGGGTTCGCGCTCCGGTTTCGATGCGACTCAGGTTCGACGGGCTCATCAAGGCTCGTTGGGCGAGTGCATCCAAGGACCAGCCACGCGACTTTCGCAGGCTCCGGATCCGCATTCGGACGGTCTTGTCCAGATCGTCTTCTTGCTTCATCAGCAAGACGGTACCCGATCTGGGCAAGATGATCGTACTGTCGGAGCCATGGCCACCCACCCGCTCGCCGTCCGCAGCATCTCGGATGTTCGCCGGTCTCCGACGAGTCGCTCGCTCCCGCGCGGCTGCTGGACTCGGACAACGAGGTCCGGCAGACGTACCTCACGTCCTGGTTGGCAGGTCGGTTCGGGGACGAACTCGCGCGCATCGGTCGATATGGCCGGCGGAATCGGCGCCGGCGCGCTCGCTCCGGCACGGCAGTTCCCCGGGCCTCGGTGACGGCGCCGGATCTGTCCCCGCAGCTGCTGCACCGGCTGCACGAACTCGGCTGAGCGGGGCATCGCCTGGCCACCAGGCTTTCGAACCTCCTCGGCCGCAACCGGCCTCCTCATTCGTGGCGCCGCTCGCCGCCGGGTGGCACAGTGCACCCACGGGTACCGGGCGTGCTGGAGGCTTTCGACCGTGACAGCGTCAACGGCGGCCTTGCTCACGCCGGCGCCCGAGCGCAAGTCGGCTTCGCCTACCTGAACCTCCAGCCGGCCAACCCGATCGACGAGCGGGCAGATCGCCTCAAGGCCGCGCTCGGAACCGCACTGCACCTCGACGCCACCGAGGCCTGGCCCGACAGGGGGCTCGCTCGGCACGCCACCGCGGTGTCCCAGCCTGGGGCGGCCCAGGCGTCCGCGAGCGTCACCTTCCCCACGCGGCTGCCGACCGGTGGTTGCGTGGGGGTAAACGTACAAGTGCAAAGCACTCATTTGAATAAACTGCAGGTTGTTCCTAGGGTGGAGAACGTCGGTCGCTGGTACGCCGATGAGAGGGGCGAGCGGTGTTCGAGATCCCGGGTTGATCTGCCGTGCGCTGGAAGGAGTAAAAGTCCGCTGACGAACTGCCTGTACCGACGCTCGGCACGGTAGCCGTGGTACTCCTCTGAGCGGGCTGTGGCGATTCGGGCAGTTTTGTTGGCTATACGCACCGGCTTCGCGTGTGCATCAAGTCGTGGTGCGAGTCGTCCGTATCATCGCGGTGATCCACTGTTCGAAGTGTTCGGCCCGTGTGTGTAGTGAAGAGGAATCGAAAATGAAGAAACTCTTGCCGGCCGTCGGGCTTGTGATTTCGCTGACCGTCCTGACGGTGTCCTGCTCGATGAGTGAGATCCGGCCGACGGCTCTGTCGTCGACTTCTCGCGCCGAAGCGCCGAAGGGCGGAAGCGAGATCTTGGTGCCTGCGCAAGGTGTTCTTCTTGGTCACTATTACGGGGCGGGAAGCGTTGAAGACACCGATGCGCGGATCGGGCGGAAGCCGAACATTCACCTGTCGTACTACGGATGGGCGGACGACTGGGTTGCCGCTGCGGCCACGCGTGCCGACCTGGCCAGTGGTCGAATACCATTGATCAACTGGGAGCCGTTCGGCGTCTCCTTCGACGACATCATCGACGGAAGGCTGGATGCCACCATCGCGGCGCGCGCCAATGGGGTCAAAAATTTGGCCGCCAAGGTTTTTCTTGATTTCGCGGCCGAGATGAACGAGGAAGAAGGCTGGGGTGGTCACTTGCCTGACAAGTACATTGCGGCTTACCGGCACATACATGACATCTTTGCCGAGAATTCCGCAACGAACGTCGTTTGGGTTTGGTGTCCGAACAACACCGACAGTGCCGGCGGTCCGCCGGCGATGTCGTACTACCCTGGAGACGAGTACGTCGACTGGACCGGGATCGACGGCTACAACTGGGGAAATTCCGATGCGGACTTCGATTGGCAAAGTTTCCACGACGTATTCGCTGACAGCTATGCTCGGCTGACTGAGGTGGGTAAGCCGATCATCATCGGCGAGATGGCGTCCGACGAAGCCGGTGGCGACAAGGGTCGCTGGATCGATGACGTTGTTCCCACGCTGAAGCAAAGCTTCCCTTCGATCAAGGCGGTCGTCTGGTTCGATGTCGACAAAGAACGGCACTGGCAGATCAACTCTTCGGCAACCTCGCTTGCGGCATACCGGCGTATGGCAAAAGACCCGTACCTGAATCCATGAAGCGATCGCGAGTCAGCTGGGGTGTCGGGGCAAGTGGGGCCGACGAGAGGTGGCCGGCCTCGGTGTCCGCCGGGGAGTTGAGCCAACGAGGCTGCGCCTTCGGGCATTCATCGCTCGCGAGCGGCCTGGCCGACTGCCGAAGCGATCAAACTGGGCCGGTACACCGCAAACCGCAGGGAGCGACCGATGAGCCACCCCTTCACCGCCGAATTGCACGACATGCTCCTCCGGGTGGCCGGCTGGTTGCCCGACGACGCTCTGACGTACAGCCGCGCTGCGCTCGCGGACGATCGCTGTGTCGAGGTGGCCCGGGTTCTGGCGTTTTCCGGGAGGCGGACGGTGCTGCCGTTGGACGACGACGACCTCGACGCCTTGGCTGAACTGCTGGAATCCGAGGGCGAGGACCCCGCCGTCCTCGAGGCGATGGAACTCATCCCTCCGAGCACGACCTTGCTCTGGCGGTTCGCGCCGGATTGGGGTGCGACGCCGGAGGGCGGAGACGGCTCGAGCGAGGACGGGACCATGCTGATCTCCGCGCTCGCGGAGCAGGACTTGCTGGCCGAAGTCGTTCGAGTACCCGGTATACGGGGATTGTGGAGTGCGGTGCGGCGACCCATCGGTGACGAACCGCATCCCGAGCCGCGGGTCGTCTACGTGGCTGAAGTCGACGACGACGCTGACGATGCCGGCGAGCCGGCAGAACTGGCCGCACGGCTGCAAGAGATCTTGCTCGCAGCAGGAGAACGCGACCCGCAAGTCGAGATCGTATCGATACACGGCGCCCGGAACCGCTACCAGCGGGCCGTGCAGTCGGCCGGCAAGCTTCTGTGGTCGCCCCACGAAGATCTGCAGCTCAACGTAGCCAGGGTCTTCGACGAGGTGGACGCTGATTCGGGTCCGCGGTTCGCTCCGGACCACGCGAAGATCGCCGACGACGACGAGCGCGCCCGGCTGGTCGAATACCTCGACTCGGGCACCGAACTCCTCGTCACGACCGGAACGCTGGGCGATATCGTCGATCCGGCACGTGGCCGGGTCGTACCGATGAACTTCCGCACGGACGGAAGCTGGATCTGGACGGACACGGTGACCTATTACCTGCGGACTCACCAGCTCGCGCCCGAGGCCGAGTTGCTCCGGCACCTCAGAGGAGTCGGCGGACCGCCGCAGCCACTCGACACCGTCACCCTGAGCCGCGCGCTGGCGGCGTTGAGGCCGGCCAAGGAGGCCGAGCCCGTGTGGAGTGCTTCTCAGTCATAGGTTCCGGTCGGTTGAGCCGAGCTGTTTCATACCGCACGGAGCTGCCGGCCGCCGGTACCGCGGTCATCGTCATGCCTGCGGAAAGTAGCCGCAGCGGCGGGTGGCGGTCGCCGTGTGAAGTGAATCCTTTTGCGGTGCCGTCCTGGGGCAACAGGTGGAGGTTGGGTCGGCGTGGGTGCGGTTGAGCCGGTTGTGCAGGTTGATCTGCTGGGTGAGGTCCGGGTCCGGGTAGCGGGCGGCGAGTTGGCGGTGGGTCCGCCTCGGCAACGTGCGGTGCTGGCTGTCTTGGCGTTGCGAGCCGGTGCGACAGTGTCCCGTTCGGAGCTGATCGACGGAGTGTGGGGTGAGTCGGCTCCCGCGTCGGTCGAGGGGAGTGTGCACACCTACATCCACGGACTGCGGAGGGTGCTGTCAGCGACCGGCGGAGAGATGCTCGTGCGGACCGGAGCCGGCTACCGGCTGGTGCTCGAGCCGGCTGCCGTCGATGTGACGGCCGTCGAGCTGGGCGTGCGGCGCGCGCGGGAGTTGGCCGGCACGGGGGAGAACGCGGCGGCAGTGCGGGTGCTGGACGAGTGCCTGGGCCTGTGGCGTGGGGTGCCGTTGGCGGGCGTGCCGGGGCCGCTGGCGGAGGCGGAGCGTGTCCGGTTGACCGAGTTGCGGTACCAGCTCGTCGAAGAGCGCGCGGATCTGATGCTGGCGTTGCGGCGCCACCGCGAGCTCGTGGCTGAGCTGGGGGAGGCGGTGCTGGCGGAGCCGTTCCGGGAGCGGCTACGGGCGTTGTTGATGTTGGCGTTGTACCGCAGCGGCCGGCGGGCGGAAGCTCTGGCGGAGTTCGACACGGCGCGGCGGTTGCTCGTTGCTGAGCTGGGGCTTGACCCAGGAGCGGAGCTGGCGGAGCTGCACGCCCGGATCCTGCGAGCGGATCCGGAGCTCGAGGCGCCGATCACCCGTCCGGCGTCCGTAGCGCCGGCGCAACTGCCGCACGAGGTGGCGGATTTCGTCGGTCGGAGCCATGAGCTGGCCCAGCTCGAAGAATGGAACGCTGCTGTCGGCACCCGGGGCCGCGCCCTGATCATTTCAGCCGTGGACGGGTTCGGCGGCGTGGGAAAGACCTCGCTGGCCGTCCGATTCGCGCGGCAGGTGGCCAAGTTCTACCCGGACGGGCAGCTGTACCTGAACCTGCGTGGGTTCGACCCGCACCGAACGCCGTTGACCGTCCAAGAGGCGCTGGCACAGCTGCTGTGGTCACTCGGTGCCGGAGGGCGGCGTCAGGAGCTGGACGCGCAGGTGGCGATCTACCGGACGTTGCTGTCGGACAAGCAGATGCTGATCTTGCTGGACAACGCCGCGTCGGCTGAGCAGGTGCGGGAGTTGTTGCCCGGTCCGTCGAACAGCTTGGTGCTGGTCACCAGCCGCAACCGGTTGAGCGGCCTGGTGGTCCGCGAGGGTGCTCATCGGCTCACCTTGGGCTTGCTGAGTGAGGCAGAGGCGATTCAGTTGCTGCGTGCATCGGTCGGCGGGCGGCGAGTCGGCTCCGAGCCCGAGCAAGCGGCAGCGCTGGCCCGGTTGTGCGGGTACCTGCCGCTCGCCCTGCGCATTGCAGCCGAGAAGATCTCCTCCGATCCCGAGGCGAGTCTGCAGGATTTGGTTGAGAACTTGACGGTCGAGCGAGATCGGCTCGACGCCCTCGACGTTGGCGACGATGACATGTCGTCGGTGCGGGCGGTGTTTTCGTGGTCATACCACTCGCTGGACCCGGAGGTGGCCCGAGCTTTTCGATACCTGGGGGTGTTGCCTGGCCAAGACATCGGTGTCGAGGCGGCCGCCGCTGCGCTGGACCGGTCGCCCGGCGAAGCAGCGAAATTGCTCGCCGTGTTGTGCGAGCAGAACCTTCTGGAGCGCGAAGGTGACCGGTACGGCTTCCACGACCTCGTCCGTGTTTACGCTGCCGAACTCGGTGACCACGTTGATTCTGCGGACGAGCGCAGCGCCGCCTCCCGTCGGCTGCTCAGCTGGTACGTCTACACCCTGCGGGCTGCTTACAGCTGCATCATGCCGCATGATCGAATCTTCCCGTTGGACCTACCTGAAGTGGTGCACGAATTGCCGGTTTTCGCCACCGGTGATGATGCTTACGCCTGGTGTCAGCTTGAAGCAGCGAACATCCGTGCGTTGATGCAATGTGCGGCGGAATTGGGTGAGCACGAAGCGGCCTGGCAAATGGCCTGGTACATGTACAACCATTACTACTCGGCGGGATTGGTGACGGAGTGGCTCGAGGTTCTCCGCATCGCTCTCCGCTCAGCGGAACAACGAGACGGTGTGGTTCCGCGGCTGCGGATTCTCAACCACATCAGTATTGCGAACTCCAGGCTGGGACGCAACGACATCGCTGCCAGAACCCTCGAAGAGGCTCTCGCGATCGCCGGCGGGACGGACAACGACAGTCTTCGGATCGGTTTGCTGGTGAACTTGTCGTCCACGCTGCGGGAGGCGAAGCAGTACGACCAAGGTATCGTCCGGGCGCGGGAGGGAGTGCAGCTGGCTTTGAAGGTCGGTGGCCCGTACGAAAAAGCGGGATCGTTCGACGCGCTTTGCGAACTGTACGTGGAGTCGCAGCGTCCAGCGGAGGCCCTCGAGTGTGGCCGTGCCGGCCTCGATGCGGCTCGCGCGGCGGGTAACGACCTGCTGGCGGCGAACATCCTGGTCAATTTGGGACATGCACACCGCGACCTCGGCAACATGGCCGATGCCGTGGCGGAATACGAGACCGCTCTGGAGCTCTGCGTAAGGCTGGGTGACCGTTACCACGAAGCCTTGGCTCGGTTCGGCATGGCCGAGTTGCATCGGCGGAACTCTCGGTTCGTCGAAGCGCGTGAACAGGCTCGGCGTGCGTTGGACATCTTCCTCCGCCTGGACGGTGAAGAAGCCGGGGTGGCCCAGGCGTTTCTTGCGTCGCTCGAAGACGTGAGCACGGCCGGCAGCAGTTGAGGCCGGGTTGGTTCCTCGTCCGGACGAAAGCGTGGCCGATCAGCGGCTCAGCTCGAAGATGAGGCTTTGCCTGCCCGTCCGTCGTACAGCGCCCGGCGCAGTAGCGGATTGCGGAACGCCAGCCGCACTCCGGTGTCGACGACGATTCTCAGCTCGACGGCCTCCTCGAAGGCGTCGAGCAGGTCAGACGGCTTCTTGGACAGCATGGCCGCCACTTCGGCCAGGTCGAATTCCATCCCCAGCACCGCTGCGTGCCGGAGCGTCTCCCTCGACGGTTCGCTGAGCATGTGCAGCGTCCGGTCTGTTGCATCGAGCATCGGCTCCGCGGCCCTGATGCCCGCGTCGGCCCGAACTTGCGCAGTTCCTCCGACGACTTCGAGGCCACCTTCGCGCACCAAGGCGCCCGCCACCTCGCGGAGGTCACGCGGGTTGCCCGCGGCCGTGGCGATGCAGGAGCGAAGGGTCTCACCTGGGCGAGCCCCGATCAGATCGCCGAGCAGGTCGTCGACGGCGGCGTCGGTGAGCGGACCGAGAGTGATCACCTGCAGCCCGCGAGCCTCTGCGGCCCGCCGCGCCGGCACCAACGCTGTTCGCCGTGGCAGCAAGCGGGACGCGGTGATCAACAGCAGCGGCAGCCGGCGTGCGGCTGTGAAGAGGCGGCTCCACGTGCGCACGCTGGCCTCGTCGGCCCAGTGGAAGTCGTCAAGGACCATCACCAGCGGCGCCGTGGCGCACAGCCGGTCCACCCGGGCGAGGATGCGGTCCGCCGTGGCGGCTTCACGCTCGTACGCCGTCGTCCCCGCCGCGGCGCTCGTCACGTCCATCCCCAGGCAGTCCAGCAGTACCTGAAACGGCAATCTCCGGCCGAGCTCGCTCGCCTCTGCCCAAGCAACGTGGCAACCGCGTTCGCCGATGCTGGCTAGCGCGCAGTGGAGCAGCTCGGACTTTCCCATGCCGGGTTCGGCTTCGATCCACACTGCCTGGCCACCTCCGGCCAGCACGTCTTCGGTGAAGCCGGTGAGTGCGGTGACTTCTCGCTCGCGCCCGTAGCAGGCGGCCGGCAACTCGCGGCGGACCGCCATCTCATGGGCGACGGTGCGAGGCAGGACCGCCAATCTCTCGACGCGGATCGCAGACGCAGTTGCCGTACTCGATCGACGTGCGTGGCGAAGGATCTGCTGGCGCGCCTCGGCGAGCTCCCGTCCTGGCCGGACACCCAGCTCGTCGTGCAGGATCTCGCGGACGGTACGGAAGGCGTCGAGAGCCTCGGTGGTCCGGCCACCGCGGTGCAACGCCATCATCAGCGACTTCCACAGTGATTCCCGGAGCGGGTACTCGCGCACAAGTGAACTCAGTTCGGGCACGAGATCTTCGTGGGCGTCCAACGCGAGCAGGCCTTCCGCGCGCATTTCGAGCGCGGACAGGCGCTTTTCGTCGAGGTCCGCACGCAGCGACGCCGCATGTGGGCCGGGGACGCCGGCAAAAGCCTCCCCGGTCCACAAGGCCAACGCGCGGTCCAGCGCCTCGACCGCGCCGGCGGCGTCCTTCTCACGTCGACGCGCGCGAGCCGATGCGTGCAGCCTGTCGAACTCCCCGGCATCGAGCGCTGCGGGACCGACCCGGAGCCGGTACCCGGCGGATTCCGAGACCAGGGCGCCGTCGGTCGACCAGCGAGTGCGGCCGGGCTCCAGGATTCGGCGTAGCCCCGAGATGTACGTGTGGACGCTGCCGGTCGCGCTCGCCGGCGCGTCGGCACCCCAGACCGCCCGGACCAGCTGAGTGCTGGTGATCGGCCGGTTCGTGGCACGCGTCGCCAGTGCGGCGAACACCGCCCGCTGGCGCGCCGGGCCCAGCTCGAGCTCTTCCGCACCGCACCAGACCCGCAGCGGGCCCAGAGCTCGGATTCGGTATGCGTTTTCGTCCATGCAAGAGTCCATTCGAGTGCGGGTGAACCGCTGTTGCGTCCTCCGCGCAGCGCGCCGCCTACTTGCGTCGTGCTGGTACGGGCCTGGTCGGCGGGGGCCGCGGCCTGGAACGACAGCGGGGTAGCGCACGCGTCGTCCGAATGGTCTCGGTGGACGGCGATGTCACCGCGCTGCGGCTGAGCCGGTGCAGTTCCGAGGATCGGTCGAACTCGTCCCGGGCGAGTGCCGGTTCACGTCGTAGCCGGTGTGGGAGGCCGGCGCGGGGTACCTTTCGGCAGAGCCGGGAAGAGGCCGCCGGACCGCAGGCTGACCCCATCCGCCGGGAACGGATACCGAGCGGATGCGGTTCGCCTGTGAAGTGATCGCGTGCCGGACGGTCCTGCGAGCCTCGCGCGCCAGTGATCAGACTGGTGACTGCGCTGAGATATCGCGTGACCCGCGCGGCCGAGGTTCGAAGCCGTTCGCGGGACTCGGCGGGAATGACCCCTGAACTGGTGGCTCGCCTGAGCAGCCGTAGCGCGACGAGAGGTGATCGCGATGCCAGCTGATGGACGTGCCGCGCCAGCCAAGCGCAGAACCAGTTGTCGGCCGGGATCGGCGCGGCGAGCAACTGGAACGTGACGTGTTCGACCGGGGCACCCGCGTCGGCGAACGCCTCCGCGAGTTGCCGGTGCAGAGCCAGCCGGATGGCAGGTGAAGTCCGGGCGTAGAGCGCCTCGCGGACCACCGGGTGGCGGAACGTGAGCCTGCCTTGCTCACTCTCCACCAACCCGGCCGCCACCACCTCGGCGAGCACGGGAGCAAGCTCCGCCGTCGATGTGCCCAACGCCGTGGCGAGGTCGTCCTTCGTGAAGGACCGGGCCAGCAGCGCGGCCCACCGGAGCAGCTCGAAGGCGTCGGTGGTGAGGTAGCCGAGACGGCGGCAGACGGTTTGCAGCGTGAGCCGGGGAATGCGCGGCGGTCCTTCGGCGGCCACGACGCCCGGCGGCTCGTCGTCATCCACGGCGTCGACCAGGTCTCGCAGGAACAGGGGGTTCCCGGCCGCGGCACGGGAGAGCGCGAGCAGCGCTGGACCGGGCACGGCGCCGGTGAGACCGGTGAGGAGGCCGTGCACTTCCTGGCAATCGAGGGGCGCGAGGTGGTGGACTTGCGTGCGCGTCCGGTCGATTCGGGCACGCAGGTGGCCGAGCCGGTGACAAGGTGGAAGACGCCTGCTCACGCCGATCAGGAGCAACGGCAGTCGGTCCGCCGCATGCGCGAGGTGAAGCCAAACCTCGAGGTCGGCCGGGTCTGACCACTGGAGATCGTCCATCACCAGGATCAACGGGCGCTCGCGACAGAGGTCGCGGACGAGTTGAACGACCAGGCTACTCGCGAGCGCAAGTGCTGATTCATCTGCCCCGGCCAGGTTGCGAGCCGTGCGCACGACCTCCCGTCGGCGAACGTCGGCTGGGTGCGTCGCAACCCGGAGGCAGTCGAGCACGGCCTGGAGGACGCTGTGTTGCGCGAGTTGATCCGCTTCGGCGTGGACCACCACACAGGCACCCGCGTTCGCGAGCGCGGCGTTGACCAGCGCTGACTTGCCGATGCCTGGTTCGCCTTCGATCCACACGGAACTACCACGCCCGTCAGCAAGCCTTCTGATCGCCGTGCCGATCGTGCTCAGTTCGCGGGACCTGCCGACGAAGGGTGCTTGGCGTGCAGTGCGGGCGATGCGGGCGGTGGCCTGCGTTCGTGGTGTCATCACCTGTCGATGCCACAGCGCCGGGTCGTCGGTCCGGATCTGCTCGTACCGCGCCGTCAGCTCGGCGCCCGGCTCGATCCCGAACTCGTCGACGGTGGCGGATCGAAGCCGCTCGAACAGGCTCATCGCCTCGCTGCGACGTCCACATCGGTAGAGCGCCAGCAGCTGGAGGCGCAGCAGATCCTCACGAGCCGGATGCGCTGCGGCGAGAGGCGTCAGTTCGGCGAGCACTCGTTGGTGCTCACCCCGGTCGAGCAGGATTCCGGCACGGCGTTCGACGACCTCCAGCCGCAGCTCCTTCAGCCGTTCGCGCTGTGTTTCGAGGTAGGGACCGCCCAGGCCGGCCATGGGCTCGTCGTGAGAGAGCTCGAGGGCTTCTTCCAACGCGGACAGAGCGCCCGCGACGTCCCGTCGGAGCAGACGTGAACGCGCTTGATCGCGCAGGTTCTCGAACCGGACGACGTCGATCGATTCGGCCTCGACGCGGAGGCAATAGCCGGGTCCGCTCGACGCCAGCACCGCGGTCGCCCCGCGATCGGTGCGGCCAGGACCAAGGGTTGAACGCAGCGAGGAGACGTAGGTGTAGATGATGCCGTGAGCGCTGACGGGCGCTTCGTCGCCCCAGATTGCGTCGATCAGCTCCGAGCGCGTGACGACTTGGTTGGCGCGGAACGCCAGGACGGCCAGCAGCGTCCTGCGCTGAGCCGGCCCGAGCTCTACCTCTTCACCGTCCCACCGAGCGCGTACCGGGCCGAAGAGATCGAGTTGCAAGGACATCTTCGGCTCCCTCTTCTGCTCGCAGGTATCAGGTACGGGCCCTCACGCAGTGGTGCTCGAGTAGGGCAGTCGAGGCAACCGATCGCCCCGAACGGCCCGGTCGGCGCTTGAGGATCATCGGCTGGCCACCCGCGGCAGACGAGCCCTCGGGGCGAGATACTGTGGTTGGACCCCAGGCCGTCCGGACCAAAAGCCGAAGAATCTTCAACTTGCCGTCGAGAAAGGGCACTTCCTCGACGGCGTGGACGGCCAGTCCTCTCGGCAGTCGCACGTCCGATGATCGCCGGCGCGGCCGTGGTACCGCTGCCTGCCAGGGATTCCGCCGGATCACCGAGCAAACCGCTGGTTCGATCGGGTGACATGCCCGGGTTCGTGCGTGAGCGGGCCGGCGCATTCGGTTACTGTCCCTGCTGGGGGGCGGCTTCTCGAGCGCCTGACCCACATCGGCGGGCGCCCGAGGCGCGGGGACCTACTCGTCGACGAGGACGGAAGCTTTGCCGGGGTCGGTGAACAACCGTGGCTTCGAGGCGGTCTGGACTGATCCGCTGGAGTCACACGAAGGCTGCCCGGCAGCGGTGGCGCTCACGAATCTGATTCGATGCACCGACCGGCTCAATGCCGTCCGGCTGGCGGACACCGCGCTCACCGATGGCTCCTGTCTGAGTCACGCCCGCTGCGTCTGGCGCGGGGTCACCGTGTTGATCTGCGCGGGCGAGCTGGTGAGTGCGGACGGGCATCTCAGAAGGTTGGAGAATCTTCGGGATGACACGTTCGCCGATGTCCTGTCGCTGCTACGAGCCCAGCACGCCAAGCACGTCGGGGACGTGGCGGGGACGAAGGAACTGTTGAAACGGGTCCTCTCGACGTCGTCTTCTCGCTCCGCGCGTGAGTTTGCGGCCCCGCTTCTGGTCGAGGCGCACGTGACAGCCGGTGACCTCGGAGCCGCTGAGACAGTGGCCGACGAGTACGACTTCGCCGAGCTGGCGGCGACGAGACCTGCCGTTGGCCCGCTGCTGCTCGCCATCCGAGGCTCGCTCCACCTCGCGGCCGGCCGGCCCAGCATGGCCCTGGCGGACTTGCTGGGGTGCCTCCGTGGCCCGATCGCGGAGGTGGCGGCGCACTCCGCGGTCGTGCGCCGCCGGGGGATGGCGGCGCTGGCCGCTGTCGCCGACGGGCGGTTCGAGCTGGCCGCCGCGCTGGCGGCGGAAGAGGAAGAAGCCGCTCGAGGCTGGGGCGGCCTGGCGTACGCCGGTTGGGCGCAGTACGTACGCGCGATGGTCGCCGAACCCGAAGTGCCTTCCAGGCTGCTCACCGATGCGATCGATCTGCTGGATTTCGCGCTGTCGCCGGCCGGCCTCGCTGCCACCAGCTACGAGCAAGGCGTCCGGCTGATGACCTCCGGCCAGGATGCCGCGGCGAGGGAGCAGCTGGAGCGAGCTGCGCGGATGGCAGGGCGGATCGGCAACACGAAACTGGCGGACCTGGCCGACGGGATGCTGCGGGATCTCACCCAGGCCGAACGGCAGGCATCGTTGACCGGGCAAGAAGGCAAGATAGCCGAACTGGCGCGGGCGGGCTACAGCAACAAGCAGATCGCCGAGCGGCTGGTACTCACTGTGCGCACGATCGAGTTCCACCTCTCCAACGTCTATCGCAAGCTCGGGATTTCCGGTAGGCGAGCGTTGATGGCGAAGCCGTCGAAGGCTCCTTGAGCGGTACGAGTGCCTCCGTGGTGCCCGGGTCGGTCGCTTGCGCTCGGACTCGGCCGGTCGAGGCCGGGATCAAAGCCGGACATTCGTGATCTCCGTCTGCTTCTGACGGTGTGTGCGTGTCGGCTCACCTATCGTAGTATCATGCCGACAGAAGATGCCCGCCCTGGCGGCGGGATGAGTGCGCGAAGGGGCATGGCCAAGCCGGTCGGCGGCCGGACGGTTGGGTGGTCGGAGAGGCATGCCTGAAAGCCACAAAATGGACGCGGTTGCAGCGGCTCTCGAAGCGCTCGAGGCCGCGCAGGCCGAGCGGGGAAGGTTGGCCGAACTGGGTCGGTGGACCGAGGCTGACGAAGCCGCCGTGCGCACTTTGCGCTGGGTCCTCGCGGATGCTGTCCCGGCTGTGGTCGGGCCGGATGTGAGCAGGCTGATTTACGTGGCAGGCCGCCCTCGGCCGGCTCTTCAGGAACAGCGCCGCGGCAACTCGGCCATCGTCCCGCCGGAGCGCCTCAGTGCCGTGCAGGGGATGTTGCTGGTGAACCACGGGAACGACGCACCGGCAGCGGCCGAGCTCGCCCACCGGGCACTGGAGTCGTTCACCTGGCGTGATGTCGATACCTTCTGGAACTGCATACTGGTGTTGTTGTACCTCGATGACTTCGAGGCGGCTCAGCGTTACTGCGAGCGCGCCATGGCTCGGGCGGGGTGGGCAGCGTCATCGGCGCTCACTGTGCTCCGGGCTCGCATTGCGGCTTCGACCGGCGACGCCGCGACCGCAGTCCGGTTGCTCGTTCCCGTTGTCACCAACGGTGATGAGGATCAGTTCACGGAGGTCGGAGTGGCCTGGGCCATCGAGGCTCTGGTCGACCTCGACGAACTCGATCGGGCGGATGAGCTGATGCGTGCGCACGCTCTTGCCGGCAGCTTGGACGCAGTGGTCGATCGCGCCGAGGTGCTCGGAGCACGTGGCCTCCTGAGCCGGGCGGCCGGGCGGCCGGAGTCGGCTTACGAGGACTTCGTCGCCTGCGGGCGGGAGCTCGTCGGCTGGGGTGTCACCAATCCCGCTGTCAACCCGTGGCGATCACGTGCGGCGCTGTGCGCCGCGGCGACCGGACGGGAGGCCGTCGCTCTTCCTCTCGCCGAGGAGGAGCTCAGCAGTGCGAGGCGGTGGGGGACCGCCCGAGCGGTCGGCACGGCGTTGCGTGCCGTCGGCCTGATACGCGCCGACGGCGACGGCAAGACCTTGAGGAACGCGGTGCAGCTGCTGACCAGAAGCCGTGCGCTGGGCACCCTGATGGAGAGCCAATACGAACTGGCGCTGAAACTGAGACTCGAGGGGCACCATCAAGAAGTCGTGCCAGTGTTGCGAGCGTTGCGCGAGAACGCTTTGTCGGCGCACAACATGGCGTGGCTGGCGCGGGCCGACAGTGCGATACGACGATGGGCGGCGAATGCCGAGACCGCGAAGCTGACGTCGAGGGAGCGACAGGTCGCCAACCTGGCCCAGGCCGGATTCAGCAACGGAGGAATAGCCGACCGCTTGCAACTGAAGATCTCGACTGTCGAATTCCACCTTTCGAATGTGTATCGCAAACTGGTGATCGGCGGAAGAAGCGAACTGCGTGCGATCAGAGTTCCCATATTATAGGTGATCAGTCCGATGTGGCGTGATCAAGCAGCCGGGCAACGGTTCGGTCTGCGGTGGCTTGGGCGCGGGGGCTGCGTACCCCGCGGCGTCGGCGAAACCCGTGCGAGGAAGCACCCGCCTTCTCGGATGGAGCGGTTTCGGGTCCCGCTCCGGGCGCCCTCGGCGGGCAGGCCGGATCGGCCGAGCGTTGTCGCTTGAACGGCTGCGGTGGCTCGGTGTCGCGCGCGGCGATGGTGCTCACCACCAACGGTGACGCGGTTGCGGTCGGCTGTGCGTACCGGGCAGCCGAGCGTCGCTGCTTCCGACCTGCGCCGAACGGGCGCCGCCGCATCAACCGGGCCAGTTCGACGTCCGGGTGCCGAACGTGCTGGACGTCGTGGTCGGGGCACGGGCCGCGCCAGGTGCACCCGCGCACCGGACACCTGCGCCGCAACCTGATGGGAGGAGCAATGGGGGTCGTGAGCACGCCTCACGTTAAATGCGTCGGTAACCGGATGCCTACATCGATGCCCCTATTTCGTGTACGGCTGCCCGTTCGTCCTGAACGTGTCAGGTCCAAGTCCCCGCGTCGACGGCGCGATTGTGTCCGCTCGTTCGTGGAGGAACCCCCTCTGATGCCCGGCGGCTGGTTTTCCCGCGCTCCTGAGAGTGATAGTCAGAACGGGAGCCGTAGAAGAGGAGAGAACTGTGGTCGAAGGGGAACAGGCCCGGGTGTCCGAAGAGGAACAGACTCGGATGTCCGAAGAGGGAGTCGCACCCGTGGGGGCCCGGCCGACTTTCACGGTCGCCGAGGGGCTGGCTGACCTTCGCCGGCGGCAGGGCCCCGGTACGCTCAAATACCGAAACGCGAAGTTCCTGTCGGCCATCGTTCCGGTGGACCGGAAGGTGTGTGACGCGCTGCTGCCCTTCGGCGTGCGGATGGCCGAAGCGTCGACAGCGCTGCTGTTCGTCGCGGATTACCCGTGGACGAACTTCAACAGCGTCTACCGCGAGGCGGCCATCTTCCTCAACGTCCGACACCGACGGTCTCAAGCTGCGCATTGCCCGTGGATCGTGGTGGACGACGACACAGCACTGATCGGCGGACGCGAAACGCTCGGCTTCCCGAAGAAGATCGCAGAGATCGACTGGGTGGAGGAAGACTACGTCGTTCACGCCACGGTGCGTCGACGTGGAGTTGAACTGTTGCGTCTGCGTGGTGTACTAGGTGACCACAAGTATACGCTGCCGCCAATCTTCGGTCAGCCATTCCGCAACGTGCTCGGCACTTTCGGGTTGTCCGTTCCCCGCCTGGTCACGTTCCGTACCGTGGATCAGCCTCTCGAACAGCGCGCCGCCCACGTGGACCTGACCGTGAGCGGGTCTTACACCGACCCCCTGGATGCCATCGTCTCCGGGCCGCCTGTCGAGGGGCACTTCCGCCGGGTGGACATGCGCGTCGGCCGGCTGCCGATGCCGGTCGGACTGGTCTCGCCGTCCTACCTGGTCCGCACCCATCCGCTGCGAGCCAGCTGAGCCCCGTCCTGCGCTAGCGCCTCGGCGTTGAGAGAACGTGAAGCCGGTCGACGGAGGCTATCGGGAGGCGTCCAGGCGGAAGGAAGCACGGTGGAACCGGTACGGGTGGCGGTGCAAGCGGCAGACTCGATCATGCATGCAGGACTGACGAGTTTCCTGTGTGCGCGCACCGAGCTGGCTGTGGTCGAGCCGGATGAGCTGACCGAACGGGACGTCCTGGTCATTCAGGCCGACCGCATGACGGTGCAGTTGGCGGCCGAACTGCGCGGCGCCGGCCCGCGGGCTCGCGCCGCCAAGGTTCTGGTCACGGGCGAGCTGCGCGAGAACGACATCTTGACGGCCGTGGAATGCCGTGTGGTGGCGGTGCTTTCGCGAGCCGCCACCTCGGGTCAACAGCTCGTCGACGCGGTGCTGTCGGTGGTGCCTGATTGCGGTCTGCTCCCTACCGAGCTCGTTGGTCGGCTGTGCGACAGTGTGCGGCGGTTGCCGGACGCAAGGCCGGTTTCACCCGCTGCGGAGTCCGCGGGGCTTACGGCGCGCGAGGTGGACGTGCTGCGGCTCATGGCCGAGGGATGCGACACCGCAGAGATCGCGCATAAACTGTGCTACTCCGAGCGCACCGTGAAAAACACCGTCTACGGGTTGACCACTCGTCTCAACTTGCGCAATAGACCTCATGCGGTCGCCTACGCAATGCGTGCGGGTGCGATCTGATTCTGTCGCTGAGGCGGCTCGTGGCCGGACAAGACCAGCAAGCCCGCGCGCGACGACGCGGCGCCGGCGTCCGGCTCTTCTCGGTTCGGAGCGAGCGCAGATTTGTGTTCGGTGATCTGAGCGCCGCGCGAAGGGCTGAACGGCGGTGCCCAGTGCCTCACTCGTACGGGATCATGACGTCCTCGAGAAGCTGTCGATGGTCGCCAACAGTGGGGTAGGCATCGTGGAACCAGCGTGCAGGGAAGACCCGCGTGGTCCCGTAGTGGAGATCGGTGAGGGATTGGTTCCGGCCCTCGAGCTGGCTGCTGGGTTGGAGCGGCACGCGGAGGGGCTCTTGCGTAGTGGCACCCGGTTCGGGATTCCCGAGATCGCCCGCCGATGTGTCCACCTGGCGACCGGGCTCACCCACGCGGCCGAGGCGCTGCGGCTGGCGAATCGCGGCGAACGCGCCGATGCCGCACGCCGGCTGGAGTCGGCGGTTCGGATGCTCGTCAAAATCGTTGATGAGGAAACTGTAACAGTCGAACGATCCACGTTCGAGTGAGACAGTTCGGGCAGAAGCCGATGACGAAAGTCCCCTGACGGTCGTTGACGGCGTCTTCGGTTGCCTCGTTTCGGTAGAAACAAGGCATGTCTGCCCGAGAAGACAAGCCTGAAGTGTGTGGATTTGCCGAATTCGAAATCGACACCGAATCTCCGTTTTTTTATGTCAGCGAGGGCCCGGTGCCGGTTGGTCACCGCGATGCTGACTGGCGGGGGATGGCTACTGCTTCGGCTGGGAGACTGAAGCTCCTGCTTCCGCCTGTCCTGCACCGGGCACGCGTCGTGGTCGAAGCTTATTCGGCCGAGCCTGCCGGTGCTGTCGACGAGTTCGATGACGTGATAGAGATCGATTACCTCTCGGCGACCGGAACGCCGGCCGTTCTGGACTGGTCGCAAGCAATGGTGCACGCTTCGACGTCGCTGTCCGCCGGCCCGGGCGAGTACCGCCTTCGCTACCACGTGAAGCAGCTGCCGGACGCGGACGGTGACTCCCGTGGCCGGTCGCTGCTGATGGCGTCGGCGCTGCTTCAGATTTGGCCTGGCTCGCATCGAGGGCTGGAAACAGTGAAGCTCACGAGTGCCTTCGGGGTCTTCTGGCACCCCCTGGAGACGAAGGCGTCACGCACTCGGTGACTCACTGTAGTTGAACTGTGCGCAGTGTATGCGAGCGTGTGGAGATTTCGTGAAGACGTCGTCCTCACCCTGGTAACGAGTCGGGATACCGGGAGGTAGAGGCGGCGTGGGGACAGTGAAGGTGTCGGTTCACGCGGCCGACGAGATCAGCTTGGCGGGTGTCCGGGCCATGCTCGGCGGTTGCGAAGAGATGGAGTTCGTGCCGGCTGAACCCGGGTCGTGCGCGGACGTCCTGGTCGTGGTCGAAGACGAGGTGGTCGGCACGGGCACGTTCGCCATGCTCCGGCGGTGGCAGTCGAGCAGCTGCGAGACGGGGCCGCGAGTGGTGCTCGTCGTGGAAAGGTTCAACTCCGAACACCTCTTGATGGCGGTCGAGTGCGGAGTGGTCGCCCTGCTGCCTCGCGCAGACCTGCGAGAAAGCACCCTGGTGTCGTCGGTCATCGCCGTCAGCCAGGGCGCCGCGCTTCTGCCGTACCGGATGCAGGGTATCTTGCTGGACCAGCTCCACCAGTTGCGTTCGCAGGTCCTGGCTCCGGCGGGGTTCACGCTCTCCGGGATCGAGACTCGTGAACGCGACGTTCTGCAGCTGATTGCGCAAGGTCTCCAGACCGACGAAATCGCGGAACAGCTCACCTACTCGGAAGGCACGGTCAAGAACGTGCTGTACGGCCTGATGGCCCGGCTTCGCCTCAACTCCCGGTCCCACGCGGTCGCTTATGCGATGCGAGCCGGGGTGATCTGACAGAGCCTTGCGTGCACCTCGAGTGGCGGTGGAGTCGTCGATTGACGGCCTCGGCGCCGTAAACCTGAGTGGAGGTCCGAAATGGAACCGGTGCGTGTGGGTGTCCGGGCAGCTGATTCGATCACGCAAATCGGGCTGACGAGCTTGCTCGAGACGCATCGGCAGATCGCCGTGGTCGAGCCCGAAGAGCTGGTTCAAGGCGACATCCTGGTGTTCCAGGTGGATCGGATGACGCCGCAACTCGCGGCGGAGCTGCGCGCCGAGAGCTGGGCGAAGGTGCCGAAGGTGCTGCTCGTCGATGAACTGAAGGACAACGACTTGTTGAACGCAGTCGAGAGCCGGGTCGTCGTGGTTTTGCCGAGACGGCAGACTTCAGGCGACGGACTGGTGCAGGCGGTGCTCGCCGCTGCGTCCGGACGAGGTGTGTTGCCGCCGGATCTTCTGGGCGGCCTGCTGGACAAGGTCCGACGGCTGCAGCGAGATGTGCTCGCACCTCGCGGGCTGGGTGCGGCCGGGCTGACAGCACGCGAAGTCGATGTGTTGCGACTGATGGCGGACGGGCTTGACACTGGTGAGATAGCCAAGGTGCTGTGCTACTCCGAGCGCACCGTCAAAAACGTGATCTACGAGATGAGCGCCCGGCTGAACTTGCGGAACCGTCCGCACGCGGTAGCGTATGCAGTACAGGCAGGAGTTATCTGAATCACTGCTGCGCTGCCCTTCGGGGCATTTCTTTCGATTGCGCAGGCGAAGTGCGCCTAACCCATCCTGTTTGCCTGTATGAACTCCGGCCTTCGAATGAAGAATTCGTTGAGTCACTCGTGATGGTATTGGTCCTACGCGAAGGAGTGGGTAATCGGGATCGGAGGGGTGGGCGATGGTGCGTCAGCGTGGCGGCCTGATCGGCAGGCGATCGGAGGTCGAGGCTCTTCTCGAAGACAGCGGGTCCGGTCCGATCCTGTTGCGTGGTCTTCCGGGCAGCGGGAAGAGCGCTGTGCTCGAGGAGTTCAACGCGGTCCTGGCCGGCCGGGGCGTGCCGGTGCTGAAGGTATCCTTCTCCGCTGGTGGTCCGGTATGGGATCGCTTTGGTTTCCGGGCGGTGCTCACGGCCGTGCGCGAGCAATATGACTGCTTCGACACGCATCCACGGCTCGCGCACTCGCTGGACGACGTGAGCCGGCTGTGCACGGAGGACGGCTACGCCGACCCGTGGACCAGGTTCTGCCTACTGCACGCCATGAGCACTCTTTTCTCCCGCCTGAGCAGGTCGGAGCCGATCACGGTCATCCTCGACGACCTCGACCGGCTGCCTGAGCCGATTCCGGCGGCGGCGGCAATTCACCGGTCCGGACACACCGTCGTCGCGTCGTGTCGGATTCGGTCCACCGACCCCGTGACCTCGCTCGAGGCGGTGTTCCGGCAGTTGCATGAAGTCGGTCCCCTGACCCCGGAGGCCGCGTCGAACCTGCTGCGGCGGCTTCTGAGATCAGCGGTCGCACCCGAGACGGAATCGGCCGTCCAGCAGGCGCTCGGCCCGTTGTGGGGAAATCCGGGAGCGATCAGTTCCACGGTGGCGAGCCTCCGCGCCCGCGGCGAGATCCAGGTGAGCGGCGGTCTCGCCCGACTGCGGAACTCCGAAACTCCGGTGACCGTCCCGATCGGACACCCGGTCTTCGACGGCCTCGAGTTGTCGGGCGAAGCCGGCCGGGAGGTCGTCCTTCTCGCCGCGGGGCCGGACGGCCTGTCCGTCGACGACCTGCCGTACGTGGCCGGTGGTGGCAACGGTGCCAAGGTCGCCGGCCGGCTGGTCGACTCTCTTGTCGAGGCCGGCGTCCTCGATTGCGATTCCTCGGGCACGATCCGGTGCCGGATACCCGGTGTCGCCGCGGAAGTCGGGAAAACAACGGAAGACCGCCCACGGAACCGGCTGCACCGGAGCATCGTCGAGCGAATGCTCGAAGACGGTGACCTGCTTTCGGTGCGGCCGGGCAACGTGGCCAGGCACGTGGCCCTGGCCGGACGGGAGCAGCCCGTCCGCACGGACTTCGCCGCAATCCTTCTGGACGCTGAGCGCTCGCTCCCCGATGATTCCCCGGCACGCACGCGCTACCTGTATGCCGGGTGGTGGCACAGTGAGCCGGGAGACGGACGTGCCGTCCGGCAGACCGAACTCGTCCGGCACCTGGTTCGCGTCGCCGACTATCGTTCGATGACCTCGTTCGTCGCCGACGCGCTCGATGCGGGCCCGGGTGAGGGAGAACGCGCCCAGTTGGCTCTGGGCGCCGTTCTGGCGGCACTTCACCTGGGGGCCCCGGTTGAGAGGGCTGTCCGCGAACACCTTCGCCAGTGCGACGACGCGCAGCCCGTTCTGCGGCTGGCCGACCGGTGGTTCGCCGGCGAGCCGGTCGATCCGGCCGGCGTCTCGGCCGCGCTGCTTCCGGTCTGGCGACGAATCGGGTCTACCGCCCCGCAGCCGGTCCGGCGAGCCCGGCTCGGGGAACGGCGTGCTGCCCTGCTCGCCGACGCCTGTGCCGCGAGGGACCTCGCCCCGGTTCTCGCGGCGGTCTTGGGGGCGGACTACCGCATACCCGAGCGTGGCCGGTTGGCCGTATTCCATCGCGTACGCGCCGGATACGACGAAGGTCGCTGGGCCGACGCGCTTTCCGCCGTTGCGGAGCTCGAAAACGTAGAGGCGGTGGAAGCACCCGTCCGTGAACACGCTCGGTTGCTGGCTGCGGAGATGTGCGGCTGGCGGGGCGAAAGCCGGGAAGCGGCGGAGTGGCTGGCGGCCGTACCGGAACCGAGCCGGCTCCCACACCTGAGGGCTTGGGTGGAGGCGGCCCTGTGTCACCAGGCCGGTGCGGACGACGAAGCGTTCGCGGCCGGTCGTCGTGCCTTCCGGATCCGTCCGGCGAGTTCGGCCGATCCGGGGACGTCGAGGCTGCTGCTGCGGCTGGCCTGGCTGGCAGGGCACTCCGACGATCCGAGTCACCGCCGCGCCGTCGTCGATGTCGCCGAGTCGCACCACCAAGGCCACAGAACTTCTCGGTCGCACGGAGTGCTGGCACTGGTGCGAGGTCTCGCCGGCGGGGACGAGACGGAGATCCGGACGGCGGAACGGCTGCTCCGGCCACACCGCGACAGCGAGCTGGTGCTGTTGCGTGACCCGGCGGCTCGAATGCCCGATTCCCCGCACGGCTGGCTCCGGCAATCGCACGCGAGCTCGCCTACCGGCGTCGGGACAGAACCGGCGACAGCCGTCGCCGGTGCGGCAACCGATCGGAAGGCGCCGGAGGTTCTGTCCGACACGGAATCGAGGATCGTCGAGCTCATCAGGGCAGGCCGGACGAACCGGCAGATCGCCCGGATGATGCGAATGAGCGAGAAGACGGTCGAGAAGCAGCTGACCCGGCTGTTCGCCAAGGTCGGCTGCCGGACCAGGTACGGCCTGGCCATGGCGGCTCTGAGGATCGACCGCCAGGCCATCGGCGCCTGATCCGACCGACGGGGTTCGTGAGGGATATCCGCCGGATACCCGTCCGATGAGCCATCGGCGGAGCGGTCAGTTCTCCCGCCCGCCAAAGTGGGACCACCAGGTTGCTTGAACCCCTCTGCCGTTCGAGCGGGCGGCCGGTTCAGGCGTCCGCCGCCATGGGAAGGCGAAACCGATGCAGCTTCTCAAATTGCCGCGCCTGAGCCGGCGCAGCGCTGGTGTCTCAGGCCGGCAAGTCGGCGAAGCGCTGGTCGTCCACGGTAAGCCGGGGTTGAGCAAGCAGGCTGCCCAGTTGGCGTCCTCGTTGCGAGCCGAAGCCGATCATGTCCTCGTCGTCGCGGATTTCCCGACGGAGGGTGCGTCGATCGAGGTGTGGAAAGCGGTGGCGGCGGCTCTTCCGCCGGCGCCGCGAGCGGTTCGGCTGTTTCCCGCCGCTACGGCCCGGGAGATTCCGCTGTCCGGCGCGCAGTGGCTCGCCGACCGGCTGGGTGCGCCCGTGTTGTTCCCGGATGGCGCGATGCAGGCCGGTCCCACGGGGTTGGTCTTCCTGCCGCCCCACAGCAGTCGCGGATGGACCGTGTGCGCGCCCGGGCAGCCTCCGGAGAGGCGGGGACGGCGGTTCCCGGTGCCGGAGTGGGAGCGAACCCTGGACCTCGATCTCCACCGGGCCGGGGAAGCCACGACGGCAGAACCGTTGCCCGCCGGGCTTTGGCTCCGGCCGCACGGCCCCGAGTCGTGGCTTCAAGCAGGTCGCGCGAGGCTCACCCGCTGGTTGCGCGTCTCCACTGAGGAGCTCACGGTCGTGCTCGGGGCTCCAGGGGTGCCCGCGCTGCCCCTGGCCGATGTCGCGCGATGGTGGACGGCCACCGACCCGGACGCCCGCAACCGGGCCCGGTTCTTCCGCTTCGGCGAACTCGACGCCGCCGGCGAGGTCAGTCCCGGTCAGGCGTTGGCCGACGCACTCGGTGAAGAAATCGTCTGCTACGGCGGAGTGCCGACCGGGAGTGCCGACGCGGGTGAGATGTTCGCCCTGCGACCGGACGGCTCGCACGGCGTTCCCGTCTTCGCCGACCAGGTGGCGTTCCGGCCTCGGCACGACGTCACGGCCGAGCCTGCCGCCCCGCGGATACGGCGTTCCAGGCCGCCTGCCGACGGCCTGATCGAGGCTAGGCCCGGGCTCTACCAGCACAGTTCCGGCGTGGTGGTCGAAGTCGTCCAGGCCGGCTTGTGGGTACGCCCTCAAGGTGAGCCCGCGCATGCGGCAACGGTCCGTACCGCATCCGTCGACCCTGATACCGTTCTGGTCTTCCACGACTCTGCGGATGACGGGCTCGCCGCGGCAATCCTCGAGGAGCTGCCCGGCAAAGTCCGGGCCGTGGCCAAGCTGGTGCCCATCGCTGTCCCCGAGGAACTGCCGCGGGGTCCGTTCGGAGTCGACCTGACAAAGCCGCTGCATCCGCTACCCCGGCTGTCGCGGCTGATGATGGAGCAGTCGGAGATCGTATCGCGCCTCGCCGGATTGCCGGAGACGGGATTCGGTGCACGGTCGAAGCCCGACGACGCGATGCCGGCGTACAGCGAAGCTGCCGGGGTCACCACGAGGATCTCCCATCCGGCCGTGACGACTCTGCCCGCTCCGCGTGCGTCCCGTCCCGAGGCCCCCAAGCGTTCGGCTTGGGCAGTTCAGCAGGCCGTAGCCGATCCGGCCGCGCGGGTGTGGCCGGTGCCCGCGGGTTTCGTGGTCGACGAAACCGTCGTCCGCGATGGTCGCGAGGCCGAGTTCGACGCGCTGTCCGAACGGGTCGGGGCGGTAGTGCGCCGGTTCTCCGCCGATCGCGGCGCGCGGGGAAGCAGGCTGACCGCCGTGGTGGCCGCCGGCCTCTACCTGGCCGGACGCGATCCGGACGTCGACGCCGGGCTGCTCGCCGGCACGATCGGAAGTCATGTCGAGTTCGGCCGGTGCGTGGCCTGCGGCCTGGAGAAGCTCCCGATGCACCGCAAAGCGACGGCCACGGTGCTCGACCTCGATGGGGGGCTGTGGCCGCTGCTCACTGCGGGGACCGTGCTGGTCGAGCGGGGGTTCGTGCATACGCGGACCACGCTCGGCCCGGCTGAGAGCGGATCGACCGACCTCGTCGTCTGGTCACTCAGCGGGCGACTCACCGCATCGATCGAGCCGTCGGACGGCACTGTCGCCGGTCGCGTGCTCTTCCCGCCCGGAACCCGTTTTCGGGTGCTCGAAGCCGTCGAGCCCGGTGAGAAACGGCGGGGCAGGATTCTGCTCCGCGAGCTGGCGGCCTCGGAGGTCGGCGACGGCGGCAGCCGCGATGACCTCGTCCGAGCTTCCTTGCAGGCGTTCGCCGACCGGAACGTCCGGGCAGCCGAGCCGGTGCCGGACGCCGAACTGAGCCGGTTCGCCCGGGTGCCCGGTGTCGCCGCCGTGCCGGTTCAGGAGGCGTCACGGTGAGCGGACCCGAGGACGGGGCCGACAACCGGTTGCTGCTGCTTCTCGACCCGGCGTTCTCCTCCGGTGACGGCGAGCAGGACGTACCGGTGGAGGCCGTGCTGGGAGCATGGCTCGTCGATGAAGTGGGCGAGCCGAGCCGGTTCCACCCGAATCCCTGGTACCGGCCGGGCTCATCGGATTCCCCGCTCGATCCCGTGGACGCTGTGCTCCGCGCTCTCGCCAAGGGCGATGATGTTGCGGACCACTTGCCGGTGGTGCTCCGTGACGCGGTGCTCGGCATCGCGACCGACGATGCGGGGACCGCGGTGGTTCGTCCCGCTCCGGACGGTGTGCCTTCGGTACAGGTGACCACCTCCTACGGTCACCGCGTGGGGTTCGGCGAAGATGTCCGCTGGCTGGACGTGACCGTTGAGGAGCTGGCCGAAGCTCTCCCGCCCCGCGGCGTGGACGTCCAGCTGAACCCCGGTTCGCCCGCGTCGATGCGCCTGGTGGCGGAGGCGGTGCGTGCGCTGGCGGAGGAAGCCTGATTCGGAGCTCTCAGAAGTCCAGTTCTCCGCTCGCCATCGCGGTGGACAGTTCGATGCGAGAGCGGTAGCCGGTCCGGGTGAACAGCCGGCTCATGCGCCCCTCGACACTCTTCTCGCTCGTCATCAGCGCCGCGGCGATCTGCTTGTTGCCCAAGCCTTCGGCGGCCAGGGTCGCCAGCAACCGCTCGTTCTCCGCCAGAGTGTTGCGGCGGCCGGGAACGACCACGCCGTGCTTCTGCATCAGTGTCCGGGTTTCCGCGCGGTGGAAGAGTGCACCGAGTTGCCCCATCAGCTCGTAGGCCTCGCTGAGCAGCGGCGGATCCGCGACTCCGTGCTTGACCAGGCGGGTGATGAGGACTGACAGCTCGAACGGCTGGCCGCGATCACGCGCCAGCCGCAGGGAGCGGACCCCCGCCGCTTCGTCTCCGGCGACCGCGGCTCGGACGAACCGGGCGAGCAACGTGGTGCGGCCCGAAGGCGACACCCGGGCCAGCCGTTCGACGGCCGACAGGCAGGCTTCCGCCGTGTCGTGCTCGCCCAGCTCGAGAGCCAGGTCCGCCAGCTCTGCGTACGCGACGTCGCAGCCGACGACCAGGCCGTGCGAACGAGCCGAGTCGAGCGCGATGGTGAGCCGTTCGGCCGCACCTCGCGCATCGCCGAGTGTTCGCGCGAGCTGAGCCTCGGTGAAGTCCAGCAGGTGAGCGAGAACCGGGTTCGTCCGCTCGGCTGCCGTCAGCAGTTCCCGGGCCGTCGTGAGCCGTCCCTGGCTGACGAGCGCGGTGACCGCCGCGTGGAACATCCCGGTCGTCGCGGCCGAGAAGGAAGGGGCAGACCGGACGGCGACGGCACGGCACGCCAAACCGGTGGCGAACCGGAATTCCCCCTGCAGGACCATGGCCATCACCTGGTTGGCGGGCCGGGTCTGGTCCCACGAGAGTCCTTCGGCCGCCAGCAGGTCTTCGGCTTGGCCGAGTTCGCCGTTGAGGAGCAGTCCGGCCAGGTGGGTGTCGACCTGCTCGGCACGCAGCCGGGGGTTCCCGGACCAGTTCTCCCGGTGCGCGAGCCCCCGCTCGAACAATCCCGCACGCCCCTGCCACAGGGCACTTGCCGCCTGGATCAGATCGTTGACCGCGCGGACGTGCCCGTTCCGGCTGAGCGCCTCGTTGCTGTCCGACCACCGTTCGGCGTCCGCCCAACGGTCGAGCATTCCGCACGCGAGCGCGCGGATGGTCGTCCGGACGGCGGGATCTCGAGCGAGCGTGGTCTCTCCGGCGGCGATGGAGCGCAGTGAGGGGGTGTCGCGAAGTCCGCTCGATGCGCGGACGAGGAGGACGCCGGCTTCGAGCGCGGCTTCCGGGTCGAGTACGTCCGGGAAGTCGGCCAGCACCGACCGGACGGTGCGCCGGGTCCGTTCGTGATCGCCGTACCGATCGTAGGTCGTCGCCAGCAAGAGGAGCACTTCCGCTCGACGTGCCGGATCGCCGGCGAGCTCGGCCGCAGCAGCGATCCGGCGAAGGGCGGACCGGCTGTCGGTCACCCCTGCGTCGTCCGCGTCGTGCAGGAGTTCGCTGGACGCGCGGGCGGGGGCGACCAGCCGGCCGGCCGCGGCGACCAGGTTCTTCCGGTGGACCGGATCGGCGCAGGAGGCGGTGCCCGCCCACAACGCGGTCACCGCGGCCGCGGCCAGCACGCGCCGCTCGTACGGGCCGCAGGCGGCAGCCAACGCGGTGGCCACGTGCGGGATGGGGAACCGCCAGCCCGCGCCGGGACCGCCGCGGTGGAGCACCCCCGCGGCGCGTAGCACGTCGCAGCGCCGCAGCACTTCCGAAGCGGGGACGCCGATCACTTCGCCGGCCAGCTGCGGGGCCGCGTCGCCCAGGGGAGCCAGGAGAGCCAGCGCTTTCGCCGCTTCCCATGCTTCGTCGCCCAGCTCGCGGACGGCGTTGACGCAGCGGCCCGGCTCGACGGGGCGGTCAGAGGTATCGGCGACCAAGTAGGCGGACCGGTCCACAACCCGGATCGCCCCACGCCGGTGCAGCGCGTCCACGACGTCATCCAGTACGGCCGGAACACCACGGCTCGCCGAGTGAACGTGGTCCACGAGCTCGGGTTCCGGAACGGCCCCGAGGTCGCCGGCCAGCCGGTTGGCCAGTCGACGCCGGTTCAGGGGCGGCAGCCGCAGGGTGTCGACCAGGTCTTCACCGCGAAGCCGGGCCAGCACCTCCGGACCGAACCGAGCCGCGGCGCCGATTGCCGGGACGCGCAACGTCCCGACGCACTTGACCCGCATCCGGATCAGCGCCTCGAGCACCGCCAGAGAATCACGGTCGATCCACTGCAGGTCGTCCAGCAGCAGGACCGTGGTGTCGCCGGCGCGTCGCAGGGCCGCGGCCGCGGCGTGGGCTGCCCGGCGGGCCACCGCCGGGTCTCCGGCAGCTCCGGTGACCGGGCCGATCGTCGCCCACGCGGGTTCGGTGCGGACCGGTCCCCGCAGCACGGTGACGGCGTCGGTTCGAGCTACGTCCGGCGAGCCGGAGAAGCGCGCCGGGACCACGTCGCCGGCCGAAGTGAACCGCATCGCCGAGACGTGGCGGCCTTCGGCTTCGCAGCGATCGGAGAACCGTGTGAGCAAGGTGGTGCGGCCGGTGCCTGCGAGCCCGGTGAGCAACACCAGCGGCTTCTCCGTCGCGGAGACGGTGTCGAGGATGTCATCCACCTGGACATCATCGGCAGGTCCCGCCGTGGAAATGCGGCGCGGAGGTGACTTCAGCCGGTGATCCTGCCCGTAAGTCCCGGATCTCGTCGCCGTCACTGCTGCTGGGCCGGTCCGGTGCGTCCACCGGAGCGAATGGAGATTTCATTGAGGCCCGGTTGGTTGGCTGCAATCCGACTTGGCCGTAGGTGGGCATGGTCGACGAAGGAGAGCTGCAGCATGGGCCAGAACGTCCTCACGGTCACTCAGACGCCGGGTCACGGCTACCGGCAGATCGGTGACGCGATCGCTGGAGCGCCGGAGGGCGCGTTGATCGTCGTGGGACCGGGGCGGTACGCCGAGAACCTGGTGCTGTCCAAGCCGGTCACCATCACCGCCGAGCGCGGCGCCGGAACGGTGACGATCTACGCCAGGACCGGGGTGGCGGTAACCCTCGCCACCGCGTCCGCCGCGCTCACCGGGGTCACGGCCGTGTCCGCGGACGCGGACAACCCGGCGGTCCTCGTCACCCGGGGACAGCTGAGCCTGACGGAATGCTCGATCGAGGGAGCGGGTTGGTCGGCAGTCTTCGCTTCCGGTGAAGGCACCGTCCTGATGCGCGGTTGTGCAGTGCGGAACGAAATCGGCGCGGGGGTCGTGGTCACCTCACCGCACGGTGGTGTCCTCGAGTCTTGCCGGTTCGACTCGATGGGGACGTCGGCTGTCGTGGTCGCCGACGACGGCACGCTGCTGATGCGCGCGTGCGCCCTGAGCGGCGCAACGGGCAACGGCATCTGCCTCAACGGCCGTGGCCGCCTGGTCGTCGAGGACACCACCATTTCGGCCACGGCCAAGCCTGCAGTCGCGGTCGAGCAGGAAGCAGTGCTCGATGCGAAACGGCTCACCGTGACCGATGTGGCGGGAATCGGCTTCTACCTGGCCAGCAACGGGGAGGTCACGCTGGCCGACTGCGCTGCCGAAGAGGTGGGCGCCGAGGGTGTGTTCGTCGCCGACGGGTGCAAGCCGTCGCTGCACGGGTGCCGGGTCCGCGTGACCGGTTCTCACGGCGTGCACTTCACCGCGCGCTCGAATGGCGTCGTCTCGAACTGCGAAGTCTCCGACGTGACGGGGATCGGGGTCCACGTGACCGAGCGGTCCGCGCCGGAGTTCGACCGGCTCGCGATCTCCGGGTGCACCGCCGCCGGGCTCAAGGTCTCCGGCTCCGCCGATCCCTTCTTCCGGAGGCTGCACGTGCTCGGCTCGGACGGCGCCGGCATCGAATTCGACGGCGGAGGTCGCGGCACCATGGAGAACGTCGAGATCGACGGCGGACGGACCGGGTTGCGGGTCAGTGCCGGCGCGCGGCTGTCGATGAGCGGGCTCAGCGTGCGCAACACCGTGGGCGCCGGCGTCGAAGTCGCCGAGGCCACTCTGTCCCTGGTGGACAGCGCGATCGAAGGCGCAGGCGCGGACGGGATCCACGCCGCGGCCGGGGCGACCTTGTCGGTGGCCCGCTCTCGGGTACAGAACAGCGCGGGCGCGGGCTGCCGGTTCGCCGAAGGGGCGTCGGGCACGGTGACCGAGTCCGAATTCACCGGCGGCAAGGCCGACGGGATCCTCCTCGAAACCGAGGAAGCCGTGCGAGTGGCGTCCTGCACCGTGCGGGACAACCAGGGCAGCGGCGTGCGTCAGCTTCGCCCGGGCACGGCGATCGAAGTGCTCGACCTGATCACCGGCGGAAACTCCAAACCCGACGCCTATGGGACCTCGGCGTCCGCCGGGTCCGCGGAACCTGCGCCGGCACCGGCCGACCACGCCAAGCCGGCCGGTGACCCGCTCGTAGACCTGCAGAACCTGGTCGGGCTGGCCGGGGTGAAGCGGGAAGTGACCTCGCTGATCAACCTCAACAAGATGGCCAAGCGCCGGCAGGACGCCGGGTTGTCGGCGCCGCCGATGGCCCGCCACCTGGTGTTCGCCGGAGCCCCCGGCACCGGCAAGACGACGGTCGCCCGGCTGTACGGCCAGGTTCTCGCCCAGCTCGGTGTGTTGCGACAGGGCCACCTGGTCGAGGTGGCGCGGGCCGACCTCGTCGCGCAGATCATCGGGGGCACCGCGATCAAGACGACGGAGGCGTTCACCACGGCGCTGGGCGGCGTCCTGTTCATCGACGAGGCCTACACCTTGAGCTCCGGGCAGGGCGGCGCCGGGCCCGACTTCGGCCGTGAAGCGATCGACACCCTCGTCAAGCTGATGGAGGACCACCGGGAAGACGTGGTGGTGATCGCCGCCGGCTACAGCGCCGAGATGCAGCATTTCCTGGCGGCCAACCCCGGCATGGAGTCACGGTTCAGCCGGACCATCGAGTTCGCGAACTACACGGCGGACGAGCTCGTCACGATCGTCCGGTCGCAGTGCGCGAAGCACGATTACCAGCTCGAAGACGGCGCGGCGGAGGCGTTGCGCGACCACTTCGAAGCGATCCCGAAGGACGGCACGTTCGGCAACGGCCGGACGGCGCGGCGGGTGTTCGAGCGGATGACGGACCGGCAGGCATCGCGTCTCGCCGAGTCGCCGACGCTCACCGCGGCTGACCTGACCCTCCTCAAAGCCGAAGACTTCGAACCCGGTGCCTGAATCGCCGACGCCCGGTGTGCGGGTGCTCGCCCCCCTCAGGAGGCAAGAGATGACCAGCAACGCCACCTCTCACCAGGCCGGTGGCTTCGTCGTCGACCGACGCGGTCTGGACCTGGTCATCCGCCGGCCGGGGGAAGCCGGACCGCATGGCAGGCCGGCGCCGGTCCCGGGCGAGGTCTTCGTGTGGGTGTCCGCCGGGGCGGCGGAGGAACCGGCGCTCATCACCCACCTGCCGTCGCTGCTGCACCGGCATGCCATGGCGGCCGGCGACGTCCGTTCCGTGCGGATCGGCCTGCCGGACCTGGGCGCGGACGCGCTGGTCTCCCAGGCACTGGCCGACGCGTTGAACATCGCGATCTTCGCCCCCGTCGGGGAATTCTGCCCGGAGCCGGGTGCGGTCTTCTACGCCGTCAGCGGCTGGCGTCACTTCCGTCCCGGAGTTCCGCCGGTCCCCGGCGGCCACCGGTACCCGGTGCCGCGCTGGGAAGCGGTGATGCCTGCCGCGCCGCTCGTGGTGCGCGACACGGTGCTCGAGCCGGTTCCCGCCGGCGTGCTGGTCCGCGGACCCGGCGAGCGCCCGGCGACGCCCGGTGGTCCGGCCTTCGCCGTTCCGGCCGATCCCGAGGCGGCAAGAATCGTCGTCCAAGGCCTCGAGCTGGCGCCGGCCGCGGTGGCCGCGGCGGTCGCCGGGCTTCCGCGGGTTCCCAGTCAGCTCGTCGTGCTTCCTTCCGCGGGGCGAACCCGGGCCTGGCTGGGCGAGTTCGCCAAGGCGCTCGGGCGGGACGTGGTCGTGGCGGGTGGTTTCGGGCCGTTCGCGTCGCTGCTCCGGCAGCATGTGGACGGCTCACAAGAGGTGATCGAGGCAGCCCCACCACCCGCGGGCTGGGAGCGTCGCGGCCACGCGGGCTACCGCCTCGGCGCGGTCGCGGCCGACGTCGTGCCATCCGGTCTGGCGCTGCACACCGGCCCGGCCGACCCCGCCGCTGCGAAGCCGGCGTTCGACCCGCACGGCTGGACGCTGCACATCGGGACACCGGGCGAACCGGTCGGGCCCGAGCTGCTCGCGGCGGTCGAGGCGGTGCTGAAGGAAATCGATGCACAGACCCAGGCCGCCGCGCGGCTCCGGCTGGCGGGGAGGCTGGACGACCGGGCCCGTGAACTGCTCGGCGATCTCCCGCCGGACGCAGTTTCGCGTGCTCCAGTGCCGCCGGCTGGAGGTCCCGTTCCCAGGAGACCGCCGATGCCGGTCCGTCCGGGCCCGGCTCCGGGAGGCGTAGCTCCTTCGCGCCATGAAGAGCCGAAGCGGCCAGTAGCTCCTCCGACGGCGGCTCATGTGGACCGCTCCGGAGCCGTGACGGCGGTTCCGCCCGGCGACCATCCGCGACCGGTTGTCGCCGGCGAGAGGCCACGGCCGGTCGATCCTCGTTCGGCGGTGCCGCGGCCGCTGCTGGTTTCCGGGCCTCCGGTCGCGACCGTGTCCGGCGCGCCAGGTGGTACGGAACCCGTCGCGCCGGTGCCGGCTCCGCCGGACGATGCGGGGATCGGGGAGACCGCCCGACCGGCACCTCCTGCCGCCGTCGAAGCCAACAGTGCGCCGACAGCCGAAATCGCCTCCACCCCCGCAGCGGAACCCGGTCCGGCCGAGGTGCCCGGCTCCGATACCGCTCAGCAACCGCCTGCCGAACCCGCGGCACCACCGGCGATCGCGACCGGCGCCGCGCTGGTGATTGCGGATCGGGCCAGCACCGCCGCGGAGCAGGCCCGATTCACCACCGCGGCCGGCGAGGCGTACAGCGAAGCACTCGCCACCGTCAACGCCGCGTTGGCGACCTGGCCGTCGATGCGTCGGCCGGACCCCGGCGCCAAAGCGGACTACGTCGCCGTGTGCCTCTACTTGGGCAGCGGCGCCGGCAGCTCCACCGACCTCGGCGCCGCTGTTCGGAACGGACACGACGGCGAGCTCGCCGGCCAGGTCCCGTGCCTGGTCTCGGGCCTGCGCCGGCTACCCACCCACCGGCGTGCGGTGCTCCGGCAGGGGCGGCCCGGGCAAGCGCCGGAAAGCACAGCGAAGCCGGGCACGGTCCTGACCGAGCCGGGCTTCCTCGTCGGCACCACGGATCTCGACGTGACGGTGCCGGACGCGAACCTCGACGTCCTCATCTGGCCCGCCTCGGCTCGGCGGACGGCCGAGCTGCGGATCGGCCGTCCGGCGAACGAGGTCGTGTTCTTCGCCGGCGCGCGGTTCAAGGCACTGGCTGTCCGGACCGTGGAACCGGCCGAGGGTGCCCCAGCCGGCGATCCGGCCGCACCTCGGACGGCGGCACTGTTCCGCGAACTCGCGCCCGGCGAGCAGGCGTCGGTGTCCGGAGAACTCGACGAACGGGACCTTGCGGCACTGGCCAAGCTCGACGAGGCGCTCGACCGACGGCACCGGAGCACCCTGCGGGTCGTCGACGACTCCGGTGTGGTCGGCCGGGTGACGACCTCCCTGCTCGAGTGGCAGGCGGAAGCGGTGTCCCGGGCCACGGCCAACCACACCGCCACATTGGCTTCTTGAGGAGGCGTCCCAGTTGATGAGTGAGAACACCGGCCGGTTCCCGGCACTGCTGGCGACAAGTCTGTTGTGGACGGTCATGGCTGCGGGGCCGGTCGCCGCCCAGCCAGTGCCCGCTCCGCTGCCCGCGGACCAGAAAGGCTGCCTGCCACCGCCGGTCAGCTCCGAGGCCGGCGTGCCGTGGGCCCAGCAGCGGCTGGCTCCGGCGCGTGTCTGGTCACTGACCAAGGGAGCGGGGGTGACCGTCGGTGTGGTGGACACGGGCGTCGATGCGAAAACCCCGCAGCTGGCCGGCGGCCGCGTGCAGCGCGGGGTGGACGTCGCGAACCCGGACGGGGGGCCCGCGGACGAGGACTGCTTCGGCCACGGCACGTTCGTCGCCGGGATCATCGCCGCGGGGGCGCGGCCGGACACCGGGTTCAGCGGGATCGCGCCCGAAGCGACGATCCTGCCGATCCGGTGCGCCACGGTGCCCCAGGACGGCTCGCCGCCGGTGCTGACCGCCGTCCAGATGGCCGCCGGTCTCCGCGCCGCGGTCGACGGCGGCGCGCGGGTCATCAACATATCGGCGAGCACGAACGTCCCCGATCCGGAACTGGCCGACGCGGTCCGTTACGCCGCCGAGCGCGACGTCGTCATCGTGTCCTCCGCCGCGAACAGTGCGCAGCAAGGCGATCCGGTCACTTACCCCGCTGCCTTCCCGACCGTGATCGCCGTCGGCGCCATAGACGTAGCCGGCAAGAAAGCGGACTTTTCCCAAACCGGGGACTTCCTGTCTCTGGTCGCGCCCGGAGTCGGCGTGACGAGTGTGGGCCCCGGCGGGGCGGGGCACTGGCTGGGCAGTGGCACGAGTTACGCGGCGCCGTTCGTCGCGGGTGTCGCGGCACTGGTGCGGGCCTACCACCCGAATCTGACCGCCAAGCAGGTGAAGCGGCGGCTCGAGCTGACGGCGGACCACCCGGCGGCGACACCGCCCGATCCGGGATTCGGCTGGGGTGCGGTGAATGCGGTGGCGGCCGTCACGACCGTGATCCCGGAGGAGAGCGGTGCGACCGGACCGGTCGTCACCGCCGCACCCGCCCCGCTTCCGCCCGTGCGACCGGTCCCGGGCGACGGTTCGACGGTGGCGCTGGCAGCCGCGATCACCGTTCCGGCCCTCGCCCTGCTGGCGTTGCTGCTCTTCAGGCTCGTGCGCGGTGCGCGCACCCGGCGCTGGATGCCCGCCCGCATCGCCGAAGTTTCTGGTGCGGGCGGGCAGGGTTCGTCGATGAACACCCGTTTGGGGCCCCATTTCCTTGGGGCGGCGAGCGGGAATTTGAGAGCGTGGCGGAAGCACTCGACTGAAGGGCGTGGTGAGTGATGGTTTCCGAAGGTTCGTTCGAAGATGACGCCGGTGTCGGCGAGGCACTGGCCGCCCTGGATCGTGAGCGGGAAAAGCTGGGCCGCCTTGGCGTGTTGTGGCGTGAGGGGCGCACGACGGTCCGGGCGAAAGATCAGTCGCTGTCCATGACGTTCGACGGCCGGGGCGAGCTGGTCGAGTTGGTGTTCAACGAGTCGAAGTACCGGAAACTGGCGCCCGCGCAGCTGGCGAGTGTGGTGGTGGAGACGCTGCAGCGCGGGAAGGCGGAATCGATGGCGAAGATGTCGGAGGTCATGGGGACCGGTGGGGTGTCGGGTCTGGACTACGGTGCGGTGGCTTCCGGGGCTGCAGATCCTCAGGAACTGCTGGAGTCGTTGATCGGGCCGATGCTCGAGGGCGTGGGCCTCGATGTTCGCGGGCGGGGTGAGCGCAGTGGCGGATAAGTTCCGGCTCGACCCCGCGGGGACCCGGGATGAGATGGCGAAACTGGACGGGAGCATCAAAGACTTCTCGGACGCCTTGGGACCGTTGTCGGCCACGCTGCAACGGTATGACGGGTGCTGGGGCGGGGACAAAGCGGGGAAGAAGTTCGCCGAGGGTTACGTGGAGAACGCCAAGCACCTCGGCGAGAGCTTGAGTGGTGTGGCCCACGGGACCCACGACCTGGCTGATGGGATCCGTGCCACGGTCGATGAGTTCCAGGGGCTGGACGAGGACAACTCGAAGGTGTTCGATCACCAGCTTGCCGAGGCGATCAAGCAGGAAGAGGAAAAGAACAAGTAAGCGACCAACGGTCGGTTGCAAGGGAGGTGGGCGGTGTTCGAATCAGGTGACGGGCCGGTGCATCCGCCCGCCAAACTGCAGAAGTTCCTCAAGGTCACCTTGGGTATGGAGTGGCCCGAGGGCAACGTTCGCAGCATGCGGGCGATGTCGCAGGCGTGGTCGAATTTCGCTCCGGTGGTGGCGAAGTTCGCCGACGGGGTCCGGGATCGGGCTGCCGGTCTGGACCGCTCGATGGACGGTGAGTACGCGGAAGCGATGGCGCTGCACCTGAAGGACACGGTGGCGTCCGTTCTGGACCAGCTGGAAAAAGACGTCCTCAGAATGTCGGCGATGCTGCGCAACTCCGCCGCGGACGTGGAAAAAGCGCAGATCCTCATCATCGTGGCCGGGACGTTGGCGCTGGCCCAGGTGATTGCCCTCCTGGCGTCGGTGATCTTCTCGTGGATGGCGCCGGCGGTGGAGGCCGCGGCGCAGCTGACGATGCGCATGATCATGCAGCAGCTGCTGGCGAAGCTGACGTCGCTGTCGCTGGAGAAGCTGTCGTGGGAAGCGGTCAAGCAGGCGATGATCCGGATCGCGCCGTGGCTGAAGACCGCGGCGATCGACATCGGGGTGTCCGCGGCGGTCGGTGCGAGCGTTTTGACCGCGGCGGACTATTTCACCCAGCTGGGGCAGAACAAGAACCACAAGCGTGATCACATCGACGGGAAGTCGGTGTGGCAGTCCGCAGTCGGTGGTGCGCTCGGTGGTGCGTTCGCGGGAGCGGCGACGACCGGTGCCCGGGCCGTGATCCACTTGGTGAAGTCGACTGCCGCTGATTTGGGGAAGAAGATCCCGCGCGGGTTGGTGGTGGCGGGACACTTGGGGTTCGCGTCAGGACAGGTTGCCGCGGTGATGGCGAGCAATCCGGTCGTGAACAAGGTGCTGCACAACCCGGATGCGTTCTGGGGCGGTGCTCTGGGTGCTCTGTCGGGCTTCGGTCGTCCTCGGCTGCCTGACCGTTCCGGCGGAGGCGAGGGTTTTACGAGGCTGGAGGATGTCGGCGACGTCGATGTGTCGTTGCCACACGGAGTGGAGAAGCCGGGCGCGCCTGGTGGGGAAAAGCCGCCGAAGCTGGTGATCACGGCGGAGCCGGCCACCAGTGAAAAGCCGGCCACGGGCACCTCGGACAGCCGGACTCCGGCCACTGTGGGCGGCCAGGCTCCGGCCGGAGTGACTTCGCGTGATCAGGCTTCCGCGTCGGGAACCGCGGGTGCGGACGGCCCGTCCGCCGGGACGGTGGGTGTGGACAAGCCGGTGTCGGGGACGGTGGGTGCGGACAACCCGTCCGCCGGGACGGTGGGTGTGGACAAGCCGGTGTCGGGGACGGCGGGTGCGGACAACCCGACGCACGGCCGGACACCGGCCACCGGAACTGCGCGCGGTGAGAGCACGGTCGGCGGTACTTCGGCCGGGCGGACTGCTCCCTCGGAGACCGTGAGCGCCGAGGCGCCGGGTGCCGGGACGGTGGGTGGCCACAGCCCGACCGGCGACGCCGCGGGCCGGCAGGCTCCGGTGGCTGAGCCGGCGGCCCGGCAGGGCTCCGCCACCGGAACCACCGGCGGCCAGCCCGCGACCGCGCGACCGACGTCCGGCGAACTGCCCGGAATCACGCAGCGCCCGGTCACCAGCGGGGGTACTCAGCTCGGCCAGCTGTTCACGTCCACGACAACCCACCCGGGCGCCGGCACGGTCGAGAGCCCGGCAAGGCCCGGTGCCGGCGAAACCCGCGCGGACACGAGCACCCAGCCGAGCCGGCCGCTCGCGGACTCGACGACGCGCCCGAACACCAGCACGACCGGCCAGCCGGCGACCGTGGCGGGCCAGCCGCCGACCGACGCGGCAGCGCGGCCGTCCGGCGACCCGGCCGCCCGGCCGTCCGCGTCGTCGACCGGTGGCCCGGTCTCGCCAGGCCAGGACGCCCGTCCGGCGACGAGCACCGGCGGTCAGCCGGCATCCACGTCCGGTCAGCCTGCGTCGGAGCGGGTGGTTTCCGGTGCCGGCAGTGGGGACGGGCGTCCGGTGACGGGTACGGGTGGTCAGCCGGCATCCACGTCCGGTCAGCCTGCGTCGGAGCGGGTGGTTTCCGGTGCCGGCAGTGGGGACGGGCGTCCGGTGACGGGTACCGGTGGTCAGCCGACGTCCGGTCAGCCTGCGTCGGAGCGGGTGGTTTCCGGTGCCGGCAGTGGGGACGGGCGTCCGGTGACCGGCACCGGTGGTCAGCCGACGTCCGGTGTGATTCCGTCGTCGGCGGAGCGTCCGGGGACGGGCACCGGCGGGCAGCCCGCGACACCTGGGCAGACCGCCGCGGAGCCGGCGGGGAAGCCGGTCACCGGTGACTCCGGGGCCCACCCCCGGAGCGGGCCGGGTCCGTCGGCCGCTCGGCCGGGTGGTGGCCCGGTGCCACCGGATGGAGAAACTCGGCCGGTCACCGGGGCCGACCCGCAGCCAGGCCGGCCGGCGACGCCACCGGCCCGGCCGGCCACCGGTATCCTCGCGCCCCCGGCTGACAACGGCCCGGCGCAACGGCCTCCGAACACCAGCGGGCAGCCGACCGGGAACGAGACCGCTCGGCCGGGCTCGGGGGCGCAGCACGCATTGGTGCGGCGGGATTCCGGTTGGGAGGAAGGGACGCAACCTTCACCCGGAGGTACGGACCGGCCGCAGTCCCCGGGCACGGGGCGCTTCGGCGGCTCCACCGCCCAGCAGTTCCTGCGCGGCGACAGCGCAAGCGCCCCGAACCAGCCCCGGACCGAAGCCGCGCCCGCGGCCCACCGGCCTGGAGAGGCGCCTGCACCGACGAGCGACAAACCGGCCGCCGCCGGGAAGCCGGCCGGTGACGGGATCAAGACGCACCTCGAGCCGCCGCACGTCTCCGGGACGTCCGACAGCCGCGTCGCCGACAAGGCCGACGGCAACAAGCCGAAGCCGGGGCGGGACAGCGAGTCCGCGGACACCGCCGACGTCCAAGCCGCGGCGCTGGCGGCTCAGCTGGCGACGAGCTCGCCACCCGGTTCGTCCGGTGGCGGCCGGCCGGTGGGGCCCGAACCGGTCGCCGCCGACTGGGGCGAGGTACGGGAAACGGTCACCCCGGTCCGGCACCGCGGGGAGCGGTTCGACGGCGACGCGTCGGTCTCGCAGGTCCGGTTCGACGTGCGACGGGGCGAGGTGGCGCCGGGACAGCGGGTGCGGGAGCTGTCCGTCCCGGTCGACCTGGTTTCGACATCGGGCCGGGTCGACGCGAGCGCGCGGCGCGCACTGGCGCGGGAGGTGCAGCGGCTGCTGGACGAGCGGATCAACGGCCGGCACCGGTTGTCCGACGGCGACCGGTTGCACGTGGTGATCGACGCGGACACCCCGAACGGGCCACCGCGGCCGGGGTGGGAGCGGGACGGCGCCCGGCGGGTGCCGGTCGAGGTGGACGAGGGTACGGGTGCGGGCGATCAGCGGCAGTGGTCGCCGGGCGACCTGGACGCGGCCGTGGAAAAGCTGTTGCGGTTCGTCGGGGTGGACACCACGCCGATGTCCGGCCGGCCCGCGCGCGAACCCGGCACCCGTCTCGACGATGCCGACGTCGCCGCGATCGAGGCGGCGATCCGGGACACCCCCGCGGAATCCGCGGAGACACCGGCGGCGAACCCGCCACGGGTCGCTTCGGAACAGCCGGCGGTCGTCGTGGATCCGTCGGGTGGTGTGGTGTGGCCGAGGCGGTCGTCGGCCTTGGACACGACGTGGTCGCGTGGCGAAGACGGCTGGTACCGGGCCGAGGCGCCGGGGACGCTGGACCGCGGCGGCGAACCGGTCGCGGTGCCGGCCGGAGCCCGCGCCGTCTTCGACGGCAGCGGCGCGGTGCAGCACGTGGTACTGGGGGACGGGGTCAGCTTCGAGCGCGGTCTTGACGGAAGTTGGTCGCCGCCGCGCACGCAGGCCGGGGAAGTTCGTGGGCGCAAGACCGACGTGACCGAGACGCTGCACCGGCCGGATGGGTCGTTGTTGGCGGAACTTCCGCGGGAAAGCGAAAGGATCGTCGATCGCCACGGCGGTGTGGAGAAGGTCGTGGCGTACCGGCAGCTGAAGGACGGGGAGGGGCGGTGGCTGCCGGAGCCGCGAGTGTTCGTGCCCGCCGAAGGCGGCGGGTGGATCGAGCACGGCACCGACGTGGTGGCGTACGAGGCGTGGCTGGCGGGGGCGAACAAGGCCCATGACGCCGCCCGGACGTTGTGGGACATCGCAGCGCGGTCGGCTTCGACGGTTCCGGAGCACCGGCGGTTGACGAAAATCGATGACGCCGAGCTGGCCCGGCTGTACTCACGTGGGTCCGAAGCAGATGCCTTCGCCACGGTGTTCGAGCTGATCCGGAGGAAGAAGGGGATCGCACTGCGGTGGACGCAGGTGCAGGCGGTGCACGCCTTCGGAACGGGGCGTGTGGCGAACATGGCGGCCGGCGAGGGCAAATCCTGGCTGTTCTTCGCCCACGCCGCCGTGAACGCCGCGCGCCCGGGCGTGGACGCCGTGCAGGTCACCACCACGCGCGGCAATCTGGCGGACCGGGAGCTGCCCCATTACCAGGAACTGATGTCGGTGCTGGGGATCGACGTACACCGGCTCAATCCCGACAATCCGCCACCGTCGCCGCGGGACGGCCGCCCGACGGTGTACCTCGGCACGGCCGAAGACGTCGGGTTCACCTTCTTGCGGCACGAAACTTTGCCGGGGCAGAAGAGCGCCGAGGATCCGGTGTTGCTGACCGTCAGCATCGACGAGATCGACGAGGCGCTCGTCTACTCCAACTCTCAGTACATCCTGAGCGAAGGCGTGCAGCGTGACGCATCGCCGGAGGTCCTCGAACAGGTCGAGTGGGCACATGACCTGGTGCGCGACGGCATGGCCAGCGGTTGGCTGGACGAGGCGGACTTCGGTCGCCGGGAAGGGCAGTCGGGCGGCCCGGCCCGGTTGACCGAGCCGGGTCGCGAGAAGGTGGAACTGCTGCTGGGCCGGCCACTGACCGGAGAAGAAACCTCGCGGATCGACATGGCTGCCGCAGCGCAGTGGGAGTACCGCGAGAACGTGCACTACGTGGAGCACAACGGCAAGATCTACATCATCGACCAGACCACCCACAACGTCATGTTCAACCCGGAAACCAGCACTGAGAGCCGCTGGAACGGTGGCTTGGCGCAGGCGGTCGAATTCAAGCGCGGTCTGCGAGTCCGCAGCGACTCGGACAATGACAAAAGCAAGAGCGTCACCGCGCACGACTTGCTGGCGAAGGAAGAGTACGGGCAGAAGGTGGGAGCGTCCGGGACGGCGAACGGGCACGGCGAGAAGTTCGCCGGGATGGGTCTGTCGCCGGTCATCGAGGACATATCGCGTTACTACGAATCGCGGCTGAAGAAGTCCGCCGACGTGATCGCGGCCGACGAAGACCTGAAACTCAGGCAACTGGCCCGGGAGGCGCGAGACATGCAGTCGCCGGACGGATCCCGGCAGCCGCAGCTGATCCTGGCCACCCGCAACGACCAGGTCGCCGCAATTTCGAAACTGCTCACCGACATGAACGTCGAGCACGAGGCGATCGACGCGAAGTGGCAGGTGGAGCAGGGCAAGAACTTCGACGAGGCGTTCAAGCGGATCATCGATGGGGCCGGCGCTCTGGGCAAGGTGCTGGTGATCAACATGCAGGGGGCGCGGGGGGTCGACATATCGACCACCCGGGAGGCCAAGGAGCGCGGGGGCCTGCTCGTGCGGGTGACCGCGCACTCGGAGATTTCCGCCGACATCGACGTGCAGGCAGAGAACCGGGCAGGTCGTAGCGGCGAGGGCGGCGAGGTCGTGTACTACTCGTCGCCGAAGGACGAGATCTACCAGCTGTCGCAGCACCCGGATGTGCAGCAGGTGGTGATCAAGTACACCGAGGCGGTCGCCACCGACGACGCCCCGGCCTTGGCCGAGGCGGAGCAGCAACTGCGTGACTTGGTGGCACCACTGCAGCCGAACTCCGGACACCCCACGATCGACCTCGGCTCGGCGCGGCCGAACGCGCCGCCCACGGACCGCGCCGCCCGGACCGGCACCGGCGAACCCACCCCGGAAGCCCGGCCACCTGAGCAACAATCGCGAAATGAAGCGAGCGAGGAGGTTTCCCTCACTTACCACGAGGGTCTTGCCGGTGCGTTGAATGCGGCTGAGCGGGAGTTCGCGGAGGGGTTGTCGCGGTGGCGGGCGGCGAATCCGGGATCGGTGTTGCCGGAGGAGGCTGCCCAGCGGATTCACGATGCGTTCGTGGCGGGTCGGGAGTCGGGTTTCGAGGAGCGGTTCGGCAGTCTGCGGGCGGGGCGAGGCGCCGGTGGTGGTGTTCGGGCGGCGTGGCAAGCGTGGCTGGATGCTCCGGACCGGTCTTCGGAGGAGCTGCGCGAGGAATTCGAACGCGCGGCCGTAGAAGCGTTGCCTGGGGTCAGTTTCGACGATCAGGATCGCGAGCCGGGGGCGATCGAGCTGACCTACCACGAAGGTCTTGCCGGTGCGCTCAACGCTGCCGAGCGGGAGTTCGCGGAGGGGTTTTCGCGGTGGCGGGCGGCGAACCCGGACGCGGTGTTGCCGGAGGGTGATGTCGAGCGGGTTCATGATGGGTTCTTGGCCGCCCGGGAGGCGGATTTCGAGGAACGCTTCGGTGAGTTGAGGACCCGGCGTGGTGGGGGTCGCGATACTGCAGGGGCGTGGCAGGCGTGGCTGGAGCATGCTGCCGGCTCTTCGGCGGACCTGGACGAAGAATTCAGCCACGCGGCGACAGCGCCGTCTCAGGCCGGACGAGGTCCCGGGACTTCACCAGTGGCTGAACCGGCAGCGGGAACCGGCTCGGAGCAGGTTGCGCAAGACTTCGCCGGTGACGGCGTGGTGCTCGCCGAGGACGGGGCGGTCGCGGATGCCGACGGGACGAGCACCGGGCAGCTGCTCCCCGAGCTGGCCGAGAGCCTACCCGCGGACATCGTGCGGAAGTGGCACCAGGCGCGGCAGGTGCTGGGGTCGTCGAAGCTGCCCGCCGCCGTGGTGGACGGGCTGGCCGTCCGCGCCCGGCAACTGCTGTCGGACCGCTACCAGACCCAGACCTTCATCGCACCCGTGACCCCGGCGCAGCGCGACCTGATCAGCCGGGACCGGGTGTTCGCGACGATCGTGACCGCGCAGCGGGTGACCGATCACGTCCGGGGAATCGACGCTCCCGCGGCCGAACAACGTGTCACAGAACTGGCGCGCGAGCTGGCCAACCTCGTGGAGGCACCGCGAGTGCGCGGGGCACGGGGAGCCCGCGGTGAGGCCGGCGAGGGCTCCGGCAGTCGCGCGACCGAGCCGCATGCCGATTTGGCCGGGGAACTGCCGGAGAGAACACCCCGGCAGCCTGGCGAGCTCGAGTTGGCTCCGGAGGCGGTTGCTGCGCTGTTGGAGGGTCTGCAGTCTTGGCGGCCGACGGTGTCGGATGAAACGCAGACGTGGGATGAAACGCAGACGTGGGCCGACGCCTACGAGGCAGTGCGGTCTCAACTGCCACCTGAGTACGCGCAACCGACCGACGGCCGCAAGCAGCGGACGGGGCCTTTCTGGAACCTGGTGCGGTCCTGGGTCCTGGGCATGGACGGGGTCAAGAAGCCAGGCACGGAAACCGCAATACCGATGACGGAGATCCAGCGGCTCACTGGCCTTCAACTGCCTCGCGGCTGGGTCAAGAACATCAAACAATCAGAAAAGGGGAAGCTTGTTCGCTCCGAGGCGGCTGCGATCGTGCCGTCGGGAGAGGCCAGTGGGGCGTCCCGTCCGCAAAAGTTGTGGGAAGGCCACTTCGAAGGTCCCAGGTCTAGCGTGGTGGTCGAGGAGGAACTGGAGGCCTTGGCCGGGCAGGCGGCAACGGTGATCGCCGAGCAGCGGGCGCGGCACGAGTCCGGGAAGATCCCCCTGGACCTACGGCTGACTTACTCCGCTGCGACAAGAGGTGTTCAAACCAAGGGGATGGGTTCCAAGCTGGATCGCGCCCATAAGGTGGTGCTGGACAAACTGCTCTCGCTGGGGGCGGAGGGTGCACGGCTCACCAAGGTCGTGTTGCCGGAAAACAACACTAACGGTCCGCGTTTGGAGCTGGCTCTTCATCCGGATGGTGAGGGTATGCCGCTGGCGCACTATCGGGGTCTTTCTTCGGCTGAGTTGACGTTGCTCGGGTATACGAACGAGTTGCCGGAGGTGCACGCTGAGCAGGTGCGGCAGATGGTGGCGGGCGCGGCCGAGCGCGCGCGGGATGGTGTACTGCCATCGTTTGTGTTCAGTTTGCGCGAGTTGCGCCGCGATACTGATGCGGCGCGAGCTGAGCGGCAGGCCTACTTCCGGCGCCTGGTCAGCGAGGGGGTGAATAGTGTTCAGTCGGCGGCGCCCCTCGAGCCCACAGTAACCATCAGGTATCGAGAAAAAGAGTTCGAACAAAATAAATCCGGCGCTCCGGTTCTCTTCGCGATTGGTGTAGAGAAAAAAGCGAAACCGTCTTCGCGTAAACTCAATCAACAAGCAATCGAATTCAGAAATCATTCGATCACGAATGGTGTGCTGAGTGGCTGGTGGCAGGAGCCGGGACGCGTCGGGCTGCAGTGGAGTGGCGCGGCGAAGCCTTCCGAGGAGGCTGTGCAGGCTCGAGCGCAGTGGGCCGATCGGATCGTTCCGCTGATGAAGGCTCGCGTGGATGCGGGCCTGGAACCGCTGTCGATCGAAGTCATCCGCTACACGCCGCATCATGTGCCGTCTCCGGTCACACGGCGCGAGATGGCGGCTGCCGAGCGGGCGCGGGTGGGGGGTTTGCTGGCTGAGGCGGCTCGGCGGGCTGGTGTTGCGGGTCTGCTGGAGGGGGATCCGGGCCGGTTCGTGTCGGCGCGGCTGCTCAGTGAGCGTCATCATCGCTCTGGGGTGGAGGTGTGGGTGCGGCCGGATCCGGGTGGTTCGGTTGCGGGGTATCGGTCGGCGCGTTTGTTGGATGTGGTGTTCGGATCGGATGCGGTGGAGCCGGCGCCGGTGGTGCAGCAGCGGCTTCGGTGGATGCTGGAAGGTGTCGCGGAGCGGGCAAGCGCAGGGGACGTTCAACGGGCTCCGGTGACGGTGTCGGTTGCTGTGGTGTCGGGGCCGGCTGAGAAAAAGCTCAAGGTTGAGCGGGAGGCGTGGCTGAACGGGGTGGTGGCGGAGATCCTCGGTGATCTGCTCGGTGACCGGGTGCACGTGGATGTGACGATGCACGAGGCGGGGGAGTGGCCGCGGGGGCTGTCGGTGGGTTCGGTGGTGGTGGAGAACGGCGCGGTGCCGGCGGTGCCGGGTGTGGTGGTGCCGAGGCCGTCGCGGTTGGTGGTGCCGCCGTGGCGCGGTGAGTTGCACGTCGAGAAGCTGAGGAAGCGGCAAGGGGAGCTCAGGAAGGGCCGGCGGCAGGATGAGCGGGCACCGGCGGACGTGTCATGGCTTGCTGATGAGAACCTGGTGCAGTTTCGGGAATTCGTGCGGCGGTTCGCTGCGCAGTGGAAGGCCGCGCCGGCGGAGATGGGGACGCCGGATATCCGGTTCCGGCTGGCTCAACCGCAGTCGCAGCTCATTTATGAGGACGACACGCTGGACTTCGTGATCAAAGAATTCCGGGATCAGCTGCGTGAACACGGCGTCAACGCATCCGGCTGGAGGTTCAACGAGTTCATTCACCAAGCGCCTGCGTTGATTATTCCGCAGGTGTCGGTGACGGTGATGCCGGCACCGTTGGCGACCAAGGAGCAGATCCAGGCCGCGCCGAGATGGGAGGGGAACTTCCTCGGCAGGTCCGCCTTTACGAATTCTTCAAATCCGCGAGCGGAGTACAACGAAATGTCTCCGGCGGTGGCGTGGCAGCTGCGTCGGTGGTTGGAGCGAGCTGTCGGCAATGTGCTTGATGCGGGGGGCTCGCCGCCGTTGTTGCTGGTGGAAATAGACTCCGTGGGGCCAAGGCCTTTCCACGAGCGTGTCGGTTCGGTGCGTTCGGTCCTCCACTCGGGTGTGCAGTCGATGCCCCACGGCCCGCGGTATCCGGACCGCTTCATCGACAGTCATGTCCGGTTCCGGCGTGCGTTTTTCAGCCTGGACAACGAGGGCGCCGACTTGCGGGTGTCGGAAGTCCCGGCACACCTCTCTGCGGCGCTGCAGGATGCTCTGGCGAATGAGCAAGCGCAGGCCACCGAGAATCCGCCTGGGCAGGAGAATCCGCTGATCGAGGATGTGCTCGGCTTGGACGTTGAGCCGGGTGCCGCTGGTGTTGGCGTCGAGGATCCGGTGCAGCAGTGGGATCTTGGTGAGTTCATGGATGCTTCGGGTGATCCGGTCGGCGACTTCGATGACTTCCTGTTCGAGCCCGCGCCGGTGGAGGAGCCGGTGGAGCCGGTGCAGCAGCAGGTGTGGGGTGGGAGTTTCGACGAGAATGCGGCGCTGGCGGGGCTTGGTCTGCTGCCGCAGCAGCGGGAATTCGATGCGTTGGCAGACGATGGTTTGGTGGCGGATTTCGATCCGTCCGGGTTTGCTGGTTTTGATCAGGTGTACGGCCAGCAAGGGATGTTCGATTTCGGGCCGGGGTCGGGTTGGGGTGAGGTCGATTTCCCGGGGTGGGAGGCGCCGTGGGGTGGTGGGTTCGTCGAGGCGGGGGAGGTGGGGTCGGAGATTCCGGCGGGGGTGCTGGCGGAGGCGGAGACGGCCAGGGGGCGTGGTCGGGGGTTGTCGCGGGTGGGGCGTGGCTCGGAGGAGTCACGGTTTGAGCCGTTGGTGCCTTCGGGTGGGTTCGAGGTGACGGGGGTGCGTGCGGGTGTGGTGGTAGGCAGGCGGGATGTCGCTGTTGCGCGAGCGGCGCGTCATTTCCCGCGTGTTGAGGGTGAGTTTGCGCTGGTGCTGGTCGAGCACGGTATGCGGGATGTTCAGGTGGCGATGCAGGCGTTGCGTGATGGTGGGTGGGATCGGGTTGAGGGGGTGCGGTTGTGGGCGTGCAATGTGGATGGGTTGGCGGAGTTCGCGCGTGAGCTGCGGTTGGCGGTGGGTGTGCCGTTGTTCCGGCCGGTGGGTTTGTTGTTTGTCGGGCTTCCGGAGTCGTCGGGGTGGGATAGCCGGGCGGCTCGGGTTGGTTCGATGGGTTTTGATGACGAAGCCAGGCCGGTTTTCAAGGAGCTGGAGGGGTCCTCCGGGTGGGTCGAGGTGCTGGCTGATGGGGAGGAGGTGCGTGCGGAGTTTGATGAGCCGTTCCCCGCTGATGCGCCGGAGGAGTACGACCTCGATGAACCAGTGCACCTGGCCCCGTCGCCGGTGGGTGCACGCGGTGAGACCGGCGGACACGGAATCGACCCGGAAGCAGTCAGCGCGGTATTGGACGACCTACGGTCCTGGCGCCCGACAGCATGGGATGGAACACAGACGTGGGCCGACGCCTACGAAGCAGTCCGCGCTCAACTGCCGCCGGACTACGCACGGCCGGCTGACGAGGGCGAAATCCAGCGCCGGCGTGGGCCCTTCTGGGACCTGGTGCGCTCGTGGTTCCGAGACATGGAGGGGGTCAAGAAGCCGGGCTCCGACACGGCTATGTCGGGCGCAGCGGTCCAGCGGCTTTCGGGCCTTCAGCTGCCTGACGGTTGGGGCCACACTCTGAGAAAAGACGCCAGACGGAGAAAGAACGCCGACCCCGGCCCGGATGCGAACCCGAACTCTGGAGAAAAGGGTTCTGAACTCGGCCCGCAAGAACTGTGGACAGGCCATTTCCAGCACGTCAACTCTTCTGAGATCGTGAACGACGACCTGGACGTACTGCCCGGGAAAGTAGAGGCGCTGATCGCCGAGCAGAGGGCCCGGCATGCGGCCGAGAAGCTACCGGTAGACCTGCGGCTGGTGCTCTCCGGCACGTCCGGCAGCGCAGCCCTCAGGCCGATGCTGGCCAGGCTGGATCGTGCCCACAAGCAGGTGTTGGACACCCTGGAGGCAGAGGGTGTCCGGCTGACCAAGGTCGTGCTGCTGCGGAAGCTGGCCGGCGGCGCGCGGCTCCAGTTGGTTCACCATCCGGATCGTGGGGGTCTGCCGCTGGCGCACTTCCGGACTCTGACATCGCTGGAGCTGGTGCTGCTCAGCCGTACGAACGAACTGCCGGAAGTACATGCCGAGCAGGTACGGCAGATGGCCGCGGGTGCAGCCGAGCGCACGCCCGATGGTGCACTGCCCACATTCGTGTTCGAGCTGGACACGGTGCTCGATGGAACCGATGAGACACGACGCGCACGGGAGGCTTACTTCCAGAACTTGGTCGGTGAAGGGTTCAAGGTAGGCCGTCCGTCACTGGATCTCGCTCCCAAGGTGAGCATTCGCTACCAAGGCGCGGTTTCCAGGCGAGCCAATGAGGAGATTCCGGTTCGCGTCTCTGTAGTACAGGGCGGGAAGACGGAGAAACCGGTGGCGGGCGATGCGTTGGCCGGCTGGTGGCAGGAGCCGGGGCGGGTCGGGCTGCAGTGGCGTAGTGGGATCAAAGCTTCCGAGGAGGACGTCCGGGCTCAGGCGCAATGGGCTGATGGGATCGTTCCGCTGATGCGGGCTCGTGCGGCTGCGGGCTTGGAACCGCTCTCGATCGAGGTCGTCCGGTACGTGGATCGTGCGCCGTCTCCGGCGAAACAGCGTGAGCTGGTGGCTGCTGAGCGGGCCCGGGTGGGGGGTTTGCTGGCTGAGGCGGCACGGCGGGCTGGTGATCCGGATCTGCTGGGCAGGGATCCGGGGCGGCTCGTGTCGGTGCTGATTCCCAGTAGTCGTCAGGACCGGTTCTCGCTGGAGGTGTGGGTACGGCCTGATCCGGGGGGTTCGGTCGCGGGGTATCGATCGGCGCGGGTGTTGGATGTGGTGTTCAGGCCGGAGGCGGTGGAGCCGGCGCCGGTGGTGCAGCAGCGGCTTCGGTGGATGTTCGAGGGTGTTGCAGCGCGCGCGGGGGCGGGGGAGCTGCGGGGGCCGGTGACGGTGTCGGTTGTGCTGGTATCGGGGCCGGATGCGGGGAAGTTGCGGGTTCAGCGGGAAGCGTGGCTGAACGGGTTGGCGGCGGAAGTCCTCGGTGATCTGTTGGGTGATCGGGTGCACGTGGAGCTGACGGTGCACGAGGCGGGGGAGTGGCCGCAGCGGATGTCGGTGGGTTCGGTGGTGGTGGACGACGAGCCGGCGTCGCGGGTGCCGGGTGTGGTGGTGCCGGGGCCGTCGCGGCTGGTGGTCCCGCCGTGGCGTGGTCAGCTGCACATTGCACGACCGGGAAAGGTTTCGCTACCGGAGAGCGAAGACGTGGATGGGTTGGAGGAGTTCGCGCGGCAGTTCGCCGGACAGTGGAATGCCGTGCGGGGCAAGGTGGGGATGCCGGACGTTCGGATCCGATTGACACAACCGAGATTCCAGGAAAAGCATGAGCGCACCACGCTGGACTTCGTGATCCGCGAACTCCGGAAGCGGCTGGGTGAACACGGCGTCGACCCATCCGGCTGGAGGTTCAACGAGTTCATCCACCGTACGTCTTCGCTGCTGGAACCGCAGGTTTCGGTAACGGTGATGCCCGCACCGCTGATGACCAAAGAACAGATCCAGGACGTACCCAGGTGGGAAGGCAACTTCCTCGGTAAATCCGCTTTCTCGACCAAATCTCTATTTCGGCGGGAAATGTACCAGCTGTCGCCTGCCGTGGAGTGGCAGCTGCGTGCCTGGCTGCAGAGAGCTGTCGGCAATGTGATTGGTGCCGGGGATTCGCCGCCATCGTTGCTGGTGGAACTGGACGTTCAGGCAGGGAAGCAAGAGCATGAGCGCATCGGTTCGGTGCGCTCGGTGATCCAGTCGGTTGTGCGGGCGATGCCCGACGGTCCGCGATACCCGGACCCGTTCATCAACACTCATTTCCGGTTCCGGAAGGGAACCGGTTGGATTGAGCCGGGCGTCGATTTGCGGCTGTCGGAGATCCCCGCCGTGTTCACTGCGGGATTGCAGGTAGCCGTCGCCGGCGAGGGGGCCGAAGACGCGGATGATCCTCGAGGCTCGAAAGATCCGCTGATCGAGGATGTGCTCGGCTTGGATGTTGAGCCCGGTGCCGCCGGTGTTGGTGTTGAGGCTCCGGTGCAGCGGTGGGATCTTGGTGAGTTCATGGATGCTCCTGGTGATCCGGTTGGCGACTTCGATGACTTCCTGTTCGAGTCGGCGCCGGCGGAGGAGCCGGTGGAGCCGGTGCAGCAGCAAGTGTGGGGTGGGGATTTCGACGAGGATGCCGCGCTGGAACAGCTCGGTCTTCAGCAGGAGCAGCGGGGTGTCGATGCATTGGGGGATGACGGCCTGCCGGCGGGTTTTGATCCGTCGGCGTTCGCGGGTTTTGATGAGGTTTTCGGTGAGCAGGGGGCGTTCGATTTCCCGTGGGAGGCGCCGTGGGGTGGCGGGTTTGTCGAGGCGGAGGAGGTGGGGTCGGAGATTCCGGCGGGATTGCTGACGGAGGCGGAGGCGGTGAGGCAGCGGAATCGGGGGATGTCGCGGGTGGGGCGCGGCGCGGACGAGGTGCGGTTTGAGCCGTTGGAGTCTGTTGGTGGGTTTGAGGTTACTGGGGTGCGTTCGGGTGTGGTGGTGGGTGCTCGGGGGGTGGCTGTTGCGGGGGCGGCGCGGTATTTCCCGCGTGTTGATGGTGAATTTGCGTTGGTTTTGGTTGAGCACGGTATGCGGGATGTTCAGGTGGCGATGCAGGCGTTGCGTGATGGGGGGTGGGATCGGGTTGATGCGGTGCGGTTGTGGGCGTGCAATGTGGATGGTTTGGCGGAGTTTGCGCGTGAGCTGCGGGCGGCGGTGGGTGTGCCGTTGTTCCGGCCGGTGGGGTTGTTGTTCGTGGGGCTTCCGGAGTCGCTGGGGTGGGATAGCCGGGCGGCTCGAGTGGGGTCGATGGTGGAGGACTTGTGGGGGGAGCCGTGGTTCGACGAGGTGGGGAAGCCGGTGTTCACGGAGGTGGCGGGGTCCTCCGGGTGGGTTGAGGTGCTGGCTGATGGAGAGGAGGTGCGTGCGGAGTTCGATGAGCCGTTCCCCGCCGATGCGCCGGAGAAGTACGACCTCGACGAACCAGTGCACCTGGCGCCCACACCCGGGCGGGGCAGCACGGAGCCGGAGCTCGGGCCCGATCCGTCCGGACCGCCGGTGTCGCCGGAGTTGGCGCTGAAGACAGCGTTGGAAGGATTGCGTACTTGGCAACCGGCGACTTGGAACGGTACGCAGACGTGGTTCGGTGAGCTGGAGCGGGTTCTCGCCACGCTGCCGGATGAGCTCGTGCCACCCGAGTACAAGGTGCCGATCGACGAAGCCCCGCGCAAGGGGGCTCTCTGGGAGCTGGCGCGGTCGTGGGCCACGGCCATGGACGGGGTGCAGGACCCCGAATCCGGCCTGCCCGTCACCGGCTACCAGGTCGCGAAGGTCGTTGGTTTCACCGTGCCCGACAGTTGGGCTCCGCCCCTGTGGAAAAAGGCCCGGCTGCGAGGCCACCGAGGAGCGGCTCGAGCGGGTCTGCCTGCTGTTTCCCGTCCGCGCGCAAGGGAAGTGGGTGACGTTCCGCCGTCCGACGCGGAGCCCTGGTTCGCTGCCTTCGATGAGATTCTCGGCCCGCACGGGGGGTTCGATTTCGGTCCGGGGGCCGACCTGGCGGGATTCGGGTTCGGTGCCGAGCAGGGGGAGCCGTCGCGAGGGGTCTCGGCGCCGCGGCAGGAAGCCGGCTTGGACCCGTCCGGTCCCCCCGTCGAGGAGCTGTTGAAAGGATTGCGTGGTTGGCGACCGGCAGCCTGGGATGGTTCGGGAACGTGGTGGAAGGAGTTCGAACGGCTTCGCGCTCAGTTACCTCGTGAGTACTCGATCGTGGCCGACTTCGCCCAGCAGAAGGGAGCTGTCTGGCAGTTGGTCAGGTCGTGGGCCGAATCGATGCTCGGGGCGCAGAACCTGGGTACCGGCCGGGCGGTGACGTGGCCCGAACTGCAAAAGCTCTCCGGCTTGCCGGGTAAATCCGGATGGAGGGCCAAGCTGTGGACCACCGCGGAGCGGCAGAGGGTCGCGCGGACGGCCGCGGCCCTTCAGGCCGAGACCCGCTCCAGGCTCGAATTCGAGCGGTCCGGCCGCGCCGAAGATTCCGGCGACGTCGTCCTCGATGACGATCGGGCCGGGCCGTCGGGTGGCGGGCTCGCCGAGCCTCCCGGTACCGGCGGTGAAGCCTCGCCGAGGCGGCAGGAGGAGGCGCAGGAGGTGCTGCCGGAGGCCGGCGCGTCGGCGGCCGTGCCCGACGCGATGGAGTCGGCGCAGCCGGTCGAGCCGACCGTCGAAGAGCTGCTGGATGGGTTGCGTACTTGGCAGCCGGCGTCGAAGATCTGGGACGGTTCGGAGACCTGGTACGGCACCTATCTGCAGGTCAGTGACCGGCTGGGGCCCGACTACGTGAAGCCGCCCAGCGATTATCCGGGGCCAGGCGCTTTCTGGGACCTGTTCCGGGAATGGGTCAAATCCGTGAAGTCGCTGGAAAAACTGAGCAAGAGCCGAAAGCCCACCAAGGCCGACGTTCAGAGGCTGGCAGGTTTTGCCGTTCAAGCCCACTGGGTGACCGAGCAATGGAACGGTGTTCGGCCACGGGCGAATGCGCCCGTCGCTGAACAGCCACTGGCGCAGCCGCCGGTGGCCGACCTCGCTCCTGCGACGGGCCCTGGTTCCGATGCGGTCATCCGGAAGCTGAGTGGGTGGCGGCCGACGGTCTGGGATGGTTCGCGAACGTGGTGGGACGAGGTCCTGAGCTTCCGCTCTCAGTTGCCCGGTGAGTACTCGGAAGCCGTCGACTTCACCAGGCTGAGGGGAGCCGGCTGGAAGCTGGCCAGGACGTGGGCCCGATCCATGCTCGGTGTCCGCAACCCGGGCACCGGTCGTGCGGTCACGTGGCCCGAAGTGCAACAACTCTCCGGCCTGCCGGAGAAGTCCCGATGGCGAACCAACCTGTGGACCCCCGCTGACCGGCAGGAGGTCGTGCGGGCGGCTGCGTCCGGCCGCTCCGTACGGCCGGACGCGCAGGTCGAGCCGGACGATCAGGTCTCGGAGTTCTTTGACTTCGACGCGGCCGAGGCGGGACTGAGCGGGCAGCCGGCAGCCGGTTCCGGTGCGGCAGCCCTTGATTCGCCGTCGCGGTTCGACTCGGACTGGCTTGCCCGGTTCGACGAGGTGTTCGGCGAGCAGGATGCGTTCGGGTTCGGGTTGGGGTCGGGCTTCGGTGAGTTCGCTTTCCCGGGGTGGGAGGCGCCGTCGGGTGGCGGGTTCGTCGAGGCGGAGGAGACCGGGTCCGAGATTCCGGCGGGGTTGCGGGGCGGAGCGCAGGAAGAGATGCGGCGCAGGCGTGAAGGCTCGCGAATTGCGCGCGCGGAGGATGAGACACGGTTTGAGCCGTTGCGTTCTTCGGGTGGGTTTGAGGTTACTGGGGTGCGTTCGGGTGTGGTGGTGGGTGATCGGGGGGTGGCTGTTGCGGGGGCGGCGCGGTATTTCCCGCGTATTGATCGTGAGTTTGCCTTGGTTTTGGTTGAGCATGGTGTGCGTGATGTGCGGGTGGTGGTGCCTGCGTTGCGTAATGGGGGGTGGAATGGGGTTGATGCGGTGCGGTTGTGGGCGTGCAATACGGATGGGTTGGCGGAGTTTGCGCGGGAGCTGCGGGCGGCGGTGGGTGTGCGGCTGTTCCGTCCGGCGGGGTTGTTGTTCGTCGGTGGTGAGGACGTGGCGGGATGGCCGAGGTTTGCGGCTCGGGTCGGTTCGGAGGGTTTCGACGATGAGGCCAGGCCCGTTTTCCGGGAGCTCGCGGGGTCTTCCGGGTGGGTTGAGGTGCTGGCTGATGGGGGGGAGGTGCCGGCGTGGTTCGAGGAGCCGTTCCCGGATGATGCGCCGCGTCGTTACGGCTTGAGCGATGAGGTGCATCTGGCGCCGGCGCGCGGACAGCGCGACCGGGCCGCCGCCCAGTCCCAAGGTGCGCAGGACGGGGAGAGGCAGTTGCGGCGGGCGCGGGCGCTGTCCGACACGGCGGCCTGGGCACCGAGGGCAGCGGTGTCTCCCGGGGCGGATGGCGGCGCGCCGCACGCCACAGTGCTCGAGGGCCTGGAGCGCGCGGAGCGGGCCCGGTTGGATCGCCCGTCCGTCGCCGGGGAACCGGACTTCGCGCGGCTTCGGCAGGTGATGCTCGAGCAGCTGGTCCAGGTGGGCGAGAAGCAAAAGGATTGGCAGCGCTGGGTAGCCGAGACGTTTACGGACGAGGTACTGCGGCAGCTGGACCGGACGCTGGAAACGATCCACGACGCCGACCAGGACGTCGAGGTCGAAGTCCAGGTGGTGCGGATCGGCGCGCCGATGGACGAGGTGCGCGGGGCCGGCGAGATCAGCCACCACTACGAAGGCGAGCGGCAAACGACCGAAGCGGTCGCGGAAGCCACGCGGACCCCGCTGAACCCCACCAACCAAAGCATTCCGGCGGGGCCGGTGACCGTCGGAGTGGGTCTGAAGGACCCCGGGACTTCCTCGGTGGGACGGACCCGGGCCACCAGCGAGGTCAACCGCAGTACCGAAGTGCGCGAGCGGGGCGACGTGTCGCGATCGGACCATGTTGTGGTGCACCGGGTGCTGGTGCGCCCCAAGGCCGGACGCGTGCTGCACCGCCACCGGCCCGGTGTGGTGCGGGAGGTCGCGGTGCCGATGCGGCTGGAGTGGCCGCGTCACGACGCGGGCGCCGGCGCGAGCGGGCAGATGGTGCCGATGGCCTATCCGCAGGCTCCCCAGTCCGCGACCCCACAGCAGCTGACGGCGATGTTCGAAGCGTTCCGGCAGGCCCGCAAGGCCATCAAGTCGGTGTGGTTCACCGGCTTGGCGGAGCTGTACGACCAGCTTGTCGGTGAGCTCAAGCTGGAGCGGTCCAGTGCGGCGGCCACGGAACTCGACCGATGGCTCGACCGGATCGGCCCCGACCACGGCGTCGAGTTGTTCACCGGTGGGGTGGCGCGGCGGGTCTTCCAGCTCCCCGGGTACAAGCGGCCGGTGGAAATCATGCTGGTCCGGCGGCTGGATCCGACGGCCGTGGCCGGCTTCCTCGGCCGGACGCGGCAGAGCGTCGGGCACCGGCGGCAGGCCAGCCGAAGCCACGGAGTCGAGCACCGCGACACCCAGGGCTGGGGCGGAGAACTCTCGGTCGAGCTGGGGGAGGACCTGCTCGGCGTGGCCGGCGCCAAGCTCAAGGTCGGCGTGTCGTACGGGAGGCAGGCCGAGCAGGCCGAGCAGGGTGTCGACGGTGTGGTGGCCGAGGCCACCGAGTGGACGAGCGGGAACGTGGAGAAGTACGGGTCGCCGTTCACGTTCGCCGTGTCCGTGGCCGAGATCGAGCAGTCGGTCATGCGCGACGACGAGAGGGGGAGCCGCTCGCGGAGGCTGTGGCATCGGCACGAATCCCCGCGGGTGGCCTTCACCTTCGCCGCCAAAGCTCTTCTGGCGCTGGCGGAGGAGGCCGAACCGGACAGCGACCGTTCCAGCCCGTCCGGCAGCAGGCCACCTTCCGGATCTCGGGGTCCGGCCGGGCTGCCGGATGCCCACGTGCCCGACTACGTGCGCGGCGCGTGGCAGCTGACCGAAGACACGGTGGCCGACCTGGCCGGGCGGATCGTGCGCCGGCTGGTGCTCGACGAGGTCGTCGCCGGCGCCGACGCCGAACGGGTGCGGGATCAGCTCATCGAATTCCTTGACGACCGGAACACCCGCGCCATGCTCGATGGCGGCGACGGCGTCCGGTTCCCGATCGACGGAGCCGGAAAGGACTTGTTCCTCGTCGGCGAGGTGGATTTGGCTCGGGGCCGTTATCTCGGGCCGATTCCTCGGAAAGACCTCGGCGGGGTGATCACCGCCCGCGAAGAGAAACGGGTGGAGTTGCGCCGTCGCCGGGAGAAGAAGCTCGGGGTGTCGGTCGAAGGAGAGGCCGGGCCGGTCAGCCTTTCGGGAGCGCTGGCTCTCGCCATGAAGAAGGACCGGGGCGGCTTCGTCATGCACACCGTGCAACGGGAACAGGCGTGGAGCGGGGACGCGGACATCCACCAGTACCGCTACCCCGTCGTCATCCAGGCCCGGCTGGGCACCGACCACGCGCATCTCGACCCGCCCCTGCAGTGGCGCGACGAAGACCCCGCCGACGCCGAACCCGAGTACCGGCCGGGACTGGAGGGCCGCTTGGGGATCAAGGTCGCCGCCCGGAGCGGGCTGGGTGCTGAAACCGACCCGACGCCGGTCGCCGAGGAGACCGATTGGCTGGACGCAGACTCGGTCGGTGCCGGGCTGATCCCGTCGATGCGGCCCGGAACGCTGCCGGCCGGCTACGACCTCGACGCGGTGGCCCCGGTGCGAGGGCTCCTCTCCACGGCCGCCGAGATGCTGAAGACAACCGCGACGAAGGCGACCGGGGCTCGGCTCTCGGCGGTCGGGAAGCGGTTGTTGCTGGGACCGGCCCCCGAGGCCCTGGGCGAGCGGGGAGAGGACGACGAGACCGCATCTGCGTCCCAGGAAGCGTTGGAGCAATGGGCGAACTGGACCAGCCGCCAGGGACGGCTCCGGCTCGCGGCCGGCCCGTCCGACGTGCTGCTGCTGGAAAACTACAATCCGGGCAGCGACCTGGGCTTGGGCGGTCGTGACCTGATCGGCACAGCGGCGCTGTCGACGGTCTACGGCAACCCGCGGATCGTGGATCGGGAGCTGAGCCACGTGTTCGGCGATGCCGAGAGCACTCAGACCGTGATCGCCAATGACCAGACGAAGCAAACCGGTGTGCCGGCGTCCGCCGGGGTGTCCGCGTCGGCCGGTGAGGTGTTCACCGGCAGCGGTGAGGTGTCGGCTAGCTACCACCGCGGCCCGGCGGCGAACGAAATCGACGTCATCAGCACCAGAGACGAGCACCGGCGCGTCGAGCGCGGCTACCTGGTGGAGTTCGACGCGCGGCACCTGCTGGACACCTCGGTGCACGAACGCCTCACCGGACCGCTCGGTGGCAAGCACGACCGTCAAGCCACCACCGCACACAAGGTGAAGTTCGTTCCCCGGGCGATCCGGGTGTGGATTCCGGCCGGTGATCTGCCGCCGATCGAGCAGCTCAGCCGCCATGACGTGAAACACAACCTCTTCCCCGAAGACCGGCCGGGCCAGTCCCCGGCCGGGGCGGCGCAAGCCCCGGACCCGGTCGGCTCGTTCGAGATGAGCCGCTACGAGCCCGCGCGGGCGGGTCTGGTGACCGAGCTGGTCCAGGGCATGCGGGCGCGCCTGCACGACTGGGAGAAGACGATCACCGACGCCGAGATCGCCGCGGACTACGCGGAGCTGCACGACGCGATGGCGCTCGCCTTCGGCCGCCGTCTGCTGCTGGGCGGCTTCGACGTCACCATGCGCAACATGCTCAACGGCGGTGACGAGCTGTTCGCTGCCCGGGTCGGGAAGTCGGGCAAGCTGGAACAGCTCGTGGTCATCAGGGCGGAGCGAAGCGGCACCCGCTCGCTGAACACAGCCGCGCAGGAGACGCACCGCTCGACAGCCACGACGAACCGGCTGGTGCGGCAGGGAGTCGTCTCGACGATCGGCTACGGCTTCTCGGCCAAGGGCAAACCGGCCATCCCGACGCCCGCCTTGCCCGGTGCCGAGCTTCTGCTGGGCGGCGCGGTCGAACCCAAGGCAGCCTTCGAAGGCAGCCGGGTGAAGCGCGATGGCCGGGTGCGGATGGAGAAGCACACCACGACGTACGTCCACACCGGCCAGTCCGCTCGGCACGAGCACGGCCTGAAGGTGGAGTTCCTGGTGCGCCCCTGGGCGCGCTCCGGGATGTACCGGCGGCAGATCCCACTGCTGCGCAAGGCCCCTGTCTCGGGCCTCGGGCCGGTACCCGGTCTGGAGCTGACGGCGGCTCTTCGCTCGACGGTTCCGGTGCTGCCCGCCGGCGGAACCAGCTTCGACCGCAGGCCCGGCTCACTGCGGGAACAGTGGCGGCAGGAGGGGACCACCCCCGGCGTTCCCGAGAACGCTGTCGTCTCGGCCTGGCCCTTCGCTGCGCCCAAACTGCAGAACCAGCTGACGGGCTTGCTCGGTGACCTGAACGCCGGCCGCGGACACGGCCTGCTGGTCGGCAGCCGCGCCGACCGGCTGAGCCACCACTTCGTGACCGCGTTGACCGGGACCGGGCATGTCGTGACGGTGGACAGCCGCACGGTCGCGAGCATCACGATCACCTTCGACCTCACCGACCGGCAACTGGTCCGGGCCATCCCGGGTGGCACCGTGACCAGCCACTACGACTCCGAGGAGAACGCCGACCGGACCGTCGGGTGGTCCAGCAAGTTCACCGCGACCCCCCTGGGCGGAATGGCGGCCACTCTCGCCGGTGACCTGGCCGTGTACACCCGGGAAAAGACGTACGCGTTGCCCCAAGACCAGCCCGACCGTACCGACGCCCACTCCGGTCCGGAGCAGAGCCGGCCGGTCTACCTCGTCAAGGCCACGCTCCACCCGACGATCACCCTCCGTGCCCAGGACGGCACCACGACCGTCCGGCACCTCGGTCCCGACGGATCGATCAGCCTGCGCGTCGATGGGGCCGGCGCGCGTGCCCTGGGGCTTGACCCGGCGGCGGCGCGCCCCGCCTCGGCGACCGGCGGGAGGCCCGCTGCGACCGGACGGAGGCCCGCGTCCACCCGGCGTCGCTCGGCGTCGGCCACGAACGGCGTCGTGTCAGGATCGCGCGACCAGTCGACTGCCATCGCCCGGCCCTTGGGCCTCGGAACTGCGGCCACGCGAGCCAGGGTGGGCGCTGTCCTCGGCGACCCCGATTCGAAGGTGGGCCGGGCAGCGAGCTGGCTGCCGGCGGAGAAGGGGGTCCTCGGCCTGGTCTTGCTCGACCACACGCTGCGAAGTGTGCCGGCGGCGGTCTCGGCGCTGCGCGCGGCGAACTGGAACGGCACCGACCGGATCCGGTTGTACGCCTGCAACGTCAACGACCTCGACGGCATGGCCACCGCGCTGCACCAGGCGTTGGACGTCGACCTCGCGTGGCCCAAGGGGCTGCTGTGGCTGGGGGTGAACACACCCGGCGCCGCCGTGCGGGTGGGCGACCCCACCTTCACCGCCGAGGGCCGGGTGGCGTTCCGGGAGCTGGCGGACGGCTGGCGGGGTGCGGCGAAGCACCGCAAGCTCGTCAAGCGGGGCCGGTTCCCCGACTACCACGAGCCCACGCCCGCCCAGGCCCCACCGCGGCTCGGGCTTCCCGCGCCGGCCCACCTCGGCCCCGAGCCGGTCGACGCGGGGACGGGTGCAGTGGCGGGCGAGAGGCCGACGCTGTCGACCGTGGCCTTCGCCAAGGGCGCCAAGAGGCCGGAAGGACACGACCGGCAAGTACTCATCGAGCTCGGCCGAGCTCTGCTCGCCGAGCGCCTGGAGCAGCACCGGCAAGGGCGCCCCCACACTTCCGTCCGGTTGGTCGGCTACGGGAACTCGCTGACTTCCGCGCGGAAGACGGGCCACCAGCGCGCAGCCGCGGTGAAGGAACTACTGGTGGCCGGGATGGCCGCGGAACACCGGGATCGAACCGCAAACGGCGAAAGCCTGCCCCCCTTGGCCGAGCTGACGACCGAAGTGGAAACCGTGTCGGTCGGCCGGGACGGCGCGTGGGGCGGCGGCGCGGCGCGGCGCCGGGTGCAGGTGGAGGTGCACCACCGCCTGACGGACCAGCGTGTGCAGCAGGCGGCGCTGGGCGCCGACGGCTCGGGCGCCGATCCGATCGGGTACCACGCCGACGGAATTCCCGGAGGGGTGAGCTCGGAACCCGACGCGCGACTCGGCGTCGAGGTCGAAGCCCAGCTGACCGGCGGTGACTTCCGGCAGCGGGTCCGGGCGATCAACGCGGACGTCCGCCACAACGGGCTGATCAGCGAGGACGACTCCAGCTCGCTGCTCTCTCCGGATGACACCCCCATCACGGCCTTGTGGCACTTCGTTTCGGAAGAGTCCCAGAAAGACGGCGTCGAGTTCGTTTCGCCCGTGCTGACCGCCCAGCTCCGACCGTGGCGACAGGTCGCCGAGGTGACCGGCGTGCTGCGACAGCACGGCGCAGTCGCCGAAGACAGCGGAGGACACGTCAACGTCAGTTTCACCGGGCACACGCCGCCGGCTGTCTACGCCCGGGTCGCGCAGATCGTGAAGGCGTTCGAGGCGACGTTGTTCCGGCTGGGCAATCCGGTTCGCTCCGCCGGTCAGCGGAACCTCCGCTCCGTCGGGCCCAATCCGTGGCCGCTCGATCCCGGCAGCGTGCGCACACCGGCCGACGTCCGGTCGCTGAGCCTCGGCAAGTACGACGCGGTCAACTTCCAGCACGTGCTCGGCGACGACACGACCGACCGGGTCGAGTTCAGGTTCTGGAGCGGCAGCCTGGACCCGGCGGTGTGGCAGATCCGCGCGGAGCTCAGCCTGGCGATCCTGCGCGCCGCCGCCGACCCCGCGAAGGGCTCGCGGATCACCGAGGCACTGCGGCGGCCCGACGTGCTGTGGCACCCGGGGGCCACCCCGCTGAGCGATCAGGAGCGGTGGGACCGGTTCCAGGAGCTGCTGGACCTGCTGGAGCTGAGCCAGGCCGCACGTGATCAGGCGATCCGGCTTTACGCTGCGACTCGGCCTTGGCAGCTGACCGACACCAACGACGAGCGCAACCGGCTGCTGACCGTGGGAGCGCCGGGCAACGGTCTCGTCTTCCCGTCCGCCGGGCAGAGCCTGCCGTCCGCGGTCGACGCCGCGAAGCGGCTTCCGCGTTACGCCGGTGTCCAGGTCGTCCAGGTGACGCTGACTCCGGATCGGAAGCAGGTGCGGCTGTGGGACGGGAGCACCCGGACCTTCAGCGAGTTCGCCCAGCTGCTGCACCTGCGGTACCAGGATGTGACCGAGCAGCTCAAGTTCGTCGTCCTGGCCGACGGAGCGGACACGCTGCCCGATGCGCCGGTCGCGGGAGACCGGACGCTCGCCGGAACGATTTCGAAGCACAGCCGAGCCCAGGTACTCGTCGCGACCGGCGGCGTCCTGCGGCCGGCGCACGGCGGGGTGCGGTCGGGTTCGGTCGCGTTCTCCGCACGGGGCGCGGCTGCACCGAACTCCGCCGACGGCGCGGGCTGGGTTCTCTACCGCGACGGCAGCGAGCGAAGCAGGTCAGCGATCGCCGACCTCGACGAGGCCGTGGCGACCGCCGGGCTGGCCGATCGCGCGCCGGCCCGCCGCCGGGGCCCGCTGTCATCCGGCGGGCGCTCCGAAGGTCGCGCAGCTCCGGCGCCAGAACCACTTCCTTCCTCTCGGACGGCCGTGCGGTGACGCCGGTCCGCTCCGGCGTCGTCCTCGGCGACCCGCACTCGGCGTGGGGACGTGCGGCCCGGTGGCTACCCGAGGAGGACGGCATCTTCGGGCTGATCATGGTGGATCCTGGAGTACGGGATGTGACCGCGGCGCGCGAAGCGCTGCGCCGAGGCGGGTGGAACGGCTCCGACCTGATCCGGGTTCATGCCTGCAACGTCGATGGGCTGGACGTCTTCACCCTCGAGTTCGCCTCCGAGCTCGGGAAGGCTGTGTACCGGCCCGAGAAATTGCTGTGGATCGGCGTCCACGGCCGGGGCCCGGCCGTGCGGGTCGGCGACTTGGGCCATACGTCCGACGGCCGGCCGGGATTCGTCGGCCTCGACGGCGAGCCCTGGGTGAAACAGCATCCCCGTAGCCAGCGGCACTCGGGGGGGCTGGACCGAACCGGCCACCTACGAGCTGCCCGTTCCGGCCGACGCGCCACTGCACTTCGACCTCGACCGGCCCGAACACCTGGCACCACAGGCCGCGCCATCGGCGCGGTCGATCGAATCGGCCGGTGTCCAGGACTCTCAGGACCAGCCGTCGTACCCGGGCGACCAGCCCCGAAAGGACGCCGAGTGGATCGACCTGCGCCCCGGCGGCGAGCCACCCCTGCGCACCGGCGCTACCGACCTGGGAGAAGCGCTCGGAGTGCTCCAGGCGGAGGCCGCGCGCGAAACAGTGCCGGAAAACGCGCCGCCGAGTTGGTCCGCGTCCCGTGGTACGCCGTTCCTCACGCCGGCCGTCGCCCCGGCTGCCGCGTCACCCGGGGCGACGTCTCCCGAGCCGGCCACCCGGAGGCGCCCCCGGTGCCGGCGGACTGGGCCGACGGCGTGAATCCGGTGCGCCTGCTGCTCAGCGCCGCGAACGGTCGGTTCTACACCCCGCTGAAGAACGGCCGCCACGCCATGCTCACCCCCGCGGAGCCGGCCGAGCGCCTGTCCGCGAGCGCCGAGTTCCGGCGATCGACCGCCGGTCCGGTGCGCCCGCCCCTGGCTGTGATCACCTTCGCGAATGACGTGCCCCCGGGTGACCACTCGCTCAACGAAGCGTTCCTGGCGAAGCTGACCGAGCTGACCGGCCCATGGCTGTCCTACCAGTATTGGGCACCATGAGCCTGCGCGAAGACGGCTCGCTGGAAACTGGTTCCTGCTGGTGGACCCGGCCTGGAGCCCTTCGTCCGACAAGGACGAGCCGCCGATCGGGGCCGTCGTCGGGGTGTGGCCGGTGGAAGACGCTGGACGCGGTGCTGCGCCTGGTCCTGCAGGGACGTGCCGAATCCGAGCACATCCAGCTGGTCCTCCGCGACACGCTGCTCGACGTCGCCATGACCGGCGAGGACCGCCCGCTGGCCACGAAGTCACCGGACGACGTCCGGTGCGTCGTCGTGGTGACCGGGGAGCCGCATCGGCGGCGGATCGCCTCGCCGGGCTGGCAGCGAGTCGATCTCGGCGAACTCGTCGGGCTCCTCGCGGACGGAGCCGACGCGCTGTTCAACCCCGGTGGCCCCGCTTCGGTGCGGCTGAGCGGTGAGTTCCTGCGCGAGACGCTCGCGATGGACGGCGCACGTATCGACGCCCTCCACGCGAACGCCGGCCGGGACGCTTCGAGTTCGCGCGTGATCACGTGGGAGCCTGCGCCGGAACCAACCCGTCGGTCCGAATAGGACGGAACCGGGCCTCGGCGGGGTGTCCGGGGAAGTTCGGACAGGATCGGATGCCCGTTCGTGCGGTGGCCTGGCTGCCGGTCGGCTGCCGCCGTTAGCATCGGCTGTCGGCTACGTGCCGCGGTATCGGCCGCGGCTCGGGAAACGCGTGAGGTGACGAATGTCTTCCGTGATCACGGGCAAAGTGCTTCGGTTCGACGAGGTCCGCGGTTACGGCTTCGTTGCCCCTGATGACGGCAACGAAGACGTCTTTCTTCACGTCAACGACCTGCAGTGCGACAAGCGATTGATCGTGCCCGGAGTACGCGTCCGGTTCGCCGCGGAGGAAGGTGACCGGGGGCGGAAAGCGGCCAGGGTGAATCTGGTCGAACCGCGGCCCGAGGCGGCAGCGCAGCCGGTCGCCGGCCCGGCCGCGACCGGCTATGACGACGACATGGCGTGCGACGTCCTTTCTCCCGGCGAATTGCGCGACGAGCTCACCGAGGCGGTGCTGGCCGACGTACCGTCCCTCACCGGGCAGCAGATCGTCGCCGTGCGGCAGAGCTTCCTGAGCCTGGCGCGCAAGCATGGCTGGATCGACGAGTAGCGGGCGGTGAAGAACGCGGGACGGGTGCCTGAGCCACGGGTGGCGCCGGCCGGGACCAGGGAACTGCGGGACCTGGAAGCCGAGCTCGGCGACGTCCGGCGCTACATCCGGCGGCACTACAACCCGGAAGAACCCGGACGGTTGTGGCTGCAGCTTCTCTGGAGCGATCTGTTGCTGGACCGGTGGTCGGTGCTCGCCAGGCGCCAAGCGCCGGGCGGCGCGACGGAACCGGCCGGGGGGATACCGCGGCTCGGCCGCGCGGTCCGGGTCTTGCCGAACGCGATCGAACCTCTCACGCTGGTCGGGCTGAGCGCCTGCCTGCGCGGGGCCTCGGGACTCGTCCTGGCCGGCCCGGGAACGCCGTCGCCCGAGGTGGACGTGTGCGTCCACGCGACCGAACGGGTGGACAGCGAGTTCGTCGAAGTGCTGCGCCGCTCGGCGCACCGATTCACGGCTCCCGCCGTGCTGGTGGCCAACCGGATCGAGAAGGCCGACCTCGATGTCCTGACCGGCTGCCGGGTCGTCGCGGTGCTGCCTCGGGTCGCGGCTGCAAGCGGCAGGCTGCTGCACACGGTACGAGCGGTCGGCGCGACTCGCCGGGTGCCCGGGCCGGATCTGCTGGCGGAGCTGCGAATACACCGCTGAAGGCGGTCGCGGGCACCACATGACGTCGCGGGCACCACATGACACTGCCCGTCCCCGAGGAGAACCTCCTTCCCGGAACCAGAACGGCGACCTCGAGTGTCGAGGTCGCCGTCCGGTGGTCCGTGCTCACCCGGCCGCGGGCCGCGGATCCTCGTCGACCAGCGGGGTCTGCACCAGCCGCACCGACCGACGCCGGTTCACGAACTGCGCCCGGCCCGGGGGGAGCACCCGCGGCTTGAGGTTGCCGAGGAAGGCACCTTCCGACTTCGGGCAGGACAGCAGGAGCGCCGGCGTGCCGAGCTCCCACATCCGGCGGATGGCCGCGTTGCCCATCGACCGCCCGGCCCCCGCGGTGCCGCGGGCGATGATGACGTGCACCCCGACGTCGGCGGCCTGGGCCAGTACCGGCATCAACGCCTGGAGCGGACCTGCGCTACCGCTGGACTCGGTCAGCTCGAAGTCGTCGATGATGATGTAGAGCCGGCCGCCCTTCCACCAGTCACGCAACGGCAACCTGCTCGGGCTGATCTCGGGACCGGGGATGCGCTTTTCGATGACGGAGGCCGCGCCGGCGATCGACTTGGTCAATGCTTCCGCCCCGACCGCGTATTCGAGCTGGTATTCGACGGGAACGGAGTCCCGAAGCTCGCGCCGGAAGTCGCCGAACATGATGCGGGCTTCGTCGGCGGTGTGGTGCGCGACGATCGAACGGGCGATGTGCTTGAGCAGGTTCGTCTTCCCCGTTTCGGCGTCACCGTAGATCAGCAGGTGGGGACTGGCGTCGAAGTCGTGCCACTCCGGTTCCAGGTGCTGGTCCTCGAGGCCGAGCGCCATGCGCAGTTCCGCCGAAGGCGTGGGTGCGTGAGGACCGGGCAGCTCCCCCACCGACAGTGTCTGCGGGAGGAGCCGGACCTGCGGCGCGCGGGCCACGCCGGCCGGCGCCAGTGCCTCCGCGAGCTCGACCGTGGCCTCGGCGAGGTCGTCGGTCCGGGAGTCACCGTCGATCCGGGGGAGGGCGGCGAGGAAGTGCAGCCGCTCGGGTGTGATGCCCCGGCCGGGGATGGCCGGCACGGTGGCGGCGAACCGGCTGTTGATTTCCGAGTCGACCGGGTCGCCGAGCTTGAGCTCGAACCGGGTGGCGATGACGTCCCGCAGCCACGGGCGCATCTCCGACCACCGGTTGGACGCGATGACGAGGTGGATGCCGAAGCTCAGCCCGCGGGCGGCGAGTTCGGTGAACTTCTCCTCCACGTCCTCGAAGTCCTGGCGGATCGTGTACCAGCCGTCGACCACCAGGAAGACATCCCCGTACGGATCGATGTCCCGGTACTGGCCGCGCGCGCGGGCGCGGCGGTAGCTGGCCATCGAGTCGATGTTGTGTTCGGCGAAGATGGCTTCCCGGCGCGCCATCAGGTTGGTGACTTCGAGCACGGTGCGGGTGACGCGGTCGCGGTCCAGCCGGTTGGCGATGCTGCCGATGTGGGGCATCGCCGCGAGCGCGGAGAGTGTCCCGCCGAAGTCGAGGCAGTAGAACTGGACCTGTTCGGCGGTGTGGGTGAGGGCGAGCGCGCAGATCAGCGTGCGCAAGAGGGTGCTCTTGCCGCTCTGCGGGCCCCCGACCACCGCGGCGTTGCCCTGACTGCCCGAGAGATCGGCGATCAGCAGCTCGCGCCGCTGCTGCGCGGGCAGGTCGATCAGTCCCACCGGAACGGACAGGTTCGCCGTGTCCAGGTCGCCGACCGGACGTGGTCCGTGTTCCGGGTGGTCCACCAGCGGCGGCAGGAGCTGGTCCAGCGTCGCCGCCGTCTTGAGCGGAGGCAGCCAGACCTGGTGAGCGCGCGGGCCGATCCCTCGCAAGCGGCCGATCAGCACGTCGATCACCGTTTGCGTGGTCTCGTCCGGCAGCTGCTCTTCGACCACGGGCTCCGGCGTGGCCGGCGGCTCGACGTACTGGGTGCCGAACGGAACGATGTGCTGCTCGACCGCGACCCCCGCGCGTCGCTGCTTCGGCCGGTACGGGCCGGAAGAGTAGGCACCCTTGAACCGGACGAGCGTCTGCGTGTCCGGGCGGAGGTAGCCGTTGCCCGGGCTGTTCGGCAGTTCGTAGGCGTCCGGGACGCCGATGACGCTGCGGCTTTCCATCGCGGAGAACGTCCGGAGCCCGATCCGGTACGAAAGGTGGGTTTCGACCTTGTGAATGCGCCCCTCGTCGAGCCGCTGGGACGCGAGCAGCAGGTGGACACCGAGGCTCCGGCCCAGCCGGCCGATCATGGCGAACACGTCGATGAATTCCGGCTTGCTCGACAGCATCTCACTGAACTCGTCGACCACGATGAAGAGCGCCGGCATCGGCTCGAGCGGCACTCCCTGGGCGCGAGCGGCCTCGTAGTCGCGCCGGGAGGCGTAGTTGCCGGCCGCGCGCAGGTGCTCCTGACGCCGGTTCATCTCGCCGGTGAGGGCGTCCTGCATGCGGTCGACCAGCTCGAGCTCTTCGGCCAGGTTGGTGATCACGGCGGACGTGTGCGGCAACTGGTCGAAGCCGAGGAAGGCCGCGCCGCCCTTGAAGTCCACCAGCACGAAGTTCAGGTCCTCCGGGGAGTGGGTGGTGGCCAAGGCGATCACCAGGGTGCGCAGCAGCTCGCTCTTGCCGGACCCGGTCGCACCGACGCACAGGCCGTGCGGGCCCATCCCGTCCTCGGCGGCTTCCTTGATGTCGAGTTCGAGAGGAGTGCCGGAACCGGCGATCCCGATCGGCACCCGCAACCGCCGCTTGCCGGTCATCCGGTCGCGGCGGTACTTCACCGGGTCGAACGTCGCCACGTCACCGATCCCCAGCAGAGACGCCAGGTCGTAGTCGCCGGCCAGGGGCTCGTCTTCTTCGACGGCCTCCCCGATCCGGAATCGCGCCATGCTGCGGGCGAGGGCGTTCGCCGAAATCTCGCTGAACTGGTCAGGGCGGCCCAGGGATGCGGTTTCCTGCTTGCCGACCCGGTCGAAGGACACGGTCCGGAGGTCATCCGCCTCGACTTGCAGGAAGAGCACACCGGGACGTCCCTGCCACGGCAGCGAACCGGAGATGTCGAGCACCACGGCGTTGCGGTAACCCTCGTCGGCGATCCGGTGGTCGGCGGGCACCGGCACTCCGTCGAGGAGCAGGACCACGAACGGTTCCGAAGCGGTGATCGGGGTGTCGGCTTCGAACCGCGGCCGCCCGGTGAACGCGGGGCCGCCGAGCAGCAGCTCGACCTGGTTCAGGTCGCCGGCCATCAGGCGGCGGGCGCCGGCCGCGTCCCGGCTGTCCGCGTCCTGGCTGTGCGGCAGCCATTTCAGCCAGTCCCAGCGGCTCAGCCGTTCGTCCGTCGCGCAGACCGCTATCCGGACATCGCCGGGTGCGTGCGCGGTGACGAGCTGGCCGAGCATCGCTCGTACGAGACCGAGGACGGCTTCGTCGTCCCCGGCGAACTGGATTTGGCCGAACCCCCGGAGGTAGGCGGCGATCGGCGCGTCCGGAAGCGTGCTGTACGCCCGCATGAACCGCCGCAGAGCGTGCGCAGCCAGTGGTTCCAGGTCTTCGATGGGCTTGCTGTCCGGGGGGACCAGTTTGAAAGTCGAGCGCTGAGGGCCCAGGCCCAGCCGCACCTCGCCGAAGTCGTCGTGCGCGGGACGGCGCTCCCACAACCGGTAGCCGAGTGCCATCGACCACAACGCGCGGGGATCGGGGTGGATCCAGCGTGCTGACTTCTGCTGCGCGGCCAGTGCGCTCCGCGCTTGCTTGCGCAGCTGGCCGAGGTAGCGGATGTAGTCGCGGCGGTGACCGTTCAGCTTCTGCTTGTGGGTGACCGAGCTGCGCAACATCTGGGTGATGAGCATGCCGAGGGCCGAGACGACCATCAGGCCGCCGCCGACGTAAGCGAACGCCCCGGCGCCCGGCCGGACGAACATCATGACCATGGCGAGCGAGCCGAGGCCCATCGGGGCGTACATCATCACCGCGCTGATGCCGCCACCGGTGTCTTCGGGCACGCCGGGCGGCGACTGCAGCTCGAGCTGGGTGTCGGGTGCCGGCGGTTTCGGCCGGCGGGCCCGGCGCGCGAACAAGGTGGTACTCACAGGCTCTCCCGTTGGTGAGTGGTCTTCCCCGTTTTCGGGTCCGGCGGTGCTGGTGGCGCGCCGCCGGGGGCGGTGCGTCGTTAGCGTCGGGACCGGTCTCAGGGCTGGACCTGGCAGGAAGGGCCTGATGCTTCGATGGAAGAGCAGATACAGCATCGCACAACAAGTTCGGCGAGGCTACGGTTCGTTTTGGGTGATCAGGCGCGAGATCTCGCCCTGCCGACGGAGGTGCCGCTGGCCGACCTGCTGCCCGCGGTCCTCACCCAGTTCGGGGCGCAGGCGATCGAAGAGGGAGCGGACCACGAAGGCTGGGTCGTCCAGCGGATCGGTGAACCCGCGCTCGACGAAGACCGGTCCTTGGTCGAATCAGGTGTGCTCGACGGAGAAAGCTTGCACCTGTTTCCCCGGTCGGAGCAGCTGGCCGCGATCGACTACGACGACTTGGTCGACGGCGTCGCGGAGCAGGTGCGTGAACACGCCGGCGCGGTGACGCCGGCACGGTTGCGCTGGGTGTTCCGCTCGGGTGCGGTAGTGGCGTTGCTGCTCGGCGTCTGGTTGCAGCTGCAGGCCGGCTCGGGCGCCGCGGTCCAGGTGCTGCTTTCGGCCGGACTGGCGTTCGCGCTCCTGGCGGCTGCGGCGCTGGTGGCCCGGGGTGCGGCGAATCCGGCGGCCGCGGTGATCCTGGCCGGCGCCGCGGCCGGTCACGGCGCGCTGGCGGGGTTCCGCCTGGTGGTCCTGCTGGATCCGGGCGCAACGTGGTTGATGGGCTTGACGGGTGCGGCCTCGGGTGCCCTGCTGGCCCTGCTGGCCGGGATGATCGTGGTCGCGGACGCTGCGCTCCTGTTCGCTGCGGCGATCCTGTTTTCGGTGGTGCTGTTGATCACCGGGCTGACCGGCTCGGTCACGCCGGCAGGCCCGGACCAAGCCACCGCCGTCGGGCTGGTGGTCTCCCTGCTTCTGGGGTTGTTCATCCCGGCGACCGCGTTCCGGTTGTCCGGACTGACGCTGCCGATGCTGCCGACCGGTGCCGAAGAACTGCACGAGGACATCGACGCCGTGCCGCACCGGGTGGTGGTGGATCGCGGTGCCGCGACTTTCGGGTATGCGACGGCGCTGCACGTCGGACTGGGACTCGCGCAGGCACTGCTGCTGCCGGTGCTGCTCGTCGGCGGCGACAGCTGGCAACTGACGCTCGCGCTCGTCATCGCGCTGCTACTGGTGTTGCGTTCCCGGCACCCGAACGGAGTGGTACAGCGCTGGGCCCTCCTGTTCCCCGCCGGTGTCGTGGTGGTCATGGCCGTCGCCGTCCTCGGCACCGCCCAGCCGGCGGAGACACGGCTCGTGGTCGTCGTCCCGCTTGCTTTCGCCGCAGGGCTGCTGTTGCTCGGTGCGGAACGCCTGCCGGGCAGACGGTTCCGGCCTTACTGGGGGCGCACGGTGGAGATCTTCGAGCTGATCACGGCCATCGCCGTCCTGCCGATCCTCCTGCAGGTCCTGCACGTCTACACCTTCATGCGGAACCTGGCCGGCTGATGAAGTCGCGCAAAGACCAGGTTCAGGCCTACTTCTTCGTCGTCGGCCGGCTGGCGGCCGCCGTCACGCACGGCAAGCCGGACGTGCTGGAGTCGCCGAGCAAGCGGATGACCACCGGAACGGTGCTCGGTTTCGTCCTCGCCGCGGTCATCATGGGTGTGTTCGGGATCTTGGGGATGTTCGTCCCGTCCACCGGCGACTCGTCCTGGCGGCAGGAGGGGGCGGTCGTGATGGACAAAACGAGCGGCGCGCGCTACGTCTACCTCGGCGGCCAGTTGCGGCCCGTCCTCAACTACTCGTCGGCCAGGCTGGTATCCGCCCAGTCCGGTGGCAAGCTCACCGCCGTCGCGCCCGGCGCGCTGGCCGGCACGCCGGTGGGGCAGCCGATCGGGATCGCGGGGGCACCGGACTCCTTACCCGCTCCGGCACAGGCCACCGCCGAACCGTGGACGGTGTGCACCTCCTCGGCGGTTCCGGGCAAGCCGGTCGTGACCGTCCTGCTGGGACGGCTGACGAGTACTGCTCTCACGGAGGCGCAGGCGTTCTACGTCGCGGTTCCGGACGGGACCGGCTACCTGATCTCGCGGGGAAAGCGGTTCCGCCTGCCGGGCGGAGCGGTCGCGGCTTCTCTCGGCTACGGCGCCCTGCGTCCGGTCGACGTGCCGCCGGCCTGGCTGAACACGATCCCGCAGGGCCCGGACTTGGTGGCGCCGGTGGTGCCCGGTACCGGCGGGCCGGGCCCGGTGATCGGAGGCAAGCAGAGCCGGATCGGACAGGTCTACCAGGTACGGAACGCGGCGCTCGGCACGGAGCAGAACTACCTCGTTCGCCCGGACGGTCTGGCTGTCCTCAGCCGGACCGGGGCCGCGCTGGTGCTCGCTGCGCCGGACACCCGACAGGCGTATCCGGACACTCCCATCGAGCCGGCCCGTGTCGGTCCGGACGCGTTGAGCGGCCTGCCGATCGCGGCTTCGGCGGGGGTCGCGAGCGATCTTCCGCCGGATCCTCCGGAAATCGTCACCCCGCCGGCGGGAGTACAACCGTGCGTGCGCCAGGAACCGGTGGCCGGGGGACCGGCGGTGGCGGAACTGCTCCCGGACGATCAGGTGTCACGGGCTTCGGTGCCGCTGGGTACACACCAGGCGGGCGCGACAGCCGATCGCGTCGCGATCCCGGCGGGCCGCGGTGTCCTCGCCAGGAACCCGCCGGCTCCGGGTACCACCGCAGGAGTGATCTACCTGGTCACCGAAACGGGCGAAAAGTTCCCGTTGGCAGACGGCGATGCCGTCGCCGCACTCGGCTACACCGAGCCTGCAGCAGTTCCTGTGCCCATGCCGCTGCTCGACCTGCTTCCGACCGGACCGGTGCTGAGCGTGGCTGCCGCTCGCCAGACGCAGGGGGCTCCTTCGTGACGCTGCGGCAGAGCTTCGCAAGGGAAATCCCTACTGCGGTTCCGCAGCGCCGAAAAACGCACTTACGGCCGACTTTCCATGATTAGTTTCGAATCGTGACAGTGCTACTCCCAGAAACGTAGCGCTCACCGAAGTCGTAGCACTCATCGCAGGAGGACTCGAAGTGTCGCATTCCACTCAGCTCAACGCACAGACGATCAACCAGCAGGCCGGCAAGCACGAGGAGACGGCCGACCACATCAGCGCTCAGCTCGACGCGCTGAAGACGCACATCGAATCCACGCTGGCGGCCAGCCCCAGCGCTGCTACGCGGGCGCTGAGCACGACCACCGACCGCTGGGTGGAGTCGGTGCGCAAGTCCGTCCTCGACCACATGCACGCGATGGCGGAGAACATGCGCCGCGAGGCCAACAACCAGGACGCGATGGACTCCGAGAGCATGCAGGCGATCCTGAACGTTCCCATGGAGACCGGCAACTTCCTCGGCGTCTGACCCCTTCCCACCGAGCACGAGCACAAGGAGACCCCCCATGTCCGATGGTACGATCACCTACGACTACCCGGTCATCGAAGAATGCCTCTCGATGATGGTCGCCAAGGCCAACGAAATCGAGAACCAGGCCGGCGACCTGGAATCCGACGTCAAGCGGATCATGGTCGACTGGAAGGGCACGACGGCCGATGCCTACAACCAGCTCGCCAACGACCTCCGGTCGGACATCGAGGCGAACAAGAGCAACTTGGACACCTTGCGCAAGTCGCTGGCAGACGCGGCCGAGCGCATGAAGCACGCCGACGCCAGTGGCGCGAAGGGCATGCACTAGACCACACGGTGTGCCGGGGAGACCCTCCCCCTGAAGCCCCGGCACACCGTGTTCCCATTTCCTGCGGCTGTTTCGGACGTGGCCCTGACCAGTGAGGAGTTGCCGTGTCGACGAAGTTCGATGCCCAAGCCATCAAGGCGGCCGCCGGCAGTATCGGCGGTCTCATGGACGACATGAGTGCCTTCGAGGCACTCAAGCAACATTGGCCCAATGCGGGCAAGTTCAAGCTCGCGGTGTGGCTGGAGCGTGTCGTCGACGACCGCCGGAACGCGATCGTCGCGCACGCGGACCACCTCAAGATCGCCTTCGACGAGATGGAAAAGAAGCTCAACGGAATCGCGACGAACTTCCAGAACGCCGACGGCGACAACGCTCAGGCGATCAGCAAGGCGGTGGCCGGGCTGGAAGGCTCGGTCGTCGGCTCGGTTCATTCGTTCGACCGGAACACCGAGTCCGCGCAGCACAACTACACGCGGGACAACGATCACACCGGTCCCGGCTTCAACAATCCGCACGACGGAGACGGGTACAACGACAATCTGAACGACCAAGTCACCGAGTAACCCTCTGCCGGGCGAAAAGCAAGTCGTTCAGCGAAAGTGTTGCAGCGATCGGCCCCGGTGTCAGCCTCCAAGACAAGGAATTTTCGATGCCCGTTCCCGAAGGCACGGCGCCGTTGGTCGGTCAGTACTCGGCGGCCGCGCCCGCTCTGGACCCCTCCTCCTATGCCACCCTGGACTCGATCGAGGACATTGTCAGCGACATAGTCCACAACGCAGACGGTTCGAAGGCCGGATCGAGCAAGTCGACTTCGGCTCAGGCGTGGTACGACCTCGAGACGGCCATGAAGAAAGCCGAGGCCGCTCTCGCCACGGTGAACGAAAGGTTCACCAAGCAGATCAAAGCGGTGAAGGACGCTTTGGAGGGTGAGGCGGGCGAGGCCTTCGCCAAATATGCCACGGCCGTCCTGAAAACCAGTGAGGAGGTCTACGACACCGTCACCAAGAAGCAGTTCGACACCACGATGGGTAACATCGGCCGTGCTTCCCAGAACTTCGCGGCCAGCTGGTGGCACATCCACGACGCGTCGACCCAGGTGCGGGAGCAGTTGACGAAATCGATCGGTGACAACGCCCAAAAACTGCTCACCCAGGCGAAGACGCAACAGGACGTGGCGACCATCGTGTCGAACTACGTGACCGATCTGGCCGCCATGAAGACCAGCCAGGACTCGGCGCTGCTGAAAGACCTGCAGAACGCACTGGGAGGGCTGGGCACCCAGTACAACGCCCGGGCGGCCGACCTGGTTCCGCTCTACATCTCCGACGGGGACACGACCACCGCCGCGCCGCAGGGCAGCGCTCAGCAACAGATCGCCGCCGACCAGGAGCGGACGTACAACCCCACCGAGGTCCGGACGAACAACCCGCAGCAGGACAGGTCCGAAAACACGGATCCGAACCGGAGGTACGACCGGCAGCAGGAAAACGCCGACGCACCCGCGACTCCGGCGGCACCAGGAGAGGTGACACCGGGGCAGGGGGCGATTCCGGCGGAGCGGATACGGGCGGAAAACCCCACCGGTGCGCAACCCGGCCTGGCCGGTGACACCACTCAGGCCGTCGGAAACACGCAGAAGCAAGCCCTCGACGACGCCAAGAAGGCCACGACCGCGGCTATCGATGGCCTGACGTCGCCGTCTGACAACCCGCAGCGCAAACAGGCGCTGGCGGACGCCAAGCAGGCGGCGCAGGGAGCGATCGACGGCCTTACCGGCTCGGTGCCCGGAGCACTCGACAACGCTCCTGCGACACCGGGGGCGGTCGGCGGAGTCGACCCGGCAACCAAACAGGCGCTGGCGGACGCGAAGGACGCTGCCGGCAACGCGATCGGCAGCTTGGCCGGCCAGACCACCGACCCGAAGCGCAAGAAGGCCCTGGAGGAAGCCAAGCAAGCTGCGGAGGACGCGATCGACGGACTCGCGGATCCGGCAGGCGCGCCGGAGAAGGTCGTCGGTGGTCCGGACAAAAGCGACCTCGAAAGGGCCAAGGACGCCGCTGGGCACGCCATCGACGACCTCGCGCAGCCCAGCGACTCGGATGCCCGGAAGCAGGGCCTCGACGACGCCAAGCGAGCCGCGGCCGACGCGATGGACGGCCTGGCCGACCAGCCGGGAACGACCGACGAGAACGGTCCCGCCCACCCGCAGGACCGCGCCGCACTGCTCGATGCCAAGCACGAGGCGCAGAAGGCGATCGACGACCTGATCTGCAAGACGGACGACCCCGAACGCAAACAGGCCTTGGAAGACGCCCGGAAGGCCATGGGCGATGCGATCGACCAGGTGGCGGCACCGGACCACTTCAAGCATGTGCAGGACGCGAAGGCCGCTGCCGACGGTGCGATCGACGGGCTTCGCGCGGCCGGCGACGACCCCCAACGCCAGCAGGCGCTCGAGGCCGCCAAGAATGCCGCGAACCAGGCGATCGGCGACCTCAACGACACGCCGGAGCTCAACGGTCCCGGGCACGAGCAGGCACTCCAGCACGCGAAAGACGAAGCCGCCAAGGCGGTGGACGCGCTCGCTCGACCCGATGACACTCCCGCCGAACGAAAGGCGCTCGCCGACGCCAAGCAGGCCATCAACCAGGCCATCGACGGTACCGGCGGAGCAGCGGGGAGTTCGGCGTTGCACGACTTCCTCAAGCCGCCCGGAAAGGACGGCTTGGTGGCACCCGCGGGGGGCGTGGGTGGTGGCGTGGGAGCCGGCGCCGGCCTGCCTGCGACCTCGGCCGGACCCGGCCCCCGCGGCGGTGCGAGCAGCGGCTGGGGCACCCCGGGGAGCGGCGACCACCCGGTAGCGGGCAAGTTCGACACCCAGCCGTTCCAGGGCAGCGGCAGCGCGACGACTCAAGGCAGTTCTCTCGCCCCGGTGGCGTCCGCGAACTCGGGTCCCGCCGGCTCGCCGATGGGGCCGATGGGGCCCATGGGCGGGATGGGCGGGGGACACAGTGGCCAAGGGGAGAAGGAGCGGGAACCCCAGATCTGGCTGCAAGTCGAACAAGGCGCGTGGGACAACGGCGATGGTGATGACGAGCGACGCGGTCACGTGCTGGGCAGGAGCTGAGAGATGTCGCCGCCGGAGTCCCTGCCCCCGGTTCTCGACCCGGAGCTGCAGGCCCTGACCTTCGACCAGCTCGCTCAGCTGGTCGATGAAGTGAACCCGGAGGTCTTCTACGAGCGGGCCCGGGCGTTCGAAGCCGCTGTGGTGCGGTTCGAGCAGGTCCGGTCGGATCTCGACCGCCAGACCCGCCACCTGTGGGAAGCCTGGTCGGGACAAGGCGCGGAGTCGTTCGAAGTTTTCGCGCGGCAGCTGTCGAGCCGCGTCGACGCGGTGGTGCAGGCCATGGCGGACCCCGGTCATGGCGCGGTGCTGCGTCGGGTGGGAGACGCTTTGGCGCAGGCTCAGCAGCGCATGCACGACCTGCGGGCGCAGAACCGTCAGAGCGATGCCGAGTCGGCCCGCCAGGTGGTGTACGACCTCGGTACCGCCTACCAGGACCTGGGTACGATCTTGACCAGTGTGCCCGAAGCTCCGTCCGCTCCGAGGGCCGTGGTGGATGAGCGAAGCGCGCCGAGCGTCGGCGAGGCGGACGCGAATTCGTCCCCCCAGCGGGAGCGCTCTGACGATTCGGAGACGTTCTCGGCCGGCCAGGACAACTCCAGGGCAGGGGGGTTCACTCCCGGCGGTGCCTTCGCGTTTCTGGGTATCCTGGCCCCGACCCCGCCCGCCGAGGCGACCTCGCCGACCGAAACGTCCTGCGCGACCTCCCCCGTGCTGGGGCGGGCCCCTGCGGAGACGGCGTCGATCGATGCCGAGCCGCAGCAGCGGGACACCGCTGTTGTCCTGGGCCGGCCGGTACCGGTGATGCGACCGGGAATCCGGTCGGTGCGGGCGAAGCGGGACGAGCGAGCCACGGACGACCCGGGCGCGACCGCTGCGGCGGCCGGATGGGACGAGCCCGCGGCGGGGACGCAAGAAGTGCTGACGACGTCTGCGCCGCATTCGCACGAGAAGGTGACCGCGGCGGAACCACCGGGGGCGACGTCCACGACCAAACCGGCCACCGTCCCCACGGTGACGGCACCGGCAGCGCAGACAGCGCCGGCGGTTCCGGCCACCGCGCACGCAGTCCCGGGTGCGCGGACAGCGCAGTCGATCACCGTGGCGGCGCCGCCCGGGCCGATCTCGCCGCACACCGCGCCCGTGCTGCCGGCGGTAGGGACGCCGGCCACCGCACACCCGGCTCCCGCGCCGGGGCAGGTGCCGATGTTGTCCGGCGAGCCGCTCCCTTCGCCGGCTCACGAGGCAATGCCGAGCACGGCTCGTCCGCCGGGTGCGCTGCCACCCTCTCCGGCGTTCCACCCGGTAACCGGGAACTTGGACGCCGCGACCGCCGGTGCCCCGCCGGTCGGGCCGCAGGTGCCCGGTGCGCCGAGAGGGGGCGGTGATCCGTCGGTCGGCGGCGGTTTCCTGGGTTCGGGGTTCCGTGACGGCACGGGGGCGGAAGAACACGCCGGTACGCGCGACCCGGCGGGCTACCTGGAAGCCGAACCCGGTGCGTGGAGTCACAGCGGCGATGGTGCGCCGGTCCTCGGTCGCCGGTCCACCTCGCCGCCGGCCGACGAAGAAGTTCCGGCCGGCGGCGAAGACCTGACCCGGATTCAAGACCCGGAAGAGCTGCGGCGCGTGCTGGAACGCCTCGGCCGTCCGAACTCGGAGTGAGCGGACCTCATCAGCCGACACGCCGGCTGATGACCTGCGCCGGTAAGGAATTCGGGAATGCCGTAGAAATTCTTGGCGAACTCGGGAAACGTCGCAAGCAGCCCAACGCGCTGAGCTGATGCCGGGCAACGCGCGGAGCGGGTGCATCATCGGGCAGAGCGGCTCGACGAACAGGCGTTGTGCCACGATGAATCATCGCCGACCGGCAACCCGATCGGCTATTTTCTGGGAAATACTTTTCGCGACAATGGTGATCTCGCGGCGGCCGGAATGATCTGCTCGCTCCGGCCGGCCTCCCGGCGATTTTTCCGTGTCGGCTCATCGCGGAGGGCACGTTCATGCATACCGGTCCGGTTCGGCCGTGGGCGGCACTTTCGGTTCTGTGTCTGGGTTTCTTCATGATCCTGCTGGACACCACGATAGTAACAGTCGCGATTCCGGCGATGGTGGGCGGTCTGGGCGCGAGTCTCAACGCGATCGTCTGGGTGGTCAGCGTTTATCTGCTCGCCTATGCGGTACCGATGCTGTTCACCGGACGGCTCGGCGATCGATACGGGCCGCGGCGAGTGTTCCTGGCCGGGCTTTTCGTATTCACCCTTGCGTCGCTTTGGTGCGGCCTGTCGGGTGCGGTCGAGACACTCATCGTCGCGCGAGCCGCGCAGGGCTTGGGTGCCGCGCTGCTGACCCCGCAGACACTCGCGTTCGTCGGTCACCTGTTCCAGCCGTCCGAACGGGGAGCGGCCATGGGTGTGTGGGCCGGCGTCGCCGGTTTGGCCACGATCACCGGGCCGCTGCTCGGTGGTGCGCTGGTCGAGCACCTCGGCTGGCAGTGGGTCTTCTTCGTCAACGTCCCGCTCGGATCGATCACGTTCGTGCTGACCTGGTGGCTGGTTCCCGATTGGCGACCGGGCCGCGTCCGCTCCTTCGACGTCACCGGCATCCTGCTTTCCGCTGCCGGGTTGTTCCTCGTCGTCTTCGGTGTCCAGAACGGGCAAAAGTACGGCTGGGCCAGGGTGATCGGTCCGATCTCGGTGTTCGAGGTCATCGGGATCGGCGTGGTGCTGCTCGGGCTGTTCGTTTTCTGGCAGCACGTCACTCCCCGGGAGCCCTTGATGCCGCTGCGAGTGTTCGAGGACCGGAACTTCTCGGCGGGCACGTTCGCCTGGGCCACTGTCGGCTTCGCGATAACCGGCATGCTCCTGCCACTGGTGCTCTACCTCCAGTCGGTACTGGACCTCACGCCGTTCGCGACGGGACTGCTCACCGCGCCGATGGCCGTTGTCACCGCGGCCACGGGGCCGTTCGCCGGCCGTGCGTCGGACAAGGTCGGCGGCAAGTACCTGGTGTTGTCCGGTCTCGTCGTGCTGGCCGGCGGGCTCGGCCTCGTGGCGGTGCAGACCGGCCGAGTGGTCGAGGCGGCGGCGCTTCTGCCCGCCTTGCTCCTGTGCGGTTTCGGTTTCGGGCTCGTTCTCGCACCGATGAGCAGCCTCGCCTTGGGCGGGATCGAGCCGACGCTGATGGGCACCGCATCCGGCATCTTCAACACGGCCCGCCAGGTCGGCGGGGTACTCGGTAGTGCGATGGTCGGCGTTCTGCTGCAGGCACGGCTCATGGTCGCCAGTACGGTCGATGCGACCGCCGCGGCTGCGTTGCTGCCGGAGCACTATCGGAAGCTTCTCGCCGACCATGTGTCCGACGCGGTGGTGTCAGCCGGCGGCTACGGAGTTGTCCCGGTGCGGGTGACCGGTTTCCCGCCGGATCTCGCCGCGCGAGCCGATGTTCTCGCCGCCCAAGCCGTCCACCGGGGGCTGGGTGAAGCGGCCAGTCAGAGTTTGCTGCTTCCCGTGGGAGTCCTGCTCCTGGGAGCCATCGCTGCGGCGGCGATGCGCCGCACCACCCCGGCGATGGCGAAGACCGCCTGAACCACCTCGTAGCCCGGCTCGCGAACCGCCGCGCCGGCAGTCGTGTAGGGAGACCCGTTCATGGCTTTTTCAGGACTTTCGCGCACACCCACCACGCCGGCCCGTGCGCCCGGCGCCGACGGGGTCCGCCCCGCTTCCGCAGGTAGTGCGGACCCCGTCGCGATCATCGGCATCGGGTGCCGTTTTCCCGGCGGGGTGGCGGATCTGCCCGGGTTCTGGGAGTTGCTCGTCGCGGGTACCGACGCGATCACCGACGTACCGGAGGAACGCTGGCGCATCGCGGACTACTTCGACGAGGATCGTGCGACCCCCGGCCGCATGTTCGTCCGGCAGGGCGGTTTCCTCCGGACGCCGGTCGACGCCTTCGACGCCGGGTTCTTCGGCATGTCGCCGCGCGAGGCGGCCGCGCTGGATCCGCAGCAGCGTTTGTTGCTGGAAGTCACCTGGGAATCTCTCGAAGACGCCGGCATTCCGCCCAGTTCCACCGCGGCCGCGGACGTCGGGGTCTACGTCGGCGGCTTCACGTTCGACTCGGCGACGCTGCAGCTGGCCGAGTCGAACCAGCACCTGGTCAGTTCGGCCACGCCGACCGGGGTGAGCATGACCATGCTGGCAGCGCGGTTGTCCTACGCGTTCGACTGGCGGGGTCCGGCGTTCACCCTCGACACCGCTTGCTCGTCGTCGCTGGTGGCGTTGCACCAGGCCTGCACCGCGCTGGCGCTCGGCGAGTGCGAGCTGGCCGTGGCGGCCGGGGTGAACGTCATGGTGAACCCGGTCACCTCCATCCTGATGTCCAAGGGGCAGTTCCTTTCGCCCGACGCGCGGTGCAAGTCGTTCGACCACCGGGCCAACGGTTATGCGCGTGGCGAAGGCGCCGGGGTCCTGCTGCTCAAGCCGCTGCCGGCGGCGGTGCGCGACGGCGACCGGATCCATGCGGTCGTGCGCGGTACCGCGGTGAACCAGGACGGCCGCACGCCCGGCATCACCGTGCCCCGGGTCGGGTCCCAGCGCACGCTGATCGAGCGTGCCTGCCGCGTCGGTGGCGTCGAACCGGCGTCGATCGGGTACTTCGAAGCGCACGGAACCGGCACCGCGGCGGGCGACCCGGTCGAGGCCACGGCCATCGGTGAGGTGCTCGGCGATTCGCCGGGACCGCACTGGCTGGGGTCGGTGAAGTCGAACTTCGGACACACCGAGGCAGCCGCCGGCGTGGCCGGGGTGATCAAGGCCGTGCTGTGCCTGCAGCGAGGGGTCGTCCCGCCGAATCTGCACTTCGAGAAGCCGAACCCGCGGATTCCCTTCCACGAGCTGCCGATCCGGGTGCCCACGGAGTCGGTGCCGTTCCCCGCGGGGCCGGGACCGAGGCGGGCCGGCGTCAACTCGTTCGGCTTCGGCGGGACCAACGCGCACGCCATCCTCGAACAATGGCAAGAGCGTGAGCCGGCCGGATCGGACGACGGCGGGCCGGTGCTCCTGCCGCTGTCGGCCCGGAGCCCGGAAGCCCTCCGGTCCCTGGTGGATTCCTACGCGACCTTGCTGGAGGAACCGGATGCGCCACCGCTCCGGAAGGTCGCCCGGGCGGTGTCACGGCAGCGTGACCACCACCCGATGCGGACGTTCGTCGTCGCCGAGACGTCGGCGGAGGCCGCGGCAAGGCTCCGGAAGCTGGTGCTCACCCCGGCCCGGGTGAGCCGTCCGGCGATCGCTTTCGTCTACACCGGGATGGGGCCACAGTGGTGGGGGATGGGCCGCGAGCTGCTGGAGCAGGAGCCGCGGTTCGGGGAAGTGGTCGCGGCCTGCGACGAGGTGCTCGCCCGCTACGGTCTGTCGATCGCGGACGAACTGCGTCGTGACGAGGAAGAGTCCCGCTTGACCAGCACGCTCTACGCGCAGGTCGCCAACTTCGTCGTCCAAGCGGGACTCACGGCGCTGTGGCGCGACCGGGGCATCGAACCCGCGGTCATCGTCGGCCACAGCGTGGGCGAAGTGGCCGCGGCGTACGCGGCCGGCGTGTACTCCCTCGAAGACGCGCTCACGGTGAGCTTCCACCGGGCGAACCTCCAGGCGCGCCTGGCCGGGCGCGGCTCGATGGCGGCGGTCGGCCTGCCGGTCGACGCGGTGACTCCCCACCTGGTCGACGGTGTGACGGTGGCCGCGATCAACAGCGTGCACGCGACCACCATCGCCGGGGACCGCGAGGCTGTCGAGGCGGTGACCGCCGCGCTGACCGCGGCCGGCGCATCGGTGAAGCAGCTGCGGGTCGAGGTCGCCTACCACAGCCCGCAGATGGAGGAGCTCCGGCAACCGCTGCTCGCGTCGCTGGCCGATCTCCGACCCCGCCGAGCGGAGATCCCGCTGTTCTCGACGGTGACCGGCGACCAGGTCGACGGGACCGAGCTGGATGCGGGCTACTGGTGGCGCAACGTCCGTCAGCCGGTGCGGTTCGCCGACGCGTTCCGCAAGGTGCTCACCCGCGGGGTCGCCGCCGTGGTGGAAGTGGGACCGCACCCCGTGCTGGCCTCGGCGATCGACGAGGCGCTCACCGACCGGTCCGACACCGTCGCGCGGCTCGCGTCGCTGCGTCGCGACCGCCCGCAGCGCGAGCAGCTCGCGGAGACCCTCGGTCAGCTCTACGAGCTCGGGGCCGAGCCCGCATGGGACCGCGTCCACCCGGGGCCGCGCGAGCACCTCGGCCTGCCCCGGTACCCGTGGCACCGGGAGCGCCACTGGATCGAATCGGCCGCGTCCCGGCAGCGGCGGCTGGGCCACGACGGCCCGCGGCTGAGTGGCCGTCCCGTTCCTTCGGTCAGCCCGGTCCGGGATGTGGAACTGCCGGCGTCCGCCTTCCCCTACCTGCGGGACCACAAGGTCGGCGAGTCCGTGATCTTCCCCGGCTCCGGCTACCTCGAAGCCGCACTGGCCGCTTTCCCGGACGATGTCCCGTGCGTCCTCGAAGACGTCGTCTTCCACCGGCCGCTCGCGCTGCCGGCCGCCTCGGTCCCCACGCTGCGCGTGGGGCACGACCCGGCGCGGCAGCTGGTCACCTTGCACAGCCGGAGCGAGCCCGATGACGACGTCTGGACGCTGCACGCCGAGCTCCGCCGGGCCCACGTCGCCAAGACCCGTCCCGAGCCACCGCGGACCGAGACCCTCGCCGAGCTGACCGGAGGACTGCCGGAACTCGGTCACGACGACGTTTACACGCGGCTCGGCGGGACCGGGCTGAACTACGGGCCGGCGTTCCGCGTGGTGCGACGCCTGTGGTGGCGGACGGAGACCCGCGAAGTCTTCGGCGAGCTACGACTGGACACCGTCGACCAGGAGGGCCACCAGCTGCACCCGGTTCTGCTCGACGGCGCGCTGCAGGCCGTCATCACGGGTGCGCACCTGCTCGGCGGTGCGGTCGAAGCCGGCACCTACGTGCCCGCCCGCATCGACGCGGTGCGGTTCTTCCGGTCGCCGGGCACCAGCCTGTGGATCCACGGCCGGGGCCGGGACACCGGCACTCGGGGAACCATCGAGTGCGACCTGACCCTCGTGACCGACGACGGCGAAGTCGTCGCCCGGATCGAAGGCCTGCGGGCCAGCCGGCTGGCCGAAGCCGGGGAGCCGGTGGCGAAGCTCGGCTACCGGCACGCCTGGGAGCCGCAACCGCTGGAGCGGGTCGCCGGCGTCGACGGCCGCTGGATCGTCGTGGGAACCTCGGCCGCCGCGGACGAGATCGTCCGCGAGCTGTCCGAAACGGACGCCGAAGTCGTCCGCGCCGACCCCGCCGGCGACCGCTGGCTCGACGACGTGCTCGCCGCCATGGCCGGTGAGCCGGGTCGCCGCGGCGTCGTCTACGTCGACGGCCCGCACGACGTCGACGCGCCCGCGTGCGGTCCGGTCGCGGCTCCGCTGCGCCTGGTCCAGGAACTTCCGGCCGGCGATCTGGTCCTCGTGACCAGGGGTGCGCAGAGCGTTTCCGCCGACGATCCCACGACCGCGCCGTCGGCCGCGGCGCTGTGGGGCTTCGGACGGGTCGTGTCCGCCGAACGACCCGAGCTGCGCTGCCGGCTCGTGGACCTCGGTCCGGGCGTGCGTTCCGGCGCGCTGCTCGCCGAGCTCACCCAGGACAGTGTCGAAGAAGTGGCTCTGCGCGTCGAAGGCCGGTACGTCCGGCGGCTGGTGCCGGCCGAGGAGGGCTCGGAGTTCGACCACGTCCGCACCAGCACCGACCGGACGGCGGTGCGGCTGCGGCAGGCCGGGGGAGCGGGCGGTGACCTCGGCTTCGTCGCGGCGACCCGGCGTCCGCCGGGGCCGGAGGAGGTCGAGGTGGCGGTCGGTCAGGTGGGCCTGAACTTCAAGGACGTGCTCAAGCAGACCGGATTGATTTCCCCGCACGCCATCGAGGGCAGCCACTCCGGGACGGCCCTGGGGCTGGAATGCGCGGGAACCGTCGTCGGCGTCGGCGAAGGGGTGGCGGATCTGCGGGTCGGGGACGAGGTGTTCGTGCACAGTCGCGACCTGTTCGCTTCGCACGTGACGGTCGAGGCGTTCCGCGTGGTGAAGAAGCCGGCGTTGCTGTCGGTGGCCGAGGCCGCGTCGCTGTTGCCCGTGGTCACCGCGTATCTGTCGCTGGTACGGCTGGCGAACTTGCGGTCGGGAGAACGGGTGCTGGTGCACTCGGCCGCCGGTGGGGTCGGCCTGGCGGCCGCGCGGATCGCGCGGTGGCTCGGCGCCGAGGTGTTCGTCACCGCGGGCAGCGAGCAGCGGCGGGAGGTGCTGCGCCGGGAGGGTTTCACGCGGATCGCCGACTCCCGGTCGACGTCCTTCGCCGACGACGTGCTCGGCTGGACCGGCGGGACGGGCGTCGACGTGATCGTCAATTCGCTGCCGGCCGACATGATCGGCCACAGTCTCCGGGCGCTGGCGACGTTCGGGCGGTTCGTCGAGCTGGGCAAACCCGGCGAGGTCGCCGACCATGCGGTGCGGCTGGCCTCGGCGCGGCGGGCCTTGTCGTTCCACTCCTTCGACTACGACCAGATGATGGCGCTGCGACCGGATGACGTCCGGGCGAGCATGCGCGCGGTTGCCGACCTGTACGAGCGGGGCGCGATCGCTCCGCTGCCGTGCACGCAGTTCCCGGCCGCCGAGGTCGGCGAGGCGTTCCGGGCGATGGCGCGCCCGGACCACCACGGCAAGATCGTCGTGCGGCTGGCCGACGAGCCGGTTGCGGTTCCGGCGGGGTCGCTGCCCGGCTCGCCGGTGCGCTCCGACGTCACCTACCTCATCACCGGCGGTCTCGGCGGTCTCGGCCGCGCGGTGGCGCGGTGGCTCGCCGACCACGGCGCCCGGTACCTGGTGCTCGCCGGACGAAACGGCGTGACGTCGTCGGCCGCGGCGCAGGACGTGGCCGCGCTGACCGCGCGCGGGGTCAGGGTGCGGGTCCACAAGACCGACGTCGGCGACCGTCAACAGGTGCGTCTGCTGCTGGAACGGGTGCGGGCCTTCATGCCCCCGCTCGGCGGGATCGTGCACGGTGCGGCCGACTTCGACGATGTGGTGCTTTCGGACACCGACCCGGCCCGGCTCGTGCGAGCCACCCGGCCGAAGGCTGACGGTGCCTGGCACCTGCACCGGGAGACCCGGGCCGACCGGCTCGACTTCTTCGTGCTGTTCTCCTCGGTCGCGGCACAGCTCGGCGCGCTCGGCGCGGGTGCCTACGCGACGGCGAACGAGTACCTCAACGGCCTGGCTCGCCACCGGCACGCCTTGGGCCTGCCCGCCACCGCCGTCGGCTGGGGGATGATCGACGAGGTCGGCGTGGCGGTCAGTCGCGACGGCCACGTCGGGAACGTTCTGCGGCGCAACGGTCACCGGGGCATGTCGCCGGCCCGGCTGCTCACCGAACTGGGGACGCTGCTGCGCACCGCCCCGGCCGAAGTGTCGGTGGCCGACGTCGACTGGCGGCGCTGGGCCCGCGCCAACCGGCAGCTGGCCGCGTTGCCGAAGTTCCGCGCGGTCGTGCCGGAAGGCGCCGCGGACGCCGACGGTGAGTTGGGTGGCGAAGAGTCGGTTGCGCTGCGGCTCAAGCAGGCGAGCCCGGCGGAGCGCACGGCGATGCTGCCCCCCTTGGTCACCCCGCTGCTGCAGCGGACGACCGGCCTCGGCGAGCAGCAGCTCAGGGAGCAGCAGGCGGTGGACGTCGACTCGCTGACCGCGGTGGAGCTGCGCGTGTTGCTGCAGAAGCAGCTCGGCGTGGCCGTTCCGGCGGCCCGGCTGCAGCGCAGCCTCAGCGTCGACGTGCTCAGCGGCCTGCTCGCCGACGAACTGGACCGCGCCCGCCCGGAAGCGGCCGCCGGGACACCGCTCACCGTCCACGAGATCACCTCTGACGACGGCACGGTGGTGTACGGACATCTCAGCCTGCCGGCGGGTCCTGGTCCGCACCCGGCGGTGGTCGTCTGCCTGCCGGGCCACGGCGGCGTGCTCGACGCCGACGGCGGCTACCGGCACACCAGCGAGCACGCGCCGTTGAACGCGGCCGGGTTCGCGGTGTTGTCCGTCGATCAGCGCGGCGCACCGGGGCACGGTCCCGGCTTCCGCGCTCTGGCCGAAATCGGGAACCGGGACATCGACGACGTGGTCGCGGCGGCCCGGTACCTCGCCGAGCGGCCCGAGATCGATGCGACGCGGATCGACGTCCTCGGGACCAGCCGCGGCGCGTACTCCGCGCTCTTGGCGCTGGAGCGCGCGCCGGGCCTGTGGCGCCGCGGCGTGCTGCTCATGGGGTTCTACGACCCGGTCCGGTTCGTGCTCGCCGACCAGGCCCGGCCTGGCTCTCTCCTGCCGCCGAGCGATCCGGCCGCGATCGAGGAGTACTTCTCCTCGCCGCGGCGGCAGCCGCTGAGCGCCCTCGGCGAAGTGAGCGCGCCACTGCTCATCGTGCACGGTGACGCCGACCCGGTGGCGTCGCTCGCGGAGTCCGAGGAGCTGGCGGGCAAGGCGAGTGCGGCGGGAATTGCCGCCGAGCTGGTCGTCGTGCCCGGCCTCGCGCACGACACCGACCACAAGGACGCGGTCTGGACCGGTCTCTGGGCCCGGATCACCCACTTCCTCCAGGAGGGCGGCACCCGATGAAGTACAGCATCTTCCTGCCCACCGGCTTCGCCGGGGAATTCGCCGCCTTCGCCGACCCGATCACGGCGTTCGCCCGCCTGGTGGAGATCGCGAAGCTGGCCGACGACGCCGGGTACCACGCGGTACTCGCACCCGATCACCTCACCACGGTCCGGCCATCGGACGATATGGTCTTCGAGGCCTGGACACTGATCGCTGCGCTGGCTCGCGAAACCACCACCGTGCGGATCGGCCACCTGGTCACGGCCAACGGCTACCGGAATCCGGCCCTGCAGGCGAAAATGGCGTCCACAGTGGACGTATTGTCCGCCGGTCGGCTCCAGTTCGGCATCGGGGCGGGATGGCTGGAGCCGGACCACCGGCAATACGGCTTCGACTTCGGCACCACCGGCGAGCGGCTGCGGAAGCTCGAGGAGGCGGTGCAGGTGATCCTCGCGCTGTGGACGGAACCGAAGGCGACTTTCGACGGGCGTCACCACCGGATCGAAGATGCGGTCAACGAACCGAAGGGTGTGCAGCTCCCGCACATCCCGCTGATGATCGCCGGGGCCGGCGAGAAGCGGACGTTGCGGCTGGTGGCCCGGTACGGCGACGCCTGCAACATCATGGATTCACCCGAAGTCGCGAAGCGAAAGTTCCAGGTGCTGCGGGACCACTGCGCTGAGCTGGGACGCGACTACGACGCGATCACCCGCACGGTGACCACCCCCTGCATCATCGCCGACACCGACGCCGAAGCGCGAGCGTTGATCCCGCTTGCTTCGAAGTTCGTCTTCCCCGGTGACGTCGGGGCGTACGGCCTGGTCGGCACCGTGGACACCGTGCGAAAGCGCATCGCCGCGTTCCAGGAGGCCGGGGTACAGGAGCTGATCGTCTACTTCCAAGATCCGACCAGCGTGCGGCAGGCCGAGGACTTCGCGCGGTTGTTCGCCGGAGAAGGGACATGGGCATGACCGAGCCCGAGTCCGGTCGGGTACTCGTCGTCGGCATGGGAGTCAGCGGGATCGCGACGGCGGCGCGGCTGCGCCGGGCGGGGTGGCGGACCGTGCTCGTCGAGCGGGCGCCGGAGCGGCGCTCCGACGGCTACTTCATCGTCCTGTTCGGCGCGGGCAAGGCCGCCGCGGCCCGGCTGGGGATGCAGGATGTCCTGCACGACCGGGCCACGACGACCCCGAAACTCGATGTCGATCGCGACGGCTCCGCGCGCCCGGGGGTGTCCTTTTCCGACCTGCCCGGCCGGCCGTGGACGATGCTGCGCGGCGATGTCGAAAAGGCCGCCTTTGCGGTCTTACCGGACGACGTGGAGCTTCGCTACTCGACTGTGCCCACGGCGATCGTGCAGGACGCCGACGGCGTCGACGTCACGCTGCTCGACGTCGCCGCGGGCACGTCGGTCACCGAGCGGTTCGACCTCGTCGTCGGCGCGGACGGCGTGCGCTCGACCGTCCGTGCCCTGGTGTTCGGCCCGCACGAGCGTTACCTGCGGCGGATGGGTTACATGATCGCGGCCTACCAGTTCACCGGCACCCCGGCGGGGCTCGTCCCCGGACAGGCGGTGACGTTGCTCGAGCCGGATCGGTCGATGTGGGTCTTCGCCTACCGCGATCACGATCCGACGGTGCTGATCACCTATCGCACCGATGACGTCGACGCGGAATTCCGCCGTCGTCCGCCGGACCGGCTGCGCGAGGTCTTCGGGCCACCAGCGCCGGGCAGCACACTCGAGGACGTCTTGGACGCGGCCGAGTCCGCGGGCACCGTCCTGTTCGACTCGGCCGAGCAGGTCCGGATGGACACCTGGCACTCCGGCCGTGTCGTCCTGCTCGGCGACGCCGCGTGGTGCGTGACGCTCTATGCGGGGATGGGCGTCTCGGCAGGACTCACCGGAGCAGAATTGCTGGGGGTGATGCTCGAACGCCATCCCGGCGACGTCAGGACGGCTTTGGCTGCGTGGGAGCGGGCGCTGCGGCCCTACATCGGCCACTACCTCGACGGCGCGGCGGCCGACCGCAAGGTCTTCGTCGTGAACAGCAGGCCCGAATTGCTGTTCCGCCGCATCGTGCCCTGGCTGCGCAGGTTCCGCCTCGGCAAGCGCGTGGTCGACCGGCTGGTGCGGATCGACGAGATCGCGAAGTACAAGAACGCCGACATCGTCGGCGAGGTGCTGGCCGGCGCGGGCGAACGGCCGGCTGCCGAAGGCCGCTCGGGAAACAGCCCCGGCGGCGGGATGGCCGGCCGTGCCGTCGACCGAGAGGTGCCGTTTCGATGACGAACCACCGCAAGACCGCCGGTGGCCGCCGGGTCAGGTCAGTCCTGGCGGCTTGCGGCCTGCTGCTGACTGTGACAGTGCCGCCGGCCACGTCCGCGCCAGGGCCGGCCGATGACGGCGGCTGGGTGCTGAGCACGAACGACACGTCGGCGAACTACTCCCCGACGTTCGTCGGCAACGGCTACCTGGCCGCGCGAGTACCCGCGGCGGGCCATGGATACAGCAGCAGGCCCATCGTCACCCAGTCCCAGCTCGCCGGCTTCTACGGTGCTCCGTCGGCCGGGCAAGAAGAGCGAGCCGGCCTGCCGGCTTGGACGACACTCGGTTTCGGCCGGAGCGGCGACGTGTACGGGACCGGAGACTGGTCCTGCGAGTACGGGCAGTTGTGCCCGAGCGCGTACGGGAAGATTTCCGGAGGTGCGTTCGTCGAGAACTCCCATTCCGGCTCGATCACCGGAAGCTACCTGGCCGGTCTGAACACCGACGACACCCCGACGATCGGGGGCACCGGTGTCATCCCGGTCCGCGGGGCGCCGGCCGGTCCGGCGACGCTGGCCGTGCGGTACGGCAACGCCAGCGGGATTCCGCAGACCGTCCACATCGGTGTGAACGGGAAGCTCCGGCAAGTGACGGTACCGAACTTGGCCGGCTGGGACGACTGGGCGGTGCTGACTGTGCCGGTCACGGCGAACCCGGGCTCGAACACGCTCGAGGTGACCGTCGGCGAAGGGGACACGGCGCGGGTGAACGTCGATTACCTGGCGCTGTACCCGGCCGGCGCCGAGCTGCCGACGCAGATCGCGTCCGCCACCGTCGGCACCACCACGGACTACCGGCAGGCACTCGACCTGCGCATCGGCGTGCTGACCACATCGTTCGACTGGACCTCGCCTGCAGGCGACAAGACCAGCTTCGCCTACGAAGTCAACGCCAACCGGGCGGAGGGTCATCTGGGCACGGTGAGTGTGCGGGTTGTTCCGCACTGGAGCGGAACGGCCACCGTCGTCGACGAACTGGACGGGCGAGGACTCGATCACGCGACCAGTCTGGACTCACGGGTGGACGGCAGGACCGCGACGCTGTCACAAACTGTGGTCAGTGCGGGCAATCTGGTCACCGCCGGGCTGAACTCGGTGCTGCGGGTGGGTGAGAAGGCGTTGCCCACCCGCGCACTCGCGGACCCGATGGACGGTGGTGCCGGGCAGCGCGCGGACTTCCCGGTCCGCGCCGGACAGCCGCTGCGGATCACGAAGTACGTCGGCGTCGCCTCCAGCGTCGACACCGATCGGCCGCTTCGCGCGGCGAGCCCGCAACAGGCCGCCGCGACGACCGCGGCAGGCGCCGCCGAAGCCGGCTACCGGCACACGCTCGCGCGCAACGACGACGCATGGTCACGACTGTGGCAGTCGAGCATCTCGGTGCCCGGCGACACGGCGATGACCGCGCAGATCCATGCTTCGATGTTCTACCTGCTGGCGAGTGTGCGCGCCGGAGTCGACTGGAGCGCCGGCCCGGGTGGGTTGTCTTCGGATGGCTACAGCGGTCACGTGTTCTGGGACATGGAGACATGGATGTATCCGGCGCTGCTGGCCCAGCACCCCGACCTGGCCCGCGGCGCGAACGCCTACCGGCAGCAGCGGCTGTCGGCCGCACGGGACGCCGCTGCGGCATTGTCGACGCCGGACCACCCGATCAGCGGGGCGAAGTTCCCGTGGCAGAGCGCGCTGACCGGCAAGGAGACAACTCCGGGCTGGTCTCCTGACGGCAAGCAGGAAATCCACATCGACTCCGACGTCGCCCTGGCGCAGTGGCAGTACTACGAGGCCAGCGGCGACACGACGTGGCTGCGGGACAAAGCCTGGCCGGTGCTCCGGGACATCGCCGACTACTGGGTCACCCGTGCCGTGCCCGACCCGGCCGGCGGATACGCCGTCAAGGACGTCAAGGGCCCGGACGAATACCACGACAACGTCGACAACAGCGTCACCACCAACGCCGGGGCACAAGCCTCACTGCGCATCGCGATCCGCGCAGCGGGCATCCTCGGCCGGAGCGCCGACCCGTTGTGGGGGAGGGTCGCCGACGGCCTGAAAATCCCGGTCGACACCACGGCGAACGTCCATCCGGAATTCGACGGATACGCCGGGCAGGTCGTCAAGCAGGCCGACGTCACGCTGCTGCAGTACCCCTGGGCGGTGCCGATGCCACCGGGTCTCGCCCAGCACGACCTCGACTACTACCAGCAGCGCACCGACCCGGACGGACCTTCGATGACGGACGCCATCGCCACCATCGCCGGGGCAGCCCTCGGTTCGCCCGGCTGCGCCGTCTACACCTCCTTGCGCAACAGCGCCGGCCCCTACCTGGTCGCGCCGTTCAACCAGTGGCGCGAGACCCGCACCGGCGGTGCGTTCGACTTCACCACCGGTCAAGGCGGCTACCTGCAGGAGTTTCTTTACGGGTTCACCGGCATGCGCTGGGGAACCGACGCCGTCACCGTCGACCCGTTCCTGCCACCCCAGCTGCCGGGTGTCGACATCACGGGAGTCGGCTGGCATGGCCGTACGTTCGACCTGTCGGTAGGTCAGCAGGTCACCGAGCTGACCCTTCGTTCCGGTCCGCCGCTTCCGGTACGGGCCGGCGGTAGCCTCGAGCAGGTCCGGCCCGGCGCCGCTTTGCGCATTCCCACCAGGCATCCGGCAGGCGACCCGATGAACTGCGGAGCTTGATGGTGCTTTGGCTGTAGCGGACGGCTTCCCGCTGGCGAATCGGCTCGCAGCCGACATCGAGCTCGCGCAGGCGGCTTTTCACTGGGGACGCAGAAGCGCCGAAGAGACCGGCGACGGCGTAGCGGCCGTAGCCGCAGGCCGTGCCGCCCTCGGGCCTTCGGAAGCGAATCCGATGGCACGACGATAGGTGGGCCAGTCGATGTCGTTGAACGAGCACCATTGGGCCAGCAGGTTCTGTTCGTCGAGAAGGTTTTTCCATGCCTCAGGTAGCTGCGCCTGCGGGAGCGTGCGCAGCCGGTTGAGGTCATAGACGCGAGGCAGCATCCTTGGGCCAGACGCAAGCCCTACTGCGGCGAGGAAGAGCTGAGTCATCACGGGGTCCATTGCGCGGTTCGGGGCACCATGGGTGTCCGGGGGGAAGAAAATGACCGGGTAGCCGTTGCCGAGAAGGACGATCTGCTTGACCTCACGCCCAGGCCGGCGGATCCGATAGCGTATGCCCAGGTCGGATTCCGGGTGAACGGTGACAGTGGCGTCCTCGCCGGCCAAATCTTCAGCCAGCGACTGGTCGGTCGCCGCGCGCTCCAGCAAAGTGATGGCTTCGGCGAATTCCAGTGCCTTGGACGAGCCGCTGGCCAGGTACAGTGTGCCAGTGCGGCTGGTCTGGAGAAACGCCGTCAATGCTTCACGGGAGAACGAAGATATCCCGGTGACTCCGAAGACAAGGAAGGCGCCATTGCGAACGGCGTCGACGAGCGTGGCCGCGCGCATTCCGGGCGGCAGCCCACCGGGTAGGCCGGGATCGACGATCACGACGTCGTCGGTGAACGTGGTGATCTCGTGAGCCAAGGCTTTGCCAATGCGACCGTAGCCGACAATGGCCACGGTGCGGTGGCGGAGAAATTGGTGTTCGCGGCGAAGGAGAAAGTGAACCTCGTCGAGCAGCGCTTGAGCGACAAATCCACCTTCGTGGGTCGTCTTGAGCATGGAACCGGAGATGGTCACGGCCGGCCGTTCGAGCGTCCTCGGCGTGCGTGGCACGTCGTCGAACTCGGTGTATTCGTAGTTCCACCTGCCGCGAGAGGTGTGCTCGACAGCGCCGAGGCAAGAGCCGAGCAGAGGGCGAAGCGTCGGATCGTCGTGCAGTGCGGGGAACGCATACCCCCCGTCTTCGACGATCATCCATCGGCGGCCGGTGGAGGCCGATTCTTCAGCGGAGCAGCGGATGGCGTCGCTCACTTGGCTGCGCATCACCTCGCCGAACCGGAGCGGATGAGGCTGTGACGGCTGGTAACTGTCGCCGAGTGTTGCGTAGCCGCGTCTCACTGCCTGCTGCGTGGTCCTGGTGACGCCGCAATAAGGCACGAGCACGCTGGTCAGGGTGGCCCCGAGTCGAGTGAACGCACGAGCCACCATCAGTGCGTCGCTGATCGAGTGGTTGACGTAAAGGATGTGAATGTCACGCAATGCGCCCGGGAAAGCATTTGCGTAGTGCTCAAGCTGTGGCATGCCGACAATTTCGGATCCGTTGACCGAGCCGATGTCCCAGCGAGCAGGTGAAGTCACTTTCATGGTCGTCTCCCTGTTCTGGTCGCTCGGCCGCGCGGCGAGCGGGGTCAGGCGGTGAACGCGGATGAAGTCGAGGCCCGGCCGTGCTGGTCGCGCCCGCGGCGCCGGATCAGCTCGTCTCGCCGACGTCGAACGTTTCGCAGCCCGAGATGCGGATCAGGACCCGCCCGTCCGCGTTCACGGCTTCCTCGACGTTCGCGTCGTCGACGTGGATCAGCCGGATGCCGTCCGGGTTCGACTTGGTCACCGCGAAGTCACTGCCTGTCGTGAAGAATTCGACACGGGCGATGAAGCGGGGTACCGCGACGAGGTGCACGCCGTCGGCGTCCGTGCGCAGCAACCGGGTCCGGGCCAGGGCGTCCAGCATGACCGTGGGGACCGGCGGGTTCTCCAGGAGGGCGCGGTCGGCGTCGGTGACCGCTGGTACCAGCTCCCAGCGGGAACTGGTGCCGCCGGGTCCTTCCCGGCCGTCGGTGCTCGCGCGGTAGACCCCGCGAAGGACCACGGCGCTGTCGTCGCGGTAGTACGGATCCTCGGACGGACGGTCGGCAGCGACGTTTCGGGCCGGCGGCGGCGCCGGCAGCGGGCCCAGTACCACGTCGCACGCGAAGTGTTCCCGGTCCGCGCGGAGCACCCGGCCACGCCGGTCCACGACGTCGCTGGTGATCCGGACGTGTACACGATCCGCGCCGGACGGCCGCGCGGTCACGCGGTAGGGGTTGCCCGGCCCGGCCTTCGGCGTGACGAACGCCGAGAACCGCAGGTTCTCCAGGGTGTGGACAGGTAGCTCGGGAACCACGGCGGTCGCCGCTTCGGCCGCGATGGTGGCCAGTCCGGTGCCGTGCATGGTCGGTTTGCCGTTCACCGTGTGGTCGGCCAGGAAGCCCGCGGTTCGCTCGCCGAGGTCCAGCAGCCACTGCGTGGCACTCCGCGTGATGCGGTGCGGAACACCGAGCATCCACCGGGAGCGTTCCGGCACCGGGTGCACGAAGCCGGGAAACTGCTCGCTGAATGTCTTGCGTTCCTTCGCGTTGAGGAACGCCACCAGCGGCTGGGCGACCGAGGGCGTGGTCAGCTCGGCAGCCAGGTGCCGGACGCCCTCGGCGGGAGCGAGCGGAGCCATGATCCCCGCCCGGTCGTTGTTGCCCTGCATCAGCTCGGAGCCGCCCATGCCGATTTCCGCCCAGATCGGCCAGATCAGTGTCCGTTCGTCCGCACCGCGGACCAGCGCCGCCTGGCGGGCTGCCCCGTGGAGGAAGTCGTTTCCGGGCGCGTAATCCGTCTCGCCGGGCAACCCGACCAGGCCGGCCACCGAGCCGAAGTTGCACCACTGGGCGGGCTGAGCGGCACCGAACGCGTCCTTGAGGTTGCGGTATCCCTCGATCTTGACTCCGCGGATGTGCCGCAGCCCGTCGAGCGACAAGCGGGCGATGTCACCGCCGTTGTGCAGGCCCGCCCCGTGCACGAGCAGATCGACATCCGGGGTGCTCTCCCGGATCGCGCCGACGGTCGCGCGGACGGCCTCGGCGTCGGTGAGGTCGCAGGTGAGGTAGTCGACTGCGTCCGTACCGCATAGTTCGCGCAGTTCCCGAAGGGTGCGGTGCGATTCGCGGGCGTTGAGGAGGCGGTCGAACCGGGCCATGACTTCTCGCACCGTGGCGCCCGGGGTGCGGGCGCGCTCGGTCTTGAGGAAGTCCGCCCGCAGGCCGGCGAGCTCATCGTCGTCGGCCTCCAGCAGGTCCTCGGGTACGTCCTGCAGGCGGGACGACCCCAGCAGCCACAACCGCAGCGGCGTCCGGGACGCGAGCTCCTTGGCGCAGGCGGCCGTGATCCCCCGCGCGCCTCCGGTGACCACGACGACCGATCCCGGCCGCAGCGGCGACACGTTCGAGCGCAGATCGAGCGGGGCGGGTACGAGCTTGGTGCGCAACCGCACACCGTCGTGATGGAGCACCGTGGGGTAGCCGCCGTAGCCGGCCAGTTCCCGGTTCAGGGCGGCCCAGGCGCCGGCTTCGGAGCTGATGACCACGGCCAGCCGCGCTTGGTGGAGGTCCCAGGCGAGGCTGCTGACGATGCCGGTGAACAGACCGGTGGCGGGGTGCGGGACACCGCTGCGGAGTTCGTCGATGAGGTGGACCCCGAGCGAGCCGCCGGCGTCGATCCGGTCGCGGCACGACTTCGCCGCGAGGAAGAGGGCTTCGTGCGCGCGGAGGGTGCTCTCCGAAACGGTCTCCCCGGGGGCCGTCCCACCGGCGGACGCGAAGAGGCGGACGTGGCTGAACCGGCCCGTACCCGTCGCGGCGCCGGGAAACTGAGCTTCGATCGGTACGGTCTCGTCCAGTACTTGCACACGCGCTCCGGACGCGCGGACGTCCGTGGGCACCGATTCCTCGCAACCGGGTTCCACGATGACGAGCCAATCCGGTCCGGGAGGGGTGGTCCACTCCGTGTCGGGAGCCGGTTCTTCGACGTAGGAGCAGACGTAGCGCTCGTTGCGCGGTACGGGCCGGGTGGCCGGGTGCGGCGTCAGCATGATCCCGGGCGCCGAGGGGCCGTCGGCGATCACCACGGCCGTGTCCCTCAACCGGGACAGCACGCCGATGAGGTCGCACGCGCCGTTGGCGCCGAGGTAGTCCAGTGCCCGTCCGCCCGGTGTTTCGGCGCCGCCGGTGACGACCGAGACCTGGCACAGCACCGGCCATCCGGCCGCGGCGGCGGTGCTCTCGCGGGCCAGGGCGAAGAGGAAAGCGCCTTCGCCGAGAGGACCGCGTCCCAGCAAGGTGCGCAGTTCATCGGTGCTGTTGCCGTTGAGGCTGAGCACGAGCGCGAGGTCCAGGGCTCCGCTGCGGAGGTGCCGCACCGCGGTCTGGACCGCGTGCGCGGTGGCGGCCGGCCCGGCGTCGGCGAGCTGCGCGGCACCGTTGAGGTCGTAGCGGTTGGCGATGCGCGAAGCGATGACGTTCCCCATCAAGCCGGGCTGAGTGTCCGGGGTGGTCGCGGCGGTTGCGGCCCGCACCGCGCGGCCGGCCGCGCGCGCGGCCTCGGTGAACTCGCGCGCGTCGAGCTCACCCGGCGCCACGGTGAGCAGGTCGTCGGCGTAGCAGCGCAGTGCCGACTGGTACCAGGACAGGGTCGGTCCGTAGTGGGCGGCGATGACGCCGGTGGTCTCTTCCCGGCCTTCCCACAGCGGCCCGTGTTCGGACCGGAAGCGCTCGGCCACGTCCAGCGCCATCAAGTGGGTGCGGTCGATCGCATCCGACACCGCGGCGGGCAGCCGGCTGACCTGCCAGTCCGGCGCCGGGTAGGGGAGCGGGAAGCCGGCCTCGGCGGCGGGCGCACGCCCATGGCCGAGACGGTCCGCGACTTCGGCCGACGGTGGTGCGCCCGGCAGGTGGGCGCTCCACGCGACCAGGACGATCCGGTCATCCTTCGCCGGTGGCCGCGCGGTCGGAGCCGGCTCGCCGGGACGGGGGTCATCACGGAGCAGCAGATGCCCGTTGGTCCCGCCGAAGCCGAACCCGGAGACGCCGACCAGCCGCGGTCCGGGCGGCAGGGGCGTCTCCTGCGGGGGAACGGTGACGTGCTCGGCGGTCACCGCCGCATCCGGCCGGGGGCGCTGGGCGGGGACCACACCGTGCCGCAGACCGAGCAGCGCGTGGATCACCGACACCGCACCCGCCGCCCAACCCGTGTGGCCGACCAGTGACTTGTTGCTGGTGCACAACGTCTCCCGGCCGGCCGACCGGTCCAGCGCGGCGAGCTCGACCCCGTCGCCGGCCCGGGTGCCGGTACCGTGCCCGACCACCCAGATCGGCTCCCGGTCACTCCCGCGGCCGGCGCGGGCGATCGCGAGTTCTTGCCCGCGCGGATTGGGGGCGGCGATGGCTTTGCCGCGGCCGTCGGCCGCGGCGCCGAAGCCCGCCAGTACTCCGAGCACTCGCTGGCCGGTGCGCCGCGCGTCACCCAGCCGTCGAAGGGCTACCACGGCCGCCCCGTCGGAGAAGAGCGTGCCGTCCGCGGAACCGTCGAACGCGTCGACCGCACCGCGGCGGCTGAGCCCACCGAGCTTGCTGAACAGCACGTTGAAGCGTGGGGTGACCATGAAGTAGCCACCGCACAGCGCCAGGTCCGTGCGGCCCTCGTGGAGGGCGGCCACGCCCAGGTCGATGGCGTAGAGCGAGGAGGAGCAGGCGGTGTCCACGATCGTGACGGGCGTGGTGTCCGGCAGCAGGCCGCGCAGGGCGTTGCGAACGATCCCGTCCGGCAAGTGGGTCTCGGGGCTGCCCGCGGCCAACCGGTAGCGCTCCCGCAGCAGGGAGCGCAGGCGGTCCGCGTCCGGGCCCCCCGGCGAAGGCCAATGCCCGGCGAGCATGCGGGCGTACCCCTCGACCACCATGGCCTGCTCGAAGTGCTGATCACCGTCGGAGCAGGCCCCGATGAACAGCGAAGAGCGGGTCGACGACCCGTCCGGCAACGCCTGACCCAGGGCGTGGCGCAGCCAGGACGAGGACAGGCTGGCATCGGGAGCGACGTCCTCGTGCCGCCCCATCCGGACGAAGCCCGCGGTACGTGCATACGTGCGGTCGCGGTCGCCCGGATCGGCGGCCCAAAACGTGTCCAGCGGATAACGGTCTCCCGGTTCGGTGAACGCAGGAGCACCGGACCGCAGTAGTTCCCAGAACTGCTCGGGCGACTCCGCGCCGGGAACGACGAGCCCCATCCCGACGACGGCGATGGCACCATCGTCGTCGGCACGGTCGACGGTGTGTGCGGCTCCGTGGATCGACGCCTTCGGGGCGGTCGGCGGGCTGAGTGCGGCGATACCTGCGGATGGCCGGACGGCGTCGCCCCACGTGCCCCCGGCGCGAATCAGCGCCCCGCCCAGCCGTATTCCGCCGTCGTTGACGACGTTCTCTCCCGTCATCCACGACGCATCCGGCGAGGCGAGGAAGGCGACCAGCTTCGCGTGCTCCTCGACCGTGCCCAGCCGGCCGAGCGGGGTGCCGGCGACCGTCGCCGCCAGGACCTCCTCACTGCGGGGGAACAAGTCGACCGTCTTGCTCACCAGCATCCCCGCGGAAGCCATGTTCACCCGGATACCGTGCGGACCGAACTCCACGGCGAGGTACTTCGTCAGCTGCTCGAGCGCGCCCTTGCACACCGCTACGCAGCTGTAGTTGTCGATGACCACACTGGTGCCGATCGACCCCAGGTTCACGATGGCTCCGCCGCGCTCCCGCATCAGCGGAAACGCGGCTCGGCAACAGCGGCGGGGACCATGCACGTTCGTGTCGATCGCCCGCTCCCAGTCGCGGTCGGTGAGCACGTGACCGGGCTCGAACACGCCGCGGGCGGCGTTGTTGACCAGCACGTCGAGCCGGCCGTGCCGACGCGCGACGTCGGCGAACATCTCCTCGACCGCTTCCTGCTTGGCCACGCTCGCCCGCAGGTGCTCCGCGGAGCCACCTTCGGCGAGGATGTCGGCAACGGTCTGCCGCGCTGCGTCCAGGTCGTGGAACCAGTTCACGATCACATGGCCCCCGCCTCGGGCCAGTTCGCGGGCAATCGCCCGGCCCTGCCCCTTCGAGCCCCCCGTGACGAGGCAGATCCGGTCGGTGAAGGCCCCGGCGCGTGACCTGGTCACGCGTTCACCCGCCCGGCTCCGAGCTCGGTGAGCAGACCGGCGATCGACGCGAGGGTGGTGTAGTCGGTGATCCGGACGTGCTCGGCCTCGGGAAGACCGTACTTCCGGCGGGCCCGCTGAAGCAGCTCGGTTTGCCGGATGGAGTCGATCCCCAAGTCCGCCTCGAGTTCGACGTCGGCCTCGAACACTTCCTCCGGATAGCCGATCGCGGAGGCGTAGAGGGTACGCAACTCGCCCAACAGGCCGGGACCGGCCACGGCCACGGGCGGCGAAGATCCGGCCGGCGCGGGTGCCGCCTCGGGGACGGGGACGGCGGGGACCGGCTCGGCCGGCGTCACCTCCGCCCCGGCCCGTTCGACCGGCAATGCGTCTGATCCAGCCTCTTCGGCGGACAAGGCGGCGAACGCGCTCCGTAGTTCGTCGAGAGTTCGGCGCTGCCGCAAGGGCGCCGCGGTCCGTGTCCCGGGGAGGGCCGCGTTCACCAAGTCGGTCAGGGCGGCGCGGGCACCACACTCGAGGAACCGGGTGAACCCGTCACCCCGTACCGTCACCAAGGCCGGTAGGAAGCCGACCTCTCGTTCGAGGTGGCTGGTCAAGATCTCGCGGCCGTCCTGCTCGGTTTCGACGTAACGGCCCAGCACCGGCGAATACATCGGCACCCGCGGAGCGCGTATCCGGATCCCGGCCACCTCCGCCTCGAACAACCGGTTCGCCTCGGACAGCAGGCGGTTGTGGAACGGGTACGGGACACGCAGGCGCGTCGCCTCGACCTCGAGGACGTCCGCCAGTGCCGTCAGCCGGTTCAGCGACTCGTGCGGGCCCGAGACCACGACTTGGTCGTACCCGTTGTGGGCGGCGACGGCTACGGCGCGGTCAGCCAGAGCGCCGACGAGGGCGCTTCCGCGCTGCCGGCCGACGCGCAACGCGACCATTCCTCCCTCGGTGCCGCGCGAAGCGTGCAGCGCGCGGTCCCGCGCGATGACGAGCCGGACCCCGTCCGCGAGGTCGAGCGCTCCCGCGGCGGTCAACGCCGCGAACTCGCCGAAGCTGTGCCCGATCACGAGGCCGGGCGTGACACCGGCGAGTTCACGGGACAGTTCCAGAACCGCCAGTTCGGTGGCGAAGATGGCCAGGCTCAGGGCAGGGACGTCACCGGCCAGCAGCGTGTCCAACGCCGGCGCGTCCATCATCTCCAGCAAAGCGGAGATAGTGGGGCCGCCGTATCGGAGCGATATGGCGTCCACTTCACCGACTACGGCCGGAAGTGAATGGCCGGCGCACACACGCGAAAGACAACCGGGCAGGTAGCCACCCTGCCCCGGGAACAGGAAAACCGGTCCGGCGGACGACGAATAAGACACGATGATCCTTCCGAAGCGGGGAACCGGGGCCGAAAGCGCCGGTGAAACTCGGGCCGGCTCCGATGGAGCCGGAAGATCGCTTGGTCGAACGCAAGCTAGCCCGGTTCGCGCGGCCGCGGCAATGGCGCATTCCGAGCGGCGGAACGTTTTCCCGCCAAGTCGTGCGTCCGTGCCCTTCGAGCGTCGACTCCGGCGGCTGCTTGGTCAGCTACCGCCCACGGCCGCCGTCTGGCTGCCGTTGCCGTGCTGATCCGGCCTTCGGTCGGTCACGACGCTCGCCCGCGCTGTCGAACTCGGCCGACCAGCGGCTCGTCAGCTGTTCAGGCGGGTGCCGTGGCTCGTGGCGCGGCCGATCACGGCTGGTACTGCGGTTCCGCAGTGACCGCTGCGCCGCGCGGGCTCGACGGCGTCTTCCCCTGCGGGAGCGGGAGCGGGATCGCGTCCGACGTCGCGCTCGGCTGCCGGTGGAACCGCAGGGCCGCGCCGAGTTGTTCCACTCGCACCTCCGACAAGAGCGTGACCGAGGAAGTGGCCAAGTCGATCGGCTGGGCGGTCACGGCCACAACCGCGCACCCCGCTCGAATTGCGCTGGTCACGCCGGCAACAGTGTCCTCGATCGCGACACAGCGGCCGGCCGGCACGCCGAGCGCGGTGAGGGCGGTCGTGTACGGTTCCGGGTCCGGCTTCGTGGCCATGACGTCGTCGGCGCACACCACCACGTCGAAGGTGTGCCCCAGCACCGGCAGCACGGAGTCGACGAGCTCACGTCTGGTCGAGGTCACCAGTGCGGTCGGCACCCCGGCGGCGGCGAGGTCGGCCAGCAGTTCGCGGGCACCGGGCACGGCCAACGGCACGGTGCTCAGCCGTCGTGCCACGAGCGACTCGACCGCAGCAGCAACCAGTTCCACCGGCAGGGAGACGTGCAGCGCGTCGGCGATCACGAGCAGGGTGGTGGTGATGTCCAGTCCGGTCGTGTTCCGCAGGAGTGCTTCCGGCACCGCCACCCCGTACCCCCGCAGCACCTCGCTGATCGCCTCGTTCCACACCTCCTCGGTCGTGATCAGCGTGCCGTCCAGGTCGAACAGCACCGCTGCCGGCCCGGTCGCCGGCGATGTGGCCGCGAACCGGTCACCGCACACGGTGGGTGGAGCACCGGCGAGCAGGTGGGACAGGACCTCGCCGCCAGGGTTGCGCTCGACCAGCGCGAGGTATTCACGGGTCCGTTCGGTCACAGTCTCGGCGACGAATCGGTACACCTCGTCCGGTACGGCCGAACGGAACAACTCCGGGTGCCGGTATTCAATCGAATCGCAGATCACCGCACCCGCGTTCGCCAGCGCGTCGGGCACCGAGAGGATTCCCCGGGACTTCAAGATGTTCTCGACGACGTCGTCGCTGTACGGACAGTTGGCCCCGCTGATGATGGCGCGGCAACGCAGCTCCGCAGCGAGTGTGGGATTCACCAGGCCGGAAGCGGAACACAGCACGAGCGCGTCGACCGGTACACGCCACCAGGGGGCGTCCGAGGACAGCGCGGTGCAGCCGGGCACCGCCTGCCGAGCAGGGTCCTTGTCGTACGTGTGCACCTCGGCACCCGCCGCGGCCAGCAGCGCGGCGACCACGCTGCCGGTCTTGCCGACGCCGTGCACGAGGAAGTACCGGCCGGAAAGCCGGCCCCCCAATGCTGCCCTCGCACAAGCCACGACACCGTGCGCGGTCGCCACGTTCGCGTCGACCGGAGCGTCCACGGCCGCCAGCACGTATGGGGACAACTCGGTCAGCAGCTGCGCATCCGCGTTGCCGATGTTCATGTCGCAGCCGGTGTAGAGGTCACCGGCTGCGGAGTTCAGGACCTCGGCCACCGCGTGGAGCAGGTCCACCCGGTCCACGGTGGCGGGATCGGCACGCGCGGTGATCTTGGCGCCGGAAAACCCGGTGCGGTAGAGCGCGTGCTTGACCATCATCCGCCGGGTCAGCCGCACACCGTCGGCCAGCGCTGCGGCGTCGTCGGGGTACGGAAGGAGACGCAGGCCGCCGTTGGCGGGGCCCGCACCGGGATCCTTCTCGTGGACCACGTGGAAGGTCACCCCCGACCTCGAGGTGTACCGCCGGACGTTCACGTCGGATTCCATCTCAGTTCTGCCTCACCGTCGGGTGCCACAGTTCCGGGCGCAGCGCAGCGCTGCTCATGTCGAACGCGGTACGGCCGTCCAGTGCCAGGTCCGCGCAGACGGCACCGAGCAGCGGCACGATCTTGAACACCCAGCCGGTGGCGCACACGACGATGTCGCGGTGGTGTGCCAGCACGTCCGGGGCGAAGTCGACGAGCATCTCCCGCACCAGTTCGCCGGGCCGGTCCGGCGCGGTGAACAAGGCGCTCGTGCAGGTGGAAGCGCCCACGGGAACGGGATCCAGCACCGGCATGTGCTCGGCGACCCACGCCCCGATCCTGGCGACCACCGCCGGCTCGGGCTCGGCCGAACGCTGGGCCGGCGTCCGCAGCACTCGGCTCGGGTAGTTGGCGCCGACCCGGGCGTAGCCCGGCTTGTCCCAAGCCAGCGCCGGGAATCCGTAGTACAGCCCGGGGTCGTCCTCGCTCGTGGCCTGGAAGTTGATCCAGGTGGGCAGCTCGGCCGCGGCAGGTGCGGCGCGGAAGTAGGCCGAGATCATTTCCCAGACGACGGTCCGGAGCTCGAATCCCAGCAGGCGCAGCACGTCGTTGGACTCCGGGCCCGCCGCGACCACCAGCTTGGCGGCGTGCACGGTGTTGCCGCACTCCGTACTCAGGCTGATGCCCGCACCGCTGACGTCGATGTCGATCACACGACGGCCAGGCAGGAGGGTGACGTGCGGTGCGGCCCGAGCACCGCGCAGCAACGCCCGGAGAGTGGCCTTCACGTCCGTGGCGGCGCCGTCGGGCTGGAAGAAGCCGCTCCACCACGGAGGAATGCCCCGGAACCCGAACCGCTCGGTCACCTGCTGCGCCGTCAGCCCCTCGAACGGTACGTCCAGCTGATCCATCACCCTGAGCACGGCTTCGATCTGGCCTTCCGCACCCGGCGCGCGGGAATCCCCGAACCACAGGCAACCGGCCCGGGTGGCGAGTTGCTCGCCCGAGTCCTGGCTCAACTGGTCCCACAGCGGTATCGAGTCCAGCACCAGCCGGGAGATGGCCGGATCGTTGTACTGGATCCGGAACTGGCGTGAGGTCCCGGCAGAGGCGGTGTCGTCGTGCAGGAACTGCCGCCGATCCAGCAGCACGGTCCGGTGGCCGCGGCGCCCGGCGTGGTACGCCGTGGCCAGGCCGACGGCTCCTCCGCCGACAATGGCCAGGTCGCAGTCATACGTCGTGCTCATCGGGAACCACCAGCCGAAACGGGGGAGGAGTGCAGTTGGTCGCGCAAAGCGTCCTCGGCGCAGATGTTCGCGGCCGTCGCCTGCCTGACGAGACTGAACAGCAGCGCGCCGAGCAGCGCGGCCCCGCCGGGGGTGTCACCGCGCGCCACCGCCGCCTCGAAACCGGCCAGCTGCTCGGCCGCGGTGCCGTAGGGCGCCGCGGAAGCCCGCTCGATGACGCGCTGGGCACGCAGCAGAGCGGGAAGGGCCAGCGGCACGCCGGATGGGCTCTGCTCGCCCTGTTCGGCGCGTTTGATCGCCGCCCAGTTGGCGAGGACCTCGTCGGTGCCGCTGACCGGAAGACCCGCGAAGACGTGCGGGTGCCTGCGGACCATCTTCGTCACCAGCGTCCGGCACACGTCGGCCAGGTCGAAGTCTCCGTCCCGGGCACGCAGTGCGGCCTGGAACAGCACCTGGAAGAGCAGATCGCCCAGCTCGTCGCGGTGCGCTTCGGTGTCACCGCCGTCGATGGCGTCCAGCAGCTCGAAGGTTTCCTCGACGAGGTACTGCCGGATCGAGCGGATGTCCTGCTCCCGGTTCCAGGGACAGCCGCCGGATCCGGCCAGCAGCCGCTCCATGAGATCCGCGGCCTCGCGCAGGGCGGCGGTGCGTGGCGTGGGCAGCCAGTCCCGGATCCGGGCCAGCCTGCCGTCCAGTTCGTCGACGGTGCCGTCGTTGTCCACCACGATCCGCGCCCCGGTGAACCGGGCCAGCTCCCGGTCGAAGGGGTCGGCGGCCGCCCGGACCATCGCCCGCGTCCCCAGCCGTGCCCACCGGGTCCGGCGGCCCGCCCGCACCTGGATGAACACCGCGCCCAGGGCCTCCAGCCGTTCGAGGTCGGGTGCGCACCGCAGACCGACCACGATCAGCGGCCCCGGGTGGTTCAGCGCCCGGTCGCTGAACCAGAGCGGCGCGTCCGCGCGCAGCTGCTCGGCCAGCTCGATGAGCGGACGGCGCGCCACCGCCTTGGCGCGGTAGGTGTCCAGGCGAGCGCCGGGCCGGCCGCGACGCCGTTCGAACTCGTCCAGCAGCGCGGCCGACGACTCGACCACCCGGTATCCAGGCAGGTGTTCGGCCAGCAAGCGGGCCGCGGTGCTCTTCCCCGATCCCGCCGGCCCGATCAGAGCGATCAGCGGGCCGCTCACGACGCCCGCCTGCTGCCGGGGCTGTCGATGCCCACCCCGGCGGCGCACTGGGGGCACCGTGCCGGCTCGTGACCGGGCATATCGCGGCGCACCACCGCCACCAGCGGGACCTCGTTCTCCCAGGGGTACGGGACAGTTCGCCGCACCACGAGCGCGCAGACGCCCACCGGCCGCGCGTCCGCGCCGCGCACGAGAGCAAGTACCTCCTCCACGGTGCCGGCGGTGGTCAGCACGTTTTCCACCACGAGCACCCGCTGCCCCGGTGCCAAGTGCTGGCCTCGCCGCAAACGCTGACTGCCACCGGCTCGCTCCGAGTAGAGGAACGGCCGGCCGGCCAGCCGGGCGCATTCGAAGCCGAACACGATCGCACCGAGCGCCGGAGCGACCACGACGTCGAATTCTCGCCCCAGTTCTCGCAGCAGTTGCGTGCACAAGGCGGTGCAGCGCGCCGGGTCCTGGTGCAGGACGGCGGTCTGGTTGTACACCGCGCTGTGCAGCCCGCTGGTCAATTCGAAGTGTCCGGTGTGGATGACGTCGGTGAGGTCGTCAGCGCTGAGTGGCTGCGGCACCGTCGGCACCCCCCGTCACGGCCTCGTCGAGGAGCCGCTGCGCGGTGCGCAGTGCCTCGACCGGGTCCGGCGCCGCGATGATCGGCCTTCCCGCCACGAGCACCGAAGAGTTCTTCAGTCGTGGGTCGCCGAAGGTGGCGATCCGGTGCGGGGCGTGATCGTCCGCCTGTTCCTCGCGGAAGCGCACCCCCGGGGTGACGATGAGGAAATCCGGACCGTGCGCCGCCCGGACCGCGGCCGCTTCGTCAGGCGAACACACGATCCCGTCCACTCCGGCCTGCCGGGCACGGGCGGCGTAGCGCGTGACGACGTCCTCGGTGGGGCGCTGACCGCCCAGGTAGGCGTCGAAGTACTCGGGACCGTGGCTCACGAGCACGGTGACGGCGAGGACGTTCGGTCGGGGGGCGATCCCGCTGTCTCTCGTGGCACGCACCGCGCGGCGGATGGCTTCGTCACCGGTCAGGGCGTGCACGTCGAACATGAACGGCCGGAGACGGCACGCTTGCAGCGCGGAGGAGTAAACCGTCTGGGGGATGTCGTGGAACTTCAGGTCGAGGAACACCTTGGCGCCGTCGTCCGCCAGCTCCCGGACGAAGCCCGGGCCGGAGCCGAGCAGGAGGTGGGGGCCGATCTTGAAGTGGTCGGTGTACGGGCGTAGCGCGCGGTACAGTTCGCGTGCCCGACCGGCGTCGGGGACGTCGAGGGCGACCGAGATGGGCGGCGCTTGAGATGTGCTCACTGCAAGACTCCGTTCGTACTGGGAACCCGGGCCAGCGCCGCTGCGACGAAGGCGCGGTAGAGGGGATGGGGAGCGGTGGGCCTGCTCAGGTACTCCGGGTGGAACTGGCATGCGGTGAAATACGGGTGCTCCGGCAGCTCCACGATCTCCACGAACGAACCGTCCGGTGATTGCCCGGACACGACCATGCCGTGGCGCGCGAGTGCTTCCCGGTAGGCGTTGTTCACCTCGTAGCGGTGGCGGTGCCGCTCCTCGACCTGGTCCCTTCCGTACGCGTTCGCCGCGCCGCTGCCCGGGGTGAGGGCACACAGGTGCGAGCCGAGCCGCATCGTGCCGCCTCGATCGCGCACGGCGCGCTGGTCGGGCCGCAGGTCGATCACCGGGTCCGGCGTGGCGGGGGCGAACTCGGTGGAGTGGGCATCCGTCAGCTCCAGCACGTCGCGCGCGTAGTCGATCACCGCCACCTGCAGCCCGAGGCAGATCCCGAGGTAAGGCGTTCCGGTGGTGCGTGCCCAGTGCGCCGCGGCGATCTTGCCTTCGATCCCCCTGGTGCCGAACCCGCCGGCCACCAGCACCCCGTCCACGCCGGACAGAAGGCGGTGGGCGCCCGACCGCTCGATCTCCTCGGCGTCGATGTGCCTGAGCACGACCCTGCGTTCGCACGCGATGCCGCCGTGCACCAGCGCCTCGTTCAGGCTCTTGTACGAGTCGGCCAGTTCCACGTATTTGCCGACCACGGCGATCACCGGACCCGCCGGTGCGGTTCGCAGCACGTCGACGACCGCCTGCCAGGACGTCAGTTCCGCGGGACCGGTCGTCAGTGCCAGCAGCCGGCGGATCTGCTCGTCGAAGCCCTGCTGGTGCAGCACGAGGGGGAGCTCGTAGATGCTGTTCACGTCCGGAGAGACCAGAACCGAATCCGCGGGCAGCCCGCAGAACGCGGCGAGCTTGCCCCTGGTGCGCGCGGCCAGCGGCCGGTCGCAGCGGGCCACGAGCAGGTCGGGGTGGATGCCCGCCTGCCGCAGCGCCTGCACGGAATGCTGGGCGGGTTTGGTCTTCACCTCCTGCGGACCGGAGAAGAACGGAACCGCCGCCACGTGCACGGCCGCGCAGCCGCCCGGCGGAAGCTCCTGGCGGAGCTGGCGGATGGCCTCGAGGAAGGGCACCGGTTCCAGGTCGCCGACCGTGCCGCCGCATTCGATGATCGCCACGTCGGCGTCTGCGGCACAGGCCGTCATGCGTTCCTTGATCTCGTCGGTGACGTGCGGGACGACCTGGACGGTCGCACCGTCGTAGTCACCGGCGCGCTCCTTGCGCAGCACCGCGGCATACACCGCACCGCCGGTGAGGTCGTTGGCGCGTGACAGCACCGCCGGGGTGAACCGCTCGTACACGCCGATGTCGAGGTCGCACTCCGCGCCGTCCGCGGTCACGAACACCTCGCCGTGCTCGACCGGGTTCATGGTGCCCGCATCGATGTTCAGGTACACGTCGAGCTTCTGGAACGTCACCGTCAGCCCGCGGGCGGCGAGCAGGGTGCCGAGGGAAGCGGCGACGAGCCCCTTCCCGGTCGACGAAGCCACACCGCCGGTCACGAACACGAACTTCACGTCAGGTGCTGCCTTCCGTTCAGACGGCGATCGCCGTGTTCCAGGCGTGCCGCAGTGCGGCACCGAGGTCACCGGGGCGCACGCAGTCGCCGATCGGGTGGACCGGCAGACCGGCGGCGCGTGCAGCCCCAGTGAGCGAGCTGCCCGGGTGGACACCGACGGCGGACACGATCGTGTCCATCGCCGGCCCGCACGATCCGCTTCGGTCGCGGGGAGCACCGTCGGTTTCGGCGATGATTTCGGTGTCGAGGCGCACCTCGACCCCGTGTCTGCGCAGCGCGGCCAGCAACCACCTCCGGTGCGAAGGTTCGAGGTCCTCCGCGAGAGTCCCGCCGCGCTCGAACAGCGTGACCTCGTGCGCGCTGCGGGCCAGGTGCAACGCCACCTCGCAGCCGGTGATCCCGCCCCCGACCACGCCGGCCCGGGCGCCGGGAACCACGACGCCGGAAAGCACGTCCAGCGCCGCGACCGCGGCCGGTGTGACCGGCTTGCGGGGAGCCGCTCCGGTCGCCACCACGAGCACCTCGGCGCCGAGTCCGGCCACTTGAGCAGCCGTGACACAGCTGTTCAGCTCCACCACCACGGGCAGCGCCCGCAGTTGTGCCCGCTGGTAGGCGAGGAAGGCCGCGAGATCCTTCTTGAAGTCCGGCCGGGAGGCCGCCCGCAGCACGCCCCCGAGTTCCGCGGCGGCGTCGAGCAGCCGTACCCGGTGGCCGCGCCGGGCCAGCACCCGCGCGGCTTCCATCCCCGACGGACCACCGCCGACGACCACGACCCGTCGCGGGCGCGAGGCCGGCTCCAGGCCGGCCGCCGTGTCCGGCCGGACATCGCAGCGCACCGGTACAGCTCGCAGGCCGTCGTGGACGCACCGGTTCGACCGGATGCAAGGCCGGATCTCCGCTTCCCGTCCGGTCTCGGCCTTTTCCGGCCACTGCGGATCGGCGTGCAGCTGTCTGGCCATCGAGACCAGATCGGCCTGGCCATCGTGGAGCAAGCGCCGCATCGCGTCCGCGGAGGAAAGACCGCCCGACGCGATGACCGGGATTTCGACCGCGCGCCGGACCCCGGCGGCGAGCCCAACCAGATTGCCGCGGTCTGCGTAGGACGGTGTGCTGCGTTCATCCCGGCTCTCGTACGTACCGGCGGAAACGTGGACGGCACACACACCGGCGCTCTGCAAGGTGAGCGCTATGGCCGCTGCGTCGGCAGGGGTGGTTCCCCCTGTTCTCAGGTCGGAGCCGTTGAGCCGCACCATCACGGGGATTCCGGTCTCCCGCACCGTCCTCGCGATGCGCAGCAGGAGCGTGCTGCGTGCGGCGAGATCGCCCCCGTTCTCGTCTTCCCGCCGGTTGGTGTCCGGTGCGAGGAACTCCGAGATCAGGTAGCCGTGGGCGGCGTGCACCTCCACCAGGTCGAAACCCGCCAGCAGGGCGCGCCGGGCAGCGGCTGCGAAAGCCCGCACGAGCGCGTCGAGGTCTGCGGCGGAGGGAATGTGCAGGTCCGGGTCGGATCGCATGGACGGAGCCCAGCGAGCACCTGGCACCAGCCGTTGGGTTCCCCCGTGACAGAGCTGCAGCGCGGCGCGAGCGCCTCCCGAATGGATCGCGTCCGCGAGCCGGGACAGGCCACCGATGTGCGTCTCGGAGTGCGCGCGCAACTGCAGTGGCCAAGACACCGCGGCCTGGTCGTCGACCGCGCAGAACTCGACGATGGCCAGCCCCGCTCCGCCCCGCGCCACCTCGGCGTAGTAGTCGAGCAAGCGGCCGGTCACCATGCCTTCGCCGGTGGCCAGGTTCGTCGCCATGGCCGCCTTGACGATCCTGTTGCGCAGGACAACCGGCCCCAAAGAGATCGGCTCGAACAGCGGATCGGCGCGCGCGTCCGCCGGCGAGAAGGAGTGCACCGGTCCGGCTTCGCCCACCACGCTCATTCACCTGGGCTTGGCAGCGCGAGGACATCCGAGGAAATCGACACCCGCGGTGCGCGAGACGTGCAAACCTGAAGCGAATCGCCCCACCCGGGAAGCGTTCCGGTCGTGTCGGAGAAGACTGCGGACGGAAACCTTGGCGGCATCGTTGCTCCCGTGCGAATCGGCTACCGGAGTTCGTTGTTGTGCGCTACGGCTTGCCGATATTCCTTTGTCCTCGTAAATCTGCGCTGTCGGCTCGAAGATTTCTCGTTGTCCGAACCACAACGAAGACACTTCGTGCATCGTATGCTCACTTTTTCCCGGTTGAGCCATCTTGGCCTCTTCAGGCAGTGTTTGCCGTGGGGTGGTCATCCTGCGTCGAACCGCTTGCTGGTCAAGGGTCGAACCAGTACGATCGTCCCCCCGTGTGGGCGCCCACACCCTCCGGCCTGGTTGAACCGCCGGGCCCGGTTCCGTCATCCTGGCCCGTTCGTAGCCATCCGACCTGGTCGAACGCGCCCCTGCGGCCGGCGAACCCGAGGCCGGCATGTCGAGTCCTGAGCGCCGGTCCCTGCCCCCGCGGCCGGACGACCCCGTGAATAGGCCTGAGGCGGCGCTCGGCGTGGGCGTGCGGTCCCGAACACTTGCCCGGAGATTCGGTTTGAGGGCGCTTCGCGCACATTTGGTGACTGAAGGTCTCCCCGTCACCCGGCGGCGGGAACTTGCTCCACGTAGTCGCCTACGCTCGGATAGTAACGACTTCGGATGTTTCGAGCGAAATGGAATTCCCGTGGACAATGTCGCTCACCTCGGCAAAATCGATGCTGATCGCGTTGGAAAGCCCGTGATGACCGCGGTCGACAAGGCGATGATTGTGCTCACGAACGTACTGATCGACGAGAACTCCCTGAACCTCGCCGCACTTTGCCGTCGGACCGGCCTGGCCAAGGCGACCGTGCACCGTCTGTTGCGCGTGATGCAAAGGCACGGCGTCGTAGCGCGGCTCGGCGACAAGTACGTTCCCGGTCGCCACCTTTCAGAACCCGGTCACTGCATCGATTCACACTTCATCACGGTACTTCGACGGGAATCCACGCCGTATCTGGTCGATCTGCACCGGATCACCGGTGAGTACGCGGCGGTGTGCCTCTTGGCTGGTGACGGGATTCGTCAGGTGAACGAGGTGTTCGGGCACCGAAGTTGCGGCGGGACCTCCATCTCGAACGGGGTGCAACGCGGCGCGGTGGAATCGGTGCTGGCCGCGGACGACGTCAACACCGATCCAGCTCTTTCGTCCGAGCTCGCGGCGGTCCGGTTGCTGGGCGCGGCGCAGAGTCAGGACACGGTTCGCGGGACAACGACGGTCGCGGTTCCGGTGCACGGTTGCTGTGCAGATCAGCCACCGGTGGCTCTGTCCGTCACCGGCCGGACCGCGACGATCGACCCAACGGCGATCGCCAAAGTCATGCGTCGCAATGCCTTCGATCTCGGCCGGGTCACCCGTGCAGTGCTGATGGCTGAGCGGACACGATACCGTGCAGCCGCTGGCGCCGTCGTCCAATAGGCCGCAAGTCGCTCTCGGAGCTTGTTCCTCCGGACGCGTGCACGAAGGTGGGCTGCTTGATCGGCGAGTCGCACTGGTGCAATGGGTAAGCGTCGTTCGGCGCGGAACCGGCAATCCGATGAGCGCGGTGAGGATGTTCAGTGGCCGGCGACGATTGGGAGTGGATTCGCACCGGGGGCCTGCCCGCGGAGGGCCGCTGGCCCGCCTCTTCGAGCAGCTTTGCGGACCGCTCGGCCGTCGATGTCGGCTCATGGGCGACGATGTCGCACGACCACCGTGATCAGCCCGGTCGAGCTTCACCCGGTCGTCTCTGCGCAGCCGCAGCTGCCTGCAGTGCCTTCGTGACGTCGTCCGGGTGCGCGATGATGGCTTCGTGCGTTCCCGGCTCGAGACCGAGCCGGGCGGCCAGTTCCGCGCCCGGCAGGGCCAGCGCCCAGTCGCGTGCGCCGGGCCGCGATGAGGTCTCGTGCAGGCGAGGGTACCGAGTCAGGTGCGCGTTCGGACGTAGTCTGCAGGTGTGTCGCAAACGAGCCGGCAGCTGTGCAGCCGCCAGGACCACGCGTGCACTATGACTGCCTTTTTTTGTTGTCGTAGAACACCTGCAGGCTCAGGTCGCGGTAGACCTGTGTGATCCTCTCCGGAGCCCGCGAGTCGAGGTGCCTGGCGACGTCGCCGAGCTGGTCGAGCATCGCATATGCCTTTGCCACGTCGACCGCCTGCGTGTCCGGCAGGTGCTTCAGCTCCTCGATAGCAGCCTGGCTCGGCCTGTGCGCGCTTCATGGGCTCGACGGAGTTGACGGGGTCGACACCCGCTTCGATGGCCGCCAGGTGTCGCCGTAGCTTCTCCTCGGTTCCCTTCAACGCGGTTTGTTTGGGACGAAGATCTGGCGCAGCCAGTCGTTGATCGGTGGGACCACGACGTCCTCGCGTGGGTTCACCGTCTTGGGATGATCGGCCAGCGCCGAACCCGGCGCCATCGTTCGAGCAATGCACCCGGTCGTAGACGCCCTTCCGGATCGCCGCACCCTGCCGAGACGCCACGGCTCCGCTGGTACTGGCGACGGCGAAGTTCGGAGCGATGCCGCTCGAACGTGCCGCGGGCCTGTGCTCCGGAGCCACCCGGACGTCAAGACGCTGCCCGCCTGCACCGGCGTCGATGTCTACGACGGCGGCATCGTCGCGAAGTGAGGTAGCCAGGTGGCTTCCCTATCCGGAGCGCAGGCTACCGGTCGCCGAGAGCCACTAACCTCACGATGTCGGCGAAGATCGCCAGCGGATCCCGACCCGAGCATGCGACGAGCCCCAGCCGGTCCGGCTGGGGCTCGCGGTGGTTCAAAGCCGACATCCCGTGTCATGGCCGCGACGTCAGGGCCGCTGCAGGGACGGGCCGTCGTCCTCCGATTCGCTGCCGTCGTCTTCGTCGCCGACTGCGCCGAGCTCGGGTTCGGCCGCCGGGCCGCGCAGCAGACGCCGGCGGGGCCTGCGGTCACGCGGGGTGCCGTTGATCGCCTTGATGATCTCGGCGATCGCCCACAGCGGCGCGGGCATGCCGTAGAGAAGCGACGGGTTGATCGAAGTGGCGATGAGCACCGCGATCACGATGAGCACAGCAGTCGCAGCGAGGGCGACGCGGGCGTTCAGGCTTTTGCGCATACCTTTTGTCTACGGCACCGACCAGGCGGCGACAAATCACCGAAAATGAACGATCATCGATTCCGTGAAGCGTGCATCGACAGCGGGTGAGTTATTCGTTGATTGCGTTGCAGGTGCGTGAAGCGTTAACCGGTTCGGTGATCATGAATCGGCGGTGACCGCACGCAGGGTGAGGTAAAGGCGACGGTAGAGGGGTTGCTTGTTCTTCGCCTTCCGGTAGCGCTCGGGGACCTCGAAGGGGGTGTCGGTGCCGGCAAAAGTCTGCGTCAGCTTGACCAGGTGCAGGCGCACGGCACGGGCGCCGGTGGCGGTGAAGTTGGTCGCCTCCCGCTCCTGCTCCTTGGGGGTGAGCGCGGGGTCGGCGGGCGGCTTGTGGTCGGGTGCGAACAGCACCAGCTCCAGGCGGTTCATCTCCACACCGGGGATCGGCCGCGCCATCTTCGGCGAGGCGGGATCGTCGCACTCGCGGCAGCGAGCCTCGATGGCGTTCTTGATCGTGGTGGCGAACGCGACATCGTGGATGCCGAAGCTGCCCAACCACGCCCAGTTGGTCATCGTCACTGCCTCCGCGGGGTCCTTGCGTCTTCGAGCCTGGGCGACGCCGGACTCGTAGAGCTCCAGCAGGTCGCCGGTGAACGGCACGCCGGGAGCGAAGACGTAGCTGGCGCAGGCCATCTCGACCAGGGCGCGCGCGTCGGGATCGCCCAGTGCCTCGTCGGTGTAGAGCACCCACAACGTGCTGGCTCGGTGCCAGTTGCCCGAGCCCGGTACGAACGCGTCCGCCGCGGTCAGGGGTCGCGCCGCCCGGAACCGCTCCCCGACCTGCCGCAGCTCCCGGAACCGCGGCTTCTGGCGGCCGCCGACATCGGAAGACAGCACGATCACCAGCCCGTGCACGTCGAGCACCGCGGGAGTGACTTCCTCGACGCCCACCAGCCGGGTGCGGACCCACGGAGCGAGCTGTCCCATGACGGCTTCGGCGGCGGCCTCGGTGGCCACGCCGATGCCGTAGACGACCGGGATCAACGCCGCGGGTCCGCGGCCGCGCGGGTGCTCCCAGCGTCCTTTCGGCGCAGCTGGCGGGGGTGGCGGGCGCTCGTCGGCCGGCGAGCCGCTTTCGGCGGCCGCGGTGCGGCCCGAAGCCTGGGGGTCGGCGGGGTCGTGCGCGGTCATACACGCAAGTATGCGGTTCTGTGCGTACGCCGACACGCTCTGTCGAATCGGCGATCATGAACGGCCGGCGGATGCGTGATTCACGCTTGCCCAGCCTCGTCACGATTCATGTATCGCGCCATTGATTAACGGACAGAAGCTGGACAACGTTTGACTTGACGGGAACGCCAACGTTTCCTAGGGCAGTGGCCGATCGCATAGGAACCCGTTTCGGTGTACTCGGGAGGGAATTGTCCCTCGCCGTGCTCTACACCGTCGAACTGACGGCCCGCGAGGGGGTGGACGCCCTTGACCGGGCGCACCGCCGCGTGCACGCCGGCACCGCGGACGGGCCCACGCCCGCCGACACGCCGGGCCGACGCTGGCGGATGCTGCTGGAAAGCCTCTTCCCGACCTCCACGATGCTGATCGACCGGTATGCTCCACCGCCGGTCGAGCTGAGCGACCTCGACGGTGACCCGGCCCAGGAGCGCATCGTCCGCAAGGTGCTCACCGCGGCCGCGGCCTTCCTGCTGGCCGAATCCACCACCCTCGAGGACACCGCCAGCATGCAGATGTTCATCTCCTACGACACGACCACCTCCGTCGCGTCCCCCGACGCGGAACTGGCGGAACTGGACGAACTGCTGCAGACCGCCGCCACCACCAGCGCCACCTTGCTCGACCACGCCGAGCACGGCAGCTGGCGGGACCTGCTGACCTCGTTCCAGCGCGCCCCTCAGCGCACGCTGGCCTCCGAGCCCTTCGTCGCCGCTGCTGCGAAGGCGGCTGACGACGCTCAGTGCGCGGCGGCCCGACCCCGCGTGCTGCGCATCGGCATGATCAGTGTCGGCTCGACCGTGAACGGCAAAACCCTGACTCTGCAGTGGCAGCTGCTGCAGCAGATGATGGCTCAGGCCCGCATCACCGACCGCACTCCCGAGATCTACGCACTCAGCACCGACACCTGCACCACGTCTCTGCTGCGTCATCTGCTCGACCGGCTGGCCCACCACGGCGGCACCCGGCCGCGAGTGCGCTATCTACTGCCACCCGACTCCCCGGCCGGCGGAGCAGACCTGGCGACACTGCAGCTGTCCACGGGCGCGCTGACCTTCCTCGACATGCCGAGCCTGGCGACCGCCGACGGGTCGAGCAGGGCCGAGACGCTGCGGACCTACCTGACAGCGATCCGCAGCGTCAGCACCGCGGCCTTGGACCGGCTCATCGTGGCCGGTCTCGAAGACGAAATCGCCGCGCCGGGCCGGGCCGGGGCCCCAGACCTGCACGAAGAACCCACCGCCGGCCTGCCTGGGCTCAAGGGGTGCGAGGTCATCCTGTTCGGCCGACCAGCCAGCCGCGCGGCGATGCGGTTCTGGCAGGACCAGTTCACCGCCGCCGGGGCCGGCCGCCTCACCATCGCCGGTGACCAACGCCGCGGTGCCGGTCGGCTGGGTCGCGTCGTGGCCGACAGCGCCAACTGGGTCACGACGCCGGCGGCGACCGCCAGCTGGTCGACCACAGTGCGCGCGGCTCTCCTGCTGGCCATCGGCATCGTCGGCGCGGTGGCCACGATTCTTGCGCTCGGGCACGCCGAGCTCAACGGGTACGGCCTGCTCCTGGCCCTCATCGGGGTCGGCGGCGTGGTGGCCGGCAACTTTCGGCATCCTCTGCACGACCGCGCCTGGTTTCCATCCCGAAGATCCGTGCCACTATCGTCTCGGCCGCGCGAAGACAGCCCGGTTTGACCGCAGGAGCAGGCTCGCCCGGTTCTCCGCCACAGCCGCCTCGACCTGTAATTGATCCTCGCCGGCGGCTCGCATCCAATCTGTCCGGAAGCGAGACTCACTTCGGCCGGATCGGTCACGTCGGACCGCGGTTGGTAGACAGGCTGGACTCGTGCACCGGCGGTTCGGCCTCACGGTTGGTCCGAGCGGGCAGGATCCCGTGGAGCATTCGGGTACGGTTGTGTGCACGCGCTAACAATCTTCGTGAACTGCACGACTGACCGGCTGTGCTACCTGGCTCCGAGATTCGGCTCGCGCGTGCTCCTGTGTCGCATCGGGCACGTGTCTCGGGTGCATCCGCCCAGCGGCATGAGCGGATGTTGGTGTGCGACCCTCGAGCGAGGGTGTCGAGTTCGTCGATTGCCGGTTCTGGACTGCCGTAGCTGAGATAGGCGATGGTGAACATAAGCCCGCCCGCTGACGACCGGCGGATCCCCGCGTTGACGTCGTTGACCATCCGGGAGACCGATGTGGTCCGCCTGGTCGGGCACGGCATGTCGAACGCGGAGATCGGCGGCAGGCTGACGATCAGCGCCGGCACGGTGAAAACCCACCTCAACCGGGCCATGGACCAAGCCCGGCGTGTCTAGGGCCTGTATCGAAGTCGGTCAGAGCCATTCGTTGATCGCGGCGACGTGGACGAAGGCTTCGTAGCGGACGGCGAGCTTGTCGTAGCGGGTGGCCACAGCGCGGTGGCGTTTGAGCCGGTTGATGCCGCATTCCACCGCGTGGCGCTGTTTGTAGATCTCGGGGTCGAAGGCCGGTGGCCGGCCGCCCTTCGACCCCTTGGCCTTGCGATGCGCATCCTGATCGGCCTTGCTCGGGATAATCGCCTTGATCCCGCGACCGCGCAGGTGAGCCCGGTTGGCTTTCGAGGTGTAAGCCTTGTCGGCAAGAACCCGATCAGGACGCGTCCGCGGCCGGCCGACGCCCGGTCGGGGCACCCGGATCCCGGCCAGAACCGGAACGAACTGCGGGCTATCGCCGCGCTGCCCCGCGGTCAGCACGATCGACAACGGCTTCTGTCCCTGCTCACACCCCAAATGCAGCTTCGTGGTCAACCCACCGCGGGACCGGCCCAACGCATGATCCTCCGGCTCGACGGTGACCCCACCCGGCGGCTCGGCCTGCAGATCCCCCTTTTCCGCACACCTGCCGCATGCTGATGCGCCTGCGTGCACCACGATCCGGCCGGCCAAGGCGTCGCCCGGCAGGTGCCGATAGGCGGTCAGCGGCACGGAAACGACGACCAGGTCCGCTTGGGCAGCTTCCTCACCCGTCGCCGCGCGGGCGCGGTCGCCGAGTCCGAGGCGGCCGTGAACTCGGTCCGGAGAGGAAGGTGGGTTCCCGGCGGGAACCCACCTCTTCTCTCCGCCACTATCAGGTCAGCTGCCCGGCGTCACGGGCGTTTCCGACACTCCTTTTCCTCCGGTCGCGGTTTCGACGCGCCGATGACATTGGGCGACTTCGTTTTCCGCCAAAACCGGCGCTCGCGTTCGCTGAGCTCACCTCCGGAGGATGATGCGTTCCGGCCGGTTGTGCGGGCGGGCACGCCTCACACGTCCGTCCGCTCGCCGGTGACGGGAGTCCGGGGCAGGCGTCCCGCGCGCGAGTGCCCGACGAGTGCGTCGCCGGTGACAGTGACGTCGTATTCGAGGTTCAGCCGCATCGGCTTGGTGATCGCCTGACGCCACGTGACGCGCTCGCCGTCGGCTGTCGCGGTGCGGACGACGTTCTCCAGCGTGGTCTCCTCGCCCGCTCCGAGGGCGGTGCCGGTGACGCCGCCGTCGGTCTCGGTGAACCGGTAGTCGGCGTCGAAGGTGCCGATCGGCGTCTTCATGCGCAGGTGCCAGGTTCCAATGATCCCGGTCATCGCGCGGCTCCCGTCGTGGCGGTGAGGCCGCTGTTCTTCCACGTGGTGCCCCGGCGTTCGTATTCGAACAGTTCCTCGACGGCGTGGGCGATCCGCGGCCCGAAGTCGCGTTCCAGCAAGTAGAGCCCGAGGTCGAGGCCGGAGGTGACACCGCCGGCCGTGACGAGGTCGCCGTCGTCGACGACGCGGGCGCGCACGGCCGTGACGCCGGCCGCTGCGAGCACGTCGAGGCCGAGGACGTGCGTGGTCGCCGTGCGGCCTTCCAGCAGTCCGGCCATGGCCAGCCCGAGGGACCCGCCGCACACCGTCGCGACGGTGACGGCGGGGTTGTCCAGGCACGCGCGCAACAGCGGCGTCGCCGCGCCGGCCGCGAACCGGGACAGCAGCACGGGAATGGTGTCGACCTCGTCCGGGTCGCCGTCGACCGGCCCGGCCGCGCCGGGCACCACGACGTACCCGGCAACGGCCGGGTCCAGGGCCGCGGTCGCGGTGAGCGCGATGCCGGGGATGCCGGAGACGACGTCCCGCGGCCCCTCGGCGGACACGAACTCGACGTCGAGGGCGCCGCCCAGCAACTGGCCGCCGGCCCCCAGGACCTCGTACGGCGCGACGGCGTCGAGCGGGTCGAAGCCGTCGAAGAGCACGAACTGGGCTCGTGGGTGAGGCATCGGTGATCCTTTCGCCGGTGGTGATCACTCGCCATGCTGCGCACTCCCGGCGTGACCGACAACGGGCTATCCGGTCAAAGACAACCCGAATCTCGCCACTGGCTGACGGCGGCCGGGTTAGCACCGGCTTCCGCGCGAGCTGCGCGACGCGGGCGTCACGGTCCGCGAGTACGACGTGTTCCGACTGCTCGCGCACCGGCTCGGCAATACCGGCATCGCCCGGCGCCTGCTCATTTCCGGGGCAGGCCCCGGGGGTTGACCTTCGAGGCCGGCAGCGCTTCGATAAGGCTCATTCGCATCCTTCGACCCGCGAGGCGATGCGCAAGCGACGGATCACCTTCATCAGCCCCGAGCGTAACGATCAGGTCGCCGGCCGCGCAGCGAAAGGCTCCCGCGGCGGGCGACCACCGTGTTCGATGCTGAGGGCTACAGGCAGCGCAACGTCGTAGAGCACTGCTTCAACCGGCTCGAGCAGTTCCGTGACCTAGCGACCCGCTACGCCAAACGCGCCGCCTACTACCAGGCCGAACACACCATCGCCGCCATCGTGCTCTCGCTCCGATGACTTACAGGACAGCTCCTAGCACTGCAACGGCAGTTAGGTGAGTGGGTAGCCGCGGCGTTTGTAGTGGCTGACAAGGGATCCGGAGACGGCGAGCCAGGCGTGGGCGAGCATCGACAGGGGCATGTGGGCATACCAGGCCCGCCAGGACCGGACCTGATAGGGATCGAGTCCGGCTTCGTTCTTGGCTTGCTGGAAACACTCCTCGATCCGCCAGCGGATGCCGGCGATCCAAGCCAGGTCCAGCAGGGTTGACCGGCGGGGTCCGTAGCAGACGTAGTAGGCGATTTCGGTCGGGTCAGTGCGTGAGCGGCGGGCAAGCAGCCAGTGCCCGCGCCCGGGTTGCCAGCCGATCCGGATCGGCACCCGCGCCCAGTCGTACTCCCGCGGCCCGTGCGCTCCAGCACCGACCGACAGCCGCCGCCACGCCCGAGCGGGCAGGTCCGCGATCAGCTTGTCGGCCCGGGCTTCGCGGCCGCCGGTGGTGACCAGAGTGTCGTTGACCTTGGTGGCCGGCACGTGCGCGGCATCGTGGGCTTCCAGCCATAACCGCAGGTACTTGACCTGCCCGTAGGCCTCATCTGCGGTGATCCAGGCAAAGGGCACCTTCGCGGCGAGCGCCCGCGCCAGCATCGCCATGGCCTGGCACGGCTCCTGCAGCCGATCCAGCTGCTCCATCACCACATCGACCACCACGAGGATGATCTACCACAACACCACTAACTGCCGCTGCAGTACTAGGTGGCTGCGGCGGCCAGCTCGGGCAGCTGCATGTCAAGCCGGGGCCGAGGCGGAAGCCAATAGCGGAGAGGCGCGGAAGAGAGCAGGTCGCCGCGACGTTGCCGCTGACTTCTTCGGCGTGACGCAGGACGGCCAGGCGCCGGTTCGCGCGCCTGACCAGGTCCTTCTCACTCCACACTCGCTCAGCCATGGGTTCCCTCGATCAAGGGGCCGTTCGACTGAACCGTTGGTCCGTTGTGATTAACGGAGCCTCGCGGCGTTAACGATCGCGCGCATACCCACGACCTACCGCTCGCCAGCGCATCCTCCGAGCTCACCGAGCAAAGGCCGGAACACCATGAGTCATTCGTTAAGCGAGCCGTCGCTCAACATTGCGACCGCGAGCCCCGGAGGGCGAGACCACGTCTTGACCTGCGACAGGGATCTGCCCACGGGGGCCAACAACTTCGAGTTCGCCACACCCGAGGCGGTGACCAGGGCCGGTGAAATCGACCGGGCCGGCCTGAAACGTCGTGGTGCGCTACCCACGATCACCGTGACAGGGCGGCGCAACGACAACAAGGGCACCGCGACGATCAATGTCAAACACGGCCCGCTGGGACCGGGTGGAATCACCCTGAACCTCACGGTGACCTGCAACGACGAGCACATGTGTCGCCAGCACGGGGAGAAGTTCGACTGCGTGCCCGTCACCTTGCACGTGCGTCCGGGCAGGGAAAACTTCCAGCTCGTCTGCCTGCGGCCGACCTTGGAGCTCAACACCTGGGACATCAAGGTCGAGTTCACCCTCGATCAGCTCGCCAAGCTGGCCGGTGCCGCCACCTCGGTCGACGCGATCCAAGCCGCGCTGCCGGGCGGTCTCGCAGTGGAGGCGAGCTGGCTGGCGGCGCAGGGACAAATCGGTGATAAGAACGGACAGAACCACTCCAGCGGTGGGTATGGCTTGAAGGGCGGGTCCGGGGTCGTCCGGCTGGCGCCGCTGACCGAGGCCGCGCTGAAGGCCTCGGAGAAGGTCTTCAGTACCGAGTGGACTCTCGGTGAGAAGATGAGCAACCTCCGGCCGGTGTTCCAGAAGTTCCCGACGCTGCTTCAAGCCGACCGGCCGATGTCCACGAACCTCGAAGCCGAGTCGGAGTACCAGCTGGCTTCCACGGAGGAACTGGACACCCTGCTCGCCAAGGCCCGGTCGTTCTGCGGCGGGTCCCTGGACGACGTTCGGCGGCGGCTGATGCTCGTCGAGGTCACCGAGGAGCCGATGATGGAGACCGTCGACACCTATTACGACTTCACTCCCGCCCTCGGCGCCGACCATGTCTTACTGCGCAACGCGCTCGTGCTGCGTCGGCGGAGCGTGCCGAAGACCGACCCGGCCGACACGTTCCTGCTCGCGGCAAAGGGACGAACACTGGCGGAGAACGGCGAAGTGATCCGATACGCCGGGCAGGCCCGGCTGGTGGCGAGCCAGGCGGAAGACCTCGCGCAGCTCACGACATTCGTGCTCGACACGACGGTGGACAACGTGGTTGCCCGGGTGCTGCGGGACGCCCTCGAGAAGGCGCACGCACTCGCGGCAGCGGAGGCGAGCACGACGCTGGTCAAGGCTCTGACGATCAAGTCCACCCGCTACAAGTTCTCTTTCACCCTGGCCAACCAGTTGAAGATCGAGCTGAGCGTCGACTACGCGCGCGGTTTCCAGGGCGACCACGAGGACCGGGCGGTCCACCTGTTCTGTTTCGAGTTCGGTGTCGGGCACCCGGGGTTGGGAGGTCTCGTCACCCAGGGCGCTTCGACCTCGGCCACGGCGAGTACGGTCGGCAAGCCGGACCTGAGCCCGCAGATGCCCGCTTCCGAGCGGCTCAACCTGGAGAATGCGGCGAAGTACGTGACCAGGCCCTACCATGTGCCGAGCGATCTCAACGCACGGTTGTTCGCCAAGGACGACCACAAGTCCTTCCGCCTGCTGCGCGATGTCGTCATCACCGAGGTCTTCGGTCTGGACCCGAAAGCCCTTCTGCGGGGTGGCAACAAAGCACAGGCCGTGGCGCAGGGCCTCAAGCTGATCTGAGGCCAGGTGGGTGCCCGTGGCCAAGCACCGGGCGCCCACCTGCGCGTCGACGGCATCTCCGAGCTGCTCTCAGCAGCCGTCGAGTTCGGCGATGTCGTGGTGACCTGCCGGGCTCTGGAGTTCAATGATCACCTTCGGGCGCTGCCCCGGTTCATCGTGGATTTCCTCCAGTCGCTCGCCTTCGGGACATCCGAGAGCGGGTCACTCAAGCAGATCTGCTCATTGCCTGTACGCCTCGCGCCGGTGAGTGACTGGAATCCCGGCGTCGGGCGTGGATCAGCGACGGCCCGGGGTGTTGTAGTTCGGTGCGTTCGTGGTGATGGTGATGTCGTGCGGGTGGCTTTCCCGCAGGCCTGCCGCGGTGATTCGTACCAGCTGGGCCTGTTGCAGTTCCTTGATGGTGCGGGCACCGACGAATCCCATCCCGGCTCGGAGGCCGCCGTTGAGCTGGTACACGGCGTCGGCCACCGGGCCGCGGAACGACGTCCGGCCCTCGATGCCCTGGGGAACGAGATTCTCCTCCGCCAGGACGTCACCCTGGAAGTAGCGGTCCTTCGAGAACGACTTCCTGCCGTTGCGGGACTGCATGGCGCCGAGTGAGCCCATGCCCCGGTAGGTCTTGTACTGCTCGCCGTCGATGTACACGAGTTCTCCCGGTGCCTCGGCGGTGCCGGCGAGGAGGCTGCCGAGCATCGACGGCCGGCTCTTTTCCACCGCGCGGTCATAGCGGCTTCGGCCGAGCCGGTCCTTCCTGTCAAGCTGGTCGGCATCGCGGCTCCGCTGGTGCTCGTGCTGCTGCGGCTGGTGCAGGGCATCGCCATCGGCGGCGAGTGGAGCGGCTCGGTCCTGCTCGCCATGGTGTCGCGCGGTGGTGCGCGTTCGAACGGACCAGCCCCGCGTGCGCGGGGACGCCCCGCTGCCAAGAGCTTCAGTGAGTTCCCTGTGAACACGTGGACGTGGGAGATTTCCGCACCAAGGCGGGTCACTCGAGCTGCAGATCAGTGCGAAGGCGTCGATGTGCTTCGTTTTCACGAGACCAGGTACTTCGGGGTCGGCTTCTCCGGAGCCTCGCGGACTGCGGGCGGCGGTGCGATTTCACCGGCATAGCCGCGGGCCTTACGCCGGGCGCTGAGCGGGGCGCACCCTAGCCGGTCGCTTTGGCCTCGGCTTCGTGCTTGAGGTTGGCTACCCAGTTGCGGAGGGAGTTGTCGAGGGCGGCCTGCAGATCGGCCTGGTCGGCGACGACGGGCGCGCCGGTCCAGGACTCCTCGGTGTGGACCAGGACGCCGTCGCGGGCCGGGGTGAAGGTCCACACGTGGACGGCGGTGATGCCCTGGGCCGGGCCGCCCCACACCAGGCGCTTGCCGTGCTTGGCCTGCTTGACGGTGGAGGTGATGTCGAGTCCCTCGGTGGACCAGCGGAACGCCGAGCCCGGGCGAAGGCGGCCGGGGGTGTCCTTGACGACCGTTTCGACGTCGGGCTGCCAGGCGGGCCAGTTCTCGACCTCGGTCTGGATCTTCCAGATGGTGGGCAGGGGAGCGTGGATGAGGACGTTCTCGCGGGTGATGACCGGCGCGGTCTCGTCGATCCCCACGTCGCCGCGGGGGGCGGGGCGAGCGTCGGCGGTGCCCGCGGCGGCGAGCAGGAGCACGATGGTGGTGGCGGCGAACTTCGCCGCGGTGAGCGTGCGCATGGCAGTGGGCCTTTCCGGAGGTATGGGGGGTCAGCGGGTGGCGGTGTCGGGGATCCACGAGCCGTGGATGCCGCCGGTGACCCGGCGCGGGAGGTGGACGGTGGCGATCCGGTCGAGCCCGGCGGCGTCCAGGACGAGGAGCTGGGAGGCGTCCTGCTTGAGGTCGGACACGACGGTGAGCAGGTAGCCGTCGTCCTCGCGGGTCGCACCGGCGGCGGGAACGAAGACGGCCTCACTGGGCAGGCGGGCGTCCCCGGCTCGGTGGATCTGCCGGGTGCCGGTGGTGCGGTCGTACTTCACAACGCCGTAGCCGCCGTACCCGTGCTGGTCGGGAAAGGAAATTGCGTACTGGTAACGGTTTTCCACGCCGAGGAAGTCCTCGTTGAGGGTGGGGAACTCGACGGCGAGGTCGTCGACGACCTGCTCGTCGACGCGGCCGGCCACCAGGTCCACCACCCAGCGGCGGTTGTACGAGCGGGTGTTCGGCTCGGAGCCGCGGCCGGGGGCGCCGACCCACCAGTTCCAGGAGAGCTGGAAGCCTTCGCGGTCCACGGTCGTACCCTCCAGCACGATGCGGCCCTGGGCGTCTTCGTAGGCGTTGCCCGCGTGGAGCATGTTGCCCGGCTCGATGGCGAACCAGCGGATCTTCTCGGCCCCTTGCGGCCCGCGCGGCATGACGCCGATCCGGGCGGGTTGCGCGTCGTTCCAGCTGTAGGGGATGCCGGAGTGCTCGGCCGGGTCGAAGGTCACCGTGCCCTCGACGAAGACGACGTGGTTGCGGGTGACGGCGAAGTCGTGCTTGAGGGAGGCGGTGGCCCCCGGCACCTCGAAGCTTTCGGTGATGTGGCCCTGGTCGTCGGCGACGTAGTACATCAGGTACGGCGGGAACGGGGACGATCCGAAGAAGTGCAGCGCCCCGGTGACCGGGTCGGTCTTGGGGTGCGCGGTCATCGCGCTGCGCAACTTGCCGTCGAAGTCGTACGCGCCGACCGTGTCCAGGTCGCGGGTGATCTCGAAGGGGAAGTTGGCCTCGCACAGGGCCAGCAGGCGTCCGGCGTGCTCGATGACGTGCGTGCCCGCCGTGCTGGCGGTCAGGTCCGGGCCCTGCTCGGTCAGGTAGGGAGCACCGTCCAAGGCGGGGGTGTGCACCCAGCGGTTGCGGTACCACTCGGCCCGGCCCTCGCGCAGCCGGATCCCGTGGACCATGCCGCTGCCCTTGAACCAGTGGGTGGGGGTGACGCCGGGCTTGGGGTTGTGGCTGTTGCGGATCAGCCGGCCGGTCAGCTCGGGCGGCAGGGCGCCCTCGACGGCCAGTTCGGTGGCGGTGATCTCGTCGACGGCCGGGGTGTAGTGGCCGATCAGGTACGGCTTCTCGGTGGTCATGGCGGAACCTCGTTTCCTGGTGTGGTGGGGGTGGTTCAGGCTTGTTCGGCGCGCGCCTTCAGGGCGGCGAGCCAGGCGGTCAGGGAGTCGGTGAGCGCCTGGCCGAGTTCGGCGGTGGCGGCCTCGACGGGAGCGCCGCTCCAGGACTCCTCGGTGTGGACGACGACCTGGTCGCCGGTCTGGGTGAAGGTCCACACGTGGACGCCGTCGATGCCGTTGGCGGGACCGCCCCAGACCACGCGCTCGCCGGGGACGACCTCCTGGATCGTGGAGGCGATGTCCAGCCCGTGGGTCTTCCAGCGGAAGGAGCTGCCGGGACGCAGCGGCCCGTCGAGCTGGGCCTGGTCGACGTCGGTGTTCCAGGTGGCCCAGGCGTCGATGTCGGTGTGCAGGGCCCAGACCCGCTCCAGCGGGGCGTCGACCACTGTGGACAGGCGGACGATGACGGGAGCGGTCTGGTCGATGGTGATCACGACGGGTCGCCTTTCGGTTGCGGGGAACTGGTGACGAGCGGGTTCGCGCCGGTCGTGGCGCGGCGGGTGAAGAGCAGGGCGAGGACGGCCGCGGCCGAGATCCCGAACGCGACGCGGTAGCCGGCCGTGAGCGCTTCCAGGCGTGGCTGGGCCGTGTGGGCGGTCGTGGTGCCGGCCAGGGTGGCCAGCACCGCCAGCCCGATCGCGCCGCCGACCTGCCGGGTGGTGTTGACCAGGCCACCGGCCAGCCCGGCGTCCGGCCGGGGGACGCCCTCGACGGACAAGCCGGTCAGCTCGACGAAGGCGACGCTCAGCCCCAGGCCGATCAGGATGCCGGGGCCGAGGACGTCGGCGAGGTAGCTGCCGTGGGCGCTGATGCCGGACAGCCACAGCAGTCCGGCCGCCTCCGTCAGCAGCGCGCCGGTGACGGTCGCGGCGGAACCGATCCGCCGCGAGATCCGCGGCGCCAGCGTGGAACCGAGCATGTTGGCGAAGGCCAAGGGCAGTTGTCCCAGGCCGGTGACCAGCGGGCTCGAGCCGAGGACTTCCTGCTGGTAAAGGGGAAGGAAGAAGAACAGGGCGATCCACACCGAGCCCAGCAACGCCATCAGCGTGTTGCCCGCGGTGACCCGGCCGGTGCGGAACAGGCGGGGCGGCAGCAGCGGGTTCGGGTGCCGGCGCTCGATCAGGACGAACGCGGTCAGCAGCGCTGCCGTGGCGGCGAAGGCCGACAGGACCGCAGGGTCCGTCCAGCCCGAGCGGCGAGCCGACGTCAGGCCCCACACCAGTGCGGTGAGCGCCAGGGTCACGGTGGCGGTGCCGAACACGTCGAACCGTCCGCTGTCGACGGCCGGTTCCGCGGGCACGCCGGCCACCACCCCCACCAGGACCGCGAACGCGCCGATCGCGACCACGTGGAAGATCCACGACCAACCCCAGGCCTGAGTCAGGACACCGCCGAGGAGGACGCCGGCCGCGCCGCCGGCGCCCGACACCGCACCCCACACGGCCAGCGCCCGGCCGCGGCCGGGGCCGGGCGGGAACAGCCCCATCACGAGGGCCAGCGCGGCGGGCGCGATCACCGCGGCACCGAGTCCCTGCACCGCCCGGGCCGCGATCAGCATGACCGGCGAGGCGGCCAGACCGGCGGCGAGTGACGAGATCCCGAACACGGCAAGTCCCGCCAGCAGTACCCGGCGGCGGCCCAGCAGGTCGGCGACCCGGCCGCCCGCCAGCAGCAGGGCCCCGAAGGCAAGCCCGTAGGCGTTGACCACCCAGGTGGTGGCGGTGTCCGACAGGCCCACACCGGCACGGATCTGCGGCAGGGCCACGTTCACGATCGACGTCGCCAGCATGACGACGAACTGCGCCCCGGCCAGGGCGGCGAGCGCGGCCCCTCGACTGGCGGTGGATTTCATGACACACCTTGAGTGGTTAGTCACTCACTCTTGCGGGCCGAAAATGGCGGGGCTGTGCGCCCCGCCCGGTGCGTCCGATCCCGCCGCGCGTCCGCGGCGGACCTCAGTAGTGCCTGATGCCTGCCGTCAGCGTCCGAGTCCAAGGCGCGTCCACCTCTTCGGCTCCCATGGAGACGATGAGATGGCACAACATGCCGCGGGCGAAGAAGTCCTGGACCTGCGCCTCCGTGCCGCCGGAAGCGCCGCGCACGTACTCCACCAGCCGGGCGTAGCCCTGGCGGACCGCGTCGCGCACGGCCGGCTCGGACACCGCCGCGGCCTGGGCGTGGAGCTGGATCAGCATCAGGTCGTTGTCGGTGATCAATCGCGCGTACGCCTCACCCATGGCGCCCAGGACCACTTCCGGCGAGCTGCCTTTCGCGTCGGCCGCGGCTCGCTCGAGGCTGACCCGCACCTGCACGAAGCAGTACTCGACGACCGCCGTGAACAGTTTTTCCTTGCTGGGGAACAAGCGGAAGACGTAAGCCTGCGAGATGCCGGCTGCCTTCGCCACCTCGCTGGTGGTGGTGCCCCAGTACCCCCGTGCGGCGAAGGCGCCGATCGCGGTGCGCAGTACCGTCTCGCGTCGTTCCTCGGCGGTGGAAAGCTGCCGTGGCCGCTCGTTCGTCATGTGAGTACTCAATCACTCATACTGTCGCCTTGTCAAGTCGCCGAGACCGGACCACGTGGTCCGGCAACCGTGGACCGTTGTCGGCGACCGACCGCTCTCGCTGTGCCCCATCCTGGGGCATGGGCGACAGATCGATTTGTGCCGGTCGCATATCGCCGAACACCCCGACCGACCGCCCACCGAGCGGGCGCCGGTGACATCGCACAACGGCCATGGGCTTCCCGAGCGGTGAGAACCATCTAACCGCCGGGTGATGGTGACCTCACGCGCCGGAAACCTTCCCGCGGTTCCCTGGCCACCACGGTGACCAGCACCATCGGGAGGCGACCTTGACCAGCATCTACGAGCAGATCGGCGGTCACGAAGCTCTGACGGCCGTCGTCGACGACTTCTACGAGCGCGTTCTCGCGGACGCGGAACTGGCGGTGTTCTTCAGGGGGACGAACATGTCCCGGCTGAAGGGCATGCAGGTCGAGTTCTTCACCGCGGCGCTCGGCGGCCCGGACGAGTACCGCGGGCGGTCCATGAAGGACGTCCACCGCGGGCGGGGCATCGCTCAGCACCACTTCGACCTCGTCGCGAAGTACCTGGCTGATTCCCTGCTCGCGGCGGGGGTGCCCGAGGAGACCACGCAAGACATCATCGGCGCCATCGCGCCGTTGTCGCCGGACATCGTCTCCCCGGCCTGATGGGGGCAGGCGCCCGCCGGGACGCACCACCGGCGGACGCCTGAGGCGCTGGCCCCCGCGATCGCCCGATCAGCTCCACCAGCGCACGACGCCGGGTCGACGGTGACCGGTGTTGCGCAGGATGCCTCCGAGAGGCCGCCGCCGGCACATCGCCCGGTCTCAACACCACACCGCCCGGGCTGCGGTCCTACTCGGCGAACGTGATCTCCTCACCCGTCCGATGGCCCACGGCCGCCACCCACTGCTGATCTGCGCGAGCCGGGCGGACGCGGGTTCACCGGGTTCCAGGACGACCTTGCCGGCCGCGCGCGGGGCACGCTCAGCTTCCGGGCATCCTGGCGGCGACCCGTGCCGGAAGCCCGGGCCGTGTGCGACGCTTGCGGGGAGTGGGGGAGGGATCGTGGGCGAGTTGCGACCGCAGCGGCAGCGGCTCGTGTTCGCGGTGCTGGTCGTGCTGCTGGGCGTCGCCGCCGGGCTCGCCGCGGCGCAGAAGTGGCCGGGCGCGGCGTGGCCGGTGATCAGTGTGGCCGCGGCATTGGCCGTCGTCGTGACCGGTGTGGGGCCGATCTGGCAGCGCCGGCACGAGCAGCGGACGGCCGGAGCCGGTGTCATCCGGCGAAGCGTGCAGAACGGCGCCCGCACTTTCGCCGGGACGAGCCTCGATGATCTGCGCGTCCACACCGCCGTCGTCGACGTGGCCTACTTGCCCCGCGCCGCCAAAGAGCGCGAGGTGCAGGAGCACCTTCGTGCGCGTCGGCCGGTGGTCATCGTGGGGCCTCCGGGGTGGGACGTGCTGCGGCTGTTCGAGGTGGTGACCCTGGACCGCCGGCGCGACGGACCGGCCGAGGAGGATGTGCGCCGGGCCATCCCCGACGCGGCGGTTCGCGAACGGATCGCGCGCATCGGCATCGGAGAGTACGTCGGCGCTGCTCAACACGTGCGCAACCAGCTCAGCGCGGGGGCGCATGCCAACCCGCTCGGTCACGCTCTGGTCGTGGGCGCGGGGGACTGGGCTCGTGCCGGTCTCGCCCAGCCGGTCCCCGGCGAGCTGCTGCCGCAGCTCGCCGCACCGCACCTGAGCAGCAGGCAGCAGGGCGAGCTGGCCGACGAAGCGAAGTACTCCGCCGCACTCGACTGGGCGACCCGGGAGATCAACCCGGCTGTGTCGCTCCTGGAACCCGTCGGCGGTGCATACCGCGTGTACGACTTCGCCCTCGACCAGCTCGCGACCGGCAACGAGCCCATTCCGGCCACGACCTGGCAGCTCGCCATCGACTCGGCCGATGACGACGGAGGGCTGTACTCCCTCGGTTTCCAGGCCATGGTCAACCACGCTCTGCCGTCTCCGGCGCGACAGGCGTTCACCAGGGCGGCCGAGCTGGGAAACGCCATGGCCATGAGCAGCCTCGGTGTGCTGCTGCTGCAGGACGGCCGGCTGGACGAGGCCGAGCGCTGGCTTCGCCAGGCCGTCGATGCCGGCGGTACCGACGCGATGTCCAACCTCGGTCTGCTGCGGCAGCAGCGAGGTGACCCGGCCGAAGCCGAGCGCTGGTTCCGGCGAGGCGCCGAAGCCGGCCACCCGACCGCCATGTCCAACTTGGGCGTCCTGCTGGCGCGGCGCCACGGCGCACTGGACGAGGCCGAACGATGGTTTCGCCAGGCCGCTGACGCCGGCCACGCCGACGCGGACGCCAACCTGGTCGCACTGTCCGAACTGAGGAGCCGAGACACGTGATGAGAGCGAGGCCCGGGCGCGGGCTGCCGAGCCTCGCGGTCGGCGACGAAATGGTCTTTGTCGCGCTACCTGTAATGGTCGCTGCTCATGCCGGTCTCTCCGAGATGCTGCGAGACGGCTGCGCGCAACGAAGGGTGCGTCGAGAGCGATTCGTGTTTCAGTGCTCGGCAGCCGGGTAAGGGCATCGTAGATCCGGATCTCCCGTACGGGCTCCTTCGGATCCAGACCCTGGCGGGCCTGAACCCAGGGCCGTCGGGGTCGTCTGCGCGGGGCATTCTGACGGCTCGCCGGCTCCGAACACCTCACCGTGCGAGGTGCTGAGACGTGCGGATCACGGCAGAATGCTGACGCCGGGCAGCCGACGATGAGAGGGCCTGAGTGCGTCTTGAAGCTGCTGGAGGCAGTCCGTTGACCGGGGTGTTCGCTGCCGACGACGAGGTCGGGCGCGACCTGGCCCGGGTCGATTGGGTGTCGTCTCCGCTGGGGTCGCCGGCCGGCTGGCCGCAGAGCCTGCGGACCGCGGTGAGCATCCTGCTGTCGTCGCGGTTCTCGATGTGGATGGCCTGGGGCCCGGAGCTGACGTTCTTCTGCAACGCCGCCTACCGCCGGGACACCCTGGGCCGCAAGTACCCGTGGGCGCTCGGGCGGCCGGCGAGTGAGGTGTGGGCCGAGATCTGGGACGACATCGGTCCCCGGATCCAGACGGTGCTCGCCACGGGCGAGGCGACGTGGGACGAGGCACTGCTGCTGTTCCTGGAGCGCTCGGGTTACCCGGAGGAGACCTATCACACTTTCTCCTACAGCCCGCTGCGCGACGACACCGGCCAGGTGGTCGGGATGCTCTGTGTCGTCGCCGAAGAGACCGAGCGGGTCATCGGCGAGCGCCGGATGGCGATGCTGCGGGATCTCGGTTCGGACCCGAGCGTGGTGCAAACCGAACAGCAGGTGCTCGCCTTCGCCGGCCGGCAGCTCGGTCAGGACCTGCGCGACCTCCCGTTCACCTTGACCTACCTCTTCGACGGTCCGGACGCGGTGCTCGCCGGGGCGACCGGCGTGGAGGCCGCGCCTGCGGCGACCGCGTGGCCGGTCGACCGCGTCGCCGGGGGAGAGGCGGTGCTGGTCGAGCTGGACGACGTTGTCCTCCCGGATCTGCCGTCCGGCTCGTGGCCGGAACCGCCCACCCGAGCTTTGGTCGTGCCGCTGCGGCAGCCGGGCAGCGCACCGTACGGGTTCCTGGTGGCGGCGCTGAACCGGTACCGCGAACTCGATGACGGCTACCGCGGGTTCATCGACCTCGTCGCCGGGCACGTCGCCGCCGGGATCGCCAGTGCCCGCAGCTATCAGGCCCAGCAGCGCCGTGCCGAAGAACTGGCGGAGCTGGACCGGGCGAAAACAACGTTCTTCTCCAACATCAGTCACGAGTTCCGCACGCCCCTGACGCTGATCCTCGGGCCGGTCCAGGATCTGCGGAGCCGCTGGGCCGAGGGCGACGAGCGGGACCGCGAAGAGCTGGAAGTCGTCCACCGCAACAGCCTCCGGCTGAGCAAGCTGGTCAACACCCTGCTCGACTTTTCCCGTATCGAAGCCGGCCGCATGCAGGCGAGGTACGAACCGGCTGACCTCGCGGCAGTCACCGCGGAGCTCGCCAGCGTGTTCCGGTCGGCGGTCGAGAAGGCCGGGCTGACGTTCACAGTGGACTGCCCGCCGGTGGACGAGCCGGTGTACCTGGACCGCGGCATGTGGGAACGGGTGATCTTCAACCTGCTCAGCAACGCGCTCAAATTCACCTTCGACGGCGGCATCACCGTCACCGTCAGCCGCGACGAGGACCGCGCGGTCGTCACCGTCGCTGACACCGGCGTCGGCGTGCCGGCCGCGGAGGTGCCGCGCCTGTTCGAGCGGTTCCACCGCATCGAAAACACCCGGGCCCGATCCGACGAAGGCAGCGGCATCGGACTGGCGCTGGTGCGGGAACTGGTCGAGCTGCACGGCGGCACCATCACCGCCGGCAGCACCGAAGGCGCGGGCACCACGTTCGTCATCCGGCTGCCGTTCGGAGCCGCCCACCTGCCCGCCGAGGCCCTGGCACCGGCCGGGACGCGCGCCGCCGGCTTCGCCATCGCCGAGCAGTACGTCCAGGAAGCCCTGCGCTGGCTACCGGAGGAAACGCGGCCCGAGGACACCACGCGCCCGGCGCAGACGAGTGCCCGTGTTCTGGTCGCTGATGACAACGCCGACATGCGGGAATACCTGACGCGCCTGCTGGCCGACGCCGAGTACCTGGTCACCACCGCCGTCGACGGGAGGCAGGCACTCGAGTCGGCCCGCGTCGATCCGCCGGATCTGGTGATCAGCGACGTGATGATGCCGGGCTTGGACGGGCTCGCCGTGGTGGCCGAGTTGCGCGCGGACGCCCGCACCGCCGCGGTGCCCGTGTTGCTGCTCTCCGCGCGCGCCGGACAGGAGGCTTCGATCGACGGTTTGCGAGCCGGGGCCGACGACTACCTGGTCAAGCCGTTCGCCGCGGCCGAGCTGCTGGCCCGGGTCCGGGCCAACGTCGAGCTCGCGCGGCTGCGCAACCACCACGCCCGGTGGCGCACCGCGCTGGTCGACTCGCTGCAGGAGGCGTTCTTCGTCTGCGACGAGAACGGTTCGGTCATCGAAATCAATGCGACCTTCACCGACGTCCTCGGGTACGGCCCGGAAGGCCTGCCCTACCCGCCTCGGCACCCCTGGTGGCCGGATCCGGACACCGATCCCATCGCCCACCAAGAGGCCTCCGAAGCGTATGCCGCCCTGCTCGGCGACTCCCGCGGCAGTCTCACCGTTCCGGTCATCCACCGCGACGGGCACCGGGTGTGGGTCTCGGCCAGCTTCACCCAGGTCGACGACCCGGAGACCGGCCGCCGGGTCACGGTCGGGACCTTCCGCGACGTCACCGCCGAGCACTACACCGTGCAGCGCCAGGCCGCGCTGGCCGCGCTCAGCCAGCAGCTCGCCCAAGCCGACACCGTGGCCGAGGCGGTCACGGCATCGGTCGAGGAGCTGTGCCGCATGTGGAACGCACGCCGCGCGCTTGCAGTGACGTTCCCCGAAGGTGCGGAGCCGCAGCTGGTGTGCTCCGGTGAGCCGGCCGTCTGGGACGAACTCGCGCCGGGGGTGCGGGAGACGATCGATGCGTTGCGGGCAGGTGACCCGCTCACTCCCGTCACCGGCGACCCCGAGGCCGTCGGCATCGCGCTGCAGCACCCCGAAGGCGTGCTGGTCCTGTGGCTGGAGCTGGCTGAGCGACGGCGGGTCACCTCCGAAGACGAGACGTTGCTGACGGTGCTCGCCGGGCGGCTCGGCCAGGGCCTCTCGCGCGTCCACCAGCACGACCAGCAGCGGGAGACCGCGCTGGCGCTGCAGCACGCCATCCTGGGCCCGCAGCAGCTGCCCGGCGGGTTCGCCGTGCGGTACCAGCCGGCCACCCGGCCCCTGCAGGTCGGCGGTGACTGGTACGACCTGGTGAACCTCGACGGCGGGCGGATCGCGCTGGTCGTCGGTGACTGCGTGGGGCACGGGCTGGCGGCGGCCACGGTCATGGGACAGCTACGCAGCGCCTGCCGCGCCATGCTCCTCGAACACCCGACCCCGGCCGCCGCATTGGCCGCGCTGGACCGGTTCGCCGCCAGGCTGCCGGGCGCCACTTGCACCACGGCCTTCTGCGCCGTACTCACTCCCGAAACCGGCGAGCTGACGTACTCCAGCGCAGGCCACCCACCCCCGCTCCTGGTCCACGCCGACCGCACGACCCAGCTGCTGGAGGACGGCCACTCCATCCCGCTGGGCGTGCGCGCCGAGCACACCCGGCCCGAGTCCCGGGTCGTCATCCCGCCCCGCGGCACCCTGCTGCTCTACACCGACGGCCTCGTGGAACGCCGACGGCACCCGCTCGACGAGGGCATCGGCCGGGTCGCCGAGCTGGTCGAGAACAGCACCACCGCGACGCCGGACGACCTCGCCGACAAGCTGATGACGGAGCTGGCACCCGCGGCCGGCTACGAAGACGACGTCGCGGTGCTCCTGTACCGGCAGCCCGGCCCGCTGGCGATCGGGTTCCCGGCCGACGCCGGGCAGCTGGCTCCCACCCGCCAGGCCCTGCGCGGCTGGCTCGAGCGATGCGGGCTGGACGCCGAACAAATCCAGAACCTCCTGGTCGCCACGGGCGAGGCCGTGGCGAACGCCATCGAACACGGCCACCGGGACACGCCCGGAGGTGCGATCCGGCTGGACGCGACCGCCTTCGTCGACCAGTTGCACGTGACCATCACCGACACCGGTACCTGGAAGCCCGCACAGCCTTCCGCGAACTCCCGGCGCGGCCGCGGCATGACCTTGATGCGGGAACTGGTGAGCGAGGTCAGCGTCCACCCCACCGCCGGCGGCACCACCGTCCACTTGCACGCGAGGATCACCGCATGACACCGCTCGCTCTGCAAACGTCCCGTCGCGCCGACGGGAACCGCGTTTTGATCGCGACCGGAGAGATCGATCTCAGCAACATCGCCGACTTCAGCCGCGCCCTCGACGACGGCACAGCCGGCAGTCACCTCATCGTCGACCTCCAAGCAGTGGGCTATCTCGACAGCGGCGCCATCAACGCGCTGTTCGCCCACGCCGACCGGATCAGCCTGCTCATCAACCCGGTGCTCAGACCCGTGCTGACCGTCAGCGGCCTGACCTCGTTGGTCCACGTCGAGCGATGACCCGGTCGACCTCGTCCGGAAGCGGTACCCCGGACCGGTCCGCGCGGGCTCCTGTACAGGCACGGCTGTCGCCTGCGAGGGTGCCCGTCCGATCCGGCGAGCGCGACCGGCGGGGCCGGCCGCCGCCACCGCCCGGGAGTGATCCGGCGGTGACGGCGGCCGGCGGAACGCCGCCGCTTTCGGCGTCCCCCAGCGGCGGATCTCCTGGGAGCCGCCGCCGGTCGGAGCCACCGGCGTTCCCCTCCGGGAACCGTCGGTGGATGTGACACGGCCGCCGCAGCTCCACCCGTCGGGCGAGGTGCGGCGGCCGCATGTCCGGGCCTCCCGCGAAGAAAGGGTGTGTCCCGGAGGCCGGGTTACTTGTTGGTGCCGGGGGTGAGCACCTTGTCGATGACGAAGACGGTGGCGTTCTTGGTGGGGATGTTGCCGCACAGGATCTTCGCGCCGTTGATCGTCATGTTCTCGCCGGAGCCCTCGATCTTGACCGGGCCGCCGGCGGTGTTGAGCGTGTCGACCGAACCGGCCGCGGCGAGGCCCTTGGCGTCGTAGCGCTTGCCGACGACGTGGTACTGCAGGATCGGCGCCAGCTCGGCCGGCTTGCCCGCCAGCTCCTTGAACTTCGCGTCACCCAAGGCCTCGAACGCCGGGTCCGCCGGCGCGAACACCGTGATGGCCTGCTGGCTGTTGAGCGTGTCGACGAGGTTGGTGGCTTTCACCGCGGCGACGAGCTTGGTCAGCAGCGGGTTGGTCGACGCGGCCGAGGCGACCGGCTGCGGGCCCATCGAGTCCAGCGAACCGGGCGCGGAGCCCTGCGGCAGCTGTGAACACGCCGGACCGAACACGTCGGCGTTGGTGGTCACGCCATCCGGCGATCCGGTCGCGCCGGCACTGGTCATCGGCGCGGACATCGACGACGAGGGCGCCATCGAGCTGCTGCTCGCGTTGTTCGACGAACCGGAGTCGTTGCCGCACGCGGTCAGGGTCAGCGCGGCGGCCGCGGTGATACCGACGCCGGCGACACGAAGCTTGTTCACAAGAATCACTCCAAATGCGGCTTGCACATTCCAAGGCGGAATTGTCTGTCGCAGGTCATTCGGACCGATTGGGGAAGCGGATGGGTGATACGCACCATCGGGTGAATTCGGTCGCTCGGTGTTCGTGCTCACTGGCCGGCCGGATCTGCGGGAGGTACGGGCGCTGGTGCCGGTGAGGGTCTTCCCCATCGGGATGTTGATCAGACCGGCAACGAGGTGCCCGGCAGCCAGAGCGGCAGCCAACGCGAGTACCCCGGTTGCGGCCGCGGACAGGATCCGCAGTCGTGGCCGCGGGGGTGTCGAGGTCGCTGGGGAGGAAACGCCGGTGGCAGCCATACCCGGGATTCGAGCCCGGGGCCCCTTCGTCTTGGTTCTGGAAGTGTGTCAAGGGAAACCACCCGGTGGGTGGCGACGGACGCGGCTTGGCGTCCGCTCGCGGTGCGTGCGGACGTCAAGCCGGCCGAGCCCTTATCCGCGCGTGGCCCGCGGGGCCGGCCGACGACCGGTGATCAGGCCGAGAGCGACCATCCCGACGCCGAGGCCGAAGTGCAGCCAGTTGTCGGCGGTGTTGACCGGGACGAAATTGGCGGTGCTCATCTGGTCGATGACCAGACCGTAGATCCAGAGGACCAGGTAGACGATGCCGCCGCCGATGAGGAAGCCGCGGGCGCCGCGGTGGGTGCGCGCGAGCGCGAACCCGACGACGCCGAACAGGAGGTGGACGATGTTGTGCAGGACCGACACCATGAACAGCCCGAGCAGCATCGCCATCGAGTGGTGCCCGGCGAAACTGAGCTCGTCGTGGTGAGTGGTCACGCCGGGGACGAAACCGAGCACCCCGACCAGGAAGAAGACCGCGGCCACCGCCATGGCGGCGAGTTGGGTCGCGGAGCGATTCGTGCGAGGCGCCGAGGACGTCGACATGTTCTTGCCTGCCTTTCGCCGTTCAGGCGCTGGTCAGCTGTTGCCGGCGCTGGTGTTGACGTCGCCGTTGACGCCCTTGGGGAAGAACCCGCCGGAGGTGGCGGCCTTGGGCGTCAGGTAGACGATGTTGAGGACCTGACCGGGGCTGCGGCTGTAGGCGATGCCGTTGCCGTCGGTGGGGACGATGTTGGCGTTGCCGCGGCTGTCGATCACGCCATGGTCGTCATCAGCCGGCCCGTCGAGGCTGTCGCGGGCGTTGGACAGCTTGACGGAGGCTTCGCGCAGGTCGCGGCCGAGCAGCCCGAGGCCGAGGATGCCGCCGCGGCGTTCGTAGAGCTGGGAGCGGATGTTCCCGGCGTGGTAGGCCTCCACCGCCAGGATGCCGGCGGCGGCTTCGAGGTAGGTCTTGTTGGAGATCAGCGGGGCAGCACCCTTGTAGGCGGTGACACCGACGTCTTCGAACAGGAACGCCGCGAGCAGGAAGTTCTCCTCGCAGGCGAACGCGTCGAAACTGTGGCCGGGCTTGACCAGGCCGGCGGCCTGGGCGGCGGCGGTGAAGCTGGACTGCAGATCGATCGCCGGCCGCGCGACCGCGGCCGAGCCGAGGGCGGAGCGCAGGAATTGGACGTGGTCTTTTTCGTCGGCGGCGATCTCCTGGGCGTACTGGCGGACCGTGCGGCTTTCGAACCGCACTGCGCGGCCGCCGGTGACGCCGCCTCGGGTGCCGGTGCCGGTGGTCATCGCGTCGGCCAGCCCGCGACCGGTGACCGCGTGCAGGTAAAACTCGGCTTCCAGGTACTCGAGGTTGAGGGCGAAGTTGAGCACCGCACCGTCACTGACCCCGGCAGCAGCGGCGGCGGCCGCGGGCCGGACGGTGGCCGCAGCCGCGGGACCGGCGGCGAGACCGCTGAAGGTGCCGGCGCCGACGACACCGAGGCCGGTCATGCCGGCGGCTTTGAGGAAGCGGCGGCGGTCCTGATCGTTCTCGGCGCTCCGGGTGATCATCGAAGCGGCATAGCGATTGCCGAACACGGACGAACTCCTCCCCGCCCGCGCGCGTACGGCGGGCGTCACCCACCACCGGATGCCCGGCGCTGGGACGGATCCTTCCTGGACAACTGCCGTTCGAGGCTGCGCGCGCCCCGGATGGGCCGGGTTTCAGAACGGGTGGTGCGTATCGGCACCGTTGCCGAGGTCACCGTCTGCATTCACCCCTCTGCATGTGGACGGAAGCAGTGCGAACTGAGTGATTCAACGAAGAAAGCGGATGACGTACCCGCTACGCGCGATACGAAACTCGTTCGACTGAAAGAAAAAACCTCAATATGCCCCCAAACCGGTGAAGCTGTCGCGGCGAACTACGACTGACGGTGAAGTCCACACTCGAGAGGGGGTGAGATGGATGGATACTTCCCTGACCGACGACGCCTCGATCGGGCCGCCGCGGATGCTGCGGTTGCTCGTGCTGGCCGGCGCGTTGTTCGGGTTCTCTTTGCTGGCCATGGCCTTGTCCGGTACCGCGCACGCCTCCGACGGTGCGCCGCCGCCGGAACGACCCGGATTGCTCGATCGGGCCGGTGACACCGCACATGGCTTGCTGAAGCCGGTCGAGCCGGCGCTCGAACCGGTCACCGGCACCGTGCACGCGGTGTCCTCGCGGGTCGCTTCGGCGGTGGAGCCGGTGACGAGCGGGCTGGAACCGGTGCTTGCACCGGTGGCTCGTCCGGTGCTGGCTGCGGCGGAGCCGGTGCTATCGGCGTTGCGACCGGTGACCCGGCCGGTGTTGCACGCGGTGTCGCCGGTGACCGCACCGGTCCTGCACGCCACGGCTCCCGTGACCGCACCGGTGGTGCGGGCGATCGGGGGCCGGCGTGTCGTCCCGGCGGTGACCGGGCACCCGGTCGCCGGAAATGCGGCGGCGCCGGCACCGCGCGACGACATCGGTGCCCCGCCGGTGGTGGACACGGTCGCCGTCTTCGGTGCTCAGGCCGCCCTAACGCGGCCCGCTGCCCAGCGCCTCGAGGAGACGCCGGCTGTCCGGCGGTTCGCCGGGCGTGCCGGTCCGGCCGAAGCCGGCGTTGCCGCTCCGATGTCCGGATCCGGCGGCGGGCTGCCAGTGGGCTCGTCCGGCACGGGTGGTGCGATGTCGGCGGGCACCGGCAGCGCGCACGGCGGCGAGTTCGCCGTGACCGCCTCCGGCGCGTTCATGCCGGGCACCGACCGCGCCTGGCGGCCTCCGCCGGGCGGGCGTGCGTCGCCGTACTGGCTGGTCTTCTACGGCAACGACCATCCGAGCTGAGGATCCCTTTCCACCTCCGGAAATCCACACAGGACTGATGGCACGGAAAGGGAAGTTCATGCACAAGTACGTACGACGCGGCCTGACCGCCGCGTTCATCTCCGGCGGGTTCGTCCTGCTGGGGTCCGCGGTGGCCAGTGCGGACACCGGGAACTCGGGCCCGCTCGGCGGGCTCGGCGACACGCTGCACTCGGTGGTGGCCGGCACCTCGTCGGCGACCGCCACCGGTGGCCACGGCGGCACCTCGGGTGAGGGCGGTAACGCGACCAGCAGCAACAACGCTGTGAGCGGGAACTCGGGCAACTCCGGGGCCACCGGGCACAACAGCGCTTACGGCGTTTGTGTCCTGGCCAAGTGCAGCACCTCGGTGTCCTCGGGCAACTCCGGGAACACGGGCGCGACCGGCTCGACCGGGAACGCCTCGAACGCCAGCAGCACAACGGGCGGCAACTCGGGCAACGCCGGCAACGGCGGATCCGGCACCGCGGCGTCCTCCGGCAAGAACACCGCCGGTTCGCGGGGCGGGCACTCCTCGCGTGGTGGCATCCTCGGGGTCCTCGGCTCCGTGACCGGCACTGCTCAGGGCGGTAACGGTGGCGGCTCCGGCGACGCCGGGAACGCCACCAGCTCCAACTCTGCGGTGTCGGGGGACTCGGGCAATTCCGGGATCACCGGCGCCACCGGCTCGACCGGCGACGCGAGCAACACCAGCACCACCACCGGCGGGAACTCCGGCCGGGCGGGCAACGGCGGCGACGCCACCGTGGTCAGCTCCGGCCAGAACTCCGCCACCGGCCACGGTGGGCACAGCTGGGGCTGGAACCGGCACAACCAGGGCGGCAGCAGCACGGGCGTCCTGGGCAGGGTCACCGGCACGGCCGAAGGCGGCAGCGGCGGTGACTCCGGCGACGCCGGAAACGCCACCAGCCACAACACCGCTGTCACCGGCAACTCCGGCAACTCGGGGAACTCCGGCTCCACCGGCGGCAACGCCGCGATCGTGTGGACGCTCGGCGGCCAGGACAAGGACCGTGGACACGACAACGGTGGGCACGGGCAGTGCGGTTGGAACCACCACTCCGGCCGGGGCCACAACTCCGGCTGGAAGCACGAGGGCACGACGTCGGCCACCACGGTGACGTCGGGCAACTCGGGTGACACCGGCGCCACCGGGACGACCGGCGACGCGAGCAACACCAGCGTCACCACCGGCGGGAACTCCGGCAACGCGGGCAACGGCGGCGATGCCACCGTGGTCAGCACCGGCGAGAACTCCGTCACGAACAACAGCGGCCACGGACGGGGCTGGAACCGGCACGAGCAGGGCGGCCGCTCGGGCGTCCTGGGTGTCGTGACCGGCACCGCCAAGGGCGGCAACGGTGGCAACTCCGGCGACGCCGGGAACGCCGCCAGCCACAACAACGCGGCGACCGGCACGTCCGGCAACTCGGGCAGCTCGGGCTCGACCGGCGGCAACACCGCCGTCACCTCGACCCGCGGCCACGAGCAGCAGGACCGCCACCACGGTGGCTCCAACCACGAGAACGGCACGACGTCACACACCACGGTGACGTCGGGCAACTCGGGTGACACCGGCGCCACCGGGACGACCGGTGACGCGGGGAACACCAGCACCACCACCGGCGGGAACTCCGGCTGCGGCGGCGGCGACGACGCCGACGTGACCGCGTCGAGCTGGAACACCGTCGCGCACACCCCGCACACGGTCTGACGGCCTGCGGCTGGGCACGAGGAGCGGGGGCACCGGATTCCCGGTGCCCCCGCTCTCTCATGCGACGCCGCCTTTCGCCGTTGTGGCCGTCCCGGAGCCGATGGCCGATTACGCACGCGGCCTGTACGGGTTCCTGCGGGAACTCGACGCGCAGGGGTTCCGGTCAGGAGGCGGAGTCCGCGGTGACGTCGAGGCCGCGGGCCGCGACCACGTCCGCGCGGCCGTCGGCCAGCCGGTAGCACAAGCCCACGACCGCGGTCTGGCCCGCGTCGACCCGGTTGGCGAGTACGCGGGAGCGCTCCAGCAACAGATCCACCGTGTGCCGGACGTGCTCGGCGAGGATCTCGTCCGGTTCTGCCCGCCCGGCGGCCCGGGCCGCCAGCACGCTGGGCGTCACGCGCTCGACGACGTCCCGGATGTACCCGCCGGGCGTCCCCCCGTCGTCCAGTGCAGCGGACGCGGCGGCCACCGCGCCGCAGGAGTCGTGGCCGAGGACCACCACCAGCGGGCAGTCCAGCACCGCCACGCCGTACTCGATGCTGCCGAGCACCTCCGAGCCGGCCACGTGCCCCGCGGTGCGGACGACGAACAGGTCACCCAGACCGCGGTCGAAAATGATTTCCGCGGCCAGCCGGGAGTCGGAACAGCCGAACAGCACGGCGAACGGGTGCTGACCGGGCGTCACCTCGGCGCGGCGGGCCGCGTCCTGGTTCGGGTGCTCCGGGGCGCCGGCGACGAAGCGCCGGTTGCCGGCCAGCAGCAGCTCGAACGCCTCAGCAGGGGTCAACGACTCGGTCTTGGGCATAGCCGAAGCCTAGGCCAGAGCCGGTGCAGCGGCCGATCACCGCGGTGGCGTGCCGGTGGACCACCGGCCCGGCTGGATGGGGGATGCGGTAGGCGCGCACTGGCGACGGCGGCGCGGTCCAATGCGCGGGTAGCAGGGCGATACCCCTGCTGTCCCCGTCGTCCGAAGTGGTGTGCTTCACACGATCGGGTCGTGACGATCTTTCGAGGTGGGTGTCGATCCGGTGTGGAGGAAACAATCAAGGCTGGTTCCTCTGCCACGACAAGACATGTCCGCCCCGTGCGAAGGAGACAACCATGACGACCGCCGCTGCCAAGGACCTCGCGCAGACCACCTCGCCGCAGCCCGCCACGAAGACCGATGGTGCGTTGGTCAGTGCCCAGGGCTCGACGTCGATTTCCGATGTCGTGGTGCAGAAGATCGCCGGGCTGGCCACCCGTGAAATCCCGGGCGTGCACGCTCTCGGTGGTGGTGCCGCGCGGGCGTTTTCGGCGATCCGGGAGCGGATCCCGGGCGCGACCGCTTCGGCGGGGCAGGGCGTGTCGGTGGAGGTGGGGGAGAAGCAGGCCGCCGTCGATCTGCAGCTGGTCGTCGAGTACGGCGTCTCCGTCGCCGACCTGGCGCGTTCGGTGCGCCGCAACGTGATCGGTGCGGTCGAGCAGATGACCGGCCTGGAGGTGGTCGAGGTGAACATCCACGTCGGCGACCTGCACCTGCCCTCGGATGACGACGAGGGCGAGCACACCGACACCGGCCGGGTGCAGTGATCCCCGAGCCCGACGCCGTCCGGATCGCCGCCGCCGTGCTGGCCGTGCCCGGCGTGGCCGGCCTGCACGGCGGCCGGTTCGGGGAGATCGCCACCCTCGGCCCGCCGCAGCGGGTCGCGGGCGTCCGGGTCCGCGACCGAGACGTCACCATCGCCGTCACCGCCCGCTACCCCTTGATGGCCACGGAGCTCGCCGCGGCCGTACGGAGCGCAGCGGGTGTGGCCGGGCGTGCGGTGCACGTCGTGGTCGCGGACATCGTCGAGCCACGCAGTGCACAGGAACAACCGAAGGAGAAGGTCTCGTGACGTCCACCCAGCTCGGCCTGCTCACCGGCCTCGTTCTCGGCCTGGCCGTCGCCTTCGGCGGCTTCGGCGCGTTCGCCGCCGTTGCGGTCCTCGGCGCGGTCGGCTTCGTCGTCGGCCGCGTCCTCGACGGCAAGCTCGACCTGTCGCAGCTGTCCGGCCGCGACCGGGGCTGAGCGCCATGCCGACCACGCTGGCCGCACCGGAGCGCGGGACGCTCACCATCGCCGAGCAGGCGGTGCAACGCCTGGCCGCGCACGCGGTGCTGGAGCTCGACGACGTCGGCGGCGCGGCCGGCCGGTTCCTCGGCGTCAGCCTCGGCGCCGAAGAGCTCGACCGCTCCGCCAAGGTCACCGCGCACGTCACGGAAGACCAGGTGACGCTGGACGTGCGCCTCTCGATCACCTACCCCGCCTCCGTCACGCGCACGACCGAACGCGCTCGCGAGCACCTCGGGCGCCGTGTCGAAGAACTGACCGGCCTCGTCGTGACCCGCGTCGACATCACCGTCACCGCCCTGCACACCACGGCTACCGAGCGTCGGAGGGTCGAATGAAACGCCGACCACGCCGGAGCGTTCCGGCGCTGTTGACCGCGCTCGTGTTGCTGGCCACGTGCGTGCTCCTCGCCGTGAGCGCCATCCAGCTGATCCTCGGCGAACGCCCGTGGATCAGCTACGACACCGTCGCCGCCACTCTGCACGACCTGCGGTGGACCGACGTGCTTCCCGCCGTCGCCGGCGGTGTCCTCGCCCTGGCCGGCTTGGTGTTGCTGCTGGCCGCGGTCCTGCCCGGGGCCGCGACCGTGCTGCCGGTGGACGGGTCGTTCCACTCCGGCGTCGCCCGGGGCAGCTACCGCTCGACCCTGCAGGCGGCTGCGGCCGGCGTCGACGGTGTCTCCGGGGCCCGGGTGAAGCTGCGTTCCCGGCGGCTGAAGGTCCGGGTCGACACCACGCGGACCCGGCCCGACGGCCTGGCCGACGCCGTCCGCGCGGCGGTCACCGACCGGCTCGACCGGATCGGCCCGGCCACCCGGCCCGCGGTGGCGGTGCGGGTCCGCGACCCCAGGAGGACGTCATGACCGACCTCAACCGCCCCGCGCGGCTCAACCGCACGATCCTGGGCCTGCTCGGGCTGGTCCTGCTGGCCGCCGGCGGTTTCGCGGTCGCGACCCACTTCCGGCAGCTGCGGCTGCTCGATCCGGATTCGCCGCTGGTGCCGGGAACGACTCGGCCGCCGACCTGGGCGTTGTACGTCACCGCCGCGGCGGCCGTCCTGGTCGGCCTGCTGGTGCTGCGCTGGCTCCTCGCCCAGCTGGCCCGCCGCCCGCCGATCCGGACGTGGCGCTTCGACAGCGACCCGGACCGCGGCCGCACCGAACTGTCCGCCGACGCCGCGGTCGCGCCCTTCACCGAGGAACTGCGGGCCTACCCCGGTGTGCGCCGGGCGCGGGCCACACTGGCCGGCCCTCGCGACGATCCGACGCTGGCCCTGGTGGTGACCCTGTCTCAGGACGGCGATCCGGGACAGGTCCGCGACCGCCTGACGACCGACGGTCTGCCCCGGCTGCGGCAGGCACTGGATCTGGAAACAGTCCCGGTGAGCGTGGAATTCCGCTTCGACACCGCGGCCGAGCGCACGGTCCGTTGAGACGAATGGCGGGCGTTGCCGAATGTCGGCGGCTAGTGGCCGATCTCCACGTCGCGATGCCGACCGCGATTGCGTGCGGTGGAATGATGCCATGACGTCGTGGAGATCTCCGGACGATCCGGCCGACGAGGTAGCTCAGCTGCGGAACGCCTTGGACACCCAGCCCGTCATCGAACAAGCCAAAGGGATGCTGATGCTGGTTCGCGGCTGGACCGCGGCGACAGCGTTCGACGCATTGCGGAACATCTCCCAGCGCACCAACGTCAAGCTGCACGACATCGCAACCGTTGTGGTGGCCGCCGGTAGCCGTGCCGAGACCACCTCGGTCAGCGCCGAAACCTCGGCGCTCGTGCTCGAGCAACTGCATCAGCACGCTCTCGGCTCAGCCTTCGACGCACCCGCCGAACCGCCGGCGTAGAGCCCCTGCCGGGCCGAAAACATTGTTTGACCCACTTCGAGATCGGGTAACAGCGTGGCGGTTGCGCTTCCTCGTGCGCGCGGAGAAGGGTGAGCTGATGGTCGACAGAGCGGATGCGGGCCGGTGACCGACCACGTCGCCCACCCGGCCCACGTCGAAGACGGTCTGAAACTTCGCCTGCACGACGATGAATCCTCGGCCGCGCTGGTGCTCGCCGCGGCCGGGGCAGTCGACCTGCTCACCACCGAGCAGCTGACCGACGCGGTCACCGCCGCTCTTGCCCGGCGACCGGCGGTGCTCGTGATCGACTTGACCGCGGTGACCTTCCTCGATTCTTCCGGTCTGTCGGTGCTTGCGCGAGCCCACGCCGATGGCGGCCGTGGCACCCCAGTGCGGGTCGTGGTGGTCGAGGACAGTCTCGCTCACCGCGCGATCACCCTGACCGGGATGCACGAGCTGCTGCCGGTGTTCACCAGCACGGCGGACGCGCTCGCAGACCGACCACGATGACTTGTTCCGCCGATCTGCCCGCCGACGAAACGTCTCTGGCCGCCGACCTGCAGCTTCAGGACGTGCCGGCTGAGGCGGCTCAGTTGGGGTCCCTGCGTGATCAGCTCGCTGCATGGGCCGTCGGCGCCGGCCTGTCGGCCGGACGGATTCAGGACCTGCTGCTGGCGGCCTACGAGGCCATGGCCAACGTCGTCGTCCACGCCTACCCCGGCCGCATCGGCACGTTGACTCTGCACGCCCGCCGGGCCGGCGACGCCGTGATCGTCATCATCCGTGACCGTGGCCAGTGGCAACCGGTTCCGCGCTCCAGCCTCCTCGGCGGTCGCGGGTTGCCGCTGATTCACACCTTGGCGGATGAGGCGCTGGTCGAGACGGGCGGTTCCGGCACTACGGTCACCACGACTTGGACCTGCGAGGCGCGGCAAGGTCCGTGACACCTCGCCGGTTTCGGCCCCGTGAACACGGTCGGGCTCATTCGGCGACCATGTGCACACGGAGGTGCTCAAGAGTCTTGGCCAGCAGTCGAGAGACCTGCATCTGAGACACGCCGATCCGCTGCGCGATCTCGCGTTGGGTGAGCTCGTCGACGAACCGCATCCTGACGATGGCTCGTTCGCGGTCCGGCAACGTGGCCATCGCCGCCTGCAAGGCGTCGTGGTCGTCGAACCGGGCGAACCCGGGTTCTTCGGCGGCGAGGTGGTCGGCGACCGTGACCGTGTCTTCGGCGCTGCGGACGGGCGCGTCGATCGAATGGGGGCGGTAAGCCTCCGCCGCCAGCAGCCCTTCCCGCACGAAGTCGACGTCCATCCCCAGATGGGCCGCCAGCTCGCTGGGCGTGGGTGCCCGGCCGAGGTCGTGCGCCAGTGTATCGGTTGCTGCGCTGAGCTTCTGCTGGAGTTCCTTCAGAGCGCGGGGGACACGCATCGACCAGCCGGTGTCGCGGAAGTGCCGGCGAACTTCGCCCATGATGGTCGGTACGGCGAAGGACAGGAAGTCGGCACCCCGGTCGGCGTCGTAGCGGTCGACAGCGCGGATCAGGCCGGTCCGCGCGACTTGCAGCAGGTCGTCGAACGGCTCGCCGCGGCCGCTGAAGCGCCGGGCGATGTGTTCGGCCACCGGCAGGTGCTCGGTGATCAACCGCGCCCGCAGCTCGCCGCGCCGGACGGGTTTCGTTCGGGCGCTTGGACAACCATGCGCACTTGGTACCCAATCGCAAGCGAAACCACACGATCAGCTACTCCTCCGCGAGGATTACCGCTCCACAGGGGAGGTTGAGTACGTTTGCCGCCGAGACCGACGACTGAACCGGTGCGGCCACCGCGCGCACGCCCGTCACCCGATCGACACGCTGCCGGCCGAGCTGGTGACCCGGATGCAGGACGTCGTCCTGCACGCCGACGACACCGTCGTGTTGGCCATTCGCCGAACCACCGCGAACATCCCGGATGACTACCGGAGCCGGCCGCCACACCGCCGAAGCCGTGAAGAGGGCTCCGGCTCGATCGCCGTTGGCTGATCGCCGGGTTCGGGGTGGTGGGCGGCCGGAACCTGGGGCGCGCCAAGGTGTTCTGCGGCGGCGTCCACGGTGGGGTGAATGTCGAACAGGTCGTCGATCCGGGTGAGGGCCAACGGCATCAGCACGCTGCGCTGGGTTGCCACCAGCGTGACGTCGATGCCCGCTGGCTTGGCGGCTTCGTGCAACCAGGCCAGCGCGGACAGGCCGGCCGAGGCGAAGAAATCCACCCGGCTCAGGTCCACCACGAGCGCCCGCGGCCCCCGGGCGAGAGCCGCCGCCATGGCCGCACGCAGCATCGTGCGCACGACGTGGTCGACGTCGCCGTCCACTTCGAGGACCGCGATGTCGCCGATCGATCTCACGGCGACCGCCAGCATCGGCGGGGATGCAGGTTCCATGAGCTGCGCTCCGAGGAAATCCGGTCCGAGCGACCGAGAACGACGACTGCGTGCTGCACGCCACGGCTGACGGCTGAACCGCGACCTGAGAACGGCCTGGCGCAGCAGGCGACCGCTACGTCAGTTGTCGTATGACAACATTGACCCTACTGGCCCGCTGCGCGGTTGTCATCGTCGGCGAGATCACGATTGGCTGCGGCCTGGAACGCGCGTAGCCCGCTCGCGAGGGCGTCTCGTTCCTCGGTGGTCAGCGCGGCGAGAACGGTGTGCAGGCTTTCCCGGCGGCGCGCCCGTAGGTCCTGCAGGTAGGCGCGGCCGCTGTCGCTCAGGCGCAGGGCCAGCTCGCGGCGGTTCTGGGCATGGGGAAGCCGTTCGATGAAGCCCACGGCTTCCAGCCGGTCACACAGCCGGCTGGCCAGCGGCGGGGTGGATCCGAGCAGTTCCGCCAAAGTCCGCAGGTTCAGTCCTTCGTGGCGGTCGAGCGCGACGACGGCGCGCACCTGCGACACCGACAGCGGCCTGGGGGAGGCGTCGCGGGCCCGCTCGAAAAGGATCTCAAGCAGCTCGGCGGTGTCGGCCACAGCCGCGGCCACCTGGTCGGCAGCGCGCGTCCTGGGGGAGCGGTTCACGGCGTTCACTGTGGCATCCCTGGGTCGAGCCGTCGACGCAGCCTACCGCGCACTGTCACCCGATCGGAGTGGCCTCCGGCCTGAACGGCCACGCGATCCACACACCAAACTGTTGTCACATGACAACAGTTGTCGTACGGTACCCGTGTGGTCAGGAACTTATCCTTCGTTCGCGGCGAGCGGCGGCGTGAAACGCCGTCAGCCCGGCGAACAGAGCCTCACGTGTTTCGGGAGGCAGCGCGGCGAGCGCTTCGGCGATGTGCTTTTTCCGACGCGCGCGCACCCGGTTCAGGTGAGCCCGCCCGCGGTCACTCAGACACAGGGACAGCTCGCGGCCACTGTGCTTGCTGAGTGTGCGTTCGACGAACCCGGAGGCTTGGAGGCGGTCGCACAGGCGGCTGGCCAACGGCGGCGTGGTTCCGAGCAGTTCGGCCAGCGAGCTCAGGTTGATGCCTTCGTGGTGATCGAGCACCACGAGGGCCCGGAACTGCGAGGCCGGTAAGGAGTCGTCGGAGATTCGCCGGGCGTAGTCCCGCAGGAATTCGAACGAATCGGTCAGGTCGGCAGGCTCGGCCGCGACGCCGTCAGCCTGCCACCGTCTCGACCGGTCCACGGTCCCGATTTTCGCATCCGAACCCCCGTCCGGCAGCGCCACAAGCGATCTTGGCCGCTCGGAAGAACCGGTTCGGACCCACCATCGACAGGAGCCCGGAAACCCCCGGGCTCCAAGGAGGACACAGCCCGGTGAAGACGACGGCGGTCGACCGGCTGCTGCGCGAAGCCGCGCCGCACGAACTGCTCGTGGTGCTCCGAGCCGTCCTGACCGCGGGCTGGGGCGCCCAGGCCGTCGAGCTGCTGCTCGCCGACTACGGCATGACCGAACTGCAGCCGGTGGCAGACCTTCCCTACAGCCGGGAGCCGATGCCGGTCCACGGCACCCTGGCGGGCGCGGCGTTCACCGACCAGGAGGTGACTTTCGAAACGACCGCGAGCACGGTCACCACCCACGTCCCGGTCTCGGTGCGCGGCGACCGCCTGGGTGTCCTGGCGGTCACCTTCGCGACGGCACCGGACCCGGCGGTCCGGCTCGAACTGTCCCGCATCGCCGAAGCACTCGCTCACGAGCTCCTGGTCGCCGGGCGAGACACCGACCTGTACTTGCAGGCGCGCCGGACCAGCCGGCTCACCCTGGCCGCGGAGATGCAGTGGCAACTGCTGCCCGGCCGTTCCTGCACCCGGCCCGGCTTCGCCCTCGGCGGGCAGCTCGAGCCCGCCTACGCCGTCCACGGCGACAGCTTCGACTGGTCTGCGACAGCCAAATCGCTGACCGTCACGCTGGTCAACGGGATGGGACACGGCGTCGACGCCGCCATGGTGACCCACCTCGCGGTCAACGCCCTGCGCAACGCCCGCCGCGCCGGCGTGTCCTTGACGGCCCAAGCCGATCTCGCCGACCAGGCCCTGCACGGTCACTACGACGGGCGCGAGTACGTCACCGCACTGCTGCTGCAGCTCGACCTGGCGACCGGTGTGCTGGATGTCGTCGACACCGGCTCACCCCGGGTGTGGCTGTTGCGTGACGGCGACGCCCGCCGCGTCTCCTTCGACGAGCAGCTGCCCTTGGGCGCCTTCGGCGACACCCGCTACACCACTCAGCGCCTGCAGGCCGCTCCCGGTGACCGGCTGGTTTTCGTCAGCGACGGCGTCTACGACGCCGTCGGCCTCAGCGATGACGTCCACGGCGAATCCGGCCTCGCCCGCACGGTCATCGACACTGCCGAACTTCCCGCGGCCCAGGTCCCCGGAGCGGTCCTGGCCGATCCCGCTCTCCGCCGCGCGGCCGCTGGGACCATCGACGATGCCATGGTGGTCTGCCTCGACTGGTTCGGCCCCGACGCGGACCGCGTCACTGCGGCTGCGCCCTGACCAACGTGAGAGCCGAGCAGTGTCGAGCGAAGCGGTGATGATCACCCGAGATGATGTCACTCCTGTTCGCTATCGATACCGCGCTTGGCGCCCTGAACCTCCACGCCCGCAACGCTTTCTGCGACCGCACCGAAGCCGACGGTGTCCTTTTCGCCACCCACGCCACTATCGCCTCGCGGGCGCCCAGACCGAAGCCAGCTGTGCACCGCGGTGGAAGGCCGCAACCTCATCGGCAAGCCTGTCGCCCCGATCGGTGATCTCGTGTCCCGGCGTGACGCCGGCGCGACCGCGACGTCGGTACGAGACCGGCGCGAAGGTACCCGGCGACGCACTCAGGCCGCGGCTGTGAGGCGATAGCTGCTGCCGCTGCTGCCCGGCACTTCACGCGACGCCGGAAGTGCCGATCGTGAACCGTTGTGCGGCCGTGGTGTTGCAGTCGTAGATCCGCAGGCGGTCACCGGGCCGGCCGGCGTTGTCCGGGTCGTCCAGGCAGCGCCCGGAGCCGACGTTGTGCAGTGATCCGTCCGTGTCCGATGTCCATTGCTGCGCGGGGCTTCCGTTGCAGTCCCACAGCTGGACGGGCGTGGCGTTCGCTATACCGCCGTTGACGACGTCGAGGCACTTGCCCAGCGTCCGCAGGGAAGTGTCGCCCGGTGCGGTCCACCGTTGGGCATCGGTGCCGTTGCAGCCGTAGAGCTGCACCGCCGTACCCGACGCGGGGTAGGCGTCAGCGACGTCGGCGCAGAGCCCGGCGGGTCCCGTCACCGGCGCCGGTGGGAAGCGCCACGCTTGGTCGGCCGTGGCGGCGCAGTCGGCGAGGCGCATCCCGTCCCCGGCCGCCGTGGCGGCGAGGCAGCGGCCGGAGTTCGTCAGCTTCCCCGCCGTGGTCTGGGTCCACGCCTGCGCGGCCGTTCCGTTGCAGGTGTAGAGCTGGACCGGGGTCCCCGCGGCCGTTCCGCCGCCGGCCACGTCGAGGCACTTGCCGAGAACCTTGACCGCGCCCCCGGTGGGCGGGGTGAACTGCTGGCCCGCGGAGTGGTCGCACGCGGCAAGCTCCAGGGCCGTGCCGTCGGCCGACGCGCCGTTGTGGACGGCCAGGCAGAGCCCGGCACGTCCGGTCACCTGCCCCGCGGCCGGGTTGTCGGCCGCGCTACCGGTCAGCGTGATGGTGTGCCGGGCGTTCGACGGCAGACTCACCGTGGTCACCGTGACCGTGCGGGAATGGGCGTTGTACGCCCACGCCGTCTCGGGCAGCCGCTGACCGTCGAGCGAGACCGCAGTGGGCGCGGCGGAATTCGCCAGCCGGAGCGTGTAGGCGCGGGCCGGTCCGGACGACGGGTCGACCGTGAGCGTCTTCGTGGCGTCCTGCCAGCTGAACCGAGTGGTCGTCGACGCCCCGGCACCCTCGCCGGAGTCCTCGTAGAGAGAGAAGCCGCCGTCGGCACCCGCGGTCACGTTGATCGTGAGCTGGTCCAGTGGGGCGGCGGCGTTGTCGACGTAGTTGGTGCGCAGCGGGACGATGCCGCCGGCCTTCACCAGCACGGGCATCTCCGACAGCGGCTTGGTGATCGCGGCCGTCGACGGTCCCGTGTAGGTGGTGCCGGTGAAGTAATCGGTCCAGGTACCCGGCGGGATCCACGCCGACACCGAGCCGCCGGCCGAGGTGATCGGCGCGACGAGGACGTTGTCGCCGTAGAGGTATTCCTGCGGGTGGGTGTAGGCCGCGTCCTGGTCCGGGTAGTCCAGGTAGAGCGGCTGCGTGATCGGCACGCCGGTCTGGTTCGCCTGCCGCGCCAGGGTGTAGGTGTAAGGGACCAGCGATTCGCGCAGCCGGAGGAACTTCTCCGCGCTGTCGCCCGCTGCGCCGGGGTAGTCCCAGGGCAGCCGGTCGCCGTGGTCGGAGTGCAACCGGTCGACCGGCTGGAACGTGCCCAGCTGCAGCCACCGCGCGTACAGCTCGTCCGGCAGGTGCCCGCCGTGGAAGCTGCCGATGTCGTGGCTGACGTTGCTGAGGCCGGCGGCCGCCTCGTCCGGCGTGAAGCGCGCTTCATAGGCCAGCATGTCCCAGCTTATCGGGGTGTCCCCGGTGAACTGCAGCGTGTTGCGGCGCTCAGACCACGGGCCGAGCGGGTAGCTGCTGTGGATGCCGCCCTGCTCGGCGCCGCCGATGCGGCCGAAGGAGAACCCGCGCAAGCCTTGGGCGGCCGCGTGGTCGGCGTAGGCCTGGTTGATGAAGTTGTCCGGCGCGACGCCCGGGTCCGAGGCGGTCGAGCGGCCGCAACCGGTGCAGTAGTCCAGCCACCACGTCCGGACGCCCTGGGCGTCGAAGGGCTTGTGCAGGTCGAAATAAGAGCGAAGGTGTGCCGGGTTCGACCAGTCCCAGACGTAGTTCCCGCCGTCGGGGATCAGGCCTCCCGCGGTCGCGTTGGCCGCCGCGAACTTCGGGTCGTTGCCCGCGATGGACGTGTGGATGTTGAGCGAAACGGCCAGCCCTTGTTGCCTGGTCCAGTTCAGGAAGCCCTGGGGATCGGGGAACAGCGCGTTGTTCCAGTTCCAGCCGTTCCACTGCGAAGGCGACTTCCAGTCCGTGTCGACGACCAGCCAGTCGATCGGGGTGAACGTCGACCGGAACTTCGGCAGCAGGGTCGTGCGGTAGTCGTTGTCGGAGTAGGCGAAGTAGCGGGAGAACCAGACGCCGTAGGCCGAGCGCGGCAGCAGAGCCGTTCCGCCGGTGAGCGCGTTGAGGTCGGTCAGGCCCTGCTTGAAGTCCTTGCCGTAACCGAAGAAGTAGCCGTCCTGGTACGGCTGTGCGCCGTGGGATGGCGGGTCGGTGACCGTGCGGTCGGCGTTGAGCACGGCCGAGCGGGTGTCGTCGAGCAGGTACCAGCCGTCGCGGTCGAGCAGGCCGGGGTGCTCGGGCGCCGGGACGGCCTCCGGGTTGTCCAGCGACCGGTCCCAACCACCCAGCACGGACTTCGGGCCGGCGCCGTAGGCGGTCGTGAGCAGCGAGGTGTCGGCGGCGGGGTAGCCGGCCGCGGCCGTGGTGACAGCGAGGCTGTCGAGGTTGACGTTGCCCGAGTCGCCGGACTTCCGTTCAACGCGCACGGTGTTCGTCCCCGCGTTGAGCGGAACGGTCACCGAAGCGGTCGCCCAGGTGTCCCAACTGGTCGTCACCGGGAGCGTGACCGTCGGGCCGGGGGCGCCGTTGACGGTGGTGGAGAGGGTGCGTGTGGTGGTCTGGCCGTCGCCGCCCCGCGCGTTCGCGTAGCGGACCGTGAGCTTGTACTGCCCGGCCGAGGGCACGGCCGAGACGTCCTGGGTGAGCGACGCCCCGGTGGCGGTGAACCCGGCGAGGAACCCCGAACCGGTGCTCCCGCTGTGGTCGTAGGCGGTCGACGCCGAGCCGCCCGGCACCCCGTTTTCGGCCTCGCACGCCGTGCCGAACGCGCAGTAGGAGGGGAACAGGAGAGCGGCGGTGACGTTCGTCGTCGTGAGCTGCACCGAAGTGTTGTCCCGGGTGAACGGGCCGCTGCCCTGCCGGTACCGCAGCGTGAGGTTCGCGGTCCGGATCTCGCGGTACCCGCCGGCCACCGTGGTCGTGAAGCTCGGAGCGGGGAAGGACCGGTTGACGGCGTTGAAGGTGGGCTGGTCTTGGAAGCGGTCGTCGCCGGCGTACTGGAGCCGGATCAGCGTCGGCGTCAGCACCTCGAACCGCGCGTGGCCGTCCTGGACGACGACCTGGTCCGCCTGCCGGACCGGTGGGGTCTGCGCGGCCGCGGTCCCCGCGGCCGCGATCACGCCGGCCAGGACCGCCACCATCGTGTGGATCGTCTTCATCGACTGTGATCGGAACACGCGCACTCCTCGTCCACGCTCCAAGCCGTCCCGGCCTGAGCACTCACTGTCAACGTTGTCCACCGGACATGTCAGCCGCCGAATGACGGATCGAGCGGGGTTCCGCGTGCGGGCGCCGGCGTCGGTCTGGCCGAGTTGCCGCAGCGCGTCGTGGACGCGATCGCGCAGCGTCCGCTACGGCCCCACCATGCTTTCCCCGGATCTGAACGATACGGTGGTGCAGTTCTGCGGCGTGCCCGCCGAGACGGAGATCCGGCGCCTGGCCGCGGAGCACGGGATCGATCAGTTCACCGGGCCGGCCGGGAGTGCGTTGTGGTTCGACGCCAACCTCCTGCACGGCTCAGCCGACAACAGCACGCCGTTCCTGCGCTCGAACGTCTTCGTGGTGTTCGACAGCGTCGAGAACACCTTGGCCGAGCCGTTCGCCGCCTCTGCGCGACGGCGGGAATACGTGGCTGAACGGGACTTCACCCCGCTGCGCCGAAATCACCGGGGAACGATCGTGGCTGAAGGAGACGTGCACACCGGCTCGCCGAGCCCACCGTGCGGAGTGACACGCCGCGCGACGGACGTCACGTTCACCGGCTGGAACACCGGTGGGGGCAGGACGTTGTACAGGGTGTAGGTACGGCGGTGTCCCCGGGCCTCACCCCTTGCCTTCACGGAATACCGGTAATGCTGGAGCCGTGTCGTGCCTTTCGCCGCGAGGCGACCCCCGTACCGGCCTTGTTCTCCCGCTTCCGCTCGCAGGTCGACCCCGCTCAGGCCTCCGCTGAGCGGAAGCGGGACTGTTCCGGCGTTTGTTCGGCCGCGGGCGCGGTATGCGCTGGACCCGCGGCGGGAAGGATCGACCATGACCACGACCGGTGCCCCGGTGCTGATCACCGGGGCCGCCTCTTCGCCGGAGGAGCAGCTCGCCGCGCGGAAGCGCAAGTACCTGCTGATGATGTCGTGCCGGATCCCGTGTCTGGTGCTGGCCGGGGTCTTCCACGGCACGTGGTGGCTGGCGCTGGCCGTGCTGGCGATCTCCGTTCCGCTGCCGTGGATGGCGGTGCTGATCGCGAACGACCGGCCACCACGCAAGACCGGGAAGATCAGCACCTTCGAGCGCGACCCGAGGAAGCTGGAGAGCAGCGAGCACCGCATCATCGACGGAAGCTGAGCCGCATCGCCGCCCACGGCGAGTGCAGGTGCCCGGTCGCTCATGCGCTCGTCAGGTGACGCCTGCGGGATCCGGACGGCGGCGCCGAGTCGCTGGGCCCCGGCAGCGGCGCGGAAACGTTGCGCCGTTGGGGGAAGTTGCTGACCGGGGTGGCCAACGACTTCGGCCGCGACCCGGCGGCGGCGGCCGCGGCCGTGGACCTGGCCGCCGACAGCGCCCTGACCGCGGTCGTCCGGCGGCTTCGCGCGGAACCGGACGGATCGGTGATCTCCGGCCTGCTGCACGCCCACCGGCCGCGGGGCGGCCCGCGCCCGGCCGGCGGGCGGCGCCCCACGGCTGGAAACTGCGGCTGCCGGGACCGCTCGACGCGGTGTGGGACGCGAGGCCGAGTTCAGTGCCGTGATCCGCCGGACCTCACTTCGGACGATCCGTTCGCCGCCAGAGCCGATCGGCTCCCGTTCCGGGTGAACGGGAGCCGATCGCCGTCAGGAGAGGGCCGGGCCCGATTCGGAGCTGCCGGAGAGCTCCTTGATGAACTCGTGGCACTGCCGGGCGCGCGCGGAATCCTCGTCCATCACGCGGCGGAAGAAGTCGGCGATGTCCGAGCGACCGGCGTTGTCGGCGTCGCGGACGTACTGGCCGTAGTCGTGTCCGGCCTTCAAAGAGTGGTACTGGACCGAGATCAGGTCGAACGTGACGTCGTCGAAACCGGTTTCTCCGGTGGCCATGGCAGTTCCTTCCGTGCTCGGTTTTCATGGTTTCGGCGCCGGCAACCCCGCGGTTTCGAAAGGTCTTCCCGGTTGTCGGGCGATTAACCGTGCGACCTGATCCACAAGGCGATCCGGGCGCCGGCCGAGGTGTAGTCCCGCATTTCCGGGCTACTCCGCACCATGACGACGGCGACTCACCGACCCGCTTATGTCCTGCCGCTGCGCCACGACCGGGACGCCGATCTCACCGAGCTGACCGCGTACCTGCGGTGGCTGTCCGGCCGGGCGGAGGTCGTGGTCGTCGACGGCTCGGCGCCGCGCTGGTTCGAGCGGCACCGGCGGGCGTGGGGGGGCACCTGGCCGTGCACGTCCCTCCCGACCCGGATCTGCGGTGTGTAAACGGAAAGGTCGCCGGCGTCATCACCGGCCTGCGTCTGGTGCGGGCGGAGCGGGTGATCATCGCCGACGACGACGTCCGGTACGACGGAGAAACCCTCGCAGCGGTGGCCGGGGCGCTCGACGGCGCCGACCTGGTCGTGCCCCAGAACTACTTCCGGCCGACGCCGTGCCACTGCCGGTGGGACACCGCCCGCAGCCTGCTCAACCGGGCGTTCGCCCACGACTACCCCGGGACGCTGGCCGTGCGGCGCACCGCCTTCCACCGGTTCGGCTGCTACGACGGCGAAGTGCTCTTCGAGAACCTCGAACTGATCCGGACGGTTCGGGCGCGGGGCGGCACCGTCCGTTACCTGCGCTCGCCGCTGGTCCGGCGCCTGCCCCCGGACGTGCGGACCTTCCTGTCCCAGCGGGTCCGCCAGGCCTACGACAGTTTCGCGCAGCTTCTGCTCATGGCGGTTCAACGGTCGACGCGTTCGACTCCACTCTGTTCGCCCGCCGACGCACCCCGCCCGGCAGCCGTTGCCCAGCCGTCGGTGACTGCTGCGAGCCCGGGGAGCCGGTTCGTGGTCAGGTCGCGTGGCGGCCGCCGTCGACGTCCAGGACCGCGCCCTGGACGAAGCTCGCTTCGCGGCCGGCGAGGTAGGTGATGGCGGCGGCGATTTCCTCGGGTACCGCCGGGCGTCCGGCGGGGGCGGCGGTGGCCATGCGGTCGAGTCCCGGCCCGAACCGCTCGGTGCCTCCGGTCCGGGTGGGGCCCGGGCTGACCGCGTTGACCCGCACGCCGTGGGGCCCGAATTCGGCCGCCCACGCCTGGGTCAGCGACAGCAACGCGGCTTTGCTGGAGCCGTAGAGCGCGAATCCCGGCATGCCGAAACGGGCGACCATGCTCAGGACGTTGACGATGGCTCCGTGACCGCGGGCGGCCATCGCAGGAGCCAGCCCGGCCACCAGGAGCAGCGGTGCCCGGACGTTCACCGCGTAGACGGAGCCGAAGTCGTCGTCGTGGATGCCGGCCGTCGGTGCCGGGGCCGGGTACACGGCGGCGTTGTTGACGAGGATGTCGACTTGTCCGCCGCCGAGGTCGGTCACTTCGCGGGCGAGGGCGCGGACGGCGTCGGAGTCGGCGAGGTCGGCGGCGAGGAAGTCGGCTTTGCCGCCGGCGCGGCGGATCGCGGAGACCACCGCGTCGCCGCGGTCGGTGTCCCGGCCGCCGGCGATCACGTGCGCGCCGCGTCCGGCCAGGGAGAAGGCCACCGCCCGGCCGATCCCGCTGGTGGCGCCGGTCACGAGGGCCGTGGAGCCCGAGAAGTCGGTCATCGGGGGAGGTCCTTTCGCTGAGGCACGGCGGGTTCAGGCGCGGTCGTGGACGGTGATGGCGTAGCCATCGGGGTCGGTGAAGGTGAACGTCCGTCCGAACGGGCCGTCGAAAGGGTCCACCGTGATCGGGACGCCTGCGGCGGCCAGCCGGTCGTGCAGCGCCTGCGCGTCGTCGGCGCCCAGCCACAGGACCACCCCGGCGCCGGGACGGGGGGTGACGGCGTCGAGGTCGACGCCGGGCAGCGGCTCGCGGACCGCGAAAGCCGGTGTCGTGGCGAAGACGACGGCGTGCGGAGGAGCGCCCGGCGCCCGCCTCAGCCCGAGCCGGGACTCGTAGAAGTCCGCGGCCCGGCCGAGGTCGCGCACCTGCAGGCCGATGAAGTCGGGGCCAGTGACGGTCATGTCCATTTCCTCCGCGGGTATGTCAACACATTGACATGCTCATCCTGTGTCAGGATGTTGACATGAGTCAAGAGCGGATTCTCCAGCCGGTCGACGAGTCGGTCGGGTACGCGCTGAAGAAGGCGTCCGCCGCACTGCGCTCGGCGATGGATCAGGCGCTGCGGCCGCTGGATCTGACCGTGCCGCAGTACGCATGCCTCGAGGTGCTCGAGCAGCGGCCGGGACTGTCCGGATCGGCGCTGGCTCGCGCCGTCTTCGTCTCCCGCCAGTCGATGAACCTGGTCCTGAAGGGCCTGGAAGAGCGGGGGTTTCTGACGCGCCCGCCCGTACCGGGTCACGGCAAAGCCCTGCCGACCGAGCTGACTCACGCCGGCCGTCAACGGCTGCTGGCCGCGAGCCAGGCGCTCAGCGCGGTGGAGAACAGGATGCTCGCCGCCGTGACACCCAGTGCCCGACGTCGGCTGTGCAAGGAACTCTCCGCCATCGCGACCGCACTGAGCGACGAGACCGGATCAGGCGAAGACCAGTAGTGCTTTGTCGTTCGATGTTGCCATTGGTTCGTGGCCGGTAGGGCCGGGTTCGTTTCGGTGTGATCCCCAGCGCCGGCCATCTCCGCGCGATGGCCGGCATCGCGGTTCGGAGACTACGTCCAGGCGGGATCGCGGCCGGTCAGGCCGATGATGCGATCCAGGGTGGGTGCGTCGGCCGGCACTGCGACCTCCGGTCCGTACATGCCCATTTCCCGACCCTGCTCGACGCCGGCGAACACCGTGTCGTGCAGGTGCGCCAGCAGGTCCGCGGGCAATTCCAGCTGTTGGCCGGTCGCGACCGCCAGGTCCCAGCCGTGCACGGCCAGCTCACCGGTGATCATGTCGCCCATGACGGGCGCGGGCAGCGTGTGCGGCGTGCCCATGCTCGTCTCGCCCTCCCAAGCGCTCGGCGGTGCCCACGACGACGTGATGTCGTCGAGCAGGGCGAGCAGGCGGCCCTGCCAGTCGCCGGCCGACAGGTCCACATCGGACTCGGCGGCCGCCGGCTGCGGGACGGGCTCTTTGCGGCCGGCGCCGGCGAGCGACGGGCCCCAGAACAGGAGGTGGTTGACCAGTGCCCGCACGTCGTACTCCGTGCACGGGGTCTTGTTGGCGAGCTGGTCGTCGGTGATGGTGCGGGCGACTGCGGCCACGGCCTCGGCCGCGTTGGACAGGTGTGACATGACGGCAACGCTAGGGGCTCGATCTGGAGGGGTATTGGACAAAGACGACGTACACTTCGCTCCGTGGGGCGGGACGTTCGTGAGCTGCGGAGTGCGTGGACCAAGTACCAGCACCACGCGTTCCACGAGCCGTCGCCGGCGCTCGCGCCGTGGGTGGCGCGGTATTGGGAGGCTCGCTGGGACTACGCCGAGCCTTACCGGCAGAAGATCGTGCCGTACCCGAACGTGCACCTGGTGTTCGGCGGCGGCCGCGCCGAAGTCAACGGCGTCCGCAGCGGCTACCAGCTCAGGGTCCTCGAAGGACGCGATCGCGTGTTCGGCGTCGCGTTCCGGCCGGGCTGCTTCCGCCCGTTCCTCGGTGCCTCCGTCTCGACGATCACCGACCGTGTCGTCCCGGCGGCCGAGGTGTTCGGCCCGGACCTGCCCACGACGCTCGACGTGGCGACCGTGGAGGCGTTCCTGCTGGAACACCTGCCGGACGACGACCCCCGGACGCGGCAGGCGGTGGCCGCGGTCGAGCTGATCGCCGGGGCCACGGCCGTGACCCGGGTCGAACGTCTCGCCGACGAGCTGGGGCTGAGCATGCGCGGGCTGCAACGGCTGTTCGCGGAGTACGTCGGCATCGGGCCCAAGTGGGTGATCCGCCGCTACCGCCTGCACGAGGTGACCGCACGCATGGCCGCCGGCGGGGTGATCGACTGGGCCGCACTGGCGGCGGACCTCGGCTACGTCGACCAGGGCCACTTCATCCGCGACTTCAAGACCATGTTCGGCGAGCCACCGACCTGGTACGCACAGCGGTATTAGGCGGCCTTCCCGGAGTTGAGTACGGGCCGCCCGCGACTACGCCGATCACCGTGGATATTTCGCCTCGGCAAGGGAGGCCGCCGCAACGGCGACTGCGTTGGTTGCCCGGCCCGGGCGCGGCCAGCACCCCTGCCCGAGCCAACGGACCCTGTTCGTGGCGGCGCCCGCCGGGTCGGCGGGTTGGGGGAAGCCACGGGCGACGAGCTTGGCGCGTAACTCGACGTGGTGGGGCCGGAGGGCCTGACCGCCTCCGCGATGCGGTCGAGCGGCCGGCGGCCGGCGCTCCGGCCGGACGGATGCCGTGCTCGCGGGGGTCACCGCCAGCGAGACAGCCACCACAAGCACGCGTCGAACCGTTCCCGCCACTTCTCCAGCTTCAGATCCAGCCTCACGCCGCGGTGCCACATGAACAGCAGGAGGGTGGCGCCCGCGCCGATCAGGGTCAGCAGGCTGCCGGCCACGATGACCGGCGTGTGCTCGTCGCCGGGGTCCAATTCCGCGCGCCGCTCTTCCGGCCACACCCGGATCTGGACCTGGCGCCCCGACTTGATCGCGCGCCCCTGGTGGTGCTCGAAGGCCTCCGTCCGGGTCACCCCGTCGGGCCCGGTGTACCGGACGTACGCGGTCGAGGCCTCCCGGGCGTCGGTCGAGACGACCCGCCCCGGGAAGAGCCCCGCCGACCGGTTCACGTCCGCGGCCATGGCGACGCCGGTCCACACCACGGCGAGCCCGCCGACCAGCACCACGAGGGGAAGCCACAGGTGGGCCGCCTCGGGCAGCCAGGACCTCGACGACGTCATGCCACCAGCACGCCGGGAAGGCCGCGGCGGTTGCCTGGCAGCGGTATACACGTGAGGTATACACCTCCGGTATAGTGATCGGCGAGCCCGGACTCCGGGTCAAGGAGGGACAGGGGAAATGTCGGTTTCGCATACCTTGCTCGCGTTGCTCGAATCCGGTCCGCGGCACGGCTACGACCTGAAGCGGGCGTACGACGAGCAGTTCGGCCAGGACCGCCCGCTTGCTTACGGCCAGGTCTATTCGACGTTGTCACGGCTGCTGCGCAACGGCATGGTCGAGGTGGCGGGCGTCGAGAGCGGCGAAGGACCGGACCGGAAGCGCTACACCATCACCGACGCGGGGGTCACGGACGTCGAGACGTGGCTGCGCACTCCGGAAAGCCCGCAGCCGTACCTGCAGAACACGCTCTACACGAAGGTGGTGCTGGCGCTGCTGTCCGGGCGCAGCGCCTCGGACGTGCTCGACGTCCAGCGCGGTGAGCACCTGAACGCGATGCGTGCGCTCACCAAACGCAAGCACGGGGGCGACCTCGCCGATCAGCTGATCTGCGACCACGCGCTCTTCCACCTCGAGGCGGACCTGCGGTGGCTTGAGCTCACCGCCGCGCGCCTCGGCGAACTCGAGAAGGCGGTGCGCTGATGACCGGAAAGCCATTGCTCGTCGGCAAGGGACTGGCCAAGTCGTTCGGGCCGACGCGGGCGCTCGACGGGGCGGCGCTGTCCGTCTCGGCGGGGGAAGTGCTCGCGATCATGGGCTCGTCCGGGTCGGGGAAGTCGACGTTGCTGCACTGCCTCGCCGGGATCATCCGGCCGGACGCGGGCACCATCGACTACCGTGGCGCCGACCTCGCCGGGATGGACGACAAGGGACGCAGTGCGTTGCGGCGCACCGACTTCGGCTTCGTGTTCCAGTTCGGACAGCTCGTGCCCGAGCTGTCCTGCCTCGAGAACGTCGCGCTCCCGCTGCGGCTGACCGGGAGCAGGCGGAAGGCCGCCGAGGCCACGGCGACCGGCTGGCTCGCCCGGCTGGAGGTCGACGACCTGGCGCACCGGCGGCCCGGCGACGTCTCCGGCGGGCAGGCGCAGCGGGTCGCGGTGGCGCGGGCGCTGGTGACCGGGCCGAAGGTGGTTTTCGCCGACGAGCCGACCGGCGCGCTCGACTCGCTCAACGGCGAAAAGGTCATGCGGATGCTCACCGAGGCGGCCCGGGAGGCGCACGCGGCGGTGGTGCTGGTGACCCACGAGCCGCGCGTGGCGGCCTATTCGGACCGGGAGATCATGGTGGTCGACGGGCGCACGGTCGATCGGGAGCTGGTCGCATGATGCGGGATCTGGCGCTGGGACTCCGGCTGGCCGTCGGGGGCGGCCGGATGTCCGGCGCGGCGCTGCTGCGCCTGGCGATGACCGCGTTCGGGATCGCGCTCGCGGTCGCCGTGCTGCTGTCCGCGGCCGCGGTCCAGCACCTGATCGGCGCGCAGGCCGAACGCAAGGCGGCGATCGCGCAGGTCACCCAGCCTCGCCCGGGCGTCGCCCCGCTGCTGGTCCACAACTGGTACGCCTCGGCAGGCGACGACTTCGTCAAGCTCACCGCGGTCGCGGCGACCGGGGCGGGCTCGCCGGTGCCGCCGGGGCTCGGCAGGCTGCCCGCGCCGGGCGAGCTCGCCGTGTCGCCGGAGCTCGCCGCGAAGCTCGCCGCGCCGGGCGGCAGTTCGCTGGAAGCGCAGCTGCCGGGGCACGTGGCCGGCCGGATCTCGCGGGAAGGTGTCGCCGGCGCGGGCGACCTCAGCGCGTACTACGGGGTGCCGGCCGCGCAGATCGAGGCCGAGGCCGACGGCCGCAAGGTCTACGCGTTCGGCCTGCCCTACACCGGGCTCGGACTGTCGGCGGCGATGCTGGCCGTCATCCTCCCGATCGCGGCGGTGTTGCTGCTGCCGTTGCTGATCTTCGTGACCACCGCGTCGCGGATGGGCGCGGCGCAACGGGAACGGCGGCTCGCCGCGCTGCGGCTGATCGGCCTGGACGCACGGCAGGTCAAACGGGTCGCGGCGGCCGAATCGCTGGTCGGGGCCGCACTCGGGCTCGCGGCCGGTATCGGGTTCTTCGCCGTGCTGCGCACGTTCGTCGCCGGCATCCTGCCGTTCGGCCTGCGGATCTTCCCGGAGGACCTCGTCCCGTCCTGGCCGCTCGTCGCGGTGATCGTACTGCTCGTACCCGGGCTGGCGGTCGGCTCGGCGCTGTTCGGGCTGCGCCGCACGATCGTGGAACCGCTCGGCGTGGTCCGCCAGGGCAAGCCGGTGCGCCGGCGGATGTGGTGGCGCTGGGTGCTCACCACGATCGGTGTGCTCTTCCTGGCCGTCACCTTGGCTTTCGACCGCGGGACGGGCGACACGGCCGTCGCGCTGGCGCTCTCGGTGGGCAGCGTGTTCCTGCTCGTGGGCGTCGCGGCTCTGCTTCCCTGGCTGGTCGAGCGGCTCGTCGAGCGCCTGCACGGCGGTCCGCCGTCGTGGCAGCTCGCGATCCGGCGGCTGCAGCTGGACAGCGGGACCGCCAGCCGCGTGGTGTCCGGCCTGGTCGTCGTGCTGGCCGGCACGATCCTGATCCAGGGAGTGGTCACCTCGCTCGGCAGCGATACCGACCGGCGAGCCACTCCGGACGGCTTGGCCGCCGTCCCGGTGCGGGTCGACACCACCGCCGCGCACGAGGCCGAGGTCGGCAGGCTGGTGTCGGCCGTGCCCGGGGTGACCGGCACGCACCCGGCCAGGAACCTGACGGCCCGGTCCGGGGAGGAGCGGGACTACGTCGTGGTCGGCGACTGCGTGGCGCTCAGGGCGCGGGCGAACATCGGCGCCTGCTCCGACGGCGACGTGTTCTCCCTCGCGCCGGCCAGGGGCGGCGCGGCGCCGGCCGGCAAGCTGCAGCTGCAGGGCTATTCCCGCGGCGGGGAAGTGAACGGTCCGGAGTGGACGGTCCCGGCCGGGGTCAAGGTCGTGCAGGCGGCCGACGCGGCGGGCGACAGCCTGCTGGTCACCCCCGGCGCGCTCGGCGGCCTCACCCTTCCGGACTCGTCGGTCGCGGTCTACGTGTCGGGCACCGGCGACGTGCAGGCGCTGACCGACGACGTCGCGAGGGCGGTCAACCCGCTCGTGTGGAACGCCTCGGCAGGCAAGAGCGACTACCTCGACGACTTCCGCACCCGCGACCGGCAGATGGTGGAGAGCTTCCGCTCGGTGCTGATCACCGCGTCGCTGTTCGTGCTCGCGGTGGCCGCGATGAGCCTGCTGATGCTGTCGATCGAGCAGATCAGCGAACGGCGGCGGCCGCTCGCGGCACTGTCGGCGGCCGGCGTGCCGATCGGGGTGCTGGCTCGCGGAGCGCTGTGGCAGACCGGGATCCCGGTGGTGGTCGGCGTGGTGCTGGCGGTCGCGGCGGGGCTGGGACTGACCGCGCCGATCCTGCGGCTCGCGGACCGGCCGATGATCATCGACCTCCCGGTGCTGCTCGCACTGGCGGCCGCCACGGTGGTGGCGGTCCTGCTGGTGACCGGTCTGACGATGCCGTTGCTGCGGCAAGTGACCCGATTGGACACGCTGCGCTCGGAATGAGCCTGGTGGGCCGAGGTCAACGTGCGTGATGATGATCCGCAGCGCGGTTCGGGGTTGCCGTTCCGATGATCAGCGGGTGCACCACCGACGGCATCCCCCGCCACCGCGCTGTGCTCATGTCCTCGATGTCGAACCGCTGCTTGAGCAGCGCGACGGTGTCGCGGTCGCACCGGCAGCCCTGCGCGAACGCCGCCCACGGCGCCGCCAGCCGTGTCTGCCTGCGCGCCAGCTTCGGGTCCTCGGCGCGCACGTGCTCGCAGAACAGCAGCCGCCCGCCGGGCCGCAACACCCGCGTCAGCTCGGCGAGCGCACGGTCGACGTCGGGCACCGTGCAGAGGACCAGCGTCGACACGACCGTGTCGACGCTGGCGTCCGCCATCGGCAACGCGTCGGCCGGGGCCTGCACCGGCCGCATCCCCGTGCGGCCCGCCACGCGCTTTTCGAGTCGCCGGTACATCGCGGGGACGGGCTCGGTCAGCACGACCTCCGCCGCCGCGGGGTAGTGCACGACGTTGAGCCCGGTTCCCGCCCCGATCTCGACCACCCGGCCGTGCGCGCGCCGGAGCAGTTCCCCGCGCCGGCCCGCCAGGCCGAGCCGCTCCCCGCGGCGCAGGAACGGTTCGTACAGTGCGGCCCCCAGCCGGTCCCGGAGCCCGTCCCGTGACCCCACGTTGTCCCCTTCGGCCATCGCTCCTCCTCCACATCGCCGATGCGACGCAGCACATCACCACCGGCCGCCCGCCGCATCACCCGCTCGTGCCATTCGGTTGACTGGCCGGAACGGGCCACGCGGGTTCGGGCAACGGCCTACGCTCGGGGAATGCCGGGACAAGACCAGGTCGTGCGGTTCACGGGTGGCCCGGACGATCGCCCCATCGCCTGGGCGGCCGTCGGCGCCGGCCCGCCGCTGGTCGTCGGCGGCTGGTGGTGCGGGCACCTCGAACTGGACTGGCAGAACCCGTTGTTCCGCCGGTTCGCCGGCCTGCTCGGCGACCGGTTCACCCTCGTCCGCTACGACCGGCCCGGCGTCGGCCTGTCCGACGCCGGGCCGCTGGTGACTTCGCTCGCCGGAGAAGTCGCCGTGTTGAGCGCCGTCGTCGACGCGGTGGGGGAGAAGGTGAGCCTGTTCGGCGGTTCGTCCGGGGGGTGCGCCGCGATGGCGTACGCGGCGGCCCACCCCGACCGCGTGGAGCGGCTCGTCCTCTACGGCAGCTACGCCCGCGGCGCCGGAATCGCCACGGCCGAAGCCCGCGATGCCCTGCTGGCGGTCGTGGAACGGCACTGGGGCGTGGGGTCCCGGGTGCTCGCCGACCTGTTCCTGCCGACCGCGACCCCGGCGGAACGCGACGAGTTCGTCCGGTTCCAGCGCGCGAGCCTCACCGCGGAGGAAGCGGCGCGCTCGCTCGCGGCGGTGTACGCGTTCGACGTCCGGGACCAGCTGGGCGCGATCGAGGTGCCGACGCTCGTCCTGCACCGCCGCGAAGACCGCGCGATCCCGTTCGCGCTGGGCCGCGACGTCGCCGCCCGCATCCCGGGCGCGGGCTTCGTCCCGCTCGACGGCACCGACCACCTGCCCTGGCGCGGCGACGTGGACGGGCTCGTCCACGCCGTGCGGGATTTCCTCGGCGCCGGCCGGCCCGTCCGCTCGGCCGGCTTGCCACACGACGAGCTCTCCGAACGCGAACTCGACGTGCTGCGCTTGGTCGCGGAGGGACTGAGTGACAATGAGATCGCGCGCCGGCTCGGGATCAGCGTCCACACCGCGCACCGCCACGTGTCGAACATCCGCGGCAAGCTCGGCGTGTCGTCGCGAGCGGCGGCTGCCGCCCACGCCGCCACCGCCGGGCTGCTCTGACCCAGCCCGGGGAATTGGCTGGCCGCCGCCGGGTTGCGTTCGCTGCTCAGGTCCGCGGAGAGGCATGGACAGCGGTGTGGCCGGGTCGGCCGTCGATGAGCGCGATTGACTCGAATGGGGGTCGTACTTCCTGTTCAGCGGCTTCCGGTGCCTACTCGATGGTGGCTTCGGATGGAGGCGAGCCGGGGTTTCTGGATAGCGTTCCGTCGCGTGGGCGAAGTATTTGCCTTTGTCCGTGTCTTTCGCCGGTTGAGTTGTCGAGGAGAAGCGTGATGGTGAAGAAGGCTGGTTTTGTCGTGGCTGGGGTGGCTGCGGGTGCGTTCCTCGCCGGGGGCGTCGCGTCCGCCGACACGCCGCCCGGTCACCACCACGGCGGCGGCTTCGGCAGCCAGGCGGGCCTGCTCAACCTGAACAACACCGATGTCCTGCACAACCTCAACGTCACCCCGGGTGTCTGCGGTCTCGACGTGAACGTCCTCATCGTGCAGGTTCCGATCCACGACTCGCTCAACGGCATCGGCGTGCCGATCTTGTCGCCGGGCCAGGGCAACGCCGGCGAGGAGAACGGCGGCGGCGACGGACACGGCGCGGCCGGGAAGAGTCCGTACAACTGCGCGTCCGGTTCCATTGCCGACGGCGGCACCGGCGAGGGCAACTGATTGGTCCGCGCCGCGATTGCCGTGATGTGTCGGTGACCAGGCCGGGGCAGTAGCGGGCGTTGCTCGCGGCTACGGCTGCTTCGAGCGGGACGGCTACGTCACCACCGCGCTGGAGGCGACCAGCTTCGGGTGGCCGCGTCGCTCGGCCAGGCCGCCGGGCCGTAGTACTGCCCGCCGAGGACGGAGGGGTGGAATCGACCTCGGTGTCTGCTGGGCAGGTCTATTCATGTGCCCTTCATGCGCATGGACACGGAATGAGCCCGGCGCAATGTCGCGCGCTGCGCTGATCGGCTGTGGTGTGGCGCCAACCGCTCAGCGCCACGCGCGGGTGACGAGCGCGGGCGGACCTTGCCCCGGGTGAGGGCGCGAGTCCAGTCTCGCAATTGGCCACCGGGAACGGCAAGCAGGACGGGACGCCGAGCAGGACCGTCAGCCGTGCCGGCGATTTCGGCGTGCCCTCTGCTCCGCTGGATCTCGAAAGGTTGACGTCTATGTTGGATCCGCAAAGGTCGCCGTCCGAGGACGACCGGCCGCTCGTCCTCGAGGGCGAACCCCTACCGCTGCCCGCCGGGACGGTGGCCGCCGCCGACGCTGATAGCTGGTACTACCTCCGTGCGCGCTACCTGAGCGAGTCCGGGCAGGAGCTCGTCGGATACCTCTGCCCGTTGGGGCCCAACGCGACCCAATCCTTCTGGGACTACATCGTCATGCGTCCTGACGTCGCCGGCGCCTGCCAGTTCAAGCTGGAGGACACCGATGACCGTGGCTGGTCGAAGTGGCTGATCAAGGAGGACGGCAACCACCTGTGCCTCAAGGCGACCGGCTGGTACTACCGGGCCTCGGCGTACACGGCGAGGTTCGCCATCATCGACGGCGAACTGCACAACGACTACTGGCGGGGACCGGCGGGCGCGGTTTACCGCAGCTTCCTCGTGTCCTCCGGCTACTACGTCGGCCAAGATCTGGGTGATCGCGCGACGTTGACGGACTGCGCACTGGTCGCGGTGGGCACCGAAGCGGATGCCTCTGCGCCGCCCGGTGCTGCGGAGCCGCGCGCGGTCAGCCCTTCCTGAGGGGCGGGTCGTTCAGGGCTGATCGGGAAGCTCGAGCCATTCGAGGTCCATCGGCACCAGCGTCGTCGAAAGCACCAGCTCCCGCAGCAGGTTCACCGTCAGGGTCAGTCCCACCGGCTCGCCCACCTCCTCCCGTCGCAACCCGTACACCCCGGCGTCGGAAAGCCGTTGCCGGACCCGGGAAACGAGGTGCTCGACGCGCTTGGCCGTCCAGTTCTCGCGAGGCCGTCGTTCGGCGAGCTCGGCCGCTGCCTGCTGGCGGGACAGCGGCAGCGGGTGGGGGTCGTAGCCGAGGTAACGCTGGCCGAGCACGGCCAGCACGAGGTGCTCCTCCGGGGACAGCCGCCAGCGTTTCGGCGGTGCCGTCGGGTGCGTGGGGCGGCGCGTGGCGGCCCCGGGCTCGCCGTCGGAGACGAGCAGTTCCAGCACGTGCTCGCGGGCGCCGCGCAGGAACAGCGCGGTGTAGCCGTCGGCCAGTGGCAGCGGTTCGCTGTCGCGGTGCAGCAGGACGTTGTCGGACAGCCGGATCGGTGAGCGGCCGGTGTTGCTGAGCCACCAGCGGTCTCCCTCGCGCACGAGCAGCCCGTGGACCCGGCTGATCCGCACGTCTTCCTCGCCGACGCAGACGTCGACCTCCAGCCGGTTGCGCCCGAAGGTCAACCGGGTCCCGGGCGACGGCGGCACCGCGACGCCACCGGTGACGGCGAGTGCGCTCAACGTGCCCGGCACGCTTTCGTCGACGCCGTGACGCAGGCTGCGCCGGCGGTGCGGGTCGAGGCGTTCGGTGGTCACGGCCACCTCCGTTCGCAGGCGCCGATGTCGAAGCCCGCGCCGGTGGGCCGGGCGACGCCGTCGAGATCGAAAGGCGGGCGCATCCGGGACTGCCGTCCACAGTGGACGAAGAGTCGACGTGGCTGTCCGGTCCGCGGCACCGGTCCGGCGGCCCCCTCGGCTGCCGGACCGGCCACCGCCGGGACAGTCACCCCGGCCAGCACCCGTATCGCCACTTTCCCGTCCCGTCTCCTCCGGCCCGCGAACCCGGCCTCGGCCCTTCCTTTCTAGCCGGGACCGCCGGGGACCGGTCCCCGGTTCACGGCAGCTCCCGGACGAGGACCTCCGCCAGCGATCGCGCGGTCGCGCACAGCGCGTCCCCACCGGCCGCCGAGGTGTCCTCGACGGAGACCGTGGCGACCTCCTCCCGGGTCGTCGGAGTGCCCTCCAGCACCGGCAGCGCCGGGGTGTAGGAGCGGTGCACGACCTTGACGGCGCACTCCGGGTGCCCGCCGGGCACCGGCGCCACCACGGCGCTGCGGGTCCCGATGCGGATCCGGTCGCCCGGCACGTCCTCATCGGACTCGATCGGCCATTCCCGGCTGTACTCGACGGTGATCGTGCGCGGATCGTGCTCCCAGGTGCAGCCCCAGCCACCGAACGCGCGGTCCGGTTGCTTGACCTTGCCGAGCACACCCGACGTCGTCACGTAGTCGAGCAGGCCGCAGGCGTCGACGTGCGCCAGCGACCGCTGCGGGAACGGGGCACGCCGCGGCAAGGGCCCGTTGGCGAGCTTGGTCAGCACGCCGGAGAGCACCGCGTCCGAGTAGGAGCACACCGGCGCGTCCTTCGCGTCCGTCACCGCGCGTGAGGTGACGACGATCCGGTTGGTGTCGGCCAGCGAGATGGCCCGCTCGCACGAGCCGTCGTGGATCTCGGGGTACTCGATTTCGCCCATCTTGCCGGGTACCGGCGGCCGCGGCGGGTACCGCAGCGGGCCGGTCAGGTCGAGCCGGGTCTGCACCTGCCCGGTCTTGCCGGTCAGCGTGGTCGTGACCACGCAGCTGCCGAAGTTCGCCACCTCCGGGTCCACGAACGGCTCCCCGAACCCGGTGAGCGAGTTGAGCGAGATCACCGCGCACGGGTCCGTCGCGGCCGGGTCGGCGCCGAGGGTGTTCGCCCCGGCCGGGCCGCCGTCGGTGGTGGTCCACAGCGGCCGGGCCAGGACGAACCCGGCCACCAGCGCGGCCACCGCCGCCACCGCACCCCCGGCGAGCAGACGCCGGCGCAGTCGGCGCCGCGGCCGCCGGGGCGCGGGCGCGTCCGCCGCGAGCAGCGTGACCGCTTCGCCGGCGCTGGGCCGGTCGGCCGGGTGCCGCGCCATGAGCGCGGTGACCACGGGCGCCAGCCGCCCGGCGCGCTCGACAGGCGCGAACCGCCCGGCGGCGGCGCGGCGCATCTGCGCGAACGGGCCGTCCTCGCCCGGGCCCCATGGTGAGCGGCCTTCGATCGCGGCGTAGAGGGTGGCCCCCAGGGAAAAGACGTCCGAGGCGGGGCCGGCTTCGGCGCCGTCGGCCACCTCCGGCGCGACGTACCCGAGCGTGCCGGTGAGCTGGGCGCCGCCGGTGCGGGTGACCTCGGTCCAGCGCGCGATGCCCAGGTCGGTGAGCTTGGCGGTGTCGTCCGCGGTCACCAGGACGTTGCCCGGCTTGACGTCGCGGTGGACGATGCCGCGGGCGTGCATGTCCGCGAGCGCCGCGGCGAGCTGGGCGCCGATCCGCCGGACCCGCTCCTCGGGCAACGGCCCGCCGTCGTCGACGAGCTCCTCGAGGCTCCGGGCGGCCAGGTACTCCGTGACCAGCCACCGGGCGTCCCCGTCCGTGACCGTGTCGAAGACGGTGACGACGTTCGAGTGCAGCAGCCCGGCACCGATCCGCGCCTCACGGCGGATCTGCCCGGCGTCCTCGCCCAGCGCCCGCTTGAGCGTCACCTGACGGCCGAGCTCGAGATCGACCGCCCGCCAAACGACGCCCATGCCGCCCCGGCCGAGCTCCTCCTCCAACCGGTAACGGTTGGCCACGACCCTCCCCTTAGCCACCCCGGGAGTGTACGAAATCGCGTGTCGGACCGCTAACACCGCGTCACCTCGGCGCCGACCCCGGGGCGTGCGCCGGGGACCGGTCCCGAGGATTCCGCCTGATACTGCGGACGCGTCACGCAGCACAGGGGAGCCGTGAGGGGAGCCGTGGTCGAGCCAGGCGAATATCCGCAGGTGCGGCTGGCCTGCGTCCGCGGCGAACAGCGCCGTGAGTACCTCGTCAGGTACACGACCGTCGTCCGGTACTCGCTGAGCGACATCCCGGTTCCGCGGCCCGCCACCGGCTTCCTCGAAGCCACGGTGAGCTGCGGCTCGTGCGAGAGCCGATTGCCGGTACGGGTGTTCAGCCCCGGCAGGCGCCGGCGGCGGAAGCTGGCTTGGCTCGGGCTGTTCCTGCTGGGGGCGGTGATCGCCACGCCGTCGACCATCCGCCTGATCGCCCTGGACGCGCTCGGCGGAGCACCTCCGCTGCGCTACGTGCTGCCGCTGCTGGCCACCGTATCCGGTCTCGGCGTGGCGGTCGTGGGAGCCATGTTCTTCTTCACCGAAGACGGAGTCCGGCTCGCTTCGGTTTGGGGCGACGCCGGCCACCGTCTTCGGCGGTGGTGATGGAATCGGTGGAATCGGCATACCCGCGTCCCTCTTGGTCGGCGGGCGTTCGTTCCATTGAACGGACTTTCACTTCGGGTGCTTCGTGTAACGCTCGGCGGGTTTCCGCGACTGGTGCAATGGCGCTGACGGACGGCGCGACGGGGGAGGTGTTGTGGCAGCCCAGCTCCACGGCCGGACGATGGAACCGAAAATGCTGCGGCAGCTGCTGCTCCGGCCGGGGAACGGCGCTGCCGGGTATCTGCCGTCGGTGGTGTTCGAGGGCGGCGCGAGAATGGGCAAGACCGCCCTGCTGAACGAGCTGGCTCGCGGGTGGGCGGGAAAAATCCCCTATTCCTACCTCGACGTCGCGGCGGTCGAAGACCACCTCGGCGACGAGGCCCTTCCCGAGTTGCTCGCCGCGATCGCCGTGCAGCTTTCCCGGCGCTGCCCGATCTACGGGTCGCTGCGGTTCGACCGGCTGGTCATCGGCTTGCAGGCCGCTGCGCTGAACCTGGACCGGGACGATCCCGGTGGTGCCCGCCGGCAGGTCGAAGGCATGCTGGCGCAACGGCTCGGGCTCGCCACCCTCAAGCGGGTGCTCAGCGGGGTGGCCCAGCAGGCGTTGAAGCAGGTGCCCGCACCGGTCGAGGCGCCGGGGAACCTGGTGGAACTGGCGGTCGACGCCGCCGTCGACGGGATCGCCGAACGGCTGCTGACGCGGAATGCGCTCGGCCGGGCGCGCAGCTGGTACGGCCACCGCGATCGGCACGAACCGACCGACCCGGTCGGCCAGCTGATCGACCTCAACACCGCGCTGAGGCACCCGGCGCTGGCCGACGCCGGGGGCCAGTTCGACGAGCTGCTGTGCGATGCCCTGCTCGCCGACTTGCGCGACAACTTCCGGACGGCCCGGCGCGCGGGGGAATGGGCGGTCAACTGCCTGGTGCTGCTCGACAACCTCGACTGCGCGCTCGGAACGGCGTTCCTCCGCGCCATGGCGTCCGTGCGCACGCTGGACGCCGACGCCGGGGTCGAGCTGCCCGCCCCGCTGGTGATCGCCGGGACCAGCCGCGGAACTCTGCTGGCCGCGCTGCCACCCGCGGAGCGGGCCACGATCCTCGAGCTGACCAGCCTGAAGGACGTGCCGCAAGCGGACGGCGACCACCGGCTCTGGGCCCGGCGCACGCTGCCGCCCCTGTCGGTGGACGAGACCCGGAAGCTGGTCGCCGCCCTGCCGGAACCCCGCCGGCACCCCCGCCTCGCGAGCACCGTCCACCTCATCACCGGCGGGCACCCGGGCGCGGCGGCGTTCCTCATCGACGTCGTCGGCTCCCCGGCGGGCCGGGATGCCGACCCCGAGGACCTGCTCGATCTGCCCCACTCCGGGTCGACGGTCCAGGAGGCGCTGGCCGAGTACTTGTTCGCCGGACTCGGTGAAGACGAGATCGACACGCTCGTCACCTGCTCGGCGGCACGGGACCACCAGAACGGACGGCGGCTGCTCACGCGCGTCACCGACCGCGCCGGTGACGTCGTCCTGCCGCTGGACATGTGGGATCGCACCGCCACGACCACCGTGGTGCGCGCCCTGCTGCTGCGCAGGCTCGCCGGCCGCGACGACGATCACCCGTGGAACTGGCGCCGCACCCACGAACTGCTGGCGAACGGGCCCGGGCACGGCGACGACGGCGGCCCGGCGCGCCGGTTGCACCACACCCTGGCCCTGGGGAGCGTGCGGCCGGTGCTGGACGAGCTCGCTCAGCGCCTCGACACCGCGCCGTTGCCGGAATGGCTGACCCTGCTGGTGGACGTGGCCGCCGCCCCGTCTCGCGGCGCCCGTGCCGCGGCACCCACCGGCAGCTGGCCGGCGTTCCTGCCGCCGCTGCTGCACCGGCTGTGGACGGCGGCCGATCCGCTGTGCTGCGCGAGCCGCCGTGCGCTGCACCTGCGCATCGCCGGCGGTCTCGAGGAGGTGGCGAAGCACCTCGACGACACCTGTGACGAGCTGACCGATCTGATCGACTTCCACCAGACGACCGCGCGCCGCTGGCGGCCCGCTCGCACCCGGCCCGCTGCGAATCCGAGCCTGCGGGCCGTCAACGGCGAAGGAGCTTCGTGACCGAGACCGATTACAGCTACCCGGAGCGCCCGGCGACCCGCGCGCGCGGACGGCGCCGCCTGCTGGTCCTGGCCGCGATCGTCGTCCTGCTGCTGGGGGGCGGCACCTGGTGGCTCGTCGATCACCTGGCCGCCAAGGCCGCGGAGTGCCCCGGCACCCCCGGACAGGCCGGCGACGGTCACGCGTTGTCCCGGCGGGCCGGCGACGGCCAATGCATCGGCTGGCTCGTCGACCTGCCCTACGCGTTCGGTTCCGACGACACCGCCATGTCGGCCGTGGTGAAGAAGATCGTCGACGAGAACCAGCGGGTGGCCCGCACCGGCGAGCCGTACGTGCGGGTGGCCGTGCTGATGCCGATGACCGCGAAGCCGGACAGCAAGCTCGCCGCCGGCCCGATCGTGCACGCGATCGAAGGCGCTTACACCGCCCAAGCCCGCACCAACGCCGGCATCACCGCCTACGGTGACCCCAAACCGCTGGTTCAGCTGGTCCTGGCCAACGTCGGCGCCGATCAGGCTTCCTGGCCGGACGTGGTCACCGAGCTGGGCGGTCTCACGACCGGTGAGCACCCGCTGGTCGCGGTCACCGGCATGGGTGTCAGCGTGCCGCAGACCCGCGACGCCGCGAAGCAGCTGAACGCCCGCTGGCACCTGCCCAGCATCGGCAGCGTCCTCACCTCCGACGACATGACCACCCGCGAAACCGGCATCGCGAGCGACAAACCCGGGCTGTTCAAGGTCTCACCGTCCAACCACGCCTACGTCGAAGCGCTGGCCGGCAGCCTCGGCACGGTGGCGACGGGTTTCCTCGTCCGGGACCGCAACCACGACAACTACGTGCAGACCCTCGGCGCGGCGTTCGTCGACGTCTTCGCCAGCCTTTCGCTGAACAACCACCAAGCCTGGTTCAACGGCAGTACCCCACCCAGCACGGGCTCGACCGGGCTGTTCCAGGACGCGGTGAACTCGATCAGCATCGAGGACCCGTCGGTCGTCTTCTACGCCGGCCGCGACGCCGACCTCCCGCGCCTGGTCCGCAGCCTCAAGTTCCGCCGCGGTCCCTCCGCCGGCCGGCAGCTCGTGCTCGCCACCGGGATCACCGGGCTGGTCATCACGCCGGGAGACCAGCCGGGCGCCGACGCGGAGCCCCTGAACACCCAGGACCTCCTCGACGCCAAGGTGACCATCGTCGCGGCATCATCGACCGATCCCGAAGGCTGGGCCGAGGGCATCGCCGCTCCGGCGCAGTACAACGCTTTCGTCTCGGCCTTCACCACCGGCTCGGCCGGCTTCCCGAAGGCGGACCTGGCCGACGGCTACGCGATCATGCACCACGACGCGGTCGCCGCCGCTGTCACCGCGATCCACTCGGTGTACAGCCAGAAACAAGCTCTTCCCGGTCCGGCGGACATCCGCGACCAGCTCACCGCCTACCGCGACACACCCATCCGAGGAGCTGCCGGCGACTTCTACTGGACGGAACAGCAGCCGGCCAACGACCTCTGGCCCATCGGAAGGCCTGTTCCTGTCCTCACTTTTCCTGCAGCCAGCCACCAGAGCGCTCCCTACAAGACGCAATGCCAGACACTCGGCGATCCGCAACAGCTCGATCACTACCGTCTCGACCACTGCGCGGGCTGACTCGCCCGCCTCCGCCGGCGATCCAGCCAGTGCGCCGTAGGGGGCTCAACGTGCGTCCTCGCTGCAGCGCGGCACGCCCCGCCGCTCTCACGAGTCCATTGTCCAGGCCGTGCGGAACAGCCGGGTGTGCGCGATCGAAATCCCCGGGCTCAATGCGAGCGACCGCCGCGCCGTGGCCAGCGTCGACAAGCATTTCGCGACGCCTCCGGGTTTCTCCGCCTCGCGGATGCGCTCGGCGACTTCGGCCGGGTCGAAGAACTCCAGCACGGTCGCGGCGAAGAGCAGGAACGCCGCCAGCTCGCTCCCGAGGCGTGCCGCCGACGGGATCGGCTCGCCGGGCGCCACGGCCGGGGCCCACGAGGACAGCTCGTCGTGCCACTTCAGCAGCGACGGAACCGTCGCTTCGGCGGGTGTGAGGGCCGCGACCTTGGTGAGCAGGTCGATGTTCAAGGCGTCGAACGGGTCCCGCATCAGCTCGTGCCGGATCGCGTCGGTCCGCGCTTCGGCCTCGCGGCGGCACATGGCGAGCGCGGCCGCGCCGAGTTCGATTTCGTCGCCGTTGCCGCGGTGGGACACGAGTTCCCGCGCGCTGCGCCGCAGGTCGCGGGCGAGCCCACCGGAAAGGACGTAACACAGACCGACGAACGGCTTCGTCCAGCCCAGGAGGAGCCCGTAGACGATCCTCCGCGAACACCCCATATCGAGCAGCCGCACGGAAAGCACGTCGTCGAACGCGCTGTCGAAGACGTCCCGGAAAGGCGCACCGCGGCGCTCGAAACCGGCCGCGGCGTCCTCCGACACCGAGGCCAGGAAGAAGCACCCGGTGACACCGAAGACGCTTTTGATGTCGTTGAGGAAGTTCTCGACGTCCTGGTGCGAGCGCAGCTTGTCCAGCTCGTCCACACCGATCACGACGGTGTGCTGCTGCGCCACCGCCGCCAGGAACGCCCGCAGGTCCCCCACCAGCTCGGGGTAGGTCTTCGCGATCTCCTGGCGGGTCTGGCCGCGCTTGCCGCCGACGTCGAACCCGATCGCGCCGCCGGCCTTCACCGCCAATGACCGCTCGTGCGCGAAGCTCTGCTGGTACCGGATCCCGCGCAACCGCTCCACCGCCAGCTCGCGCAACTGCCACTCCGCGGAAAGCGGCAGCTCGTCGGGAAACGCCACCCGGGACAGCAGGCTGCGGACTCGGCGGGCCAGCACGAAGGCCGGGATGCTGATCAGCGCGCCCGCCAACGCCCCGAGCAGCTGCCAGGTGTGGCTCTGCCAGCCGTTCCCTGCGGTGATCATGACCAGCCCGTCGACCACCAGAGCGGGGACCACCACCGCCGGCCACGCCTTGTCCTTCCGCCGGGCCTGCAACCGGACCGCACTGCGCGCGGGGACGATCTTCACGTTCCGGACGAACAACGCGGCCGTGGCGATCATGGCCGTGCCGAGCAGCACCGTGCCCGCGTCGGCGAACGGATGCACGACCCACAGCGGCCGGCGAAGACCCAGCAGAGCCAGCAGCCCGGCCGTGACGGCCAGCGCACCGCCACCGAGCACCATCAGCCAAGCGTGGGTCCAGCGCAGCGACACCCCGGCGAACCGGGGTTCGGGCTCGATCTCCGGCCGCGCCGTCGTGTCGCCGTCGCCGCCGATCACCCGTTTGCACAGCTCGGCGTAGAGGTGCAGGACGAAGTCACGGGGCTGGTAGGCCACCGGCGCCGAAACGACCACACCGAGCCGCGGACGCTTCCCGGCCGACCGCTCGTGCTCCTCGTCGTCGGGCAGGCCGCGCACCCCGCGTGTGGTGGCGAAGAACCGCACGAGCGTCGACTTGCCGACGCCGCGCGGCCCGGCGATCCCGAAACTGCCGTCGCTGCGCTCGCGGATCATGCGTTCCAGCCGCTCGTAGGCGTCGGTGAGCACGATCCGCTCGGTGGTGACGCTCTGCCGCAGCCCGTCGAACGACTTGACCCGCATCCGCGGCGCCGTTTCTTCGGTCACGGCGGTGTTCAGGGCCGTCAACGCGCAGCTGAACACCGCCGATTCCAACACCTGGACGGTGTCGTTGCGGTGGACTTCCCAGTTGGTCTCCAGCGCTCGGAACTCGAGCGCCTCCCGGGCCCGGGGCCGGGCGGCCGTCAACAGATCCACCTCCCGCCGCTCGAGTTCCGCGAGCAGCGTTTCACAGTCCTCCAGTTCGGCTTCCAGCTCCGCGGCCAGGTCGTCAGGCAGGTCTGCGCGACGCGGCGCGACCACGTTCGTCCGGCGTTCCAGGCGCAGCCGGATCTGTCTCAGCTCGTGCGTGCGCTCGGCCGAAGGTTCCGCCAGGCTGAACTCGTCGACCACGCTGCGCAACCTCGTGACGCCTTCGACGAGCCCGTTCAGCACCTCGACACCGGCCGGCCCCGCGGCCTCCACGAGCAACTCGTGCAGACGGTTCCCCGCCGTCTCGGTACGGTCGAACTGGTCCCGCACGGAGGAGAAGAGCATCTCGCGGTTCGCCACGATGACCGCGTGGAGATCCGGTGGATCCTGAAGGGTCTCCAGCTCCTCCGTGATCTCCCTGCGCGCCCGCACGGCGGCGATCGCTTCGGCGAACAGGTCGTTCAAGTCCAGCGAAAACGGGCCCTTGGTCGGCCTCGGCATCGGATCCAGCTGTGCGGACATCACACCGGGAAGTCGCACCGGCCGGACCGGTCGCTACAAGTGGTCTCCGTGGCGTCAGCGCGGACGAGCTCGGCCGCGCGGCGCACGAGAGCTGGCGTCCGTCCCCGGCTCACTGCAGGGGGATCGACTGCGCGTGGTGGAAGACGTTCGCCGGGTCCCAGCGGCGCTTCACGGTGACGAGGTTGCGCCGGTTGGTTCGGAAGTTGTCCAGGAAGTAGAGCCACAGCGCGTTGTCGACGTTGCGCGTGGCGTGGGTGCCGAGCACGTTGTCCGGGTAGTTGTAGTACGCGCCGGCCACCGTTCCGGTCGGGTCGCGGGCCGGGTCGGGGAAGCCGCCGTACTTCGCGTAGACGTCGCGGTAGAACTCGTTGATCCAGCTCAGGTGGGCGTCGGCCTGGGTGTCGTCCGGGATGTTCTCGCCGGGGCGGGAGGCGTTCAGCCAGTAGGTCTGGTACTGCAGCTTCATGATCGCGTTGCGCTGGGGGACCGCGGTCGCGTCGGACGCGACGCGGTTGATGGCTCCGCCGTAGCTGTCGACCTGCAGGAGGCTTTGGCTCATGTCCGACGCGGGAACGCCCTTCGGGGTCGTGTTGAGCCAGCGGTAGATCGCCTCGCTCTGCTCCGGCGGGAATGCCTTGTTCATGTACGCGGACTTGTACTTGCCGAACCGGTTGGGGCCCGAGCCGTTCAGGGTCTGCAGTGCTTCGAGGTAGGTGACGTGCTGCACGTTGTCGTTGCCGGCCGGGGCCGCCGTCCAGCCGGGATGACCGCCGAGCGGGTTCTCCAGCGGTGCGTGCTCGGCGATCGCCTCGAACCGGGTCAGCGCTTCGGTGTACCGCCGTTCGGCCTCGGCCTGGTGGTCGAGGCGGGTGGCTCCTTGCGGGGACACGGACTGGACGATCATGCCGAGCTGACCGGCCGAAACGTGCGTGAGCTTGAGCAGGCTGAAATCGGTTTCGGGCATTACCCTCACGAAATCCGCGTACGCGGCGAGCAGGTCCGCGAAGGAGTTCGGGGTGAGCGACGCCCAGTTCCAGGACAGCGTGTAGATCGAAGCGAATTCCGGTGCGTCCGGCAGCCTCTCGAAGTAATAGCGCAGAATGACCCCGAAATTGCCGGTGCCCGCTCCCTGCAGGGCCCACAGGAGGTCTCGTTCGTCGGCCGACGTGCTCTTCGCCGACACGTGGTGCAGTTCCGCGCGGTTCGCCGGCGCGTTCCACGTCACGATGTCGACCGCGCTGAGGTGGTCGACGGTCAGGCCGTGCAGCCGTGACAGGAGGCCGTAGCCGCCGCCGGTGATGTGCCCTCCGGCGCCGACCGAGTAGCAGCTCCCGGCGGGCAGCGTCTTGGCGAACCCGTTCAGCAGGACCCGGTAGGCGGACCAGTTCTCGCACCCGGCCTCGATGAAGTAGGCGCCCCGCCGGTCGTCCCAGCCGGCCCGGTTCATCGTGGACATGTCGACGATGGCCCTGGTCGTCTCGTTGTAGACGAAGTTCTCGTAGCAGTGGCGCCCGGACACGACCTTGACGTCGCGCCCGTAGCGGGAAATGGCCTCGCCGACCTGGGTGACCGCCTCCGTGTCGGTCTTGGGGACGTAAACGGCTTCGAGCGCGGGTGCGAACCAGCGCCGGTCGAAGCCTTGCCGGTCGCTGAGCACGACGGGACGGGAACCGATGCTCGCGGACATGGTCAGCACTCCCTGTGGGTTCAGTAGCCGCGCTCGAGGAAGTCGGCCTGGGCGCGGTCGTCGTACTCGTGCGCCCCGACTTCCCAGTAGTTCTGCCAGAAGTTGGGTGTCTGGCCGCGCTGGACCATGTGGTAGGTCCACTGCGCGGTCAGCAGCCAGAGCACGAGGTTCCCGGACAGCCCGCTGATCGGGCAGACCGGCTCGGCGAAGCCCGGGATGTCGAGGACGCCCGCGCCGTCGCCGCTGTGCGTGTCGATGGCGGCATCCACGTAGTCGCGGAGGGTGCCGGCTCCTTCCCGCTCGGCGAAGGGACCGAAGGCGACGACCATCGCGCCGATCTGCTGGGCGTACCGGGCGACTTGGATTTCGTCGCTGTCGGCCGGGCTGATCGCGCCGATCAGCACGATGTCGCTGGGCTGGAGCTGGGTCTTGTACAGGTCGTAGGGCTGCATGATCATGCTGCCCGCGGCCGTCTCGTAGGCCTCGTTGACGAACATGTTCTGCGTGCCCTCGTAGGGCTTTCCGACCTGCGGGTGCCCGTACACGAGGATGCGCGGGTGCGTCGCGGCCCCGGCGAAGAGCAGGACGCGGTCGGTCCACGCCCGCGCCACGCGGTCGATCAGCTCGAACTCGTGTTCGCGGATCAGCGCGAAGCTTTCCAGGGCCCGGTCGAGGTATTCGGCGGCCGCGCCGGCCCCGTCGTCGGCGCCTTCGGTGCCGATCTGCCGGCACAACGCGGCCGTGCAGGCCCAGTAGACCAGGAACTGCGAGAGGCCACTGGAAGAAATGATCTTGAACTGGGGGATCGCCGGCGTCGAAATCACGCCGCAGCTCCAGGTGCAGCCGCTGTCGAGCACGCGGTCGCAGATCTGCTCCAGTGAGGTGAGCATCTTGACCGGCGCGAAAGCCCCGACGGGCGTCTTGTAGAAACGGGCGTAACTGCAGGTGATGCCGACGGTGTACGTGCCGCGGGCGCGAGCTTCGTCCGGGCCGACGTCCGGGATGGTCCCCTTGTCGGGGTTGATGAGCGAAGCGCCGTTGGTGAGCAGGAAGTCACCCGGTTTCATCCGGTTGTAGTCCGCGGAGATGTTCCGGTCGGCGCGCTGCGGCAGCACCGAGGGCTGCCCGGGCACGCCGGGGCTGGCCGCGAACATGGCGAAGTGCCCCACCAGGACGTGCGAGAAGAGCCGGCCGCCGGCGGCCCGGCATTCGTAGGCGACCTTCATCGCCTCGCGGATCCCGGGGATCTGGGTGTCGCGGATGTGACGCGCGATGCCCTCGATCTGCGTCTGGAAGAGGTCCATGTAGGGCACGCCCGCGAGCGGAGGTCCGACGGAAGAGCCGTTCATGCGCGTTTCCTTCCAGCATTCGCGGAGAGGTCACCATGGCACGCCGAAAGGGAATGGTTTATTGCGTTTACCGGAATTCGCCCGCAGTGCCGCTGGAATCAGCGTAGCAGGGTTGCCTCGGGGAGATAAACCACCCGTCGGCCACTTCACCCAATAGGGAAATGCGACGGCTCAGCCGGCTGCGCTCGGGTGGTGGCGGAGCCGGACGGACAGGAAGTCCCCTTGAGGCTCGTGGCGATCGACGGCGCGGACAGGGCCGGTTCGGGCGCGGGGTAATCGAACCGATTCGACTGACCGGGCCGCGTGGCGGCAGGTCGTGCGTCGGGACATGATCATCGTTGCGCGCAAACAGATTTGTCCCTTATCGGAAGCTCGCCCGGGTAACTTTCACGCACGCTTGGCCGTGCGGGGATTTCCGGTATCGTACGAATCGGTTCGAGGGTGCCGCCGGTACCCCGCCCCGGCAGTCGCCGTGTTCCGGACTGCGCCGCTCGAAGATGTCGAAGACGCCATCGGAGGTCGCATGCGCCCCTTCACCCGCCAGCCGCGTCGATCACCCCGCTTCCGGCGCGCCGCGCTCGCCGCCGCGCTGGGGCTCGCCGTCGCTCCGGTCTTCGCCTCGGTCACGGCACCGCCCGCGGACGCGGCGTCGACCCTGCGTTCGCTGGCCGAGGCCCAGCACAAGTACATCGGCACCGAGCTGACCGGCAACATGGTGAACAACGCGACGATCACTTCGCTCGCCGGCGCCCAGTTCGACATGGTGACGCCCGGCAACGAGATGAAGTGGGACACCACCGAGCCGGCCAACGGTTCGTACAACTTCGGCCCCGGCGACCGGATCGTCTCCTTCGCGCAGGCGCACAACATGCGCGTGCGCGGGCACAACCTGGTCTGGCACGCCCAGCTGCCGGGGTGGGTGAGCGGCCTGCCGCGCAACCAGGTGCAGGGCGCGATGGAGGCCCACATCACCACCGAGGTGAACCACTACAAGGGCAAGATCTACGCCTGGGACGTGATCAACGAACCCTTCAACGAAGACGGCAGCCTGCGCCAGGACGCCTTCACCGCGGCCATGGGCACCGGCTACCTCGCCGACGCGATCCGCACCGCGCACACCGCGGACCCGAACGCCGTGCTGTACATCAACGACTACAACATCGAAGGCGAGAACGCCAAGAGCAACGCGCTCTACAGTCTCGCGCAGTCCATGTTGGCCCAAGGCGTGCCACTCGGCGGTATCGGCCTGGAAAGCCACTTCATCGTCGGCCAGGTCCCCCCGTCCATGCTCGCGAACATGCAGCGTTTCGCGGCGCTGGGGCTGGACGTCGCGGTCACCGAGCTCGACGACCGCGTCCCGCTACCGGCTTCCGGCGGCAACCTCCAGCAGCAGGCGGCCGACTACGCGACCGTGGTGAAGGACTGCCTGGCCGTCACCCGCTGCCCCGGCGTTTCGCAGTGGGGCGTCGGCGACGCCGATTCCTGGATCCCCGGGACCTTCCCCGGTTACGGCGCCGCGAGCATGTACGACAACAACTACCAGCCGAAGCCCGCTTACAACGCCACCGCGACGGCGCTGGGTGGCGCACCTCCCGGCGGCGGTGGGACCGGACCGGTGCACGCGGTGGGCGCGGGCAAGTGCCTGGACGTGCCGAACTCGACCACCACGGCCGGCACGCAGCTGCAGATCCGGGACTGCTCCGGCGGGTCGAACCAGAGCTTCACCCTCACCTCCTCGGGCGCGCTCAGCGTGTACAGCGGCGGCGACTGCCTCGACGCCAGCGGCCAGGGCACGAGCCCCGGGACCAAGGTGATCATCTGGCCGTGCACCGGCCAGGCCAACCAGCAGTGGACCGTCCGCGCCGACGGAACGATCACCGGTGTGCAGTCCGGGCTCTGCCTGGACGTCACCGCAGCGTCCACCGCCAACGGCGCTCTCGTCGAACTGTGGACCTGCAACGGCCGCAGCAACCAGCAATGGACGCTCGGCTAGCTGCACAACCACCACGCGCTCGGCTGGGAAAGGAACTCGTCATGTCAAGGTTCAGGCGCTGGCGGGCGTCGGCGGTCATGGTCGGCTGCCTCGCCCTGACCGCGGGTGGTGCCGTGGCCGTCACGGCCGCACCGGCCGAAGCCGCGACTTCGATCACGATCAACGGCTCGTCCGGCGGGCGCACGTTCGACGGCGTGGGGGCGATCAGCGGCGGTGGCGGCAACTCCCGCCTGCTGATCGACTACCCGGAGCCCGAGCGCGGCCAGATCCTGGACTACCTCTTCAAGCCCGGTTACGGCGCTTCGGTGCAGATCCTCAAGATCGAGATCGGCGGCGACACCAACTCCACCTCCGGCGCGGAGCCGAGCGTCGAGCACACGCGGGGAGCCGTCAACTGCGACGTCGGCTACGAGTTCTGGCTCGCGGAACAGGCGAAGGCCCGCAACCCGGACATCAAGCTCTACGGGCTGGCCTGGGGCGCGCCCGGCTGGATCGGCGGCGGCAACTTCTGGTCCACCGACACGCTCGGCTACCTGACCACGTGGCTGGGCTGCGCCAAGCAGCACAACCTGGCCATCGACTACCTCGGCGGCTGGAACGAGCGCGGCTACAACGTCGGCTGGTACGAGAACCTGCGCTCCACGCTGAACTCCGCCGGCTACTCGGCGGTGAAGATCGTGGGCGCCGACTCCGACTGGTCGATCGCCAACGACGTCGACTCCAACCCCGCTTTCGCTTCGGCGATCGGCATCATCGGCGCGCACTACCCGTGCGGCTACCGTTCGTCCCAGGCGAACTGCGGGGTGCCTTCGGCCGCCCTCTCATCCGGCAAGCCCTTGTGGGCCAGCGAAAACGGCTCCGACGACTACAACGGCGGCGCGCAGGCCATGGCCCGCGGCCTCAACCGCGGGTACATCGACGGGAAGATGACCGCCTACCTCAACTGGCCGGTGATCGCCGCGATCACCCCGAACCTGCCGTACCCGACCATGGGTGTCGCGCTGGCCGCGCAGCCGTGGTCCGGCCACTACGCGATCGGCAAGAACGCCTGGGTGATGGCCCAGACGAGCCAGTTCACCGCGCCCGGCTGGAAGTACCTCGACGCCTCCAGCGGCTACCTCGGCGGCAACCGGAACAACGGCAGCTACGTCGCGCTGAAGTCGCCGGACAACACCGACTACAGCACGGTCATCGAGACGGTGGACGCAAGCGGGCCGCAGACACTGGCCTTCACCGCGACCGGTGGCCTGTCGACGGGCGCCGTGCACGTGTGGGCCACCAACGTCAACTCCGGCAACGCGGCCGACTACTTCGTGCACACCACCGACCTCACGCCGTCCGGCGGCAGCTACAGCCTGACCGTGCAACCCGGGTACGTCTACACCCTCACCACGACGACCGGGCAGGGCAAGGGCACGGCGGCCGGTCCGGCACCGGCTGCACTGAGCCTGCCCTACAGCGACTCCTTCGACGGCAACGCGATCGGCACCGAGGCGAAGTACCTGATGGACTGGCAGGGTGCCTTCGAGGTGGCGGCCTGCGGCGGCGGCCGTGCGGGCCGGTGCGTGCGCCAGATGAGCGCGCAGGCGCCGATCACCTGGGACCCGCTGACCGATCCGCACACCCTGCTCGGCGAGCTCGGGTGGAGCAACTACACCGTTTCCTCCGACGTCATGCTCGAGAAGTCCGGGTATGCCGAGGTGATCGGACGTGCCGGCAGCCAGAGCTACACCGGAGCGGCCGGGCTCAACGCCTACCACCTGCGCGTGAGCGACACCGGGAACTGGTCGATCCTGAACTCGAACACCGGCGGCAACGTCGCCACCCTGGCGCACGGCACGGTCGCGGCGCTGGGCACCAACCGGTGGCACACCCTCGCGCTCACCTTCTCCGGCAGCACCATCACCGCCGTCGTCGACGGTGCGACCGTCGGCTCCGCGAACGACTCGACCTGGGGAGCCGGCCAGGTCGGCTACGCCACGAGCCAGGGCGAGACGGCGCAGTTCGACAACCTGTCCATCACCCCGGGCAGCGGCGGCAACGGCGGCACGACGTCGACGCTCGTCGGCGCCGGTTCGGGCCGCTGCCTGGACGTGCCCAATGCTTCGCAAACGTCGGGCACCCAGGTGGAGCTGTGGGACTGCAACGGGGGCGCCAACCAGCAGTGGACCTCGACCGCCGCCGGTGAGCTGCGCGTCTACGGCAGCTCCTGCCTCGACGCCAGCGGCCAGGGCACGACGCCCGGCACCAAGGCGATCATCTGGACCTGCACGGGCGGCGCCAACCAGAAGTGGACGCTCAGGTCCGACGGCACGATCACCGGCACCCAGTCCGGCCTCTGCCTGGAAGCCGTCGGCAGTGGCACGGGTAACGGCACGGTGATCGACCTGGCCACCTGCACCGGCGGGAGCAACCAGAAGTGGACGCGGAACTGATCAGGTGACCGAAGCACGGGCAGACCCGGAAGCTGACGGCGGCCTTCCGCCCCGGTTGGACGCGCTGGACGACGGCGAGCTCGCTCAGCACCAAGCCTCCTGCCTCATCAGCCGGTGACGCTCGGAGCGCCCGTTTCGACGTGCCCGCTGAAGCGGCGGAGGAACGCCGGATCGGCGTCGAGCGTGGCGGACAGGTCGTACCAGCCGTTGCCGTACGCGACCGGGTTCCAGTCGTCGGTCACGGTCTGGCCGGCGGCCAGCGCGTACGTCCACGGGCCGTCGGTGCGGTAGTGGTTCGCGGTGACCGTGACGCGCACGGCCGTCGTCCCGCTGTTGCGCATGGTCAGCCGCAGCTTGTTGTCGGTCGTGTAGCTCGCCAGGACGTCGGCGCCTGCGCCCGCGCTGTTCGCGTTCCCGGCCAGGAGCCAGCGGAACCGGTTGGGTCCGTGCACCGCGACGCCGTACTTGCCGCCGCCGTAGAGCTGGACCCGCCAGGTGTCGCTCACCTGTGCTCCCGGGGCGACGTCGTAGGGCCACGGGCCGTCGGTCTGGCCGTCGTTGCGGTAGGCCATCAGCTGCACGGCCGCGGTGCCCTGGTTGGCGAACGTCGTCGTGAGGACCTTGCGGTCGGCGCTCAGTGACGTCGTGACCAGCGGCCGGTAGGGGAGCGCGCGGGCCGGGCGGGTGCCGGCTTCCTGCACGGGGGTCTGCTGCTTCCCGGTCGCCGGCGGCGTCGGCTTCGGCAGCTTCTTCTGGGTGTCGTCGGCCTGCTTGCGCAGAGCCGCGGTGTCCGGCAGCAGCGGGATCTGCAGGTTCCGGGCGCCGAAGTCGAAGCACGTCATGAGGTCGCCGCAGAGCGCCCGCCGCCACGCGCTGATGTTCGGCTCGGCCACGCCGGTCCAGCGTTCGAGGAACCGGATGACCGAGGTGTGGTCGGTGACCTCGGAGCTGACCCAGCCACCGCGGCTCCACGGCGAGACCACCGTCATCGGCACGCGCGCACCGAGCCCGATCGGCTTGCCGCCGATGTACTCGCCGGCGGTGCCGCTCGGTGCGATCGGCGGAGCGACGTGGTCGAAGAAGCCGTCGTTCTCGTCGTAGTTGATGAGGACGACCGTGGACTCCCAGAGCTTCGGGTTGTTCCACAAGGCGTTCAGCACGGTTTGGGTGTACGCGGCGCCGTCGACCGGGCGGGCTTCGGGGTGCTCGCAGTAGCCGTAGGGTGCGACGACCCACGAGACGCGGGGGAGCGAGCCGCTCGCGCAGTCGGCCTTGAACTCGGCCAGGACGTGGTCGACGTTCCTGCCCTGCCCGGAATCCGGGCCCCACGTCTTGAACACACTGGCGCGTTTGGACAGTTCACTCGCGTAGTCCTGGTGGTAGGCCTTGAACAGCCACAGCGGGTTGTCGCCGTAGTCGCCGACGAAGGAGCCGCTCGCGTCGCCGACTTCCTTGTTGGCGTAGACCTTCCACGAAACGCCGTTCTGCTGCAGGCGTTCCGGGTAGGTCGTCCAGCTGAAGACGGGCCTGTAGTCGGCGGGGTTGTAGTTCGCCGGGCCGCCCGCCTTGCCGTCGGCGTCGATCGTGCCGGTGAAGAGGTAGAGCCGGTTCGGTGTCGTGGGGCCCTGCACCGAGCAGAAGTAGTGGTCGCACAGGGTGAACGCGTCGGCCAGTGCCCGGTGGAACGGGATGTCGCCGGAGTCGAAGTGGCCCATGGTCAGCTCGCCCTTGGCGGCGACCCACGCGTTGTTCGCGCCGCCGGCGATGGCCTGGTGCTGGTCGGACCAGCCGTGCCCGAGGTCGCCGAGGTCCTGGCCGTCCACTTCGGTCGTGTCCACCCGGAACGGCAGCAGGTACTTGCCGTCGCTGCGCCCGGAGTCGGGCTGGTGGAAGACGTCCTGGCCGTTCGGCTGCACGATCGCCGAGCGGTCGCCGAAGCCGCGGACCCCCTTCATCGTGCCGTAGTAGTGGTCGAAGGAACGGTTCTCCTGCATGAGGACGACGACGTGCTCGACGTCCGACAGGCTGCCGGACACGCGGGGTTCGGCGAGGGCCTCGGCCATCCCGGGCGGGAGGGCGCCGAGCGCGCCGGCGGCGGCGACACCGCCGAGGAAGCTGCGTCGGGTGAATTCGTGCGGGTCGGCCATCACGGGAGCCTCCAGAGGACCTCGGCAGGGCTGCGCCAGCGTAGGTGAGCCCGGCCGTGCGGTGACACCGACGAAGGGACGTAATCACACAGCGTGAAGTTCACGAGCTGTTCGGTTCGCGGTCCAGTGGCGTGACACTTTCCGGTGACCCGGAACTGCACGCGTCCGCGGGCCGGGTGTTCGTCAACAAAGTTTTGCTCGGGGCGTACGCCGCCCTGGTCCGGGCTCCCGGTAACCGGGAGGCCAAGGCCGCCACGATCGTCCGCTGCCTGCCCGGCCTCGGCAGCCGTTAACGGCTCGACCTGGGCGTCCTCGGGATCGTCACGGCCGCGGTCGACCGGGCGCGGGACGTGCCGGAGCTGGTCGCGGCCGAGTTGTGCGGCGGCGTCGCCCGGCTCCCCGGTTACCGGGCTCGGAGCACGCCGGAGTTCGCGGTGAAATCGGCGACCCGCTCATCGACGTGGCCGTGGACGGCGACCGCGGCTTCGGGTTGCCCTCGGCTGCGCGGCTCGAATTAACCCGCTGAGGGGGAGACGTGACTTCGGTGTCCGCGTTTCACTTCTGCGGCCGAGTTCCGGCCCAGTTACAGGAGAAGCGACGGTGAACGAGTCTGCCGGATCGTCTCGACGCGGTCGTGCACCGCGGCGAGCGCCCGCTCGAGGGCGGCGTTGAGTTCCCTGTCGCAGAAGAACGGCAGATCCACGCGGGAAGCCGGCCGGGTTTCGGTGGCCGGGTCGACGAGAAGTTCCGCGCGGACGAGGAGGCCGGCCAGGGACGGCTGGACCAGGCGATCGCGGTGTTCGCCGACGCCGCTCGCGCGGACCTGCGCATCGGCGGCTCGTGGGTGCCCCTGCGCCCGGCCGGGCCCTGAGCGTGCCCGGGAACATGATCAGCGCCCGTCGGTCAGGCGCCACGCAAGCGCACGGGCAGTTCGCGTACGCCCCAGGTGAAGTTCGACGCCGTGTAGCGGGGCTCGCCCGTGACCTCCACCGTCGCCACCCGGTCCAGCAGTTCCTCGAGGAACACGGTCAGTTCCAGCCGGGCCAGGCGCGCCCCCAGGCACTGGTGGCGGCCGCCGCCGAAGGCGAGGTGGCGGTTGGGTGTGCGGTCCACCCGGAAGCGTCCGGCGTCGCCGAACTCGGCGTCGTCGCGGTTGGCCGATACGTTCCACAGGGTCACCCGGTCGCCGGCGGGGATGTCGACGCCGCCGATCGTGGTGGGTGCGGTTGCGGTGCGAAGCACGTGCACACCGGGGGTGGTCCAGCGCAGGACCTCCTCGACCGCGCCCGGCAGCAGCGCTCGGTCGGCGCGCAGGGCGGCCCACTGGTCCGGGTGCTCGACCAGCGCGAGCACGGCGCCGGCCGCGGAGTAGCGAGTGGTCTCGTTGCCGCCCGCGAGGACACCGTTGCAGTTGACCACGATCTCGGTGTCGGTCAGTGGCCGCTTCGTCCCGTCCGCGGTGGACCGCCGGTCGGTGGCGATGCGGCTGACGAAGTCGTCGCCCGGGTTCTCCCGGCGGTCCAGCACCAGTTCCGAGAAGTACAGGAAGATCTCCGCGTGCGCGGCGAGCCTGCTCTGCTCGTCCTCGCCCTCGAAGGCGGCGTTCATCGTGCCGCCGAGCCAGTCCCGCTCCTGCTCCGGCACGCCCATCAGCGCACACACCACGCGAGTCGGCAGCCGGCGCGCGGTCTCCACCACGTCCACCTCACCCGCGGCGAGGGCCTCGTCGAGCAGGCCGCGCACCACGGTCCGCACCAGGTCCTCCGCGTGCGGGATCGCGGCGGGCGAGAACGCCTTGGCGAGCACCGTCTTCAGCTGCGCGTGGTCCGGCTGGTCGGAAACGATCAGCATCTGCCCGGTCACGGCGTCCACCGCGGTCGCGTTGGTGCCCAGCCGCATCCCGTGCCGGGAGCTGAACCCGGCCGCGTCGCGGTAGACCGACAGCACGTCGGCGTACCGGCTGACCACCCAGAACCCGCCACGGGAGTCGGGGTGCCGGCTCACCGGATCGTTTTCGCGCAGCCACGCGAAGTGCGCCCAGAACTCGGTGCCGGCGAAGCTCAGGTCGTCGGTCAGGTCCATCAGCACAGCAGGCTCCCCAGTGCGGGCACGGTCTCGTCGGCGAGGTCGGTCAGGAACGTGTGGCTTCCGGCGAAGGACCGCCGGCTGGTGCCGGCGGTGCTGTAGCGGGCCCAGCCGTCGAGCAGGTGCCCGGGCACCACCTCGTCCAGGTCGCCGGACCAGGCGTGGATGGGGCAGTCCACCCGGAACTGTTCGGCGATGACGTGGGTGTCGGCGAGCTTGTCGTCCCGGCGCAGCACGTCGAGCAGGAACTCCTGGCTGTCCTCGTCCAGGTCGCGCAGCTCGGGCGGCCCTGAGACGAACAGGTCGCGCAGGATCCGCTCGTCGATGACCAGGTGTTCGGCGGCCGTCCGGTTGCCCGGGGGTTCGGTCGCGGCGAGCACCAGCGCGTCCGGGCGCACCGCCCGCGCGAGCTCGTAGGCGAGCAGGCCGCCGAAGCTCTCGCCGACGATGACGAGCGGCGCGCCCGCCCGGAGCTCGGCCAGGTCCGCGGCGACGGCGTCGACGGCGTCGGCGAAGGTCGCCGGATGGTCCTCGGCGAACCGGTTCTCCCGCCCGGGCAGCTGCACGCCGACCACCGAGACGGCGAGCCCGAGCCGGGCCTGCCAGCCGCGGAACCGGCTGCAGCCGGCGCCACCGGGCGGGGCGCAGACCAGGGTCGGGCGGCCGGCGGGCGACGGGTGCCACGGCACCACCCAGGCGCTCAAGCGGACACCTCCGCGAGCCGGTCCAGCTCCGCGGCCAGTGCGGCCGGGTTGGGGTTGCCCAGCAGCAGCGGGATCGACGCCCGCAACCCGGTCCGCTTGCGCAGCACCGCGACCATCCGGGCGGCGAGCAGCGAGTGGCCGCCGAGCTCGAAGAAGTCGGCGGCCACGTCGGCCACCGGCTGGTCCAGCACCTCGGCGAAGACGGCGCAGACCTCGTGTTCGCGGGCGGTGGCCGGCGGGCGGCCGGCGGGCCGGGCCGCGTCGGCGGCCACCGCGAGCGCTTCCCGGTCGACCTTGCCGCGGTCGTTGTGGGGCAGCGCGGGCACGAAGTCCACAGTGGACGGCAGCAGGTGATCGGGCAGGAACGTCCGGCAGTGCTCGCGCACGAGCAGGGCGCCGGCGACCGGGTCGTGCCCGTCGGCGAGCACCGCGGCGACACCGAGGGTGCCGCCCGCGGTCCGCACGAACGCCGTGGCCGCGATCACGGCCGGCAGCTGCTCCACGACCCGCTCGAGTTCGCCGAGTTCGATCCGGAACCCGCGCACCTTGACCTGCGTGTCGAGCCGGCCGAGGAACTCGAGCTGTCCGTCCGGACGGGCGCACACCTGGTCACCGGTGCGAAACAGCCGCTCCCCGTCGATGGTGACGAAGCGGCGCGCGGTGAGCGCCGGGTCGCCGCGGTAGCCCCGGGCGAGCGCGGTCCCGCCGAGGCACAACTCGCCGCTGACACCCGGCGGCACCGGCTGCAGGTCATCGTCGAGCACCCGAACCAGGTAGCCGGGCAGCGGGCGCCCGATCGTCGTGACGTCGTCGCCGCGGGCGCTGTCGGCGCAGGTCGCGGCGATCGTGGCCTCGGTCGGACCGTAGACGTTCAGCACCCGGTGCCGGGCCAGCAGCACCTCGAGCAGCCCGCGGGGGCAGCGTTCCCCGGCGACCACCACCACCTCGGCACCGGCGAGCGCGTCGGCGCAGGAGGCGAGCAGTGAGGGAGTGAGGCTGGCCGTGCGCGGCGCGACCGCGGCGATCCGGCCGGCGAGGTCGACGTGCTCGCCGTCGTCGGCGAGGTCGAGGATCGCGGTGCCGATCCCGTTGAGCAGGTGCAGCAGCACGCACCAGAGCCAGCCGTCGAACGCCGGCGACAGCGGGTTGATCCCCAGCCCACCCGGTCCGAGGTGGATGGTGCTCATGGCGTCGAGCGCCGTGGCCAAACCCGAGTAGGTGACTTCGACACCCTTCGGCCGCCCCGCGCTGCCCGAGGTGTGGATGAGGTAGGCGATCTCGCCCTCGGCCGCGGCGAACGGCCCGCCGCGGGCGCTCTCCGGGTCGAGTACGGGCAGGTCGGCCGGCGCGCCGGGCGGCCGCTGCCCGAGGATCAGGGACGCACGGGCGTCGTCGAGCACCTCGGCGATCCGGGCGGCCGGGTGGCGCTCGTCGAGCGGCACCGCCGTCGCGCCGAGGCGCCACACGGCGAACAGGCTCGCCACGGCGAGCCGGGTCCGTCCGGTGGTCAGCGCGACCGTGGTGCCGGGCCCCGCGCCGGCCGCCGCCAGCGCCCCGGCGATCGCCGTCGTCCGCTCGGCCAGACCGGCGAAGTCGAGCACGCCGTCCGGTGCGGAGCACGCCGTGGCGGTAGGGCGCTCGGTCGCCCACCGTTCGACGACGACTTCGAGCAACCCGGTGCTCCTGCTCCGGGCGGCGTTCACCGGCGACGCGAGATCCGTCATCGTGCTGGAATCCATTCTTTCGGACGCGGCAATGAAACCGACGAAGGGGTGCCCGGCGCGTTCGTCGACAAGGGGGCTGACCGCCACAACCGGGAAGGGCGACTGATCGGTGCAGAAGTTACGGTGCGATCGCGTCCGAAGCAATACTGCTCGAAGGGTGATCGACCCGGTTCGTCTCGCCGGACTGCGCCCGGCGCCACTACTCCGAATGCGTCGAAAGAGCACGGATTGAGGCCATTCGCCCCAGGGTGGATAACCCGATCAGCGCAGGCGCGGGCCGATTCACTGACGATTGACACTGTTTCGGATGGCGGTCAGCAAAATGTCTCACGTCAGGCTCCATTGTGGCCCCCGACTGGACTTTTCGGCGCGACAGTCCGAGGTGGACAGTCCAACGAGGTGCCGCAAAGTGACGCCCGTCACGTCCTCTGTGTTCGTTCGGCCGCGTTGTCCGACGCGGAAAAAAATGGGGTTTTGACCCTGTCGGATGCGGTGTGGCGGCCCGTACGATGCGTCGTCGCCCGATCTGATCGAATGAGGAAATCCGGATGTCACAGACCATCGGCTGGAACAGCTTCGTCGACACTCACGCGCAGGCCGAGCACCGTCGGCTCCGCCTACTGGAAGAGGCCTTCGATCCGTTCAGCTTCCGGCAGCTCGACAGCCTCGGAGTTCGGAACGGGTGGCGCTGCCTGGAGGTCGGTGCCGGAGCCGGATCGGTGGCGGCCAGGATGGCCGAGCTCGCCGGCCCGGAGAACGTGGTGGCGACGGACCTGAGCCTCACGTTCCTCGACCCGCTGGCCGACCTCGGGGTGACCGTCCTGCACCACGACGTCACCACGGACGACGCGCCGGGGGAGTTCGACGTCATCCACACCCGTTTCGTGCTGGAGCACCTGCCCGAGCGCGAGGCCGTGCTCAAGCGGCTGGCGACGTGGCTCGCGCCCGGCGGGTGGCTGCTCATCGAGATCGGCACCCCGCTGCCCGGGTTGTCCTCGCACCCCGCGACCCGCCAGAGCATGGCGGCACTGGCGCGGGTCATGGCGGAACGGGTCGGCACCGCGCCGGAGTGGGCCCGGTCCCTGCCGGTCCCGCTGGAGGCGGCCGGCCTGATCGACTGCGCCGCGGAGGGCGTGGTCCTGCCGGCGCGGGGTGGCCAACCGCTGGCGGCGTGGCTCAAGAACACGACGAAGCTCGTCGAGGAGCCCGCGCTCGCGTCCGGCCTGGTCACCCGGGAGGTTCTCGACGAGGCGTACGCGGCCTACGAGCAGGAATCCTTTGTGGACTACAGCTGGATGACGGTCGGGGCGCGTGGCCGACGCGGCTGAGCAGGGCCGCTGTCCGCCGAAGCACGAATCGGCGGGGCCCCCTTCCGCGCCCGGCGGAAGATCGCTATTCTCGTGCCCTCGGCCGAACTGCCGGTGGAAACGCTGCGGCCGGGAGCCACTCGCCGTACCTCGATTCTCCTGAGCTTGGCGAGTGGCCGGACCCCGTGCGTCCTTGACGGTGGCGCACGGGGTCCTCCACCCGAATTCCGACACGACGATCCGGGTCCGGGCGGCCCTTTGGGGGATTTCCTTCGCAAAACTAAGCATTACTGTGTGGACATGAACAAGCGCACGGTCCTGGACGCCACCCGCGAACTCCTCCGCGAATTGGGTCTCACCACAGTATTCGGCAACCCCGGCACCACCGAGGTCCCGTTCCTCACCGACTGGCCCGACGACTTCGACTACGTCCTCGGTCTGCAGGAATCCGCCGTCGTGGCGATGGCCGACGCCTACGCGCAGGCCAACCGCCAGGCCGTCCTGGTCAACCTGCACTCCGCGGGCGGCGTCGGGCACGGGCTCGGCAGCCTCTTCACCGCCTACCGCAACCGAACCCCGTTGATCATCCTCGCCGGACAGCAGAACCGCGCACTCCTGCCGCACGACCCGTTCCTCGGCGCCCTGGCCGCTCCCGAGTTCCCCAAGCCGTACGTGAAGTGGTCGATCGAACCCGCTTCGGCCGAGGACGTCCCGGCCGCACTGGCGCGCGCCTACCACGTCGCGACGCAGGCGCCGTCCGGACCGGTCTTCGTGTCCGTTCCCGCCGACGACTGGACCGCCACCACCGAGCGGCCCGTCATCTCCCGGCCGCGCGTCCGGGGCTACGCACCGGATCCCGAAGCCGTCGGCGAACTCGCCGCCGCGCTCGCCGGCTCCGAACGTCCGGCGATCGTCGTCGGGAGCGCCGTCGACCAGGACGCCGCGGTCGAAGAAACCGTCGCGCTCGCCGAGCGCGTCAAGGCCGGCGTGTACGTCGCGCCGATGTCGTCCCGGTGCTCGTTCCCCGAAGATCACCCGCTGTTCCAGGGTTTCCTGGAACCCGAACGCGGCGCGGTCTCCGACCGCCTCGAGGGCCACGACCTCGTGGTCGTCCTCGGGGCGCCCGCCTTCACCTACCACGTCGACCGTGGACGCGGCGATGCTCCGCTACCGCCGCTGTTCATCGTCAGCGACGACGAGCAGGTCCTCGCGCGCGCCTTCGAAGGCACCGGGATCCGCGCCACCCCGAAGCTCGGGATCCGCGCCCTGCTGAACGCGGTCGCCCGGAGCGAGCGGCCCGCTCCGCCGCCGCGCACGCGGCCCACGAAGCCGAGCGGGCAACAGCTCACCGGCGACTTCGTCTACGCAACGCTCGCCGAACTGCTGCCGGACAACGCGATCGTCGTCGAAGAGGCGCCCAGCCACCGCGGCGTCCTGCACGACCACCTGCCGATCACGGCGACGGACACGGGCTTCCTGACCGTCGCCAGCGGCACGCTGGGCTACGGCGTCCCGGGCGCGGTCGGCGCGGCGCTGGGCCGCCCGGACCGCAAGGTCGTCGGCGTCGTCGGCGACGGCTCCTGCATGTACGGCGTCCAGGCACTGTGGACGGCCGCGCGACACGACCTCCCGGTGACGATCCTGATCCTCGACAACACGGAGTACGCGGCGGTCCGCATCTTCGGCGACTCGATCGGCGGCGGGAAGCTGCCGGGCACGCACCTGGGCGGCATCGAGTTCGCGGCACTGGCCGCGAGCATGGGTTGCCACGGTGTGACGATCACCGAGCCGTCGGACCTGGTCCCAGGGCTGACCGCGGCCCTGCGGGAAAAGCGTCCGACACTGGTGCACATCCGCGTCACTTCGGCGGAGAAGTCGTTGTACTGACGCTTCGGTACCGCCGGGAAGTCCACCGGCTTCGCCGGAACGCCCGTCGTCAGCACCAGGTCCGAGACCTGCTGCTGACGACGGGCGCCGGCGTCACAATCACGACCCGCAGCGAAAAAGCGACTACACGTCAGTTGGTCGCTTGCGGCGCGATCATCGCCGCGGCGTCGACCTTGCTCGTGATCGCGCCCATCTGGAGCATCAGGTCGGGCACGCGCTGCAGGCGCCGGGCATCCAGCTTGGCGCTGAAGCTGGGCAGGCCGAGCAGCTTGGCCGTGTCTCCGTCGATCTTCGCGTACTTGACCAGCAGCGGTTCGATCTTGGACCGGTCGCTGTTCGTGTCGCTGGTGGCCTTCTGCAGCGCGCGCTGGAAGGCGGCGAGGGTCTTCGGGTTCGCCTGCACCCACTTCGTGATGGCGCCGTAGCCCGAAAGCGGGAAGTCCTGCGTGGCGCCGGTGTTGACGTCGATCACCGGGATCGCACCGATGGTCTTGGCGGCCTGCGAGAGGAACGGCTCGGGCAGCAACGCCGCGTCGACCTGCCCGGACCCGAGCGCCGCCGTGGTGTTCGGGAACGCGCTCTGGACCCAGTTCACCTTGTCGATCTCGACGCCGTGGTCCTTCATCAGGGACTTGGCCAGCAGATCGCTCGCGGTGTTCCTGGCCGTCATGGCTATCCGCTTTCCCTGCAGGTCGTTGACCGTCTTCACCGGCGAATTCGGCGCGGCGACGATCGCGACCGACTTGGGGCTGACCGAGGTCGCGTCCGCGACGAGCTGGATGTCAGCCGAGCCCGTGCTCTTCGCGAGGAAGAACGGGAAGTAGCTGGAGATCGCGATGTCGACTTCGCCGGAAACCACTTTCGTCAGAGCCGCTTGACCACTTGCGGCCATGACCGCCTCGACGTCGAGCCCTTCGGCCTTGAAATAGCCGCCGTCCTGGGCGAGCCACAACGGTCCGGTGTCGACCGTGGGCAAGATCGCGACCTTGATCTTTGCCTTTTCCAGTCCGCCGCCTCCGTTCGACGAGGCGTTCGACTGGTCCGAGCCGAGCGCGCTGCAGCCGCTGAGGGCTGTGGCGGCCGCGACGGCGAGTGCGAGCCCGAGCGTGGCGCGGCGAGTGCGAACCCGGCCACTGCTCATGGCGTTTCCAAGCAAAGCCTGCTCCTTGAAGGTGGTGACGGTTGTCAACCGAATCCGATGGGAGTGTGACTCGATCTTTCCGAGGCACGCGGGCCACTGTAGAGGCGGTGACAGCTCGCTCACAATGGGTGGAATCGACATGCAAGAGAGTGACGCACATCACATCGCGTCTTCTGGGCTAGCCCACTGCTCTGCTCGCCGTAATTGAGTACCCAGCGTGAGGCTCGGTTCTTGAATATGAGACCAAGGGAGTTAACGCATCCCGGCTCGCGGATCCGGGCAAGCCGCCGAACGGCGGTACCCATTTCGGTGGCCAACTGGCTACGGATGCCGTCCGATGGCCGCAAATGCTCACGAATAGCTCGCATGTTCGATTGCTTCGGCGCCCGCGGTCAAACACCGGCATTTGGTACCGGGAATTCTCGGGTTGCTGCGGACACCGGACCGGACCACCTTCCCCCTTTGCCGTTCGCGGCAATCGCGTTCTGCCAGGTGGGCACGGCGTTCGCGGCCCGCACCGAGTGCGTGTCGCTGCGCGCGGTGGGCCGCCCGTCGCGGGGCGGCCCACCGGTGACCTCAGGCCGCGGGGGCGGTCCACTGCTGGTTGGCTTGGCCGTTGCACGTCCAGAGGAGGATCTTGGTGCCGTTGGCGGTGCCCTGGTTGCCGGCGTCCAGGCAGAGGTTGGACTGGACGCCGGTGATCGTGCCGTTCGCGTTCACCGTCCACTGCTGGTTGGCCTGGCCGTTGCAGTCCCAGATGACCACGGGTGTCCCGTTGGCCGTGCCCTGGCCGGACGCGTCGAGGCACTTGGTGCCGTAGACGGTGAGCTGGCGGCTCGCCGTGCGGGTCCAGGTCTGGCCCGGGCCGCCCTGGCAGTCCAGCAGCTGCAGCTGGGTGCCGTTGACGGTGGTCGCGTTCGGCACGTCGAGGCAGCGGCCGGACTGCTTGCCGGTGATCGGCACGCCGCCGGCCGGGGGAGTGCCGTCGGTGCCGGTGACGGTGAGCAGGACCGCCTCCCCGGCGGGCACCGACGTGGCGTAGCTCGAGGTGAAGGTCCCGCGGTCGGCACCGGCCCAGACGTCGCGGACGGCCGCCGAGCCCGACAGACCCAGCGCCGACCACCGGGCGGTGATGGTGGCGGCCGAGCCGGTGCGGTTGAGCAGGACGACGGCCCGGCGTCCGGTACCGGCCAGCGTCTTCTGGTAGACCTGCAGGCCCGTGGCGTCTTCGGCGACCTTCGTGCCCTGGCGCCCGAGCGAGTCCTGATCGATGGCGATCATCTCGCGGTTGGTCAGCGCGGCACGGGTGGCGGCGCTCATGTCGCTGGGTTTGTTGCCCGCGATCAAGGGTGCGCCGGAGATCGCCCACAGGCTCAGGTGGGTCCGGTTCTGCGCGTCGGAGAATCCGGACAGGCCGGCGACGAGCATGTCAGGATCGTTGTAGTGGCCCGGGCTCTGCGCACCCGGGTGCTGGGCGGCGTCGAAGTTGGCCAGCACGCGTGACATGGACGGCCGCTCGCCCCAGTAGATGATGTCGCCGCTGGTCCGCCACAGGTTGGCGATGCCCGGCGCCCAGTTCCACGGCTGGTTGCCGCCCCATTCGCAGACGGAGAAGGTCATCGGCCGCCCGGTCTGCGCGGTGGCGCGCGAGATCGAGTCGCTGATCTGGGTGTAGGCCGTGCGCGCGTTGAGGCCTTCGGCGTTGCCGCCGCACCAGTCGACCTTCACGTAGTCGAAGCCCCAGCGGGAGAACTGGAGGAAGTCCTGGTCGTAGTGGCCTTCGGCGCCGGTGCCGGGGTAGGCGGGGTGCCCGGTGGGGTAGTAGTAGCCGCAGCCGTTGCGGCCGGCGTCGGTGTAGATGCCCGCTTTGAGGCCCTTGCTGTGGATGTAGGCGGTGATGGCCGACATCCCGCCGGGCCACTTGGTGGTGTCGACGGTGATGTTGCCGCTCGCGTCGCGGGCCCCGGTCCACCAGCCGTCGTCGATGTTGACGTATTGGTAGCCCGCGTCCTTCATGCCGGAGGAGACGATGGCGTCCGTCTGCTGCTCGATGGCCGTGTGGTCGATGGCCCCGGCGAAGGAGTTCCAGGAGTTCCACCCCATCGGCGGCGTGGTGATGGGAGCCGGTGCCGCGGCCGCACTCGACGGCGCCGCGAGGGAGAAGAAGGACGCGATCAGCGCGCAGACCGTCCACAAAGGAGCCCAGTGTCGTGGGGGTGTGGCGGTGCGTGATTGCCTGTGCGACAAGGGAACCCCCATCGGCATTGACGGCGAGCTGGACTGAGGTTTGTGAGTGTGAACGCTAACACGGCCCCGTGTCGTGCTCAACGACTTGCCGGTGTCCGATTCATTTCTGCAGGACAATGCCGTGAAAGATTCATTTCACCCTGAAAATTTCAGTTCCCGGCGAAGTGCTCGGGCTCGCGGCCGTCGATCTCGGCCTGGCCGCGAACTGCGCCTCCCGCCGGCGAGCGGCACCCTCGCCACGCCACACCGCGGCACGTGACGGGTCCGCCGGTCACAAACCGCGGGGCTGTCCGGTCCTAGCGGGTGTATCCGTTCTTCGAGGAGGTTCTCTCGTGTCTTTGACCGTGTTGCAGGAGGCGAAACCGCCCTTCGTCCCCGAGGGGGCGCACGCGATGACCATCGTCATCGAGTACCCGCCGGGCGACCCCGGCACCCCGCCGCACCGCCACCCCGGACCGGCCTTCGGCTACGTGCTGGAGGGCGAGATGGTGTTCGAGCTCGAAGGCGAGCCGCCGCGGGTCGTCCGGGCCGGTGAGGCGTTCTGGGAGCCCGGCGGCGACGTCATCCACTACCAGGACGGCAACAACCGCGACGACGTCCCGGTGCGGTTCACCGTCACCATGCTGTGCGAACCGGGCAAACCGATGGTCGACCTCGTGACCGAGGGCGAACTGAGTGCGAAGGGATGGTCGCGGAAGTGAAGATCGCCGTCATCGGCGGGACCGGGCTCATCGGCTCCCGCGTCGTCAAGATCCTGACCGCGGACGGGCACGAAGCCGTCCCGCACTCACCGTCCACCGGGCTGGACCTGCTCAGCGGGCAGGGCCTGGCCGAAGCGCTGGCGGGCGTCGACGTCGTCGTCAACCTGACGAATTCGCCGACGTTCGACGACGCCTCGCCCGCATTCTTCCGGACGACCATGGCCAACCTGCTGGAGGCGGCGGCCGCGGCCGGCGTCGGGCACGTGGTCATCCTCTCGATCGTGGGCGCCGAGCTGGTGCCGGACCTGGTCTACTACCGGGCCAAGGTGCTGCAGGAGGACCTCCTCAAGGCCGGGCCGGTGCCGTACTCGATCGTGCGGGCCACGCAGTTCTTCGAATTCATGGGCGCGACGATGTCCTGGACCTCCGACGAGAACACCGTCCGCCTGCCCGCGACGCGGATCCAGCCCATCGCCGCGGACGACGTCGCCCAGGCGGTCGCCGACGTCAGCAGGGGTGCCCCGCTGCGGGGGACCCGGAACGTCGCCGGGCCGGAGGTGTTCGCCCTCGACGAGCTGGGCCGGATCACCCTCGCCGCCCAAGGTGACCCCCGTCCGGTCGTGACCGACGACCGGGCCGGCCTGTTCGCGGCCGCGTCCGGCGACGCCCTCATCGCCAAGGACGGCGCCGTCATCGCGAAGACCACCTACCGGGAGTGGCTGGCGCGGTGAGGAGAGACCGGGCCCGCCCGGCGCGCGGGCCCGGTCAACCGCGGTGCCGGGCGGCGGGTCAGGCCGGGGCCGACACCGCATTGTTCTTCTCGGGGTTGACCAGCCACAGCAGCTGGTCGATGCCCTCGGCGGTGGCGCTGACCGTGAGCAGCCCGTACACGGTGCCGCCTTGGAGGAGCACGGCGGCGGTCTGGCCGTTGGCCTGCGTCCACTCCACTTCGATGTCGTCCCAGAACCAGCTGGAGATGGCCTGCAGGAACTTCGCCACCCGGACGCTGCCCACGAGCGGACGGCGGGCGACGCCCTTGCGGCCGTTGCCGTCGGACAGGTTGGTCACGTCCGGCGTGAAGAGCCGTTCCAGTTCGGCCAGGTCGCCCGACCGGGCGGCGGCGAGGAACGTGGTCAGCAGTTCCCGCTGCTCGGCCGCGGGCACCGACGCGTGCCGCTCGCTCGTGAGGTGCTTGCGGGCCCGGCTGACGAGCTGGCGCACGGCAGCTTCGGTGGACGACAGGATGTCGGCGATCTGGGCGTAGGAGTAGTCGAAGGCTTCCCGCAGAACGTAGGCTGCGCGTTCGCCGGGGGTGAGCTTCTCCATCAGCAGCAGGGTCGCGAACTCCAGCGCCTCACCGCGTTCGGCGCCCAGGTACGGGTCCGCGGCGGTGTCGACCGGTTCGGGCAGCCACGGCCCGATGTAGGTCTCCCGGCGTTTCCGGGCCGACTGCAGGACGTTGATGGCCAGCCGGGTGGCGGTCGTCGCCAGGAACGCTTCCGGGTTGGCCACTGTGGACCGGTCGTAGGTCTGCCAGCGCAGCCAGACCTCCTGCACCAGGTCCTCGGCCTCGGTGACGCTGCTGAGCATGCGGTAGGCGATCCCGAACAGGCGCGGCCGCACCTGGGTGAAGGCGGCCGTGGCCGCCTCGAGGCCGGCCAGGTCGCCGAGTTCGGTGTTCATCCCGGAATCCGTCACCCCTCGACTCTACGACGCCGGCTTCCGGGGCCCCGGAAGCCGGCGTCGCGGAAGCCGGCCCCGTTCGGATCATCGGCGAACGAGTGTTCACGCCCGAATCGGGTGACGCCGGGACCGCTCCGGGACGTCGTTCCGCAGCAAGGACCGCACAGGGACAGCCCGGCTGTCACAAAGCGCGATGGCGTCCTGTCTCGGCTGTCGACACCGACCCGACGAACCGGAGCACCGCATGGACACCCGTGGCGCCCACGCCATCGACACGATCGACGATCTCCGCCGCCACCTGCAGTGGGCGATCGAACTCGAGCACGCGACGATTCCGCCTTACCTGTGCGCGCTGTATTCGCTGGACCCGGTGCGCAACCCCGAAGCCACCCAGGTCGTGGGCACGGTCCTCGCCGAGGAGATGATCCACCTGGCCCTGGCCGCGAACCTGCTCAACGCCGTCGGCGGCTCGCCCGAGCTCGACACGCCGGACCTGTTGCCGCCGTATCCGCATCCGCTGCCCCACGGCGACCGGTCCGTGCACGTCCACCTGGCGCCGTTCGGGCCCGAGGCCTTGGAGCTGTTCCTGCGCATCGAGCAGCCCGCGTCGGCGGACGCGCCGCCGCAGACCGACGAGTACCGCACGATCGGGCAGTTCTATGCCGCCATCGAGCAGGGATTGCGCACGCTGTGCGACAAGCTGGGCGAGGAGCGGGTGTTCACCGGCGACCCGGCTCGGCAGATCGGCGAGTTCCACCTCCGCGGCGGAGGCGGCGAGGTGCTGCCGGTCCACGACCTGAAGTCCGCGTCGGCTGCGCTGGCGGAAATCGTGGAGCAGGGCGAAGGGGCCGCGCGCACGGACGTGTGGGACGGCGACCGCGACGTCTTCCACCCCGAGCGTGAAGAGGTCGCGCACTACTTCCGTTTCCAGGAACTGAAAGTGGGCCGTCGCTACCGGACCGGCGACACCCCGCAGTCCGGCCCGACGGGCGAGGAGATCGCGGTCGACCTCGGCGGCGTGCTGCCGATGCGGCACAACCCGCGGACCGCTGATCACCCCGAGGGCAGCGCCATCCGCGTCGCCCAGGAGGAGTTCAACCAGACCTACAGCCTGCTGCTCTACCAGCTGGAAGAGGCGTTCAGCGGCAACCCGGGCGGGATGGTGGATGCCGTCGGCACGATGTTCGGGCTGCGCAAGCAGGGGCTGGCGCTGATGAAGATGCCCACCGGCGACGGGAAGACGACCGCGGGCCCGACGTTCGAGTACGTGCCACCCGAGCGGCGGAAGTGAAGCACGGGCCGCCGGCCGTTCCGAGGATCGCGTAATCACGAGATGTGCGCTCCGGCAGCCCGGCCGGAGAAGATGCCGCCTTCGAGGACGCAGTTCGACGCAAGGTGACGATTCCGGCCGGAGCGGTCGCTGCGGACATCCAGGTTCTCGAGATCGAGGAGCTCGACCGCGGCCGGCCGAGCTGTCCGGGCACCGGGCCGGCGTGGCCGGCCCGGATGGCGATCGGTCGGAGACCGACTCGTCGGGGGCGACGTCGAGGGTGTTGCCCGGTCCCGGGGCACCGGTTGCGGACGGGCTGGCACACTCGGGCGGTGATCCTCGGATACGTCCTCGCCGTGCTGGCCGCCATCGCCTCGGGCAGCGGTTCCATCCTGGAGTCGGCCGGGGTCCGGCGGGCCGGTGCCTTCGGCGGCTCGCCTCAGGACCTGGTCGCGTTGCGCCGGCAGCCGCTCTACTTCCTCGGGGTGGGGGTTGATCTGCTCGGGTTCGTCTTCGCCGCCGCCGCGTTGCACCGCCTGCCGCTGTTCCTGGTCCAGTCGGTGCTCGCGTTCAGCGTCGGCGTGACCGCGACGGTTTCCGCGATCCTCGGTGTCCGGCTGGCCGGCGCCGGGTGGGCCGCGCTGGGGGTGGGTGCGATCGGCTTGGTTCTGCTGGGCCTGTCCGCGGATCCGGGTCCCGCGCGCCTGTTGCCGTCCGGGTGGAAGCTGCTGCTGGTGGGCGTGGCGGTGGTGATCGCGGTGATCGCGTTCACCGCTCAGCGCCGGGACGGCCGCTGGTCGCCGATCGTGCTGGGGTTCTGCGCCGGGCTGGGGTTCAGCACCGTCGGGGTCGCGGCCAGGACGCTCGACGCGTCCGGGCCGGTCTGGCGCCTCGTCCTGGAACCGGCGCTGTGGGCGATGATCGTCAACGGGCTCGTCGCGGCGGTGGCGTTCGCGATGGCCTTGCAGCGCGGCCGGGCGACGGCGGTCACCGCGATCATGTTCACCACCAACACGGCGGTGTCCTCGCTCATCGGCCTGGTGGTGCTCGACGACCGTGTCCGCGAGGGCTTCACCGCCGCGGCGGCGGCGGGGTTCGTCCTGGCGGTCGCCGGGGCGATCGGCACCGCGCACTACGCGGGTGCCCATCGGGCGGAGCCCAGTACTTCCGCTGCGTGAGCGAAGCCGGCATCGGGCGCTGCGCAACGGATGGGTGATCCGCCGGCCGATCGTGTCTTCGAGGCCGGGGCGGATGCCGGTGGGCAAACCGGACACCAGTCCGAAGTGGACGGCGCTCACGGCTTCGGCGGCCGGACCGCATCGGCACCGGAGTCCGCCCGGGCGTCGTCCTTGGCCCGTTCGTCTTTGGCCTCTTCGACCCGGTGGGTCACCCGCAGCAGCCGGATCGAGGTGACCAGGCCGATGCCGCCGACGATGTTGCCGAGTGAAGACCAGGCCAGCGCGACGGCCCAATCGCCCCACGAATAGTGCACCGCGCCGCCCAGCAGGCCGGCGAACATGACGATCGAGTCGAGGATCGAGTGGAACAGCTGGGCGCCGACGAGGAGGAACGACATGGCCACCGCGGCGACGAGCTGGACCCCCATCGCATTGGTCGCGTGCTGCATCCGGGTCATGAGCGTGATCACCGCGCCGGCCAGCACGGCCAGCAGCAGCGAGCGCCAGGAGACGCCGAGTTCGGCGTAGTGGAGACCGTTCTCGGCCGCGGTGTCGCGGAGCTCGGGCAGCGCGACGACGATCATGCCGGCCATCACGAAGCCGCCGGCCAGGTTTGCGACCAGGGTGACCAGCCACAGCCGGAGCAATCGCGGCCAGGTACCCATGCCGGAGACCAGCGCGATGACGGGGACGAGGAAGTTCTCGGTGAACAGCTCGCTGCGCGCGAGCAGCAGCGCGACGAAGCCGATGGTGAACGCCGCGGCGCCCAGCAGCGGCCGGCCGGTCTGGTGCTCGACCACCAGGTAGGCCAGCACTCCCACGGCGACGTCCACGCCACCGAGCAGGCCCGTGGCCACCAGCGGCAGCAACGGACGCCCGAGCCGGTCGCGGCCTTCGGCGACGATCCGGTCGAACGCCTCCTCCACCTCCGGTTCGGTACGGCTCCCGGCCGAGGACCGCAGGGGCAGGCTCCCGTCGTCACCTGACATCGCGTCTCCAGCCCGTTGCGATCCGCGCGTACCCGGATCGGGTATCGCCGACTGCGCGCTTACCCGGAGGGACGAGAACTACTCGCCGCCGTGTCAGTCCGTTGCGCCCGGCGAGGCGGCCGAGCGGGACCGGCCGGCACGACCGGAGGCACCTGGTGCGCGGCGGTGGTGGCGGCGCGACGACTGCCTTCGCCCTGGTTTTCCAGCGCCACTGGCATCGTCACCGAACGCGACGACGACGGCATGGTCGCGATCTTGGTCATCGCCCTCGTTGCCGCAGGCGTCGTGGGTGCGTTCGTTCGCTGTGCCGCCGCCGGGAGTCTTCGGTTCGCCGGCCCTCGGCCGGAACCGGGTTGACGTCGACACCGCTCCGGTCGGATCGAGGTGTACCACCTGCGGGTGTCGGTGGTACACCTCGCGGGTTCAGTCGGCGGGGTGGAGGCTGGTGTTGCGTCGTCGGGCTTCGTGGAGCTGGTCTTCGAGGGAGATGATGCGGCAGGCTTACTCGTAACCGAGAACCACCTGCCAATCCGATGGGACTGCGGTACCCGCGCGGCACTACTGCCCAGCCGCTGCGGGCGATCCGATGATGTGCCTTTCCCTTCTCTCCTGTGTTTCCTTCTTGGTGCTGCGTACTGCTTCTGCGGTCACCACCGGCTGGAACCGAAACCGGCTTTCAAGACGACCGAGTTTTTCGTATTCCTGGCGGGTGTCGTGGCGATCGTGATCACGGCCCTGACGGTCGACGGTGACGCCGGCACCGGTGGTGACCCGTTCAACGCCGAGCAAGCGTTGCGCTACATCACGTTCCTCGCCATCGGCTACATGATCAGCCGCGGCTTGGCCAAGGCCGGTGCTCGTCAGCGCGCCGATCGCCGCTGATCGGTTCCGGACCGCTCTTTCCGGTGGAGCGGACAGTCCGAGCTGAGCCCGGGAGCGTCCAGCGCGCTCCCGGGCTCAGCGGGTCTGGGGAGCTGTGCCCCCCGGTGGGATCTTGACCGCGGCTTGGACCGCGCCGGACCGGGTATAGGCACCGGGACGACCTTGAGGAGGCGGATATGGCGGAAGACCAGCACAGCCAGGAGACCGCGGAGCGGCACCCGAGCCCGGAAGAGCAGGAGGGGCAGCAGCAGCCGCACCCGGGCTCTGGCGAGGCGATGGACCCGGCACCGGACCACGGTGAGGAGTCCTACCGCGGCAGCGGAAGGCTCGAGGGACGCCGGGCGGTGATCACCGGCGGGGACTCCGGGATCGGCCGTGCGGTGGCGATCGCGTTCGCCCGGGAGGGCGCGGACCTGGTGTTGTCGTACCTGCCGGAGGAGCAGGACGACGCCGAGCGCACGGCGGCGCTGGTGCGCGAGGCGGGCCGGCGGGTCGTGCTGGTGCCCGGGGACATCCGCGACGAGCGGCACTGCACGAAGATCATCGACACGGCGGTGTCCGAGCTCGGCGGTATCGACGTGCTGGTGAACAACGCCGCCTACCAGATGGCCCAGGAGGAAGGCCTGCTCGCGATCTCCACCGAGCAGTTCGACCGGGTGCTGAAGACCAACCTGTACGCGATGTTCTGGCTGTGCAAGGCCGCCGTGCCGCACATGCCGAGGGGATCGACGATCATCAACACCTCGTCGATCCAGGCGTTCCAGCCGTCGCCTGAGCTGCTGGACTACGCCACGACCAAGGCGGGAATCGTGAACTTCACCAAGGGGCTGGCCCAGGACCTGGCCGGCCAGGGTATCCGGGTGAATTCGGTGGCGCCGGGTCCGGTGTGGACCCCGCTGATCCCGGCCACCATGCCGGCGGAGAAGGTGGACTCCTTCGGCGAGCAGACCCCCATGGGCCGCGCCGGGCAGCCGGCCGAACTCGCCCCGGCGTTCGTGTTCTTCGCTTCCCAGGAGTCCAGTTACGTAACCGGCGAAGTCCTGGGGGTCACGGGCGGCCAGCCGCTGACCTGACCGGATCGGCGAAGAAGCACCGCTTCCGCTCGGCGAAGGGTGGGGGGACCCTGCGAGCGGAAGCGGCGGCTGAAGGGTCGGTACGGGGGCCGCCTCTCGGCGAGTGGCGCGACCCGGCTCCGGCGTGAACCGGTGGTCCGGGAAGGCGGAAGGGGTGAGGCCCGGGGGACTCCGCCGTACCGACACCCCTTACAACGCCCGGAGCGGCCGGGTGTTCCCCGGCGACGACGCCGGCGGGGGTGACGTGCGTCGCTCACAGCTCTCGGCGGTGTTCGACGAGCCAGGTGGCGACTTGGTGCAGCTTTATGTTGCCCTGCTGAGAGGCATCGACGAGCATCCGGAACGCCCCCACCGGGTCGACGTCGTGGCGCTGCATCAGGATGCCCTTGGCCATGCCGATGGTGTCGCGGTGCTCGACCGCCGCGCGGAGGTGGGCCTCCTGCTGGGCGGCGGACAGTGCGATCGCGGCGTGGGTAGCGAACATCCGGCCGTCCTGCTCGGTGCGGTCGCTGAAGGCGTCCGGGTGGCCCGAGTAAAGGTTGAGGGCGCCGAGGGTGCTGTCGGTGAGGAACAGCCGGTAGGACAGCATCGACCGCACCCCGGTGCGGGCGGCGACCGGCGCGAACTGCGGCCAACGGGGCTCGGTGGTGAGGTCGTCGACGCGGAAGATTTCGTGTTCGGCGATGGCGTCGACGCACGGGCCTTCGCGGGTGCGGTACTGGATCCGGTCGATCTCGACGACCAGGTCTGCGGTCGGGGCGACGGTCCGGATGCGTCCCCGGCGTTCGGCGAGGGAGATCCCGGCCTGCTCAGCACCGTCGACGTGGTCGACGGCGGCCTTCACGATCGCCTGCAACGTCGTGTCGACGTCCGGCTCGGCTTGCAGCGTGCGCGCGATCCGGCCGAGGACCTCGGCGAGCCCGGTGTCGGCCTCGGTCCCGTGTTCGCTGCGGTTCATCCCCGCCTCCCGCCCTGTTTCGACACTGCCGGATACCCACATCGGGGTCGATCAGCACATGGGGTTCGCGACGGAGGGCCGGTCCGCCGGGACAGCGCGCCTGGTGGATTCTGAAGGCGCCGAGGGGTCAGCGACCCGGAATCGCGGCCGTCGGCGGCGGGGACAGCGGGACTTCGCGCAGGGCGTCGGCGAGGATCGGGTAGACCGCGACGTGGGTGTCGATGCCGAAGATCCGCAGTGGCCGAAGGACCGCCCGGGTTGTGGAGACGATCCCGATGCGGCGGTGCTCGGCGCGGGCCCGGCTCGCGGCGCCTGCGAGAGCACGCAACCCGGCCGAGCCGAGGAAGGTCACCCGGGACAACTCCAGCACGAGGCAAGCCGGCGAATCCTGCCACAGCGCCCGCTGCAGCAGCCGGACGGATCCGGTGTCGATTTCTCCGGCGGCGGTGATGATCGCCAGGTCGTGCCGCCACGGGACGAGCCGCACGGTCAGGATCATTTCGGCGTATTGGTGGATGGATTTCCGCTTCGCCACGGGTGATGGATATGCGGAATTCGGAAATGGTGCAGGCATGGCTGGGTGCTCCCGAAAGATTCGGGGCGAAGCGTCGGTGCGGCCACCGAGAAGAGTTGAGCGCAACAAGGGGGAGGCCCGGCACCTCGCCGTGACATGCGCCGCCGGGCGAGGATGGTACGCAGCTAGCAGGCTCAACCACGCTTTCCAGCACTGTAGCCGCTGTTTCGGCTCTTGTCGCGGTCGGCAGACGTCCGAAAGGGATTTCACATGTGGACGATCGTCCCGACGTGCCGGCCGGAAGTCGTTGCACCAGAGCCGCCGGGCTGACTGCTCAGCGCCTCGACGTGCGGGGCCGAAAGCTCTTTTCGCTCTCGATTCCGCCGTCGCAGTCGTGGATGAAGTGGCTGACACGTCGTTTCTTCGCTGTCTGGCGGCCGGTCAGCACGGAGTCCACCCGGTGCAGCGAGGTGTTGGAAGCGCGGACGCCGCCCTCGACCCGGTTCTTCCAGTGGCCCTCTTCGAAGTAGGTGTGCACGTCGCCTTCAACCATGGGAAGCCCCTTCAACCTGCTTTGATGATCGCGTTGGCCGGCGACGCGCGAGCTGAGGTTGAACCCGAGGCCACGTCGAGGGCGGACCACGGGGATCCGGCGTCGGTGGTGGCTGCCTGCCTCACTGGGCGAGTACCCCGGTCAGCCCCGTCCAACCGTCGTGATGGGAAGCAAGCCTGGCGATCCGCTGTTCAGCCCACCTGGGCGAGGGCGTGCTCATCGGTGTCGTCGGCCCAGGCGGTGAGAACGGGTTCGATCGCCGTGTACACGTCGGGGTCCAGGGGCAGGCCGAGGTGGGTGCTGCCGACCTCGGCGTGGGTGGCGCTGGGGTCGAGGGAGGACTGCCACGGCACGATCGCGTCGCGGCGGGAGAACACCGACACCGCCGGGACGCCGGGGGACAGCGGGGCCGCCAGGCCGGCCACGTGGTCGTCGCGGCAGCCACCGGTGAGGCAGTCGGCGGTCAGGAGTCCGGGCAGCCCGGCGGCGGAGAGCCGGGCGAGCAGGCGGGCCGCGCCGAGGACGACGGGGTGGGCGCCCAGGGGGTCCACCACCGGCGAGCCGAGCATGAGCAACCCGCGCACGAGGTCAGGTCGACGGGCGGCAGCCAGCCGGGCGAGACCGCCGCCGCGGCTGTGCCCGAGCAGCACGACGCGGCCTCCGGTGTCGCGGACGTGTTCGGTGAGCTGCGCTTCGAGCTGGTCGACCAGCTCGCCGGTGCAGCCGATGTCGAAGCCGATGTCGGCGTTCCGCGGTGTGAATCCGCGGGCCTGGAGCCACCGGCGGGTCAGGGCGAGGCTGGGGGAGCCGACGCAGAAGCCGGGGACGAGCAGCACGCCGAGTCCGTGTCCACGGTCTTCGCGGCCGGTGCGCCACACCGGGTGCCGGAGCAGGCGGGGCAGGTCGCGCAGCGAGGTGTAAGCGTTTTCGCGGGCGAGCAACCGCACGGCGCCCGCGGTGGCGGCGAGCGCGGACGCGCTTGACGGGAGCATGGCCCTCCTCAGGGTGGATGCGGCCCGGATACCGCACGACGGTCTCGGCAAACTGTGTCGAATCCGCCGATGTGCGGCTCGCCACTGCCGGGCTGCTCCGCACCATGACGACGGCGACCCACGGACCGGCTTGTGTGCTGCCGCTACGCCGCGACTGCGACGCCCGACCCGGGTTTGCGGGTGACCGCGCCGGCTGCCGCGGGAGTGGCCCGGCAGCGTCTCGATTAGGCGCCGGAGTCACGGGTAGCCACTGCTGAAGCCGCACTCGTGGGGGGACAGTGGCGGGAGGATTCGCGAAGTGGAAGTGACCTGGCAGGGCACCGACCGAGCTGGGTGGCGAGTCCTCGAACTCGGCGGAGCTGGTCTGTCGGACCTGACGGGCGCGCGCCGGTGGGCCGACGCATTGCTGGCGACTCTTGACGCACCGCACCGGGTCGACGTTCCGGTGGTGGTGGCTGAGCTGCTGGAGAACGCTCATGTGCATGCCGGCGGTCCCCGTGAGCTGCGGATCCACCGCACGGAAAGTCCTTGCCGGGTGACGATCGCAGTCGCTGACACGGGGACCGGGACGCCGCGGCTGCGCGTTCCGGACGCCGGCAGTGGTGGTCGTGGTCTGGCGCTGGTCGACCACGTGAGTGTCTCGTGGGGGTGGGCCACCACGACGACGGCAAGCTCGTCTGGGCCCGGCTCCAGTGCCCCGAACCAGAAGCCGGCTACTGAGGCAGGTCGCCGGTGCCGGCGAAGTCGAGGCGCTCGGCGACCGAGACGGCTTGGTCGGCGAAGCGTTCGCAGAAGCGGGTGGGTCAGGGCCGCGGTGACGCCGGGGTGGGCGAAGCGGGCGGTGTCGGCGATGTGCGCGGCCGTGCTGTGGGCTTGGGTGGGACGGTCTGCGGTGGCTCTGGTCTGAACCGCCGCAGACCTGGCCTCCCGAACTCGGGCCCGGAGGCCGCTGTCTGGTGACTTGACGTCAGTCTGCTCTCCGGTCAAGGGCGGTGCCAGAGCCGAATGCCTTGCCGACCGTTGCTCACCCGTCCGGGGGTAACTAGTGTGCGGACGGTAGAAGGAGTGTGACGTAGTGTGCTGCAACGTAGGGGCGTAGCCGGGCTAGGAGCGGCCGGTGAGCCAGGCGCGCGCGTCGGCGACGGTCGGCCGGATGGTCATCGTGCGGTCGAGGGCGGTCGGCTGCAGCGGGCGAAGCACGATGCGGTGGTCGCTCACCAGGCCGAAGCCGACTCCGGCGGTTTCGGCCGCTGCGGCGAGATCTGCAACGCGGCCAGTCCCGCCGAGGAAAGGAAAGCGACGCCGTGGAGGTCGGCGATGACTCCGGCCGGCTCTTCGGCGGCTTCGAGCGTCAGCTGGGTGACCGCGGAGAGGTCCACCACGAACGTGGTCGCCACCGGAGCGCCGCCGGCGCAGCGATGAGCTGTCCGGCGGCCTGGGCGTCGAGGTGGTCATCAGTCGCGCGCACGGTGACCGCGTCTTCGGCCGCGTCAGGTCGGGCCGTTCTGTGCTCGCTGTCGTGAGGTTCGGTAGTCGTGCTCATCTACCCGTCCCATCGGAGTGTCTGCACGGATCCCGCGGGAGCCCCGAGGGTATCGGGTTCAGCTCGCGCTGTTGACGACGCTGTTGACGAACCTTCCCGCAACCGCTGCCGGGCGCGGCTTCGGCGGCGGTGGTAGGGCCGGATCGCCGATCGTCCGGACCTAGTCGTGCTCCTTCAACAAGCCTTGCGGACCAGGGTGAGGCCGTCGCCCGTCGGGAGCAGTGACGTCTCCACCCGCGGGTCGGTCCGCACGATGCGGTCGAACTCGCTCGTGGTGGGGCCGGCGGCGGGCGGGGTGCCCGCGATGACGAGGATGCCGTCCGGCGACAGCAGCGTCAGTGCCGCGTCGTAGAGCGCGGCGGAACCCGGGTGGCCGGCGGCGAGGAAGACCAGGTCGAACGTGCCGGGCCCGTACTCGGCGAACAGCGCGTCGAGCACCGCGGCCGCCGGGGCGATCCGCAGGTCGATCCGGTCCGCGACGCCGGCGCGCCGCCAGTGCGGCCGGCCGAGCGCGGGCCACCGGGCGGTGGTGTCGCAGGTGATCAGCAGGCCGTGGCGGGGCAGCGACCGGGCGATGCACAAGGTGCGGTACCCGGTGGAGGTGCCGACCTCCACCACCGTCCGCGCCCGCGTGAGCTCGACCAGCTGCTCGAGCAACCGGCCTTCCTCGGCGGACACCCGCGTCGCCGTCGGCAGCGACGCGGTTTCTTCACGCAACTCGCGCAGGATCGCGTCCTCGGGCCGGGCTTGTCCGCTCACCTGCGTGAGCACCTCCGAGGTCGCCAGCAGTTGGCTCGCCATGGGCCTGAGCGTAGGCGCGCGAACCCCGTGGAAATGTCTAGAACTGTGGGAGCAGACAGGCGGGCCGCGACCGTCCGGCTTGGGATCGGGTGCGAATCCAGATGACGGCCACAGCTCTCGGCCCGGCGAGACCGCGGTGTGGCCCCCGGCTCGCTCCGGCGTGGGTTCCCGGTGTTGGCTCGGCGGCCCGCGATGGGTCCGGTGGGGAGCGCGAGCGGAAATCGCGGGCCATCAGGATGTTCACCCTGTAGCTAGCGGAACCGGCAGCGAGCCGGTGTGTCGAGTGGCGTCCCGGCTTGACGGCCGTCCGGGTGCCGTCCCGGCCGCGAACCCGGGAAACCGCACGTGAGCAAGGTGGATCGGCACGCCGACCGCGATGTGGTTTTGTGTTGGTTTTGCGCCTGCGGGCGCGGTGCTCCGGACTTGCCGAGCGTGCCAGTGCTGCGGTAGACGAGCCGACGGTCCGCAGGCAATCGGTAACGGTGAGGTCTCCGTCACGATTGGGGCTTGCAAACACAGACGAACGCAGGCAACATCACTCAAATCAAAGTGGTTCTCGGCGGAGGTGTGCTGAAGTGTTCGTGACCCTGACGGCGAACCCGAGCGTCGACCGCACGGTCGAGGTGGATCGGCTCACCCGGGGTGGCCTGCACCGGGCCGCCGGCGCCACCGTCGAACCGGGCGGCAAGGGCATCAACGTCGCGCGGGCGCTGGTCCGCAACGGACACCAGGCCCGGGCCGTGGTCCCCGCCGGTGGCGCCGAAGGCGATCAGCTGATCAGCCTCCTCGAGCACTGCGACATCGACGTGGTCCGGGTGCGCACGGAAGAACCCGTGCGCAGCAACATCAGTGTCGTCGAGCCGGACGCCACGGTGACGAAGCTGAACGAGATCGGCCCGCGGCTGTCGGCGCGGGAGATCGAGACCATGTGCGACGTGCTGCTGGCCAACGTGGCCGACGCGCGGTGGGTGGTGGCGGCGGGCAGCCTGCCGCCCGGGGTGGACGAAGACTTCTACGCCGCCCTGATCGGGCGGCTGGCCCCCACCGGTGTCCAGGTCGTCGTCGACACCAGCGGCCCGGCGTTCCGCGCGTCGGTGAAGGCCGGGCCGGCGCTGGTCAAGCCGAACCTCGACGAGCTCGAGGAAGCGGTCGGCCGTCGGCTCGACACCGTGCGGCACGTCGTCGACGCGGCGCAGGAGCTGCGTTCGCTCGGTGCGGGCAAGGTTTTGGCCAGTCTCGGCAGCAAGGGTGCCGTGCTGGTCGAAGACGCGGGGATCTGGTGCGCCAACGCATCGGCCGAACCGCGGAGTTCGGTCGGTGCCGGCGACGCGATGCTCGCCGGTTTCCTGGCGGCAGGGGGGAGTGGCCCGCAGGCGCTGGCCACCGCCGTCGCCTGGGGTGCGGCCGCGGTGTCGCTCCCGGGGAGCACGATGCCGGGGCCCGAAGACGTGGAAGCACGTCGAGTGCGGATGGACCCGCAGCCCGGCTGGGACGAGAAGGTTCGCGAATAGCGCCTGCGGCGCAGGCGAGAACCGGTTCGCTCCGGTATCCGCCATCGGCTGATGGCGAAACCCTCAAAACACCTTTCCAGAAGAGGAAGCCAACGATGACTACCACTACGGAGATCGACGAGGAAACTCCGTCGAGGGCGGAGCGCGCGCGGGTCTCGATCCAGCGCTTCGGCGGTCAGCTCGCCAGCATGGTCATGCCGAACATCGGGGCGTTCATCGCCTGGGGCCTGATCACCGCGCTGTTCATCCCGAGCGGGTGGACGCCCAACGCGCACATCGCCGAGCTCGTCGACCCGATGATCAACTTCCTGCTGCCGGTCCTGATCGGGTACACCGGCGGCCGCCTGGTCCACGGCCAGCGCGGTGCGGTCGTCGGTGCGGTCGCGACGGTCGGGATCGCGGTCGGCGCCTCGATCCCGATGTTCCTCGGCGCGATGATCGTCGGTCCGCTCGGTGGCTTCCTGATCAAGCTGTGGGACGAGAAGGTCGGCAGCAAGACCGCGCCGGGCTTCAAGATGCTCGTCGACAACTTCAGCGCCGGCATCATCGGCGGCGCGCTGGCGGTGCTCGGCCTGCTGGGCATCGGCCCGGTCGTGCAGAGCATCACCAAGGGCCTCGGGCACGGCGTGCAGGCCCTGATCGACGCCCACCTGCTCCCGCTGGTCTCGATCATCGTCGAGCCCGCGAAGGTGCTGTTCCTCAACAACGCCATCAACCACGGCGTGCTCAGCCCGCTGGGCGTCGCCGACGCGCTGCACGACGGCAAGGCCATCGAGTTCCTCATCGAGCCGAACCCCGGCCCGGGCCTCGGCATCCTGCTGGCGCTGACCTTCTTCGGCGCCCGCAGCGCGCGGGCCACCGCGCCCGGCGCGATCATCATCCAGTTCTTCGGTGGCATCCACGAGATCTACTTCCCGTACATCCTGGCCACCCCGCGCCTGATCCTGGCCGCGATCGCCGGTGGCGCCGCCGGGGTCGCGACGTTCAGCATCTTCGGCGCGGGCCTGACGGCGACGCCGTCGCCGGGCAGCATCATCGCGGTCCTCGCGGTGACGCCGAAGGGCGGTTACGTCGGGGTCATCGCCGGCGTGCTCGCCGCCGCGGTCGTGTCGTTCGTCATCGCCGCGGTCCTGCTGAAGTTCGGCAGGGACGCCCGCCGGGAGGAACGCGAACTGGCCGTGGCGAACGGCGGGGCCGTCGCTTGACGGTCAGGCTTGGCGATCATCGTCGATCGAAGGAAGGAAGTGCGGTTGTGAGCAGCATCGAAGGCAAGGAAGTCAAGAAGGTCATCATCGCCTGCGACGCCGGCATGGGCAGCAGCGTGATGGTCGCGTCCCAGCTCGCCAAGCGGCTGAAGCCCTACTCGGTCAAGGTCGAGCACACGCCGGTCAACGACATCCCGGGTGACGCGCAGGTCGTGCTGTGCCAGAGCACCCTGGTCAAGCGGGCCCGCAAGGCCAACGCCTCGGCGGTGATCCTCGGGTTCCAAAGCTTCCTGGGCGACCCGGTGTTCGACCAGGTCGAGACGGCGATCCGGGACGGCGGTTCCCTTGCCGACTGACGCTCCCATCCTCGGCGCCGAGTCCGTCCTGGTCGGCTGCACCGCCACCGACCAGGCCGACGCGATCACCCAGGTCGGCCGCAAGCTGCTGGAACTGGGCGCGGTCGAGCCGGGCTACCTCGACGCGATGCACGAGCGCGAACGCTCGGTGTCGACGTACATCGGCGAAAACGTCGCCATCCCGCACGGCACCGACGAGTCCCGCCGGTTCGTGAAGCGGACCAGGCTCGCGGTCCTCCAGTTCCCCGGCGGGGTCGACTGGGACGGCAACGACGTGCGGCTGTGCGTCGGCATCGCCGCCAAGGGATCGGAGCAGGTCGGCATCCTGTCCTCGCTGGCCCGGATCCTGATGGACGGCGAGCAGGCGCGGCAGCTGCGGGAGGCGCCGGACGCCGAGACGATCTTGCGACTGTTGAACCAGATGGACGAGGAGTTCTCCGAATGAAGGTGGCACGTTTCTACGCGCCAGGCGATCTGCGGGTCGAAGAGGCCGACGAGCCGAACCCGGGCCCGGACGAGATCAAGATCCGGGTACACAACACCTCCACGTGCGGCACGGACCTGAAGATCTTCAAGCACGGGCACCACCACATCGACCCGCCGCGGGTGATCGGCCACGAGATCGCCGGCGAGGTCGTCGAGACCGGCGCGAACGTCTCCGGCTGGAGCTCCGGCGACCGCGTCCAGGTGATCGCGGCGATCCCGTGCGGCGAGTGCAAGCAGTGCCGCAAGGGCCTGCAGCAGGTCTGCCCCAACCAGCTGTCGATGGGCTACCACTTCGACGGCGGGTTCGCCGAGTACATGATCGTGCCGAAGCAGGTGCTCAAGGTCGACGGCGTCAACCGGATCCCCGACGACGTCAGCTACGCCGAGGCCTCGGTCGCCGAACCGCTGGCGTGCGTCCTCAACGGGCAGAACTTCGCGCAGGTCGGCGAGGGCGACGTCGTCGTGGTCGTCGGCGCCGGCCCGATCGGCTGCCTGCACGTGCGGCTCGCCCGCGCCAAGGGCGCGGCCGCGGTGTACCTGGTCGAGCTGAACCGCGGCCGGCTGGACATGGCGGCGGAGCTGGTCAAGCCGGACGCCGCGATCTGCGGCGCCGAGGTCGACCCGGTGGCGAAGATCCTGGAGCTCACCGGGGGCGACGGCGCCGACGTGGTCATCACGGCGGCGGCGGCGGGCAAGGCCCAGGAGGACGCGCTCAAGATGACCGCGCGCCGGGGCCGGATCAGCTTCTTCGGCGGCCTGCCGAAGGACAACCCGATCATCGCGTGCGATTCGAACCTCGTGCACTACCGCGAGCTGACCATCTACGGCGCCAACGGGTCGAGCCCCGAGCACAACCGCCAGGCGCTGGAGCTGATTTCCTCGGGCCGGGTCCCGGTCGCCGATCTGATCACCCACCACCTGCCGCTGTCGGAGGTGCGTCGCGCGATCGACATCGTCAGCAGCGGCGAGGCCATCAAGGTGACCATCGAGCCGGGCGCGTCCGACGCCGCGTGAGCGGGGCGGGCGACGACGAGGAGGCGACCAGAGTTGGTTGACGAACTGCGCGGCAACCCGGCGAGCCCGGGTGCGGCCGCCGGCCCGGTGGTGCGGCTGACCCCGCCCCCGGTGCTCCCGGAGCACTGGGACGCCCCGGCGGCCCCGGAAGCCGAACTGGCGGCCGCCACCGAAGCGCTCGACGCGGCGGTGGCGGACCTGGAGAAGCGCGCGGCTTCGGTCAGCGGCGAGTCGAAGTCCATCATGGACACCCAGATCATGATGGCCAAGGACGCCTCGCTGACGGCGGGCATCCGCGCCTCGGTGGACAACGGGCGGCCGGCGGCGTGGGCGATCTCCGACGCCTTCGGCAAGCACGTCGCCGCGCTGGAGAGCATCGGCGGCTACATCGGCGAGCGGGCGGCCGACCTGATCGACATCCGGGACCGGGCGATCGCCGCCGCGCTGGGCCTGGAGCCGCCCGGCATCCCCGACGTCGACGGGGTGTTCGTCCTGGTGGGCCAGGACATCGCCCCGGCCGACACGGTCCTGCTCGACCCGGCGAAGGTGCTCGGCATCGTCACCGAGAAGGGCGGCCCGACGAGCCACACGGCGATCGTCGCCCGGGCGCTCGGGATCCCGGCGGTGGTCGGCTGTGCCGGCGCCGCGGGCCTCGAGGCCGGGCAGCGGGTCGCGGTCGACGGCGGGCGGGGCACGGTGGTCGTGGACCCGACGGACGAGCACGTCCGCCAGGTCCGGGCGGAAGCCGATGCGCTGAAGGAGAAACTGGCCCGGCACAGCGGTCCCGGTGCCACCGCCGACGGCCACCCGGTCAAGCTCCTGCTCAACGTCGGCAGCGTCGGCGGGGCCGCGGCCGAAGCCGCCGCCGACGCCGAAGGGGTCGGGCTCTTCCGCACCGAGTTCCTGTTCCTGGACCGCACGGAGGCCCCGGCGGTCGAGGAGCAGCGCGCGGCGTACGGCGAGGTGCTGCGCGGGTTCTCCGGCCGCCCGGTGGTCATCCGGACGCTGGACGCGGGGGCCGACAAGTACATCCCGTTCGCCAACACCGAGGACGAACCCAACCCCGCCCTCGGCGTGCGCGGCTACCGCGTCGGCGTCCGCCACCCGGAGCTGCTCGGTGCGCAGCTGCGGGCGATCAGCCTCGCGGCCGCCGACCACGACGCGGACGTGCGGGTGATGGCCCCGATGATCGCCACGCCGTCGGAGGCCGCGGCCTTCCGCGACCTGGCCCGCGAGCACGGCATCGGCCAGGCCGGCGTCATGATCGAGGTGCCGGCCGCGGCGATCCGGGCGGCGGAGGTCCTGGCGGAGGTGGACTTCGTCAGCATCGGCACCAACGACCTCTCGCAGTACACCTACGCCGCGGACCGGATGCTGGGCGAGCTGGGGGAGCTGCTGGACCCCTGGCAGCCGGCGCTGCTGGCGCTCGTCGCGAACGTCGCGGCGGCGGCCAAGGACGCGGGCAAGCCCGCCGGCATCTGCGGCGAGGCGGCCAGCGACCCGGGGCTGGCCCCGGTGTTCGCCGGCCTCGGCATCACCAGCCTGTCGATGTCGGTGTCCGCGGTCCCCGCGGTCCGCGCCGCGTTGACCGACTACACGCTCGAGCAGTGCGAAATCCTCGCCCGCGAGGTGCTCTCCGCGCCCGACGCGCCGAAGGCCCGCCAGGTCGCGGCCGAGTTCGCCGCCAAGCCGGGCCGTTGAGCGGGCGTCGGGTCCGTCGCCGCGCAACGCGCTTCCAAACCAGATGGGAACACGGGTATGCCCAGTGAAAAAGTGGTGATCGGTTCGGCCGTCGGGCTGCACGCGCGGCCGGCCAAGCTCCTCGTCGAGGCGGCGGCCAGGCAGCCGGTGCCGGTGAAGATCGGCCGCAGCGAGGAGCAGCTGGTGGACGCGGCCAGCATCCTCGGCGTGATGGCTCTCGGCGTCCGCGGTGGCGAAGAGGTGCTGGTCACGGCCGAGGGCGAAGGCGCGGCGGAAGCCGTGGCGGAGATCGCCGAGCTGCTGGCGCGCGACCTCGACTCGGCCGGGCAACCGGCCGGCTGATGCCCGGCGGCCCGGCCGGCGACCCCCAGGCCGGCCGGGCCACCAGGCGCTCGCGGTGTCCACTCCGGACCCCGGGCGCGCGCCGGCGGCCCAGAGACTTCCGGTGAGCCGTTCTGGTCACTGTCCGGACGGCTCACCGGAAACCCACGCGGGTACTTCGCCGCGGCTTCGCCCACCCCGGGCGGAGCCGCGGCGTTCGTCATGCCCGGACTTCGGTGGGTGCGTTCGGGCACCGCCGCCGGTCGATCGGGCAGCAGTGCCGGGCTCGGGTGGCGCGCGGCGATGATCGATCTACGCTCGGAACAGGTGGAACGGTCCGCGGTGCGGCGACGGGCCGGGTGGTGCCGCGCTCAGGCGATGACCAGGCGCGGACCGGCGCCGGCCAGGTCCCGGGCCACGTGCTTGTCGATCCCGTCGTCGGTGATGAACGTGTCCACGTCGGACAGGTCGGCGAAGCGCGCGAAGTGGTCGTTGCCGACCTTCGTGTGGTCGGCGAGCAGGACGGTGCGGCGGGCGCAGCTGATGGAGGCCCGTTTGACCATGGCCTCGGCGTTGTCGGGGGTGGTGAGCCCGCGCTCGAGGGACAGTCCGTTGGTGGCCATGAAGGCGACCTCGACGAAGGTGTCCCGCAGGGCCTGCAGGGCCCAGGAATCGACGACGGCGAGGGTGCGGCCGCGCAGCCGCCCGCCCACCAGCATCAGGGTGATGTGCGGGCGGGTGGACAGCGTCATCGCGATGGTCACGGAGTTGGTGACGACGGTCAGTTCCCGGTCCGCGGGGAGGTGCTCGGCGAGGCGGGCGGTGGTGCTGCCGGCGTCGAGCAGGATGGCGCCTTCTTCGGGGATTTCGGCGATGGCGGCCTTGGCGATCCGGTCCTTTTCGGTGGCCATGAGCGTGTTGCGGGTGGCGAGGGCGGGTTCGAAGCCGAGGCGCTCGACGGGGATCGCGCCGCCGTGGACGCGGCGCAGGAGGCCGTGCCGTTCGAGTACGGTGAGGTCGCGGCGCACGGTTTCGGTGGTGACCGAGAATTCGGCGGCCAGCTCGGCCACGTCGACGCGGCCGTTGGTCCGCGCCCGGTCCAGGAACACGCGCTGCCGTTCTTCTGCGTACATCGTCATCGCCTTTGGTGGTGCGGACTCCGTGTGTCGGCGCGGTGGGGCCGAATCGGTCTGTTGCCCAGCGTAACGGTTCGCGAGAACAAAGCCAACGCGCTGTGTTGGTTTGATGCCGGTTTCTGTGACTTCTGGCCCTTCCATGCGGGTTCGTGGTCACTTTACTGGGGAAAACGTTGACATCGTCGGTAAATCGCGGTCGTAGTCACACGAAGCCTTGCCAAAGCCATACGAACCCAAGTAGCGTCCAAAACAAGCGATCAACGAGGCGAAACGTCGAGAAGATCGTCGTCACGTGCGACGCCGGGCCGGCACCAACGCGGTCCGGCCGCCACGGGAGTGAGGTGCCCGGTACCGGTGGAGGCTCGCCGATCGGTGACGCCGATCCGGCGTCGTGCCGGCCGGTCCCGTCGTTCCGGACGCCCCGGTGTGGTCGCCACGCGAGCTTCGAACGCGATCGAGGAAGGAGCCGATCTTGCCTGCCCGGAACAGAACAGAGCTCACCGCGGACGCAATACAGCTCCTCCGGGAGATCGCCGTCGCCGGCGCGAGTGGTTCCGGCCCGCCGGCCGGCCGCGACGGCGGCGCCGAGGCCGCGGGCTCGAGCCGCTGGCCGCGCTGACGGCTGTTCGGGCGGCGGTCCGCCGCGCGGCGGGCATGCGTTGACACGAAACAGGACTTCTGCGGCGCTGCCCGCAGGAAGACGGTCTCACTGAGAGCGAGCCGGGCGCGGTGGCCGGGGAAACCGCTGCCGCGAGCCAGGTTGAGGGCGGTCCCACGTCGGGTACCGCCGGAAAGTCGGTGATGGTGATGATGGAAAGTGCGACTGCGGTACCAGGTTCCGGTCTCGCCGCGAAGCCGAACCCGTCCGATGGTGCCGACACCAAGACCTGCATGGCCAGCCTGCTGCCGGACCTGACCGTGGTGGCGGCCAACGACGAGTTCTTCGAGCAGTTCGGCCGGAGCTCCGCCGACGTCTGCGGACGCGGGCTCTACGAGCTGCTGCACCCGGGCACCCAGGCCGTGCTGGACCGGCACTTCGCCGGTCTGGTGAAACACGGCCACAACCGCTTCGCCGAGCGCGTGCTCGGCATGTACGGGCCCGACAACCTGTTCTCCGGTGAGCTGACCGCGGTGGCGGTGCGCGGCGAGACCGACGAGCTGTCGTCGATCGTCGTGCTGGTCTGCCCGGACGGCGTGATCGCCGAGGAGGCCGAAGTCCCCGAGCAGGGCCGCCGCCGGTCGCGCGCCCGCAAGGCGCTGCTGACCGAGCTCGACGGGCGGATCCTGGAAGGGGTGGCCGCCGGCGCGTCCACCGTGCAGCTGGCCAGCCGCCTGTACCTGAGCCGCCAGGGCGTGGAGTACCACGTCGGCTCGATGCTGCGGAAGCTGCGGGTGTCGAACCGGCCGGCCCTGGTTTCCCGGGCGTATTCGATGGGCCTGCTCGCCGCCGACTGCTGGCCGCCCCGGGTCGTCCCCGGCGTGGTGACCTGACGGACCTCCGGAAGACAAGTGCCGTGGTGGTACCCCTCGCGAGGGGTACCACCACGGCACTTTTCCGTGCACGGGCGGCACGCGTGGGCTCCGGTGAACCGCGGGTGAGCCGGTGCTGGGGGACACCGGCTCACCCGCGGTTTTCACTCGGCGACGCGGGTGCTCCCGCACCAGCGGAAGACGGCCGCCTCGGCCCCGTCCACCACCGAGAACTCGCCGTCGTGGCTGAAGTGCTCGTAGCCCGCTCCGTGCGGGATCTTCAGCTTCTCCTCGAGCCCGGTGGTCACCTCGCGGGTCCGATCGTTCGCGGGCAGGCCGGCGGGCCCGCCGATCAACGTCACTTTCCTGGCCGGCACAGCGGATACCTCCTCGTTGCGGTGGGGACGGTCACCGGGCCCGGCGTGGGTCAGGCCCGGACGGCGGGGGTGGCGGCGACGCGGGCCAGCTCGGCCCGCAGCCGCGCCAGCACGTCCGCGGAGTGCTCCACCAGGAAGAAGTGGCCGCCGCGGTAGACGTGCATCGCGAAGGCGCCGGTCGTGTGCTGCTGCCACGTCCGGGCCTCTTCGGCCGTCACCTTGGGGTCGGTGTCGCCGATGAAGACGGTGATCGGGCAGGGCACCAGCCGATCCGGCGGGCAGCTGTAGGTTTCGATGGCGGTGAAGTCGCCCCGGATGGCGGGCAGCGCCATCCGGCGGATCTCTTCGTCGTCCAGCAGGGCCGTGTCGGTGCCGCCGAGCTCCTGGACCTCGGCGATGATGCCGTCGTCGCCGAGCCGGTGCACGAACTCTTCGCGGACGGTCGCCGGGCCGCGGCGACCGGACGCGACCAGCGACGCCGGTGCGTCGCCACCCCCGGCCGCCAGGCGGTGCGCCACCTCGAAAGCGAGGATCGCGCCCATGCTGTGTCCGAAGTAGACGGTCGGCTTCGGCGGCAGCCCGCTCAGCACGGCGGTCAGCCGCGCGGCGTACTCCTCGACCGAGGAGATGACCGGCTCCCGGCGCCGGTCCTGCCGCCCCGGGTACTGCAGCGAGATCACGTCCGCGGCGGGCGCCAGTGCGCGGGCCACCGGCTGGAAGAAGCTCGCCGCGCCACCCGCGTGCGGGAAGCAGACCAGCCGGGCCGGCGCGTCCGGCGCGCCGTCGAAGCGGCGGATCCAGAGTGCGGCTTCGGTATCTGAGATGTCCACTTCGGAAGCGTAGGTCGCGGCCGGGGCGAGAAATCCCTAGACAGCGGCGGTCCGGCCCCGGCGCGCGGCTGCTTCGGGGACTTTTCCTAGACCTGCGCCGATTTGTTGTGACCGGCCGTTCGCGGGATGCAGACTCCGATCCGGAGTAGTCGACTGAAGCGGGACGGAGCACGGCGATGACCGATCGTCTACCGGAAGACGCCGCCTTCACGCGGCAGGTGTGCCCGATCGAGCAGTGGTTCCTCGGCTTCCCGGCGAAGATGTCGCCGGTCACGAACTTCTGCGTCGAGGGCACCGGCCGGCTGGACGTCGAGAGCCTGCGCCGCGCGGTGGCCGTCGCTTCCGAAGCCTGCCCGGGCGCCCGGCTCGTCCGCCGCGGCCGCCGCTGGGTCGACGGAGGTGTCGCCCCGGCCGTCAAGGTGGTCTCCGGCGTCGCGGACCCGTGCGCCGCGCCCGAACTGCGTTCGCCGCTGCCCGGCCGCTCGGGCGCGAACTGCGAGGTGCTGCTGCTCGACGGTCCCGAGCCGACCGTGGTGCTGCGGGCCAGCCACGTGGTGATGGACGGGCGCGGGCTGATCCTCTGGGCGCGGGACGTGTTCCGCGCGCTGCGCGGCGAGGAACCGGCCGGTGCGCGCTCCACCGAAACCGTGCTGGACCTCGACAACCCGTTCTACCGCCAGGCCGGCGAAGCCGAGACGCCCTCCAAGGTGCCGTCCCTGCTCGGGATCCCGCCGCGCGCGGACATCCGGCGGCAGGTGTGGCGGCGGCGGACGGTCGACGGGAACTTCCCGGCGCTGAGCGCCCGGCTGGCCGCCGCGGTGACGGCGTTCTCCGGCCGTTCCACCGCGCCGATCCGCTTTCCCCTCGACCTGCGCCCGTTCCACCCGGAACTGCGGTCCACCGGCAACCTGTCGCTGGTGCTGTCCCTGGACGTGGCGGCCGGTGACTCGTGGGAAGAGATCTACCGGCGGCTGCTGGCCGCGCTGAGCGAGCGGGACGGCCGGGTGTCCGCCCCGGATCCCAGCATCCTCAAGGCGCCCGTCCCGCTGCTGCGGTACTTCATCCGGCGGGCCGAGCGCTCGGCCCGCCGGGAGGACCGGTTCAGCGCCACGGCGAACGTGAACAACCTCGGCCGGGTGCCGGCGGAGTGGTTCCACACCGGCACGTTCGAGGCCGCCGGCGCGTACATGGTGTCGCCGCTGGAGCCGGCCACGCCGGTTTCCGTCGTGGCGACCGAGGGCGACGGCCGCACCGATCTCACGGTGGCCTGGTGGGACGGCCCCGGCATGTCCGACCGGGTGGACGCCCTGCTCGACACCGTCGGCGAGGCGCTCGCCCCGGCCGCCCACCGCGGGCAGGGCCGGTTGACGTCCGCGGCGCTGCCGGACCCGGGCCCGGGCATCGTGGACCGGTTCGTGGACCAGGTCCGCCGCCGTCCGGACGCCATCGCGGTGCGCGGGTCGGACGGCGAAGTCACCTACGCCGAGCTGGACCGGCGGATGCGCGGTGTCGCGAAGTCCCTGCGCGAGCTGGGCGTCGGCCGCGACGACGTGGTCGGGCTGCTCGCGGACAAGACCGTGGACGCCGTCGCCGGCGCGTGGGGCACCCTGATGGCCGGCGCCGCGTACCTGCCCATGGACCCCAAGCACCCGGACGCGCGCATCCGGACCCTCCTGGCCGACGCGAAGGCCGTGGCCTGCCTGGCCACCCGCCCGCACGACCGGCGCGACCACCGCCCGGACGGCTGCGCCGGGCTCGTCCTCGACGACCTGCCGCGCGACGCCGACCTGGAGCCGGCCACCCCGGCGCCCGGCGACCTCGCCTACGTCGTCTACACCTCGGGGTCGACCGGCCGGCCCAAGGGCGTCGAAATCGAACACCGGAGCATCGCGGCGTACGCGACCTGCGCGACGAAGGCGCACGGCATCGGCCCGGACACCCGGCTGCCGCTGCTCTGCTCGCTGTCCTTCGACCTCGCCCAGCTGTCCCTGATCCTGCCGCTGACCGTGGGCGGCACGCTGCAGCTGCTGCGCGACGAGATCAGCCACCTCGGCCTGCAGGAGGTCCTCGACGCCGGGGCCACGACGCTGTCCCTCACGCCGTCGCACCTCGACCTCATCACCCGTCTGGACCTGCGGCCGGGCTCGGTGCGGACGCTGCTGGTCATCGGCGAGCAGTTCACCCGCGGGGTGGCCCTGCGCGCCCGGGAGGTGTTCGGGCCGGACTGCCTGATCACCAACATGTACGGACCGGCCGAGGCCACCATCGGCGTCGGGTACCACGACTTCGACGCCGGCCGCGACGAGGGCGCGGCCGTGCCGATCGGCGTGCCGTACGACGGCGTCACCTACCACGTGCTCGACGCCGGCCGCGGCTACGTCGCCCCCGGCGAGCCCGGTGAGCTGTACATCGGCGGTAGCCAGCTCGCCCGGGGCTACCGGGGCCGTCCCGACCTGACGCGCGAGCGGTTCGTCCGGCTCGCCGACAGCAGCCGGGTCTACCGCACGGGTGACATCGTGCGCCGGCTGCCCGGCGGCGGCCTGGAGTTTTGCGGGCGGATCGACGACCAGCTGAAGGTGCTCGGCCACCGCATCGAGCCCGCCGAGATCGCGCGGACCATGGAAGCGCACCCGGCCGTCTCCGGCGCCGTAGTAGTCGCGCGCACGCGGCCGGGCCACCGCGACAAGACGTTGTGCGGGTACGTCACCGCCGAGGCCGGGCCCGTCGACATCGGCGCGCTGACCGGCTACCTGGCCGAACGGCTGCCGGGCTACATGGTGCCGGCGACGATCGTGCCGGTCGCCGAGTTCCCGCGTTCGATGAACGGCAAGATCGCGGCCGCGTTGCTGCCGGACCCGTTCGGGGACGCGGAGCCGGTGGCCGGCGGGGCGCTCGAAGGCATGGAGGACACGGTGGCGCGGATCTGGTCGCAGGTGCTGGGTGTCGAGGTCGACCGCTTGGACGGCGCCAGCGACTTCCACCGGCTCGGCGGCGACTCGCTGTCGCTGATCACCATGGTCGCGCAGGTCGCCCGGCACGCCAAGGGCCCGGACGGGGAGCGCGCGTTCGTCAACCGGCTGCCCGAGATCATCCGCCGGACGACCGTCGAGCACGTGGCCGAACTGGCCGTGCAGGCCGGGGCGGGGCACTGAAATGGGCACCGAAATGGGCACTGAAATGAGCGAAGGCACCGGTTTCACGCGCCGGATCGATCCGATCGAGTGGTGGTTCCTCGGCTTCCCTCGCCAGGTGTCGGCGGCGCTGAACCTGTGCGTCGAGGGCACCGGGCACGTCGACCTCGGGCAGCTGCGCCGTGCGGTGGCGATCGCGTCCCGCGCCTGTCCGGGTGCCCGGCTCGTCCGCCGCGGCCGCACGTGGGCCGACAGTGGCGTCACGCCCGCGGTGACGGTGGCGCACGGAGTTCCGGCCGACGCACCCGAGCTGCGCACGCCGCTGCCCGGGCGAGCGGGCCGCACGTGCGAGGTGGTGCTCTTCCCGGGACCGCAGCCGACGGTGGTGTTCCGGGCCGGGCACGCCGTGATGGACGCGCGCGGGCTGCTGTGGTGGGCCCGTGACGTGTTCCGGGTCCTGCGCGGCGAAGAACCGGCCGGTGCCCCGTCGGCCGCCACCATCGAAGACCTCGACGATCCGCTCCACCGGCAGGCGGGCGAAGCCGGGTCGGACGCCGAAATGCCTGCCCTGCTCGGCATTCCGCCCGGGGCGGACCTGCGGCGGCAGCTCTGGCGGCGGCGCACGATCGAGGGCACCGTCCCGGCGCTCGAGGCGCGGCTGGCCGCGGCGCTGGTGGAGCTGTCCGGGCACGCGGTCGCCCCGGTCGGCTTCGTGGTCGACGTGCGCCCCGGTCACCCGGGGATCCGGTCGACGGGCAACCTCTCGCTGGCCGTCTCGCTGGACCTGCGGGCCGGTGACGCCTGGCCGGACGTGGACCGGCAGCTGGCCGCCGCGCTCGCGGACCGGACCTGCCGGGTCGACGCGCCGGGCGCGGAGATCCTCAAGGCACCCCTGCCGCTGGTGCGGCACATCGTCCGGCGGGTCGACCGCGGCGCGCGCCGCGACGATCGGCACAGCCTGCTGGCGGAGGTGTACCACCTGGGGCCGGTGCGGCCCGGGTGGTTCCACACGGACGGCTTCACCGCGGCGGCCGGGTACGTGCTGTGCCCGATGGAGCCCGGCGCCGCGTTGTCCGTCGTCGCCACCGAAGGCGACGGCCGGACCGACCTGACGCTGTCCTGGTGGGACGGTCCCGGGATGGCCGAGCGGGTGGACGCCCTGCTCGACCGGCTCGGCGCGGCCCTGGTGCCGCAGGAAACCGGCTGAGGCGCCCCGCCATGCGAAAACCGTTGACCGCCAGAGCCGATCGAAGGATCGGCGGACCACTGCCCGGAAACTCCCAGTCCGGCTCGTCGCGAAGAAAGGGGTGCGGCGCATGACCAAGCGCGCACTGATCACCGGGATAACCGGGCAGGATGGCTCCTACCTGGCCGAACACCTGCTCGAGCAGGGATACCAGGTGTGGGGGCTCATCCGGGGCCAGGCGAACCCCCGGAAGTCGAGGGTGAGCCGCCTGCTGGGCGATGTGACCTTCGTGGACGGTGACCTGATGGACCAGGCCAGCCTGGTCTCCGCGGTCGACGCGGCGCAGCCGCACGAGGTGTACAACCTCGGGGCGATTTCGTTCGTGCCGATGTCCTGGCAGCAGTCGGAACTCGTCACCGAGGTCAACGGCATGGGCGTGCTGCGCATGCTGGAGGCCATCCGGGTGGTCAGCGGGCTGAGCGGTTCCCGCACCCCGACCGTGGACAACCAGATCCGGTTCTACCAGGCCTCCTCCTCGGAGATGTTCGGCAAGGTGGCCGAGACCCCGCAGCGCGAGACGACCACGTTCCACCCGCGCAGCCCGTACGGGGTCGCCAAGGCCTACGGGCACTTCATCACCCGCAACTACCGGGAGTCCTTCGGGATGTACGGGGTCTCGGGGATGCTGTTCAACCACGAATCGCCCCGGCGCGGCGCGGAGTTCGTGACCCGCAAGATCACCCTGGCGGTGGCGCAGATCAAACTCGGCCTGCAGGACAAGCTCCACCTCGGCAACCTGGACGCGGTGCGCGACTGGGGTTACGCCGGTGACTACGTGCGCGCCATGCACCTGATGCTGCAGCAGCCTGCCGCCGGCGACTACGTGGTGGGCACCGGGAAGATGCACTCGGTCCGGGACGCGGTGCGGATCGCCTTCGAGTGCGTCGGCCTGGATTGGCGCGACCACGTCGTGATCGACCCGGCGCTGGTGCGCCCGGCGGAGGTGGAGACGCTGTGCGCGGACAACACCCGCGCCCGCACCGAACTCGGCTGGGAGCCCGAAGTGGACTTCACCCAGCTGATGCAGATGATGGTGGAGTCGGACCTGCGGCAGGCCGAGCGCGAGCGGGACTTCGGCGACCTCCTGGTGTCGGCGGGCTGGTAGCGCCGCCGCCGCGTTTTCCGTTGAAGAGCACGAACCCCGCGGGGTTCGTGCTCTTCGCGTTTCCGGCCTTGTGCTGGCACTACTAGGGATTTACCGATCCACGGTCGAGTGAGACTCCTCCCATGGCGTTCGCCGCGACGGATGGGTTGAGCTGACATGGGTGTTGACAGGACCGGTGGCAGTAGCAACGAGGACCAGCTCCGGAACTACCTGAAACGGGCCGGCGCGGATCTGCAGCGCACCCGCCGGCGGGTGCAGGAGCTGGAGGAGGCGAGCTCCGAGCCGGTGGCCATCATCGGGATGGGCTGCCGGTTCCCCGGCGGCGTCACCAGCCCGGAGGACCTGTGGCGGATGGTCGCCGAGGGCCGCGACGGCATCACCACCTTCCCCGGCGACCGCGGCTGGCAGCTCGACGAGCTCGGCTCCTCGGCGACGCTCTCCGGCGGCTTCCTGCCCGACGCGAGCCGGTTCGACGCCGACTTCTTCGGCATCTCGCCGCGGGAGGCGCTGGCCATGGACCCGCAGCAGCGGGTGCTGCTGGAGACGGCGTGGGACGCCTTCGAGCGGGCCCGCATCGACCCGGCCGCCCTCAAGGGCACCCCGACCGGGGTCTTCGTCGGCGCCATGCCGCAGGACTACCGGGTCGGCCCGGGGGACAACGTCGAGGGCTTCCAGCTCACCGGCAACACCACCAGCGTCATCTCCGGCCGGCTGGCCTACTGCTTCGGCACGGTCGGCCCGACGGTCACCGTGGACACCGCGTGCTCGTCGTCGCTGGTCGCCCTGCACCTGGCGACCCAGGCCCTGCGCGGCGGGGAGTGCTCCCTGGCCATCGCCGGTGGCGTGACGGTGATGCCCAGCCCGCTGACCTTCCTGGAGTTCAGCAAGCAGGGCGGCCTGGCCGCGGACGGCTACTGCCGCTCCTTCGCCGACTCCGCCAACGGAACCGGCTGGGCCGAGGGCGTCGGCCTGCTGGTGCTCGAAAAGCTGTCCGACGCGCGCCGCAACGGGCACCGCATCCTGGCCGTGGTGCGGGGGTCCGCGGTGAACTCCGACGGCGCGTCCAACGGCCTGACCGCCCCCAACGGCCCGTCGCAGGAGCGGGTGATCGAGCAGGCGCTGGCCGGCGCCCGGCTGGCCGCCGACCAGGTGGACGCGGTCGAGGCGCACGGCACCGGCACCACGCTCGGCGACCCGGTGGAGGCACAGGCGCTGCTGGCCGTCTACGGCCGCACCCGCCCGGCCGCGCGGCCGCTGCTGCTGGGCTCGGTGAAGTCCAACCTCGGCCACACCCAGGCCGCGGCCGGCGTGGCCGGCGTCATCAAGATGGTCATGGCGATGCAGCACGGCGTGCTGCCCCGGACGCTGCACGTGGACCGGCCTTCGTCCCATGTGGACTGGAGCAGCGGCGCGGTCCGCCTGCTGACCGAAAGCACACCGTGGCCGGAGACCGGGGAACCGCGCCGGGCCGGGGTGTCCTCGTTCGGCCTGAGCGGGACCAACGCGCACACCATCATCGAGCAGGCCCCGGCCGAGGAACCCACGCCGCGCGCGCCGCGCAGCACGGGGACGGTGCCGCTGGTGCTGTCCGCGCGGACCCGGGAGGCGCTGCGGGAGCAGGCCGAGCGGCTGCTGCCGGTGCTGTCCGGGGGAGCCGCCGAGCTGCGCGATCTCGCCTACTCGCTGGCGACCACGCGGACCGGGTTCGAGCACCGGGCGGTCGTGGTGGCCGGGGACCTCGAGGCCGCGGTGGCCGGGTTGTCGGCCGTGCGCGACGACGTGGCCGGGGCCGCCGGAGTGGTGCGCGGCGCGGCCCGCGGCCGCCCGAAGCTGGCCGTCCTGTTCACCGGGCAGGGCGCGCAACGGCTGGCGGCCGGCCGGGAACTGCACGGCCGGTTCGGTGCCTTCGCCGAGGCGTTCGACGCGGTCTGCGCCGAGTTCGACGCCCACCTGGACCGCCCGCTGCGCGAGGTCGTCTGGGGCGACGACGCGGAGCTGCTGGACCGGACCGAGTACGCGCAGCCGGCGCTGTTCGCGATCGAGGTCGCGCTCTACCGGCTGGCCGAATCCTGGGGCGTGCGCCCGGACTTCCTGGCCGGCCACTCGATCGGCGAGCTGGCCGCCGCGCACGTGGCCGGGGTGTTCTCGCTGGCCGACGCGGTCACGCTGGTCGCCGCGCGCGGCCGGCTGATGCAGGCGCTGCCGTCCGGCGGCGCGATGGTCGCGGTCCGGGCGGCCGAGGCCGACGTGCTGCCCCTGCTGGCCGGGCGCGAAGACGAAGTCGCGCTGGCCGCGGTCAACGGCCCGGAATCCGTTGTCCTTTCCGGTGACGAGGACGCGGTGCTGGAAGTCGCCGGGCACTTCGGGAAGGCCAAGCGGCTGCGGGTCTCGCACGCGTTCCACTCGCCGCGGATGGCGCCGATGCTGGCGGAGTTCCGCGCGGTCGTCGCCGGGCTGGCGGCCCGCGAACCGCTGCTGCCCGTGGTGTCGAACCTGACCGGCGAGCCGGCCACGGTGGCCGAACTGACCTCACCCGACTACTGGGTCGAGCACGTCCGCCGTCCGGTGCGGTTCGCCGACACCGCCGCCTGGCTGCACGAGCACGGCGTGCGCACCTTCCTCGAGCTCGGCCCCGACGGCTCGCTCAGCGCGCTGGTCCGCGAGTCCGTGGCCGACGCCGCGGTGTTCGCGGCACTGCGCCCGGGCCGGGACGAGCAGGCCACCCTCACCACGGCGGTCGGCGGGCTGCACGCCGCGGGCGTGCCGGTCCGCTGGGAGAACTACTTCGCGGGCGCCGGCGCCCGGCCGGTCGACCTGCCCACCTACCCCTTCCAGCGCAAGCGGTTCTGGCCCAAGGACGTCGCCCGCACGGCCGGCGACCTGCGGGCGGCCGGACTGGGACCGACCGGGCACCCGCTGCTGTCCGCCGCGGTCGTGCTGGCCGGCGCGGAGGGCAGGCTGCTGACCGGCAGGCTGTCCGCGCAGACCCAGCCGTGGCTGGCCGACCACGTGGTCCGCGGCCGCCTGCTGCTGCCCGCGACCGCGCTGCTGGAGCTGGCCGTCCGGGCCGGCGACGAGGTCGGCTGCGGGCACGTGGCCGAGCTGACCCTGGCCGCGCCCGTCGTGCTGCCCGAGCAGGGCGGCGTGCAGGTGCAGGTGTGGGTCGGCGCGCCGGACGCCACCGGGCAGCGCGCGCTGACCGTCTACGGCCGCCCGGACGACGCCGACGACCACCCGTGGACCGAGCACGCCACCGGGCTGCTCGGCACCGGAGAGGCCGTGGCGCCCGAACCCGCCGAGTGGCCGGCGGACGCCGAACCGGTCGACACCGGAGACCTGTACGAGCGGCTGGCCGGCGACGGCTTCGGCTACGGCCCGGCCTTCCGCGGCCTGCGGGCCGCCTGGCGCCACGGCACGGACGTGTTCGCCGAGGTGACCCTGCCGGAGGCGGTGACCGGGGACGCCGGCGCGTTCGGCATCCACCCGGCGCTGCTGGACGCGGCGCTGCACGCGCTGCCGTTCGCGGACCTGGGTGGCACCCGGGGCGGCCTGCCGTTCGCCTGGAGCGACGTCCGCCTGCACGCCACCGGGGCCACCACCGTGCGGGTCCGGCTCCGGCCGGTCCGCGAGGGCGTGGCCGCGCTGGAGCTCACCGACCCCACCGGGGCACCGGTGCTTTCGGTGGGTTCGCTGGCCGTGCGCGCGCCGGACGCGGCCGGCGCTGCGGCCACCGGCCGCGACCTGTACCGGCTGGAGTGGACCGCCGTCCCGGCCGAAGCGGCCGGCAGCACCGGATCGATCGCCGTGCTCGGCGACGACCCGTTCGGGCTGGACTTCCGGACCACCGACACCGCGCCGGCCGTGGTGCTGCGCCCGGTGGCCGGGCAGGCCGGTCCCGAGGCGGTGCACGCGCTGACCGCCGCGGTGCTGGCCGACCTGCAGAACTGGCTGTCCGACGGCGCTACCGGCCGGCTGGCCTTCGTGACCCGGGGCGCGGCCGGCCCCGAGCCCGCCGATCTGGCCGGAGCGGCCGTCTGGGGCCTGGTCCGCGCCGCGCAGGCGGAGCACCCGGGCCGGTTCGTCCTGCTCGACCTCGACCCCGACCTCGAAGCCGACGCCGCGTCGGCCGCGATGATCCCGGCGGCGCTGGCCACCGGCGAGCCGCAGCTGGCCATCCGCGGCGGCGGTCTGCTGGCCGCCCGGCTGACCCGTGCCGCCGAGGAGCCCGACGTCACCACCGAGGACGTCGCCTGGCCGGAGTCCGGGACCGTGCTGATCACCGGCGGGACCGGCGGCCTGGGCGCGGTGCTGGCCCGGCACCTGGTGACCGAGCGCGGCGTGCGGCGGTTGCTCCTGCTGTCCCGCCGGGGCGCGGGCGCTCCCGGCGCCGCCGAACTGCTGACCGAGCTGGCCGAGGCCGGCGCCGACGTCACCGCGGTGGCGTGCGACGCGGCCGACCGGGCCGCGCTGGCCGAAGCGCTGGCCGGCGTACCGGCCGGGCACCCGGTCACGGCGGTGGTGCACACCGCGGGCGTGCTGGCCGACGGAACGGTCGGATCGCTGACACCGCAACGGCTTTCGACGGTGCTGCGGCCCAAGGTGGACGCCGCCTGGAACCTGCACGAGCTCACCGGCGACGTGGCGAAGTTCGTGCTGTTCTCCTCGGTCGCCGGGCTGACCGGGGCGGCCGGGCAGGCCAACTACGCGGCGGCCAACGCCTTCCTGGACGCGCTGGCCGCCCACCGGCGGGCCGTCGGCCGGCCCGCGCTGTCGCTGGCCTGGGGGCCTTGGGCCGAGGCCGGGATGGCCGCCGAGGACGCGCACCGGCGGTTGCAGCGCACCGGTGTGCCGCCGCTGTCCGTGGCGCAGGGACTGGCCCTGTTCGACGCCGCCGAGCGGGTGGCCGCTCCGGTCGTCGCGCCGGTCCGGCTGGACCTGCCGGTGCTGCGCGCCGCGGGCGAGGTCGCCCCGGTACTGCGCGGCCTGGTCCGCGGTCCGGTCCGCCGCACCGCGGCCGCCGGTGCGGCGCTGGTCGCCGGGCTGGACGCCAAGCGCAGCCGGGAGGCCGTGCTGGAGCTGGTCCGCACCCGGGTCGCCGGGGTGCTCGGGCACGCGGACGCCGCTTCCGTCGACCCGGACCGCCCGTTCTCCGAACTCGGGTTCGACTCGCTGACCGCGGTCGAACTGCGCAACCAGCTCAGCGCCGCGACCGGGCTGCGCACGCCGGCCACGCTGATCTTCGACCACCCCACGGTGACCGCCCTGGCGGCGTACCTGCTGGAGGAACTGCTCGGCGCGGAGGCCCCGGACACCGGGTCCACCCGCACCCGCGACCTCGCCGGCGACCCGATCGTCATCGTCGGCATGGACTGCCGCTACCCGGGCGGGGTGCGCTCGCCGGAGGACCTCTGGCGGGTCGTCACCGAAGGCGTCGACGTGATCTCCGGGTTCCCGGTCAACCGGGGCTGGGACCTCGACGCCCTCTACGACCCGGACCCGGACCACCCGGGCACCTGCTACACCCGCAGCGGCGGGTTCCTGCACGACGCGGGCGAGTTCGACCCGGCGTTCTTCGGGATGAGCCCGCGGGAGGCGCTGGCCACCGACTCGCAGCAGCGGCTGCTGCTGGAGGTGTCCTGGTCGGCGATTGAGCGGGCCGGCGTGGACCCGCTCACGCTGCGCGGCAGCCGCACCGGCGTGTTCGCCGGGGTGATGTACGGCGACTACAGCACGGTCCTGTCGGACGCCGAGTTCGAGGGCTACCGCGGCACCGGCAGCTCCACCAGCGTCGTCTCCGGCCGGGTGGCCTACACCCTGGGGCTGGAGGGTCCGGCCGTCACCGTCGACACCGCGTGCTCGTCCTCGCTCGTCGCGCTGCACTGGGCGATGCAGGCGCTGCGCGCCGGCGACTGCGACCTGGCCCTGGCCGGCGGCGTCACGGTGATGGCGTCGCCCGGGGCGTTCATCGAGTTCGCGCGGCAGCGCGGGCTGTCCCCGGACGGCCGGTGCAAGGCCTACTCCGACGCGGCCGACGGCGTGGCCTGGTCCGAGGGCGTCGGCGTGCTCGTGCTGGAACGGCAGTCCGACGCGATCCGCAACGGTCACCACGTGCTGGCCGTGGTCGCGGGCTCGGCGGTCAACTCCGACGGCGCGTCCAACGGTCTGACCGCGCCCAACGGGCCGTCGCAGCAGCGGGTGATCCGCCAGGCGCTGGCGTCCGCCGGACTGTCCACATCGGACGTCGACGTCGTCGAGGGGCACGGCACCGGCACCGCGCTGGGCGACCCGATCGAGGCGCAGGCGGTGCTGGCGACCTACGGCCGGGACCGGGAAACCCCGGTGCTGCTGGGGTCGGTGAAGTCCAACCTCGGGCACACCCAGGCCGCGGCCGGGGTGGCCGGCGTGATCAAGATGGTGCAGGCGATGCGCCACGGCGTCGTCCCGCGCACCCTGCACGTCGACGCGCCCTCGTCCCACGTGGACTGGACCGCCGGCGCGGTGGACCTGCTGCGCGAGCCGGCCGAGTGGCCGGCGGCCGGCCGGCCGCGGCGGGCGGCGGTCTCCTCCTTCGGGTTCAGCGGCACCAACGCCCACGTCATCCTCGAGCAGCCGGCCGTCGTGGTGCCGGCCGAGCCCGGCCCGCCGGTGCGCGCGCCCTGGCTGCTTTCCGCGCGCTCCGGTGGCGCGCTGCGCGACCAGGCCGCCCGGCTGGCCGCCCGCCTCGCCGCCGATCCCGGGCTCGACCCCACCGACGTGGCCTTCTCGCTGGCCACCACCCGTTCCCGGTTCGAACACCGGGCCGCGGTCCTGGCCGAGGACACCGAGAGCGCGGTGCGGGCGCTGACCGCGCTGTCGGCCGACCGGCCTGACCCCGCGCTGGTCACCGGGGAGCCGGCCGGCGGCCGCCTGGCGGTGCTCTTCGCCGGCCAGGGGAGCCAGCGGCCGGGGATGGGCCACGAGCTCCACCAGCGGTACCCGGTGTTCGCGGCCGCGTTCGACGCGGTGGCCGAAGCGCTGGCCCCGCAGCTCGACCGGTCACTGGCCGAGGTGCTGTTCGCGGCGCCCGGCTCGGCCGAGGCCGCGCTGCTCGACACGACCGGCTGGGCGCAGCCCGCGCTGTTCGCGCTGGAGGTGTCGCTGTTCCGGCTCCTGGAGTCCTGGGGTGTCGAGCCGGACCGGCTGGCCGGCCATTCGATCGGCGAGATCGCCGCCGCCCACGTGGCCGGGGTGCTCTCGCTGGCCGACGCGGCGACGTTGATCGGCGCGCGCGGCCGTCTGATGCAGGCGCTGCCGCCCGGCGGCGCGATGGTGGCGGTGGAGGCCACCGAAGAGGAGGTGGCCCCGCTGGTCGACGGCGCAACCGTGGACGTCGCGGCCGTGAACGGACCGCACTCGGTGGTGCTGGCCGGCGACGAGGACGCGGTGCTGGCCGCCGCGGCCACCTTCGCCGGGCAGGGCCGCCGCACCAAGCGCCTGCGCGTCTCGCACGCCTTCCACTCGCCGCGGATGGACGCCGTGCTGGCCGATTTCCGGGCCGTGGTGGCGACGCTGACCTTCCACCCGCCGCGCATTCCGGTCGTGTCCGCCCTGACCGGCGAGGCCGCCACCGCCGAGCAGCTCGGCGACCCGGAACACTGGGTGCGGCACGTCCGCGCCACCGTGCGCTTCGCCGACGCGGTCCGCGCCATGGCCGCCGACGGCGTGACCACCTTCGCCGAGCTGGGCCCGGACGGCGTGCTTTCGGCCATGGTGGAGGACATCCTGGCCGGGTCCGCCGACGAAGCCGGCTGCGTGCCCGTGCTGCGGGACGGCCGGGGCGAGGAGACCGCGCTGCTCGGCGCGCTCGGCGCCCTCCACACCGCGGGCGTCGACCTCGACTGGCGGGCCTTCTTCGCCGGCCGTGACGCCCGCTGGGTCGACCTGCCCACCTACGCCTTCCAGTACGAGTCCTTCTGGCCGCAGGCCACCGCCCGGACGGCGGCCGACCCGGCCGACGACCGGTGGTGGGCCGCGGTGGCGCGGGGCGACGCCGGGGAACTGGCCGAGGTCGTCGGGCTGGGCGAGGACCAGCGCGCGGCGCTGGACTCGGTGCTGCCGGCGCTGGCGAACTGGCGGCAGCACCGCGCCGAACGCGCCCGGCTGGACACCTGGCGCTACCGGGTGGACTGGGCGCCGCTGTCGATCGAGCCCGCCGCCCTGTCCGGCACCTGGGTGCTGGCCACCACCGGCGACGAACCGGAGCTGGCCGCCGCCCTCGCCGAGCGGGGTGCGCAGGTGCGCACGGTGCTGCTGACCGAGTCCGATGTGGACGCTGTAGGGCTAGCCGAGCGGATCGGCCCGTGCGACGGCGTGCTCGCCGTCCTCGGCTCCGCGGACCGCGCTGCCGGACTGCCGCTGGGCTTCGCGCTCGGTGTCACGCTGGCCCGCACCGTCGAATATCCACTGTGGATAGTGACCCGGGACGCGGAGACCGACCCGGGGCAGGCGATGCTCTGGGGTCTCGGCCGCACCGCGGCGCTGGAGCACCCGCAGACCTGGGGCGGCCTGATCGACGTGCCCGCCGGGCTCGACGCCGACGACGCCCGCTCGGTCGCCGCCGTGCTGTCCGCGCCGGGCGGCGAAGACCAGCTCGCGGTCCGCGGCCGGGCGGTGTCCGGCCGCCGGCTGGTGCACCACCCCGGCACCGGCCGGGCCCCGGCCGGTGAGTTCACCGCCCGCGGCACCGTGCTGGTCACCGGCGGCACCGGCGGCCTGGGTGGCGAGGTGGCCCGCTGGCTGGCCCGCCGCGGCGCGCAGCGGCTCGTGCTGACCAGCCGCCGCGGCCCGGACGCGCCCGGCGCGGCGGAACTGCGCGCCGAGCTGATCGAGCTCGGTGCGGACCACGGCCTCGCCGTCGACGTCGTGGCCTGCGACGTCGCCGACCTCGCCGCGCTGCGCGCGGTGCTGGACGGCATCCCCGAGGACACCCCGCTGACCGGCGTGGTGCACACCGCCGGCGTCGCCGACCGCGCCCCGCTGGCCGAGGCCGGCTTGGCCGAGCTGGCCGCCACGGTGTCGGCGAAGGTCGACGGCGCGGCCCACCTCGACCACCTGCTCGGCGACCGCGAGCTGGACCTGTTCGTGCTGTTCGGCTCGATCGCCGGGGTGATCGGCAGCGGCGGCCAGACCGGGTACAGCGCGGCCAACGCGGCCCTCGACGCCCTCGCCCGGCAGCGGCACGCCCGCGGCCTGACCGCCACCTCGATCGCCTGGGGTCCCTGGGCCGGCTCCGGGATGGCCGCGCAGGACGCCGGGACCGGCGCGCTGGCCCGCCGCGGACTCGCCTTCCTGCCGGTGCGCTCCGCGCTGGCCGAGCTGGGCCGCGCGATCGTGCAGCACGACGTGACGGTGACCGTCGTCGACGCGGACTGGGCGACCTACGTCCCGGTGTTCACCGCGGCCCGGCCCAGCGCCCTGCTGACCGGCCTGCCGGAGGCGCGGGCGCTGACCGCGCCGGGTGGCGGAAACTCCGCGTGGGCGGCCGAACTCGCCGGGAAGCCGCCCGAGGACCAGGAGCGGCTGCTGGCCGAGCTGGTCCGCGGCGAGGCGGCGGCGGTGCTCGGGCACGGCTCGGCCGACGCGGTCTCCGAGCGCCGCGCGTTCCAGGACATCGGGTTCGACTCGCTGACCGCGGTCGAGCTGCGCAAGCGGCTGGTCAAGCTCACCGGCTGCGCCCTGCCCAGCACGCTGGTGTTCGACTACCCGACTCCGCGCGCCCTGGCCGGGTACCTGCGCGAGCAGCTGCTGGACGAGGTCGCCGCGGCCGCCCCGGTCGCCGCCGCGGCCGGGACCGACGAGCCGATCGCCATCATCGGGATGAGCTGCCGGTTCCCCGGCGGCGTGCAGAGCCCGGAGCAGCTGTGGGAGCTGGTGCTCGGGGGCGTGGACGCGATCAGCGGGTTCCCGGTCGACCGCGGCTGGGAAGGCGCCGTCACCTTCGACCCGGACCCGGACCGCGGCGGTGGCACCGTGACCACCCAGGGCGGGTTCCTGCACGACGCCGGTGACTTCGACCCGGGCTTCTTCGGCATCTCCCCGCGGGAAGCCCTGTCGATGGACCCACAGCAGCGGCTGCTGCTGGAGACGACCTGGGAGGCGTTCGAGCGGGCCGGCATCGACCCGCACACCCTGCGGGGCAGCGGCACCGGCACCTTCATCGGCTCCAGCTACCAGGAGTACGGCGGCCGGGGCAACGCCGAACTGGAGGGTCACGCCGTCACCGGCCAGATCCCCAGCGTGCTCTCCGGCCGGCTGGCCTACGTGTTCGGGCTGGAGGGCCCGGCGGTCACCGTGGACACCGCGTGCTCGTCCTCGCTGGTCGCGCTGCACCTGGCCTGCCAGTCGCTGCGCAACGGCGAGACCACGATGGCGATCGCGGGCGGGGCGACCGTGATGACCAACCCCGGTCCCTTCGTCGCCTTCTCCCGCCAGCGCGGCCTGGCCGCGGACGGCCGGTCCAAGGCGTTCTCCGCGTCGGCCGACGGCATGGCGCTGGCCGAAGGCGTCGGCATCCTGCTGGTCGAGCGGCTGTCCGACGCCCGGGCCAACGGGCACCCGGTGCTGGCCGTGGTGCGGGGCAGCGCCATCAACCAGGACGGCGCGTCCAACGGGCTGACCGCGCCCAACGGCCCCGCCCAGCAGCGGGTGATCCGCCAGGCGCTGGCCAACGCGCACCTCGCGTCCACCGAGATCGACGTGGTGGAGGCGCACGGCACCGGCACCCCGCTCGGCGACCCGATCGAGGTGCAGGCGCTGCAGGCCACCTACGGCCGGGACCGGGACTCCGGGCGTCCGCTGTGGCTGGGGTCGATCAAGTCCAACATCGGGCACAGCCAGTCCGCGGCCGGCGTGGCCAGCGTGATCAAGATGGTGATGGCGCTGCGCGAGGGCGTGCTGCCGAGAACCCTCTACGCCGAAGACCCGTCGCCGCACATCGACTGGAGCGACGGCACCGTGGTGCCGCTGACCGAGCCGGTCGACTGGGCCACCGACGGGCGTCCGCGTCGCTGCGCCGTGTCGTCGTTCGGCGTCAGCGGCACCAACGCGCACACCGTGCTGGAGCAGGCCCCGGCGCCGGCGGAGCAGCCGGCCGGCGCCGGGCCCGCGGCGGACCGGCCGGTGCCGTGGGTGCTTTCTGCCCGCAGCCCGGCCGCCTTGCGCGGGCAGGCCGAGAAGCTGCTGCCCCTCGCCGGGCACGACCCGGCCGCGGTCGGCCGCTCGCTGCTCGCCTCCCGAGCCCGCCTGGAGCACCGCGCGGTCGTCATCGGCGCCGGTTCCGAGCTGGCCGAACACCTGAACGCCTACTCCCGCGGGGTCCGCGGGGGCGTGGTCGAGGGCGAGGCCGACGTGGACGGCAAGGTGGTGTTCGTCTTCCCCGGCCAGGGTTCGCAGTGGGCCGGGATGGGCGCGCGGCTGCTGGACGCCTCGCCGGTGTTCGCCGAGCGGATGGCCGAGTGCGCCGCCGCGCTGGCCCCCTTCGTCGACTTCCCCCTGCTGGACGTGCTGCGCAGCGGCGCGGACCTGGACCGGGTGGAGGTGATCCAGCCGGCGTCGTTCGCCGTGATGGTGTCGCTCGCCGCGCTCTGGCAGTCCCGGGGCGTGCGCCCGGCGGCCGTGCTCGGGCACTCCCAGGGCGAGATCGCCGCCTCCGTGGTGGCCGGGGCCCTGTCGCTGGCCGACGGCTGCCGGGTCGTGGCCCTGCGCAGCCAGGCCATCGCCCGCCGCCTGGCCGGGCGGGGCGCCATGATGTCGGTGCCGCTGCCCGCCGCCGAGGTCACCGAGCGGATCGCCCGGTTCGGCGGCGCGGTGTCGGTGGCCGCGCTGAACGGTCCGCGCTCGGTCGTCGTCTCGGGCACCCCGGACGCCGTCGACGAGCTGTTCGCCGAGCTCACCGCCGGGAACGTCCGCGCCCGCCGCATCGACGTGGACTACGCCTCGCACTCGGCCCAGGTCGAGGAACTGCACGAGGAGCTGCTGGAAGCACTGGCCGGGCTGGCCCCGCGTACCCCCGAGGTGCCGTTCTTCTCCACCCTCACCGGCGACTGGCTGGGCGAGCAGCCGCTGGACGCCGAGTACTGGTACCGGAACCTGCGCCAGACCGTGGGGTTCGAGCCGGCCGTGCGGGCGCTGCTGGCCCAGGGCCACCAGGCGTTCATCGAGGCCAGCGCCCACCCGGTGCTGACCTTCGGCGTCCAGGAGACCGTGGACGACGCGGGGGAGCGGGCCGTCGTCGTCGGCACGCTGCGCCGGGACAACGACAGCTGGACCCGCGTGCTCACGTCCTTCGCCGAGGCCTTCGTGCGAGGCGTGCCGGTGGACCTGGCCGCCGAGTTCGCGGGCGGCACGGCCACCGTCGACCTGCCGACCTACGCCTTCCAGCACGAGCACTACTGGCTGCCGCTCAACGCCGGCGCGACGGTCGCGGCCGACCCGGCCGACCAGGCGTTCTGGGACGCGGTCGAGCAGGCCGACGTCGACGCGCTCAGCGCCGGCCTCGCGGTGGACCGGGACTCGCTGGCCGCCGTGCTGCCCGGGCTGTCGTCCTGGCGCAAGCAGCGCCAGGACCGTGCCACCGTGGACGGCTGGCGCTACCGGGTCGCCTGGACGCCGCTGGGCGCCACCCCCGCGGCCACGCTGTCCGGCACCTGGCTGCTGGTCACCGCGACCGCCGACGACCGCGGGGACGAGGAACTGGCCGCGGTGCTCACCGGCCACGGGGCCGAGGTGCGGCGGCTGGTGTTCGACGGCGAACTGCCCGACCTGCCCGAGCTGAGCGGCGTCGTCTCCACCCTGGCCACCGCCGAAGAGCCGCACGACGAGCACCCCGCGCTCGCCCGCGGCCTGGCCCTGAGCGTGCAGCTCGTCCAGGCGCTGGGCGCGGCCGGGATCGACGCCCCGCTGTGGCTGCTGACCCGCGGCGCGGTGGCCACCGGCCACGCCGACACCGTCACCCACCCGCTGCAGGCCCAGGTTCTCGGGCTGGGCTGGACCGCCGCGGTGGAGCACCCGCAGCGCTGGGGCGGCGTCATCGACCTGCCCGCCGAGCTGGACCGCCGCGGCGGCGACCGGCTGGCGGCCGTCCTGTCCGGCGCCACCGGCGAGGACCAGTTGGCCATCCGCGCCGCCGGGGTGTTCGGCCGCCGCGTGGTGCGAGCCCCGGCCGGCGACCACGCGCCGGCGCGGACCTGGACCCCGCGCGGCACCACGCTGATCACCGGCGGCACCGGCACGCTGGCCCCGCACCTGGCCCGCTGGCTGGCCGGGCAGGGCGCCGAGCACATCGTGCTGACCAGCCGCACCGGCGCCGCGGCCCCGAAGGCCCGGCAGCTGGTGGCGGAACTCGGTGAGACCGTCGAGGCGGTGGCCTGCGACGTCACCGACAAGGCGGCGCTGGCCGCCCTGCTGGCGCGGTTGCGGGCCGAGGGCCGGACCGTACGCAACGTCGTGCACACCGCCGCCGTGATCGAGCTGCACACGCTGGCCGAGACCGACCTGGCCGCGTTTTCCCGGACCGTGCACGCCAAGGTGGTGGGCGCGCGCAACCTGGACGAGCTGCTCGACACCGACGAGCTCGATTCGTTCGTCCTGTACTCCTCGACCGCCGGCCTGTGGGGCACCGGCGCGCACGCCGCCTACGTGGCCGGCAACGCGTACCTGCACGCGCTGGCGGCCCACCGGAGGGCCCGGGGGCTGCGGGCCACCGCGCTGTCGTGGGGCATCTGGGCCGACGACCGCGAGCTCGGCCGGGTCGACCCGGAGCAGATCGTGCGCAGCGGCCTGGTGTTCATGGCGCCCGAACTGGCGCTGGAAGGCCTGCGCCGGGCGCTCGACGACGACGAGACCGCCCTGGCCGTGGCCGATCTGGACTGGGCGCGGTACTACCCGGTCTACACGGCCGTCCGGCCGACGCCGCTGTTCGACGAACTGCCCGAGGTGCGGCGGCTGACCGAGGTCGCCGCCGCCACGGCCGCCACCGGCGCGGGCGGCGAGTTCGCCGCCCGGCTGCGCACCCTGCCCGAGGCCGAGCGCGCCCACCTGCTGCTGGAACTGGTCCGGACCGAGGCCGCCGCGGTGCTGGGTCACGCGTCGGCCGACGCGCTGCCCGAGGACCGCGCCTTCCGCGACGTCGGCTTCGACTCGGTCACCGCGGTCGACCTGCGCAACCGGATCGCCGCCGGCACCGGCCTGACCCTGCCCGCCACCATGGTGTTCGACCACCCGTCGCCGAGGCAGCTGGCCGCGTTCCTGGCCGCCACGATCACCGGCTCGGACACCGTCGAGCAGGCCCCGGCCGTGGCCGGCGTGGACACCGGCGAGCCCGTCGCCATCATCGGGATGGCCTGCCGCTACCCGGGTGGCGCGGACACCCCGGAGCGGTTGTGGGACCTGGTCGTGGGCGGCGTGGACGCCATCTCCGGCTTCCCGGCCGACCGCAACTGGCCGACCGACGCGATCTACGACCCGGACCCGGACGCCGGCGGCAAGACCTACTCGGTGCGGGGCGGCTTCCTGCACGAGGCCGCCGAGTTCGACCCGGGGTTCTTCGGCATCTCGCCGCGGGAGGCCTTGTCGATGGACCCGCAGCAGCGGCTGCTGCTGGAGACGGCGTGGGAGGCGTTCGAGCGGGCCGGCATCGACCCGCACACGTTGCGGGGCAGCGGCACCGGCACGTTCATCGGGGCCAGCTACCAGGACTACACCGCGGCCGTGTCCGGCGCGGTCGACAACGCCGACGGCCACATGATCACCGGCTCGCTGGGCAGCATCCTGTCCGGCCGGCTCTCCTACCTGTTCGGCCTGGAGGGCCCGGCGGTCACCCTGGACACCGCCTGCTCGTCGTCGCTCGTCGCCATCCACCTGGCCGCGCAGTCGCTGCGGTCGGGGGAGAGCAGCCTCGCGCTGGCCGGCGGGGTGAGCGTGATGGCGACACCGGGCGCGTTCGTCGGCTTCTCGCGCCAGCGCGCGCTGGCCGCGGACGGCCGCTGCAAGGCCTACTCGGACCGGGCCGACGGCATGACCCTCGGCGAGGGCGTCGGCTTGGTGCTGCTGGAAAAGCTTTCCGACGCGCAGCGCAACGGGCACCGCATCCTGGCCGTGGTCCGGGGTTCGGCGACCAACCAGGACGGCGCGTCCAACGGCATGACCGCGCCCAGCGGACCGTCCCAGCAGCGGGTGATCCGGCAGGCGCTGGCCAACGCGCGGCTCACGGCGTCCGAAGTGGACGTCATCGAGGGGCACGGCACCGGCACCGCGCTGGGCGACCCGATCGAGGCCCAGGCCCTGCTGGCCACCTACGGCCAGGACCGGGAACGGCCGCTGCTGCTCGGTTCGGTGAAGTCCAACATCGGCCACACCCAGATGGCCTCCGGCGTGGCCGGGGTGATCAAGGTGGTGCAGGCGCTGCGGCACGGATTGGTGCCCAGGACGCTGCACGTGGACGAGCCCTCCACCCACGTCGACTGGAGCGCCGGCTCGATCGAGCTGCCCGCCGAAAACGTGCCGTGGCCGGAGAGCGGGCGGCCGCGCCGGGCCGGCATCTCGTCCTTCGGGTTGAGCGGCACCAACGTGCACACCATCCTCGAACAGGCCCCGGAACTCCCCGTCGAAGCCGCCCCCGAGCCGGAGCCCGGCCTGGTGCCGGTCCCGCTGTCCGGCCGGACGGACGCAGCGCTGCGCGCCCAGGCCGCGGCGCTGCTGGACACCCTGGACGACGGCGTCTCCCCGGCCGTGCTCGGGTACTCGCTGGCCACCACGCGGTCGGCCTTCGAACACCGTGCCGTGCTGCTGGCCGGGGACCACGGCGAACTGCGGCGCGGCCTGGCCGCGCTGGCCGGGGACCGGCCGGACGGCGGCGTGGTGCGGGGCACCGTGACCCGCGGCCGCACGGCGTTCCTCTTCACCGGCCAGGGCGCGCAGCGGGCCGGTATGGGCCGGGAACTGTACGAGCGCTACCCGGTGTTCGCCGACGCGCTGGACGACGTGCTGGCCTGCTTCGACCTGCCCCGCGTGCTGCGGGAGGTGATGTGGGACGACGACGCCACCGCCCTCGACGAGACCGGCTACACCCAGCCGGCGTTGTTCGCCTTCGAGGTGGCGTTGTTCCGGCTCCTGGAGTCCTGGGGTGTGACGCCGGATTACCTGGCCGGGCATTCGATCGGCGAGCTCGCCGCGGCGCACGTGGCCGGAGTGCTGTCGCTGGCCGACGCCTGCAAGTTGGTCGCCGCGCGGGGTGCGCTGATGCAGGCGCTGCCGCCCGGCGGGGCCATGGTGGCGGTGGAGGCCACCGAAGACGAGGTCATCCCGCTGCTGACCGGTGGCGTGTCGATCGCCGCGGTCAACGGGCCGCGGTCGGTGGTCGTCTCCGGTGCCGAGGAGGCCGTGCTCGCCGTCGCCGCGAAGCTGGACCGGCGCACCAAGCGGTTGCGTACCAGTCATGCGTTCCATTCGCCGTTGATGGATCCGATGCTGGACGAGTTCGCCGAGGTCGCCCGCGGTCTGACGTATGAGGAGCCGCGGATCCCGCTGGTGTCCACGGTGACCGGCGCGGTGGCGGGCGACGAGTTGCGGACGCCGGAGTACTGGGTGCGGCACGCGCGGGAGGCGGTGCGCTTCGCCGACGGCGTGCGTGCGCTGGCCGACCGGGACGTGCGCGTGTTCGTCGAGATCGGCCCGGCCGGCGTGCTGTCCGCCGCGGTGCGGGACGTCCTCGCCGACGCGGTCTCGCTGCCGCTGCAGCGCGCCGACCGGCCCGAGGTGGCCGCCCTGCTGTCCGGGGTGGCCGGGGTGCACGCCCACGGCGGCCGGCTGGACTGGACGGCGGTCTTCGACGGCGGCACCCGGACGGTCGAGCTGCCCACCTACCCGTTCCAGCACGAGCGGTTCTGGCCGGTCGCCGCGCCGGCCGCCGCCTCGGCCGCCACGGAGGACGACGAGTTCTGGACGGCGGTCGGCAACGCCGACACCGGGACGCTGGCCGAGGGGCTCGGCCTCGACCGGGAGACCGTGGCCGCGATGGTGCCGGCGCTGAGCACCTGGCACCGCCGCCGGACCGAGCGGTCGGCCCTGGACAACCTGCGCTACCGCCCGGTGTTCACGCCGGTCGGCGGGCTCTCGGGGACGCCGTCGGGCCGGTGGCTGGTGCTGCTGCCCGCCGGGCTGGAAAGGCCGGACTGGGTCGAGGACGTCCTGCCCGGCGCCGCGACCGCGGTGGTCGGGGACGACACCGACCTCAGCGGCGTCGAGGCCGACGGCGTGCTTTCGCTGCTGGCCCTCGCCGAGGCCTCCGACGACCCCGGCACCCTGCTGACCCGCACCGCGAACGCGCTGCGGGACCTGGGCCGGACGCGGCTGTGGAGCGTCACCCGCGGCGCGGTCGCGGTGAATCGCACCGAGCGGCCGGACCCCGCGCAGGCCGCCCTGTGGGGACTGGGCCGGGTCGCGGCCATGGAACACCCGGAGCGCTGGGGCGGGCTGGTCGACCTGCCCGCCGCGTTCGACCACACCACCGTGCGCCGGCTGCGGTCCGTGCTGGCCACCGGCCACGCCGAGGACCAGGTGGCCATCCGGGCCGCCGGGGTGTTCGGCCGCCGCCTGGAGCACGCGCCGGCCACCGGCGAGGCCCGCGCCTACACCCCGCGGGGCACCGTGCTGGTCACCGGCGGCACCGGCGGCCTGGGCGGGCACCTGGCCCGCTGGCTGCTCGACGCCGGAGCCGAGCGGGTGGTGCTGGCGAGCCGGCGCGGCCCGGCGGCGCCCGGTGCCGCGGAACTGGCCGCGGAGCTGGGGGCGCGGGCCGTCGTCGTGGCCTGCGACGTCGCCGACGCGAGCGCGGTCGCCGCGCTGCTGGCCGACCACCCGGTCACCGCCGTCTTCCACACCGCCGGCGTGCTGCGGGACGGCGTGCTGGCCTCGCTCACGCCGGAGATGTTCGCCGACGTGCTGCGGGCCAAGGCGACCGCGGCCCGGGTGCTGCACGAGCAGACCGCGGGGCTCGAGCTGGACGCGTTCGTCCTGTACTCCTCGACCAGCGGCGCCATCGGCGCCGCCGGCCAGGCCAATTACGCCGCCGCCAACGCCTACCTGGACGCGCTGGCGGGGCAGCGGCGGGCCGACGGCCTGCCCGCCACCTCGATCGCCTGGGGCCCGTGGGCCGGGTCGGGCATGGTGGCCGAGGCCGAATCGGTGGAGAACCGGGTCCGGCGGGGCGGCTTCCGGCCGCTGCGCCCGGAACCGGCGCTGGCGGCGCTGCGCCAGGCCATCGAGCACGGGGACGCCGAGCTGGTCGTCGCCGACGTGGACTGGGGCCGGTTCGCGCCCGCGATCACCGCGCTGCGCCCGGCGCCGCTGCTGACCGGTCTGCCCGAGGTGCGGGCGCTGGTGACTCCCGCCGCCGACACCGCGGCGGCCCCGGACGTCCCGGCGGATCCCGCCGGGCTGCTGGACCTGCTGCGGGTCCGGATCGCGGCCGTGCTCGGGCACAGCGACCCGGCCGGAGTGGATGCCGACCGGGCCTTCCGCGACCTCGGCTTCGACTCGCTGACCACCCTGGAGCTGCGCAACAGCGTCGCCGCGGCGACCGGGCTGATCCTGCCCGCTTCGCTCGTCTACGACTACCCGACCCCGCGCGACCTGGCCGAGCACCTGCACGCCGAGCTGTCCGGCGGCCGCGCCGAGACCACCTCGGTGGCCGCCGGGCCGCGTGCGGTCGCCGACGACCCGATCGTCATCGTCGGCATGGGCTGCCGCCTCCCCGGCGGTGTCTCTTCGCCCGAGGACCTGTGGCGGCTGCTGGCCGACGGCGGCGAGGGCATCGTGCCCTTCCCCGCCGACCGCGGCTGGGACCTGGCCGAGCTGGAGCGGCGCTCGGCCACCGGCCGGGGCGGCTTCCTGCCGGACATCGCGGGCTTCGACGCCGACTTCTTCGGCATCTCACCGCGTGAGGCGCTGGCCATGGACCCGCAGCAGCGGTTGCTGCTGGAGACGTCGTGGGAGGCGCTGGAGCGGTCCGGCATCGACCCGTCCGGGTTGCGGGGCAGCGACACCGGCGTGTTCGTCGGCACCAACGGGCAGGACTACGTGTCCGTGCTGCGCCGGGCCACCGAGGACCTGGGCGGCCACGTGGCCACCGGCAACACGGCCAGCGTGATGTCCGGCCGGCTGTCCTACACGCTGGGCCTGGAAGGCCCGGCGGTCACCGTGGACACCGCCTGCTCGGCGTCCCTGGTCGCCCTGCACTGGGCCGGCCGCGCGCTGCGCGCCGGCGAGTGCTCGCTGGCGCTCGCCGGTGGCGTCTCGGTGATGTCCGGCCCCGGCTCGTTCGTGGAGTTCAGCCGCCAGGGCGGCCTGGCCGCCGACGGCCGCTGCAAGGCGTTCGGCGACGGCGCCGACGGCACGGCGTGGTCCGAAGGCGCGGGCATCCTGGTGCTGGAACGCCTGTCCGACGCCGAGCGCAACGGCCACACCGTGTGGGCGGTGGTCCGCGGGACCGCGGTCAACTCCGACGGCGCGTCCAACGGCCTGACCGCCCCCAACGGGCCCGCGCAGCAGCGGGTCATCCGGGCCGCGCTGGCCGACGCCGGGCTGCGGCCGGCCGAGGTCGACGCGGTCGAGGCGCACGGCACCGGCACGGCGCTGGGCGACCCGGTCGAGGCGCACGCCTTGATGGCTGGCTACGGCCGGGACCGGGCGCACCCGCTGCTGCTGGGCTCGGTCAAGTCGAACCTGGGCCACACCCAGGGCGCGGCCGGCGTGGCCGGGGTGATCAAGATGGTGCTGGCCATGCGGCACGGCGTGCTGCCGGCCACCCTGCACGCCGCCGCGCCCTCTCCGCACGTGAGCTGGGACGGTTCGGTCGAGCTGGTGCAGCAGCCCCGCGACTGGCCGGACACCGGGCGGCCCCGCCGGGCCGGCGTCTCGGCCTTCGGGGTCAGCGGCACCAACGCCCACGTGATCATCGAACAGGCCCCGGCCGCCACAGAGTCCGTCGCGGTGGCCACCACCGAAGACGCCGCGGTGGTGCCGTGGCCGGTTTCCGCCCGCACGCCCGAAGCCCTGCGCGAGCAGGTGGCGGCGCTGCGCGCGCTGTCCGGCGTCGATCGCGCCGCGGCCGGCCGGACCCTCGCCACCGGCCGGGCCGCGTTCGGTCACCGGGCCGCGTTGCTGGCCACCGAAGACGGCGTGGTCGAGCTGGCCACGGGCCCGGCCGGGACCGGGCGGACGGCGTTCCTGTTCGCCGGGCAGGGCAGCCAGCGGGCCGGGATGGGCCGCGAGCTGTACGAGCGCCACCCGGTGTTCGCCGACGCGCTGGACGAGGTGCTGGGGCACTTCGACCCGGCCCTGCGCAAGATCATGTGGACCGAGGACCCGGAGGTCGCCGAAGCGCTCCACGAGACCGGGCACACCCAGCCGGCGCTGTTCGCGATCGAGGTGGCGCTGTTCCGGCAGCTGGAGTCGTGGGGGGTGACGCCGGACTACGTGGCCGGGCATTCGATCGGGGAGATCGCCGCGGCGCACGTGGCCGGGGTGTTGTCGCTGGCCGACGCCTGTGCGCTGGTGGCCGCGCGGGGTGCGCTGATGCAGGCGCTGCCGCCCGGCGGGGCCATGGTTTCGGTGCGCGGCTCGGAGGCCGACGTGGCCGGGTACCTCGGCGAGGACGTCGCGGTCGCGGCGGTCAACGGGCCCGCGTCGGTGGTGCTGGCCGGGGCCGAGGACGCGGTGCTCGCGGCGGCCGACGGGCTGGCGGCCGCCGGCCACCGGGTCCGCCGGCTGCGGGTCAGCCACGCGTTCCACTCGCCGCTGATGGACCCGATGCTGGACGAGTTCGCGGCGGTGGCGCGGGAGCTGACCTACCACGAGCCGCGGATCCCGCTGGTGTCCACGGTGACCGGAGCGGTGGCGGGCGACGAGCTGCGGACGCCGGAGTACTGGGTGCGGCACGCGCGGGAGGCGGTGCGCTTCGCCGACGGCGTGCGGACCCTGGCCGAGGCGGGCGTGCGGACCTTCGTGGAGCTCGGCCCGGACGGCACCTGCTCGGCCATGGCCGGGCACTGCTTCGCCGGCCTGAGCCCGGAACCGGTGGCCCTGCCGACGCTGCGCGCCACCGGCGAGGAGCACGCGCTGGCCGCGGCGCTGGCCCGGCTGCACGTGTGCGGGGTGGCGGTGGACTGGACCGCCTACTTCGCCGGGACGCCGCTGGCCGACCTGCCGACCTACCCGTTCCAGCGCGAGCGCTACTGGCCGGAGACGACCACCGGCCCGGCCGCCGCCGATCCGCTGGACGCCGAGTTCTGGACCGCGGTGGACACCGCCGACGTGGCCTCGCTGGCCGCCACCCTGGACCTGGACGGCGAATCGCTGGGCCCGGTGCTGCCGGCGCTGGCGAAGTGGCGGCGCGACCGGCACGAGCGGACCGCGACCGGCGGGTGGCGCTACCAGGTGGACTGGGTGCCGGTGCGGCCCGCGGCCGAACCGGCCGGACGCTGGCTGGTGCTGGCCCCCGACGGCTGGGCGGCGGACCCCTGGCTCGGTGCGGTGGCCGCCGCGCTCCCCGGCGCCGACGTGGTGTCCACATTGGACGACATCGGCGGCGGGTACGCCGGGGTGCTGTCCCTGCTGGGCGTCGCCGATGATCCGACGGCCCTGACTGCGGGCTGGCCGGCCGAACTGTCCGAAGTGGACGTACCGCTGTGGTGCGTCACCCGGCAGGCGGTGGCCGTGCAGGACGAGGTGCCCGCACCGGGCCAGGCCGCGCTGTGGGGCCGGGGCCGTGTCACCGCGCTGGAGCACCCGGACCGCTGGGGCGGCCTGCTCGACCTGCCGGCCACCCTCGACCCCGCGACACTGGCGGCCTTGCCGGCCGCAGTGGCCGCTGGCGAGGACCAGCTGGCCCTGCGAGGCGGGCAGCTGCTCGCCCGCAGGCTGGCCCGGGCCACCGGTCCGGACGCCGGGCCGTGGCGGCCCCGCGGCACCGTGCTGGTCACCGCGGCCGTGGCCGGGCTGGCGGGCTGGCTCACCGAAAACGGCGCCGAGCGGGTCCTCACCTGGGACCCGGCCACACCGGTGGACGTGCCCGAGGACCTGAGCGCGGTGCTGGTGGCGCCCTCGGCGGCGAGCGACGTGGCCGAAGCTGCGCGTGAGCTCGACGAGCTGGACCGCCTGCTGGCCGGGCGGGACCCGCTGTTCGTGGCGATCGGGTCCGTCGCGGGCGCCTGGGGGGTGCTCGGCCGCGGCGACCAGGCGGCCGTCGACGCCTACCTGGCGGCGCTGGCCCGGCGGCGCGGCGGCCGGTCCGTGGCGCTGGCCGCGTGGACCGACGCCGAACCGGAACTGGCCAACCACCTGCGGCTCAGCGGCCTGCCGCCGATGGACCCGGAGCTCGTGCCGGCCGCGCTGGGCCGGGCGATCGGCTCGGCCGCGGCGGAAACCGTGCTGGCCGACGTGACCTGGGACCAGTTCGCCCCGGCGTTCACGGCGAAGCGGCCCAGCCGCCTGCTGACCGGCGTCCCGGAGGCCCGGACCGCGCTGGACGCGGCCCGGCGCGACCGGGTGGACCCGGCCGAGGTGGCCGGGGAACTGCGGCGCACCCTGCTGGACCTGTCGGCCGCGGACCGCCTCGGCCACGTGCTCGGCCTGGTGCGCGGCGAGGTCGCGGTGGTGCTGGGGCACGCCGGGACCCAGCGGATCGAGGCCGACCGGCCCTTCAAGGACCTCGGGTTCGACTCGCTGACCGCGATGGACCTGCGGACCCGGCTGAGCGGCACGACCGGGCTGGACCTGCCGGTCACCCTGGCCTTCGACCACCCGACCTCGGCCGCGCTCGCCGAGCACGTGCTGGGCGAGCTGCTGCCGGACACCGGCCTCGGCGACGCGGACGAGTCCCAGCTGCGAGCCCTGCTGAATTCGGTGCCGCTGCAGCGGCTGCGGGACATCGGGGTGCTGGAACAGCTGCTGCGGCTGGCCGACGGCCACGCTGGGCCCGACCACCCGGGGCCCGGCCACGGCCACGGCCACGACGAGCTGGAACCCGACGACGACGGCGCCATCGACGAGATGGATCTCGACGACCTGGTGCAGGCCGCGTTGAACGGCCGGTCCGGCGACCTGACGCGCGACTGAAGGAGATCACCATGGCGACATCCGGCGACAAGGTCGTCGAAGCACTGCGCGCGGCGATGAAGGAGACCGATCGGCTGCGCCGGCAGAACCGGCAGCTGCAGGCGGCGGCCAGGGAGCCCATCGCCATCGTGGGCATGGCGTGCCGCTACCCGGGCGGGGTGCGCTCGCCGGAGGACCTGTGGCGGCTGGTCGCCGAGGGCGGCGACGCCATCGGCGAGATGCCGGCGGACCGCGGCTGGGACCTGGACGCGCTCTACCACGGCGGCCCCGACGGCACCGGCGAGAGCGTCACCCGCCAAGGCGGCTTCCTGGAAAACGTGGCGGACTTCGACCCCGGGTTCTTCCGCATCTCGCCCAACGAGGCGATGGTGATGGACCCGCAGCAGCGGCTGGTGCTGACCACCGCCTGGGAGGCCGTGGAACGGGCCGGCATCGACCCGCTTTCGCTGCGGGGCAGCGACACCGGCGTGTTCGTGGGCGGCGGCAGCGGCGACTACCGGATGCCCCACGGGCACGTGGACTGGCAGACCGCGCAGTCGGCCAGCCTGCTCTCCGGCCGGCTGGCCTACACCTTCGGCCTGCAGGGCCCGACCATGTCCGTGGACACCGGGTGCTCGTCCTCGCTGGTCTCGCTGCACCTGGCCGTGCAGGCGCTGCGGGCCGGCGAGTGCTCGATCGCGCTGGCCGGTGGCGTGATGGTGATGTCCACCCCCGCTGGGTTCACCGAGTTCTCGGCGCAGGGAGCCCTGTCCCCGGACGGCCGCTGCAAGGCGTTCTCCGACAGCGCCGACGGCACCGGCTGGGCCGAGGGCGCGGGGATGCTGCTGGTCGAGCGGCTGTCCGACGCGCGGCGGCTCGGGCACCCGGTGCTGGCCGTGGTGCGTGGCCTGGCCGTCAACCAGGACGGCACCTCCAACGGCTTGACCGCGCCCAGCGGCGGCGCCCAGCAGAAGGTGATCCGCGCGGCCCTGGCCGCCGCCGGACTGGGTCCGGACGAAGTCGACGTCCTGGAAGCCCACGGCACCGGCACCAAGCTCGGTGACCCGATCGAAGCCCGCTCGCTGCTCGCGACCTACGGCCGGACCGAGCGGGAACACCCGCTGCTGCTGGGTTCGGTCAAGTCCAACATCGGGCACACCCAGGCCGCGTCCGGCGTCGCCGGCGTCATGAAGATGGTGCTCGCCCTGCGCCACGGCGTGGTCCCGCGGACCTTGCACGTGACCGAGCCGTCGTCGCACGTCGACTGGTCCTCCGGGGCGCTGGAGCTGCTCACCGAACCGGCCGCGTGGCCGCCGGTGGACCGGCCGCGCCGGGCCGCGGTGTCGTCGTTCGGGGCCAGCGGCACGAACGCGCACGTGATCCTCGAGGAAGTACCGCCGGAGCCGGTGGTGGCCGAGTCCCGGTCGGTCGAGCCGGGTGTGGTGCCGTGGGTGGTTTCGGCGAAGACCGAGGGCGCACTGGCCAAGCAGGTCGCCCGGATCCGCGAACGGGCCGGCGACCCGGTGGACGTCGGGTTCTCGCTGGCGACGACGCGGTCGGTGTTCGAGCACCGGGCGGTGCTGCTGGCCGATGCCGAGGGGACCGCTGTTGTGGCCTCCGGCGAGGCCACCGATGCCTTGGTGGGCATGGTCTTTTCGGGTCAGGGTGCGCAGCGCGCCGGGATGGGCCGGGAGCTGGCGGCCCGGTTCCCGGTGTTCGCCCGTGCGCTGGACGAGGTGCTCGCCGAGCTCGCCGTCGAGGGGCTGCGCGAGGTCATGTGGACCGGTGAGAACCTCGAGCAGACCCGGTTCACCCAGCCCGCGTTGTTCGCCGTCGAGGTCGCGCTGTTCCGGCTCTTCGAGTCGTGGAGGGTCAAGCCTGCTTGCCTGGCCGGGCACTCCGTCGGGGAGATCGCGGCGGCCCACGTGGCCGGGGTGTTCTCGCTGCCGGACGCCTGCGCGCTGGTCGCGGCCCGTGGCCGCCTGATGCAGGCGTTGCCGTCCGGTGGGGCGATGGTGGCCGTCGGGGCAGGCGAAGACGTCGTCTTGCCGTTGCTGGCCGGTCGTGCGGACGAGGTGTCGATCGCGGCGGTGAACGGGCCGCGGTCGGTGGTGCTGGCCGGGGTTGAGCCGGTGGTGCTGGAGATTGCGGAGGTGTTGCGAGAGCAGGGAAAGCGGGTCAAGCGGCTGGCGGTGTCGCATGCGTTTCATTCGCCGTTGATGGAGCCGATGCTGGCGGAGTTCCGGTCGGTGGTGGCGGGGGTGAAGCTTTCCGAGCCGCGGATTCCGCTGGTGTCGAACCTGACCGGGGCGTTGGTGACCGGTGAGGTGTGCGACCCGGAGTACTGGGTGCGGCACGTGCGTGAGCCGGTGTGGTTCGCGGCCGGAGTGGCCGCGATGCGGGACGCCGGCGTGTCCGTCTTCGTCGAACTGGGACCGGGAACCGGCCTGGCGTCGATGGTCCACGAGATCGTCGACGACCCCGCGGTGGCGGTGATCCCGGCGCTGCGGGAGGCGCCGGAGGAGCGCTCGGTCGTCACGGCCCTCGGTGCGGCGTTCGTCGCCGGGGTGGCGATCGACTGGCCGGCGTTCTTCGCCGGGCTGGGCGGCCGCCGGATCGACCTGCCGACCTACCCGTTCCAGGAGACGCGGTTCTGGCCGAAGAACACCACCCGGGCCGGCAAGGTGGCCGACTGGGGCTTGGTGCCTGCCGGGCACCCGCTGCTCGGCGCGGCCGTGCCGCTGGCCGACGACCAGGGCGCGGTGCTGACCGGCCGGCTCTCGGTGGCCACCCACCCCTGGATCGGCGACCACGTGCTCGGCGACGCCGTGGTGTTCCCGGGCACCGGCTTCCTGGAGCTGGCCGTCCGCGCGGCCGACCAGGTCGGCTGCCGTCAGGTGCAGGAGCTCACCTTGGCCGTCCCGATGGTGCTGGGGGCGGGCGAAGCGGTCGACGTCCAGGTCGTGGTGGGCGCGCCCGACCCGGACGGGCGCCGCGACCTGCGGATCCACTCCCGGCGCGCCGCCTCGGACGGCACGTGGACCCACCACGCCACCGGCGTGCTCGCGCCCGCGGAGACCCGCGGCGGCTGGGCACCCGCGCAGTGGCCCCCGGCCGGGGCGGAACCCGTGGCCATCGACGACTTCTACGCCCGGATGGCGGCCGGCGGCCTGGTCTACGGACCGTCGTTCGAAGGGCTGCGCGCGCTGTGGCGGCAGGGCGAAGACCTGTACGCCGAAGTGGAGTTCCCGCAGGCGGCCCAGGACGCGGCCGCCTACGGCCTCCACCCGGCGCTGCTGGACGCGGCCCTGCAGGCCAGCTCGTTCTTCGCGGCCAACGCGGGCAAGAACCTGATGCCGTTCTCCTGGAACGGCGTCAGCCTGCACGCCGCCGGCGCCACCGTGCTGCGGGTGCGCTGGCAGCGGGACGGCGACTCGTTCACCCTGTCGGCCACCGACGTGGCGGACAACCCGGTGCTGTCGGTCGAATCCCTCATCCTGCGTGCGCCCGCCGGGCGGATCTCGGCCGCGCCCGCCGCGCAGGACGCGTTGCTGCGGCTGCATTTCGCGCCGCTGTCTCTGCCGGAGACGGCCGAGGTCCCTGTCGGCAGCTGGGCGGTCGTCGGACCGGACACCTTCGGTCTTCGGTCCGTTGTGGACGGACGGCCCGCCGGTTCGCCGGGCGAGCTGGCCGAGTCCGGGGTGGTACCGGACTGGGCCCTGATCCAGGTCACCGGCGGGGACGTGGCGGCCGGGCCGTCCGTGGCGCACGAAGTCGCGGCCCGGGTGCTGGGTGTGCTGCAGGACTGGCTGTCCCGGCCCGAGCTTGAGCAGTCGAGGCTGATCGTGGTGACCCGCGGTGCGGTCGACGAGGTGACCGATCCGGCTGCGGCGGTGGTGTGGGGGCTGGTGCGCAGTGCCCAGTCCGAGCACCCCGGCCGGTTCGTGCTGCTCGACCTCGACGCCGGTGTCGCCGCCCTGCTGCCGCGGCTGGCCGCGTCGGTGTTCGCGGACGAGCCGCAGGTGGCCGTGCGGGACGGGGTCGTGCAGGTGGCCCGGCTGGGCCGCCTGGCCACGTCGCCCTCGCTGGTGCCGCCGCCGGGGCAGTGGCGGCTGGACAGCAAGCACTCCGGCAGCCTGGACGACCTGTACCTCGCTCCGGTCACCGAGGAACCGCGGTCCCTGCGCGACCGGGAGGTCCGGCTGCGGATCACCGCGACCGGCATCAACTTCCGGGACGTGCTCAACGCGCTCGGGCTGTACCCGGGCCCGGCCGGCCCGCTGGGCTCCGAGGTCGCCGGGGTGGTCACCGAGCTCGGCCCGGACGTGACCGGCCTGGCCGTCGGCGACCGGGTCATGGGCATCTCGCCCGGCGGCATCGGCTCGGCCCCGGTGGTGGTCGACGAACGGATCGTGCACCGGGTTCCGGACGGCTGGACCGACGAGACCGCGGCCTCGGTGCCGCTGGCGTTCCTCACCGCGTTCTACGCCTTCACGGATCTTTCCGCCTTGCGGCCGGGGCAGAAGGTGCTGGTGCACGCCGGCGCCGGCGGGGTCGGCATGGCCGCCATCCAGCTGGCGAAGCACCTGGGTGCGGAGGTGTTCGCCACCGCGAGCCCGGCCAAGCAGGACACGCTGCGCGGGCTGGGCATCCCCGACGACCACATCGCTTCCTCCCGCACGACGGACTTCGAGGCGGCGTTCGCGCCGCTGACCGGCGACGGCCTGGACGTGGTGCTGAACTCGTTGACCGGCGAGTTCATCGACGCTTCGCTGCGCCTGCTCAAGCCCGGCGGGCACTTCCTCGAAATGGGCAAGACCGACCTCCGGGAGAACCCGCCGGGCGTCCGGTACCGCGCCTTCGACCTCGGCGAGGCCGGCCCGGACCGGATCGGCGAGATGCTGACCGCGCTGCTCGGGCTGTTCGCGCGGGGCGTGCTGGCGCCGCTGCCGATCACCGCCTGGGACATCCGCCGCTGCCGGGACGCCTTCCGGTTCATGGCGCAGGCCAAGCACATCGGCAAGCTCGTGCTGACCATGCCGCTGGTCTGGGACCGCGACGCGACCGTGCTGATCACCGGCGGCACCGGCGGGCTGGCCGCGCACCTGGCCCGGCACCTCGTCGCCCAGGGCCAGCGGCACCTGCTCCTGGTGGGCCGCCGTGGCGACACCGCACCGGGTGCCGCGGAACTGCGAGCCGAACTCGGCGACGCGGTGTCGTTCGCGGCCTGCGACGTCAGCGACCCGGCCGCCGTGCGCGCGCTGGTCGACGGCCGGACCATCACGGCGGTGGTGCACGCGGCGGGCGTGGTCGCCGACGGGGTGCTCGGCTCGATCACCCCGGAGCGGCTGGACACCGTGCTGGCGCCCAAGGTGGACGCCGCCTGGCACCTGCACCAGGCCACCCTCGACCAGCCGCTGGCCGCGTTCGTGCTCTACTCGTCCGCCGCCGGCCTGGTCGGCAGCCCCGGCCAGGGCAGCTACGCCGCCGCCAACGTGGCCATGGACGCGCTGGCCGGCTACCGGCACCGGCTCGGCCTGCCGGCCACCTCGGTGGCCTGGGGTCCGTGGGCCGCCTCGAGCGGCATGACCGCCGCCCTGACCGAAACCGACCGCCGCCGGACCGCTGCCGCCGGCTTGACCGGCATCGAAGCCGGCCCGGGCATGGCCATGTTCGAAACGGCCATCAGCACCGGCGAGCCGGTGCTGATGGCCACCGCGGGCGGCGCGGCCGCGCCCGGGGGCCCGGTCCCGCCCATCCTGCGCGACCTGGTCCGCGGCGCCCGCCGCACCGCCGCCGCGGCCGGCCCGCTCGCCCCGGGCGGCCTGGCCGCGGAACTGTCCGGCCTGCGGGAGGGCGACCGGCACCAGCACCTGCTGGGCATCATCCGCGGCGAGGCGGCCGCCGTGCTCGGCCACCCGTCGATGGACCTCGTCGGCGCGAAGCAGGAGTTCCGGGAGCTCGGGTTCGACTCGCTCAGCTCGGTCGAGCTGCGCAACCGGCTGGCCGCCGCCACCGGGCAGCGGCTGCCCGCGACCCTGGTGTTCGACTACCCGACGCCGGTCCGGCTGGCCACGTTCCTGCTCACCGAGGTGCTCGGCGAGACCGGTCCCGCCGCCGGAACCGGCGGGCCCGCGGTGACCACCGGCCCGGCGCCGGACGACGACCGGATCGCCGTCGTCGGCATGAGCTGCCACTACCCGGGCGGGATCCACTCGCCGGAAGACCTGTGGCAGCTCGTCGTGGCCGGCCGGGACGTGATTTCCGGCTTCCCGGGCGACCGCGGCTGGGAGGACGCGAGCCGGTACACGCCGGAGGGCAACACCGTGTCGCTGTCCCCGGTCGGCGGGTTCCTCACCGACGCCGCCCAGTTCGACCCGGCGTTCTTCGGCATCTCGCCGCGTGAGGCCATCGCGATGGACCCGCAGCAGCGGGTGCTGCTGAAGACCGCGTGGGAGGCGATCGAGCGGGCCGGCATCGACCCGCTGTCGCTGGCCGGCACGCCCACCGGCGTCTACATCGGCGCCTCCGACGCCGACTACGCCGGCCTGCTGTTCGGCGACCCAGCGGCCGAAGGGTTCGTGATGACCGGCACCACGGTCAGCGTGATCTCCGGCCGGCTGTCCTACACCTTCGGCCTGGAGGGCCCGTCGGTGTCGATCGACACCGCCTGCTCCTCGTCCCTGGTCGCGCTGCACCTGGCGGCGCAGGCGCTGCGCAACGGCGACTGCTCGCTGGCACTGGCCGGTGGCGTGACCGTGATGTCGTCCCCGGTGCCCTTCGCCGAGTTCGGCCGCCAGGGCGGCCTGGCCCCGGACGGGCGGTGCAAGGCCTACGCCGACAGCGCGGACGGCACCGGCTGGTCCGAGGGCGCCGGCGTGCTGGTGCTGGAACGGCTGTCCGACGCCCGCCGCCACGGCCACCGCGTGCTGGCCGTGGTCGCGGGCTCGGCGGTCAACTCCGACGGCGCGTCCAACGGCTTCACCGCGCCCAACGGGCCGTCGCAGCAGCGGGTGATCCGCCGGGCGCTGGCGTCGGCCGGTCTGTCCACTTCGGACGTCGACGTCGTCGAGGGCCACGGCACGGGCACGCGGCTGGGTGACCCGATCGAGGCGCAAGCCCTGCTGGCCACCTACGGTCGGGAGCGCGAAACCCCGCTGTTGCTGGGATCGGTCAAGTCCAACCTCGGGCACACCCAGGCCGCGGCCGGGGTGGCCGGGGTGATCAAGGTGGTGCAGGCGCTCGAACACGGCGTCGTCCCGCGGACCCTCAACGTCGACGCGCCCTCGACGCACGTGGACTGGGATTCCGGGGCGGTTTCCCTGGTCACCGAACCGGCCGCGTGGCCGTCGGTGGACCGGCCGCGCCGGGCCGGGGTCTCGGCCTTCGGGGTCAGCGGCACGAACGCGCACGTGATCCTGGAGCAGGCGCCGGCCGAGCCGGTGGTGGTCGAACCCCGGCCGGTCGAGCCGGGTGTGGTGCCGTGGGTGGTTTCGGCCAAGAGCGAGGAGGCGCTGGCGGAGCAGGTCGAGCGGATGCGTGGCTTCGCGGGTGATCCGGTGGACGTCGGGTTTTCGCTGGCGACGACGCGGTCGGTGTTCGAGCACCGGGCGGTGCTGCTGGACGGTGTTCCGGTGGCTTCCGGTGAGGCCGGTGAGGTTTCGGCCGGAGCGGTGTTCTCCGGTCAGGGCGCGCAGCGGGCCGGGATGGGCCGTGAGCTGGCGGCCCGGTTCCCGGTGTTCGCTGAGGCTTTCGACAAGGTTTTGTCCACTCTGGACATTGTCGGGTTGCGCGAGGTGATGTGGTCGGGGGAGGGCCTGGACCAGACCCGGTTCACCCAGCCCGCGTTGTTCGCGGTCGAGGTCGCGCTCTACCGGCTGTGGGAGTCGTGGGGCGTGCGGTTCGGCTCGGTCGCGGGTCACTCGGTGGGCGAGATCGCCGCGGCGCACGTCGCGGGCGTGCTGTCGCTGGCCGACGCGTGCGCGGTCGTGTCGGCGCGGGCACGGTTGATGCAGGCGCTGCCCGCCGGGGGCGCGATGGTGGCGGTGGGTGCCTCCGAAGATGTGGTGTTGCCGTTGCTGTCCGGACGCGAGGGTGAGGTGTCGATCGCGGCGGTGAACGGGCCGCGGTCGGTGGTGCTGGCCGGGGTTGAGCACGTGGTGCTGGAGCTCGCCGAGATGTTGCGAGAGCAGGGGAAGCGGGTGAAGCGGCTGTCGGTGTCGCATGCGTTTCATTCGCCGTTGATGGAGCCGATGCTGGCGGAGTTCCGGTCGGTGCTGGCCGGGGTGAAGCTCGCCGAGCCGACGATTCCGCTGGTCTCGAACCTGACCGGGACGTTGGTGAGCGGTGAGGTGTGCGACCCGGAGTACTGGGTGCGGCACGTGCGCGAGCCGGTGCGGTTCGCCGACGGGGTGACCGCGATGCGTGCGGCGGGGACTTCGGCGTTCGTGGAGCTGGGGCCGGGCACGAGCCTGGCGTCGATGGTGCACGAGATCGCCGACGACCCCGCGGTGGCGGTGATCCCGGCGTTGCGAGAGGCGTCGGAGGAGCGGTCGGCGGTGACGGCGCTGGGCGCGGCTTTCGTCGCCGGGGTCGACGTCGACTGGCCCGGGTTCTTCGCCGGGCTGGGTGGCCGCCGGATCGACCTGCCGACCTACCCGTTCCAGGAGACGCGGTTCTGGCCCAAGGCCACCGGCCGCACCGGCAGCGCCGCCGACTGGGGCCTGGTCTCCGCGCGGCACCCGCTGCTCGGCGCGGCGGTCGGCCTGCCCGACGACGAAGGGGTCGTGCTCACCGGCCGGCTGTCCACCACCACCCACCCGTGGCTGGCCGACCACCAGGTCGGCACCGCGATCCTGTTCCCGGGCACCGGTTTCCTCGAACTGGCCGTGCGGGCCGCGGACCACGTGGAGTGCCGTCAGGTGCAGGAGCTGACCCTGGCCGTGCCGATGGTGCTGGCCCGCGGCGAGGCGGTCGCCGTGCGGGTGACGGTCGGGGCCCCGGACGAGACCGGCCGCCGCGACCTGCGCATCCACTCCCGGGCCGCCGCCTCGGACGGCACGTGGACCCACCACGCCACCGGCGTGCTCGCCCCCGGCGAGAGCCGCACCGAGTGGGTGCCCGCGCAGTGGCCGCCCGCCGGGGCCGAGGCGGTCGGCCTGGACACCTTCTACGCCGGCCTGGCGGAATCCGGCCTGGTGTACGGCCCGGTCTTCCAGGGCCTGCAGGGTGCCTGGCGTGACGGTGAGGACCTGTACGCCGAGGTGGCGCTGCCCGAACCGGCGGTCTCCGACGCGGCCGGGTTCGGCCTGCACCCGGCCCTGCTGGACGCCGCCCTCCAGGTCAGCGGCGAACTGTTCGACGACGGCTCGGGGCAGGGCCTGCTGCCCTTCTCGTGGAGCGGTGTCAGCCTGCACGCCGGCGGCGCCACGGTGCTGCGGGTGCGCTGGCGGCGCCACGGCGACGCCGTGTCGCTGGCCGCCACCGACGTGGCCGGTCACCCGGTGCTCTCGGTCGAGTCGCTGCTGCTGCGCTCGGCCACCACCGCCGGGGCCGTCGCGCCGGCCGCCGACGTCCGGGACGCCCTGCTGCGGCTGGAGTGGGAGACCGTGGAACCCACCGCCTCGGCGGCCGGGCAGCGCTGGGCGGTCCTCGGCGACGACCCCTTTGCCCTCAAGTCCATTGTGGACGCATACGGCGCCGGTTCGCCCGGCGAGCTGGCCGAGTCCGGCGCGGTGCCGGACTGGGCGGTGCTGGAGATCGACGGCGGCGGCGTCGCGGCCGGGCCGTCCGCGGCGCACGAGGCCGCGGCGCGCGTGCTGGGTGTGCTGCAGGACTGGTTGGCCCGGCCCGAACTGGAGCAGTCGAGGCTGGTCGTGGTGACGCGGGGTGCGGTCGACGAGGTGACCGATCCGGCGGCGGCCGCGGTGTGGGGGCTGGTGCGCACGGCCCAGTCCGAGCACCCCGGCCGGTTCGTGCTGCTCGACCTCGACGCCGGGAGCGCCGACGTGCTGCCCGGGCTCGCCTCCGTCCTCCGGGAGGAGCCGCAGATCGCGGTGCGCGACCGCGAGGTGCGGGTGGCCCGGCTGGCCCGGTTGACCACGTCGCCCTCGCTGGTGCCGCCGTCGGCGCAGTGGTGCCTGGACAGCAAGCACTCCGGCAGCCTGGCCGACCTGTACCTCGCTCCGGTCGACGAACCCGCGCGGCCGCTGCGGGGCCGGGAGGTCCGGCTGCGGATGACCGCCGCGGGCATGAACTTCCGGGACGTGCTCAACGCACTGGGCCTCTACCCGGGCCAGGCGGGGCCGCTCGGCGCCGAGGGCGCCGGCGTGGTCACCGCGGTCGGCCCGGACGTGACCGGGCTGGCCGTCGGCGACCGGGCCATGGGCATCGTGCCCGGCAGCATCCGCACCGCGCCGCTCACCCTCGACGAGCGCATCCTCACCCGCGTGCCGGACGACTGGACCGACGAGACCGCGGCTTCGGTGCCGCTGGTGTTCCTCACCGCGTTCTACGCCTTCACCGACCTGGCCGGCCTGCGGGCCGGGCAGAAGGTGCTGGTGCACGCGGGAACCGGCGGGGTCGGCATGGCCGCCGTCCAGCTGGCGAAGCACCTGGGTGCGGAAGTTTTCGCCACCGCGAGCCCGGCCAAGCAGGAGACCCTGCGGGCCATGGGAATTCCCGGTGACCACATCGCTTCCTCGCGCACGACGGACTTCGAAGCGGCGTTCGCGCCGCTGACCGGTGACGGCCTGGATGTCGTGCTGAACTCGCTGACCGGTGAGTTCATCGACGCTTCGCTGCGCCTGCTGAAGCCGGGTGGGCACTTCCTGGAGATGGGCAAGACCGACGTCCGGGAGAACCCGCCGGGCGTGCGGTACCGGGCGTTCGACCTGTCCGAGGCCGGACCGGACCGGATGGGCGAAATGCTGGCCGAGCTGCTCCGGCTGTTCGCCAAGGACGCGATCAAGCCGCTGCCGGTCCGCGCCTGGGACGTCCGCCGGGCCCGCGGCGCGTTCCGTCACATGCAGCAGGCCAAGCACATCGGCAAGCTGGTGCTGACCATGCCGCCGGTCTGGGACCGGGAGGCGACGGTGCTGGTCACCGGCGGCACCGGTGGTCTGGCCGCGCACTTGGCCCGGCATCTGGTGGCTCAGGGGCAGCGGCACGTGCTGCTGGTGGGCCGTCGTGGTGACGCGGCCCCGGGGGCGGCCGAGTTGCGGGCGGAGCTCGGCGACGCGGTGTCGTTCGCCGCGTGCGACGTCAGCGACTTCGAAGCCGTGCGCGAACTCGTGTCGGACCTTCGGCTGACGGCCGTGGTGCACGCCGCGGGGGTGCTCGACGACGGGGTGCTGGAGTCGATGACTCCCGAGCGGCTGGACGCCGTGCTCGCGCCGAAGGCGGATGCCGCGTGGAACCTGCACCGGGCGACCGAAGACCGGCCGCTGGCCGCGTTCGTGCTCTATTCCTCGGTGGCCGGCGTGTTCGGGGCCGGCGGGCAGGGCAACTACGCGGCGGCCAACACCACGCTGGACGCCTTGGCCGCCTACCGCCGGCAGCAGGGGCTCCCGGCGACCTCGATCGCCTGGGGCCCGTGGGCGGCCTCCAGCGGTATGACCAGCACGCTCGGCGAAGCCGACCGCCGGCGCACCAAAGCGGGCGGCGTGGCCGAAATCGAGGTGGCGCACGGCATGGCCATGTTCGAGGCCGCCGTCGGCACGGACGAGCCGCTGGTCGTCGCCACCGCGACGAACCCGGCCGGGGCCGCCGCGCCGGCCGACGTGCCGCCGCTGCTGCGCAACCTGGTTCGCGCCGCCCGGCGGACGGCCGTCGGCGCGGCCGCCTCGCAGGCCGGGCTGGTGGAGAAGCTGACCGCGTTGCCCGAGGACGACCGGCTCACCCTGCTGCTCGACCTCGTGCGCGGCGAAGCCGCCGCGGTGCTGGCCCTGCCGTCGCCCGACGCGGTCAAGGCCGACCGCGAATTCCAGGAACTCGGCGTCAACTCGCTGACCGCCGTCGAGCTGCGCAACCGGCTGACCGCCGCCACCGGGCTGCGGCTGTCCGCGACGCTGGTGTTCGACTACGCCACGCCGCGGGCGCTGGCCGCGCACCTGCTGGCCGAGCTGGCCGACGGCACCGGCCTCGACAGCGGGCCGTCGGTGCTGGCCGAGCTGGACCGGCTGGAAGCCGCGATGGCGGCCGGTGCACCGGACGAGGTGACCCGCACCGGCGTCGCCGGCCGGCTGCGCGCGCTGCTGGCGCAGTGGGGCACGAGCGACCACGACACCGGAGCCGGGGACGGGGTGGCCGAACTCATCGAGTCCGCCAGCACCGACGACGTCTTCGCCTTCATCGACAACGAACTCGGCCGGCTGAAGAACCGCTGACCCACCGCACGCGCAGCAGAAAGGACGCCCGATGCCGGACGACAAGAAGCTCGTCGACTACCTCAAGTGGGTCACCGCGGATCTGCACGAGACCCGGCGGCGGCTGGAGGAAGCCGAAGCCGGCCGCCACGAGCCCGTCGCCATCGTCGGCCTGGCCTGCCGGTTCCCCGGCGGCATCGACAGCCCCGAGGACCTGTGGCGGCTGGTCGAGGCCGGGCAGGACGCGATCGGCCCGTTCCCGGAGGACCGCGGCTGGGACGTGGCCGCGCTGGCCGGCGAGGGCCGGGGCGCGAGCGCGACCCTGGAGGGCGGGTTCCTGCACGACGTCGGCGGTTTCGACGCCGCGTTCTTCGGGGTGTCGCCGCGCGAGGCCGTCGCCATGGACCCGCAGCAGCGGCTGCTGCTGGAGCTGTCGTGGGAAGCGTTCGAGCGAGCCGGGATCGACCCGCTGGCCCTGCGGGGCAGCCGGACCGGGGTGTTCGCCGGGACCGACGGCCAGGACTACGGCAACCTCGTGCTGCGCTCGGCCGAGGACGTGGACGGGCACGCCGGTACCGGCCTGGCCGCCAGCGCGCTGGCCGGCCGCGTCAACTACACCCTGGGTCTGGAGGGCCCGGCCGTCACCGTGGACACCGCCTGCTCTTCGGCGCTCGTGGCGATGCACCTGGCCGCGCAGGCGCTGCGGTCCGGCGAGTGCACGCTGGCGTTGGCCGGTGGCGTCACCGTGATGTCCACCGCGCTGCGCTTCGCCGGCTTCACCCGGCAGGGCGCCTTGGCCGCCGACGGCCGCTGCAAGGCCTTCGCCGACGCCGCCGACGGCACCGGCTGGTCCGAGGGCATCGGCGTGCTGGTGCTGGAGAAACTGTCCGACGCGCGGCGCAACGGGCACCACGTCCTGGCCGTGCTGCGCGGCTCGGCGGTCAACTCCGACGGCGCGTCCAACGGCTTCACCGCCCCCAACGGCCCGTCCCAGCAGCGGGTCATCACGCAGGCGCTGGCCAGTGCCGGACTGTCCACATCGGACATCGACGTGGTCGAAGCGCACGGCACCGGGACGACCCTCGGCGACCCGATCGAAGCCCAGGCCCTGCTGGCCACCTACGGCCGGGACCGGGAAACGCCGGTGCTGCTGGGCTCGGTCAAGTCCAACCTGGGGCACACCCAGGCCGCCGCGGGCGTGGCCGGCGTGATCAAGATGGTGCTGGCCATGCGCCACGGCCTCGCGCCCAAGACCCTCAACGTGGACAAGCCGTCCTCGCACGTGGACTGGACCGCCGGCCGGGCCGAACTCCTCACCGAAGCCGTCGCCTGGCCGGACACCGGCCGGCCGCGCCGGGCCGGGGTGTCCTCCTTCGGCGTCAGCGGCACCAACGCGCACGTCATCCTGGAACAAGCGGACGAGCCGGCCGAGGTGTCCGCCACCCCGCGGCGCACCGCGACGGCGCTGCCCTGGCCGGTGTCGGCCAAGTCGGAAGCCGCGCTGCGGGCCCAGATCGACCGGGTGCGGGAGTGCACCGGCTCGGCGGTGGACATCGGCCGCTCCCTGGCCGCCCGCTCCGCGCTGGAGCACCGGGCCGTGCTGCTGGCCCGCCCGGACACCACCGACCGGCCCGAGGTCGCCACCGGCGTGGCCGGCAACGCGGGCGTGGGCGTGGTGTTCTCCGGGCAGGGGGCGCAGCGGCTCGGCATGGGCCGGGAACTCGCCGCCGCCTTCCCGGTCTTCGCCGAAGCCCTGGCCGAGATCTGCGGCCACCTCGACCCGCTGCTGCCCGGACCGCTCAAGGACGTGCTGTGGGGCGGGGACGAGGCCGCGCTGAACGAGACCGGCTGGGCCCAGCCGGCGCTGTTCGCCGTCGAAGTCGCCCTGTTCCGGCTGTGGGAGTCCTGGGGACTGAAACCGGCCGCGGTGGCCGGGCACAGCGTCGGCGAGATCGCCGCCGCGCACGTCGCCGGTGTGCTCTCCCTGGCCGACGCCGCCCGGATGGTGGCCGCCCGGGCCCGCCTGATGCAGGCGCTGCCCGCCGGCGGGGCGATGGTGGCGTTGCCGGCCACCGAGGCCGAGGTCGCGCCGCTGCTCGTGCCGCACGGCGGCCAAGTGGCCATCGCGGCGCTGAACGCGCCGGGCGCGGTGGTCGTCGCCGGGACCGAGGCGGCCGTGACCGCCGTGGCCGGGCAGGTCGAGGCGTGGGGCCGCCGGACCAAGCGGCTGCCGGTGTCCCACGCCTTCCACTCGCCCCTGGTGGAGCCGATGCTCGCGGAGTTCCGGTCCGCGCTGGCCGGGATCGACCTGCACGAGCCGGCCGTCCCGCTCGTCTCCACCCTGACCGGGCGCGCGGTGACCGGCGAGGTGGGCGACGTCGAGTACTGGGTGCGGCACGTGCGTGAGCCGGTGCGCTTCGCCGACGGCGTCCTCGCCCTGCTCGACGCCGGGGTGGGCACGTTGCTGGAGATCGGCCCCGGCCACACCCTCACCTCGATGATGAGCCAGACCCTGGCCGACACCGGCCGCGCGGCCACCGTCGTGCCCGCGCTGCGCGAGGCCCCGGAGGAGGCCGCCGCGGTCACCGCGCTGGGCCAGGCCTGGGCGGCCGGCGCCGAAGTGGACCTGGACCGCTGCTACGCCGACCTCGGCGGAAGGACCGTGCCGCTGCCGACCTACCCGTTCCAGCACCGGCGGTTCTGGCCGTCGCCGTCCGCCCGCACCGGCGACGCGGCCGACTGGGGCCTGATCGGCGCCGGGCACCCGCTGCTGCGCGCCTCGGTCGGCCTGGCCGACGACCACGGCGTGCTGCTGACCGGGAGCGTCTCGACGGCCACCCACCCGTGGCTGGCCGACCACCAGGTCGGCGGCACCGTGCTGTTCCCCGGCACCGGCTTCCTCGAGCTCGCGATCCGGGCCGCCGACCAGGTCGGCTGCGCGCGGGTCGAGGAGCTGACGCTGTCCGTGCCGCTGGTGCTCGGCCGCACGGACACGGTGTCGCTGCAGGTCGTGGTGGGCCGCGCGGACGGCGCCGGCCACCGGGACGTGCGGATCTGCTCCCGCCCGGCCGGTGACGCCACCCGGGCGTGGACCGAGCACGCGAGCGGGGTGCTCGCCCCGGAACCGGTGGCCGCCGCCCCGGCGGCCACGCCGTGGCCGCCGCCCGGCGCCGAACCGGTCGACTTCACCGACTTCTACGCCCGGATGGCCGCCACCGGCCTGGTCTACGGCCCGGCCTTCCAGGGTCTGCGCTCGGTCTGGCGCGCCGGCGACGACGTCTATGCCGACGTGGAGCTGCCCGTGGACAGCGCGGCGGACGGGGAATTCGGGATCCACCCAGCGCTGCTGGACGCGGCGCTGCAGGCGAACGTGTCGCCGGAACGCAGCGGTGGCCGGCTGCCGTTCTCCTGGACCGGCGTGAGCCTGCACGCGAGCGGCGCCCGGCAGCTGCGAGCGCACTGGCACCAGGACGGGGAGACCGTCACCCTGGCCGCCACCGACGTGGCGGGCCAGCCGGTGCTCTCGGTGCGCTCGCTCCTGCTGCGCTCCGCCACCGCACCGGCGGCCACCGGCGCCCGGGACGGCCTCCTGCACCTCGGCTGGCCGGAGCAGCCGGTTCCGGCCGCCACCGGGCACCGCTGGTCGGTGCTGCGCGACGACGTCTTCGGCCTGGCCGCCGCGCTCGGGGCGCCCACCGCGGACACGGCCGCCCTGCTGGCCGTCTCCCGGCCCGACTGGGCGGTGTTCCAGGTCGGCGGCGGGACGGCCGCGGTGCACGAGGTGACCGCGCAGGTCCTGGAAGTCCTCCAGGACTGGGTCTCGCGGCCGGACCTGGCCGGGACCCGGCTGGTCGTGGTCACCCGCGGCGCGGTCGCCGTGCCCGGTTCGACGCTCGCCGACCTGGCCGCCTCGGCCGTCTGGGGGCTGGTCCGCACCGCGCAGTCCGAGCACCCCGACCGGTTCGTGCTCCTCGACATCGACGACCGGCCCGAGACGATCGCCGCGCTGCCCGGCCTGGGTGCCCTCCTCGCGGACGAGCCGCAGGTGGCGGTGCGCGGCGGCGTGGCCAGGGTGGCTCGCCTGGCCCGGCTCGCCGAAGCGCCTTCACTGGTGCCGCCGGCCGGACCGTGGGTGGTCGAACGAGCCGACGGCGAGCTGCGGGCGGTGCCCGCCCCGGCCGAGGAACCGACGGGGGAGCGGGAAGTCCGGCTGCGGCTCACCGCGGCCGCGCTGGGCCGCTCCGGCCCGGTCAAGGTCACCGGCGTGGTGACCGAAGCCGGGGCCGAGGTCTCCGGGGTGGCCGTCGGCGACCGGGTCACGACCACGGTGTCCGGCGAGATCGGCACCGCACCGCTGGTGGTGGCTGCCTCTTCGCTGGCGCCGGTGGCGCCGGGTGTCACCGACGCCGGCGCCCTGCGCGTGGGCGCGCCCCTCTTCGACCTCCGGCAGGCGCCGGAGGCCCTCGCCCGGCACGACTACGCCGTGTTCACCCTGCCGCCGCTGTGGGACCGGGAGGCGACGGTGCTGGTCACCGGCGGCACCGGTGGTCTGGCCGCGCACCTGGCGCGGCACCTGGTGGCTCAGGGGCAGCGGCACGTGCTGCTGGTGAGCCGGCGTGGTGACGCGGCCGTCGGGGCGGGGGAGTTGCGGGCGGAGCTGGGTGACGCGGTGTCGTTCGCCGCCTGCGACGTCAGCGACTTCGAAGCCGTGCGCAAGCTGGTGTCCGGCGTGCGGTTGACCGCTGTCGTGCACGCCGCGGGGGTGCTCGACGACGGCGTCCTGGAATCGATGACCTCCGAGCGGCTCGGCACCGTGCTCGCGCCGAAGGCGGATGCCGCGTGGAACCTGCACCGGGCGACCGAAGGCCGGCCGCTGGCCGCGTTCGTGCTCTACTCCTCGATCGCCGGGATCCTCGGGGGCAGCGGGCAGAGCAACTACGCGGCCGCCAACACGTTCCTGGACGCCTTGGCCGCCTACCGCCGGCAGCAGGGCCTCCCGACGACCTCGATCGCCTGGGGCCCGTGGGCCGCGAGCGGCATGACCAGCACGCTGAGCGCGGCGGACCGCAGGCGGGCCGCGGCCGGCGCCGCCTCGATGATCGACCCCGAACAGGGCATGGCCCTGTTCGACGCGGCCGTCGCCACCATCGAGCCGCTGCTCGTGGCGCTGCCCGCCGGCACCGCACGGGCCCAGGGCCCGGTGCCCTCGGTGCTGCGCGCCCTGGTGCCTGCGCCGCGCCGGTCCGCAGCCGCCGCCGGCGCGGCCGCCACCGGGCCGAGCCTGACCGACCGGCTGCGCGGGCTCGAACCGGACGACCGGGTGGCGCTGCTGCGCTCGGTGGTGGTCGAGCACGCGGCCCGCGCGCTCGGGCACACGGACCCGGCCGCGGTCGACGTCGACACGCAGTTCATGGACGCCGGCTTCGACTCGCTCATCGCCGTGCAGCTGCGCAACAGCCTGGCCGAGGCGGCCGGGCTGCGGCTGCCGGCCACGGTGATCTTCGAGAACCCGACCCCGGCCCGGCTGGCCGGCTGGCTCGCGGCCGAACTGGCGGCCGGCGGCGCGTTTGCCGGGGGCGGCCTCGGCGGCGCGCCCGTGCACGACACGGTCGGGCACCTGTTCTTCGAGTCCCTGCGGGCCGGGAAGCTGCAGGCCGGCATGGACATGCTCAAGGCGGTCGCCGCCGTCCGGCCCACCTTCGACGCCCCGGCCGAACTGGAGGAGCTGCCCGCGCCGCTCACCCTGTCCGAAGGCCCGGCCGGGCCGCGGCTGATCTGCATCAGCTCCCCGGTCGTGGTCGGCGGCGTGCACCAGTACGCCCGGATCGCCGCGCAGTTCCAGGGCGTCCGGACCGTGCGGTCGCTGCCGCTGATCGGGTTCGCCCAGGGCGAGCCGTTGCCCGCCACCGCTTCGGCCGCGGCCCGGGTGGTCGCGGAGAGCGTGCTGGAGGCCGCGGACGGCCAGCCGTTCGTGATCGTCGGCCACTCTTCCGGCGGCGTGCTCGCCCTCGCCGCGGCCGGCCTGCTCGAGAACACGTGGGGCATCCGCGCGGCGGGCGTCGTCATGCTGGACACGCTCAGCCTCCGCCACGCCGGCGACGACTCGACCGACTACATGGGCATGGCCGAAGACATGATGACCACCATCCGCTCGGAGACCACCACGATCGAAGCGGCCCGCCTGTCGGGCATGGCGTCCTGGCTGAACAAGCTGCCGGCGATGGCGGACTACCGGACGACGGTGCCGAAGATCCTGGTCCGCTGCGGCGAGGAGGGCAGCGAGGCCCCACCCGAGCAGCGGGCACTGGTGGACGGCACCGACACGATCCGCACGGTCCAGTCCAACCACTTCGCCCTGTCCCAGGAACACGCCCCGCTGACGGCCGCGATCATCGGCGAGTGGCTGGAGCAGCTCCCGGCGCTGGCCCCGGCGCCCTGAGGTTTGTGAACAGCCGCGCGCCCCGGCCGGCCGCCGGGGCGCGCGGCTTTCCCTTGCGCGACAGGCGCGACCACGCGGCGGTTCTTGTCGGGGTCGGCGCCGCGGCTTGCCTTCCCTACCAGACGGCGGATCGGCGAGCGCCGGGGTCGCAAGAGGTCGAGCGGACAGGCCCCGAAGGGCCGCGCGCCCCGGCCGGCCGCCGGGGCGCGCGGCCTTCCCTTTTGCCGCAGCGATTTCCGCCCCAAACGGGCGGGCGATCACGCGAAAGGGCCGCCACCGGAAGGTGACGGCCCTGGCGGACGGGGACTTACCAGGTGACGAGCAGTTCGTCGGTGAGGCCGCCGCCCAGCGGGGCGTCCGTGGTGGCCACCTCGGCCGCGGGGACCAGCGGCCGCAGGCCGGGCAGGCGGCTCAGCAGGCGGGTGAACAGCACCTGCATCAGGATCCGGGCCAGCGGAGCGCCCATGCAGGCCCACGCGCCGTGCGCGAAGGTCAGGTGCCGGTTGGGCGCGCGGCCGACGTCGAATTCGGCCGGGCAGTCGAAGGCGTCGACGTCCATGTTGGCCCGGGCCAGGTCCAGCAGCACCAGCTCGTCCTTGCCGATGGTCACGCCGCCGATCTCGATGTCCTCGCGGGCGTACCGCGGCAGGCTGAGGCTGCCGGACACCCGCAGCATCTCTTCGACGGCCCGCGGCACCAGGTCCGGATCGGCCGCCACCGCGTCGCGCTGCGCCGGATCGTTGGCCAGCAACAGGAAACCGTAGTCGATCTGCTTGACCGTCGAGCCGATGCCGGCGAACAGCAGCAGCATGGCGATCTCGCCGACCTGCTCGTCGGTCACGTCGTTGCCGGTCACCAGGCGGGACATGACGTCGTCTGCCGGCGCCGCCCGCTTGCGGGCGGCCAGGTCGCGCAGGTAACCGAAGAACGCGGCCGTGCCGTCACCCTCCTCGTCGGCCACGCCGCCCATCCGGGACACCAGGGCCGCGCACTGCTCGCGTTCGTCCGCGGGCACGCCCAGCAGCTCGCAGATCACCAGCAGCGTCAGCGGGGCCGACAGGCCGGCGTGCAGGTCGGCCGGGCGCGGCCGGGCGGCGAACGCCTCGACCAGGCCCGCGGTCAGCTCCTCCACCTTCGGCCGCAGATGCAGCATGTGCCGGGCCGCGAAGTGCGGCTGCAGCACCTTGCGCAGGTCGTGGTGGAACTTGTCGCCGGCCCCGTGGTCGGTGGCGGTGGCCAGGTCGTAGGTGGGGTTGCCGGCGTACTGCGGCTTGCGGCCCGGGTCCGGGTGCGACCGCCCGAGCCGGTCGTCCCGCAGCAGCCCCTTGATCTCGGCGTACCGGGACACCAGCCACGCCGGGTCGCCGGCCGGGGTGACGATCCGCCGGACCGGCGGACCGTCGTACGGCTCCCGCAGGTGCGGGCACAGCCGTTGCACGAAGGGCTCGTCGGACGCCAGCAGCACCCGTTCCTCCGTCGTGGTCATCGGTTCCTCCCTTTCGGCGGCCGGTGCCGCGGCAGCGCTATTCGACGGTGATCGTCGCGGACGGGCACACCAGCGCGGCCTCGCGCGCGGCGGCCGCGTCACCACCGGACGGGGCCGGCCGCAGCACCGTGACGATGCCGCTGTCGTTCTGGTCGAACACCTCCGGCGCGGTCAGCACGCACTGGCCCGCGCCGATGCAGCGTCCGGTGTCGACGGTGATCCGCACGGTTTCCTCCTCGGGTCGCGGGGCCGGGTTCAGCGGCGCTGCGCGCAGTGCGAGCCGCACGGTCCGGGCGGGGGAGCGCCGACGCCGTTCCACGTGCTGCCGGCGAAGGCGACGCACCAGGCGGGGTAGCACGGCCCGGTCAGCTCGACCGCCTCCGGGTGCGAGTGGTCGAGCCGGTGACCCGAAAGCGCCGATCCCAACGCCGAAAACCAGCGGACCAGCGGGTGCCGCTCACCGCTCATGCCGCGCCTCCTCGTCCGGTCCGGGGGTGGGTTGCCAGCGCACGGGCAGCGCGTGCAGGCCGAACAGCGTGCCGTCGTACTTGAAGGGCAGCTCCTCGAGGGGAGCGTCGATCCGGAGCGTCGGCACCCGTTCGAACAGCGTTTTGTAGACCGCGGCCATCTCGGCCCGGACCAGGTTCTGGCCCAGGCACTGGTGCACGCCGAAGCCGAACGCGACGTGGTTGCGGGCCGGGCGGTCCGGCTTGAACTCGTGCGGGCAGGCGAACGCGGCCGTGTCGTGGTTGGCCGCGGCGATCAGCGGGATCAGGCCTTCGCCCGCGCGGATCAGCTGGCCGCCGATCTCGACGTCCTCGACGGCGGTGCGCATGGCGACCAGGTCGGCCACGGAGTGGTACCGGACCAGCTCCTCCACCACCCGCTCGTCCCCGATCCACGCCGGGTTGGCCAGCAGCGTGACCACGCCGAGCGAGATGTTGTTGGCCGTGGTCTCGTGCCCGGCGATCAGCAGCAGCATGACCACGCCGGACATCTCCTGGGGCGTGATCGCCCCGGTGGCGAGGATCCGGGTGATCAGGTCGTCGCCCGGCCACTTCTGCTTGATGCCGATCAGCCGGGTGATGTAGCGCAGCAGCTGCCGGACCGCGTCCGCGCGCTCCTGCTCTGTGCTGCGCTGCAGGTTGACCAGGATCTTGGTCTTGGCCTCGAAGAAGGGCCGGTCGTCGTGGGGTACGCCCAGCATGGTCGAGATCACCAGGGAGGGCACCGCCAGCGCGAAGTCCTCGACCAGGTCGGCCCGGCCGCCCTTGGCCAGCAGCGCGTCCACGCACTCGTCCACCGTGCGCTGGATCAACGGCTGCCACGCCCGGATGCGGCGGACCGAGAACTCCGGGATCAGCGCCTTGCGGAACCGGTCGTGCTCGGGCGGGTCGAGGCCGACGAACCAGCCGGGGATCTCCTCCTGCGTCGGGACCCCGCCGGTCCGGCCGACCTTGGGGAAGCCCGCGTTCTCCGGGTTCGCGCTGATCCGGCGGTCGGTCAGCACGGCCCGCACGTCCTCGTGCCGGGAGACCAGCCAGACCGGCTGGCCGGTGGCCAGGGTGGTGCGGACCAGGCCGGGCCGCTCGCGGTAGCCCGCGTAGGCGTCGGGCGGGAAGGGTTCGCCCGGTCGCCGCACCGGGAACTCGACCATGGGGGTGTCGGTGCTCGTCATCGCACTTTCCGTAGGCAGACGGGAAACGGGCCGGTCAGGCGGTGTAGAACTCCCGCACCTTTCCGGTGATGAACTCCTGGTCGCTCGCGCTCAGCCCGACGTAGGTGGGCAGGTAGAAGCCGTCCGCGGCGAACCGGGAGGCGTTGAGCGCGGGCCACGACGGGTCGAGGTAGCCGGGCTGGCGGCTCATCGGCTTGAAGAACAGCCGGGTCTCGATGCCCTCGGCGGCCAGGTGGTCCCGCAGTTCGTCGCGGCGCTCGGCCCGCACGTCGTACATCCACAGCACGTCGCGGGGCGGCATCAGCGTGATGCCGTCGATCCCGGCCAGGCCCTCGTCGTAGCGCCGCTCGATCTCCTTGCGCGCGGCCAGCAGGTCGTCCAGCCGCTCGGTCTGGGCCAGCGCCACCGCGGCCTGCATGTCGGTCATCCGGAAGTTGTAGGCCAGCTTCTTGTGCAGGAACGAGTGGTCATCGGAAAAGGCCATGCCCCGCAGGTGCGCCATCTGGCCGGCCAGCCGGGCGTCGTCGGTCACGCAGATGCCGCCTTCGCCGGCGGTGATGATCTTGTTGGCGTAGAGCGAGAAGCACGCGATGTCGCCGACCGGGCGGACGCCGTGCGCCTCGGCCGAGTCCTCCACGACGAACAGGTTGTACTCGTGGGCCAGCCGCATGATCGGGTCCATGTCGCAGCGGCGGCCGTAGATGTGCACCGGCATGAGCACCTTGGTGCGCGGGGTGATCTTCTCCTCGATCCGGGCGACGTCGAGGTTCAGGTCGTCCCCGCAGTCGACGAACACCGGCGTCGCGCCGGTGTAGGTGACCGCCCAGGCGCTGGCGATCATGGTGAACTCCGGCACGATCACCTCGTCGCCCGGGCCGACGCCGAGCGCGCGCAGGGCGAGGGTGAGCGCGGTGGTGCCGGAGGAACAGGCGACGCCGTGCGCGACGCCGTTGTAGTCGGCGAAAGCGCGTTCGAAGCGGCGCACGTGCGGTCCCTGCGAGGAGATCCAGCCGTCGCTGATCCCTTCGGTGACGTACTCGAGTTCCCGGCCGGTCAGGCTGGGGCGGGACACGGAATAGGTGTAGGCCACGGTTTCGTCGCTCCTCAGGCCAGCGCGGGCAGCTTCATCAGCAGATCGGCGGCGGTGCGCCGCCCGCCCGCGGCCTGCAGCAGCGCGGACGTGTGGGCGGCCCGCTCGGTGAACGCGGGTTCGGTCAGCACGCGGGTCAGCTTGTCCACGACGTCGTCCGGGTCCACTGTGTACGGCCGGTCCACCGTGAGGCCGACACCGAAGCTCTCGGCGCGCACCGCCTGGTCGTAGCAGTCCACCCACAGCGGCCGGGACACCAGCGGCTTCCCGAAGTAGAGGCCTTCGTGGTAGGCGTTCCCGCCGGCGTGGTTGAAGAACACCCGGACCTTGGGGTGGGCCAGCACGTCGAGCTGGGACGGCAGCCAGCTTTCGATCCGCAGGTTGGCCGGCAGCGATCCGGCCGGCGGCAGCAGGTGCTGCTGCTCGGCGGGCAGCTTCCAGAGGAACTGGTGCGCGCTCAGCCGCCGGGCCACCTCGACCAGCGCGTGCACCTCGTCCCGGGTCAGCCGGGTGATCGTGCCGAAACCCATGTACACCACGGAGTCCTGGGCGTCCAGCCAGTCGGTGATGCTGCGGTCGCCGGGTGCCTGCGGCAGGTCCGGGACGAGCGCGCCGACCAGTTTCACCTTGTCCGGCAGCGTGAAGGGGTAGTCCAGTTCCGCCACGGAGAAGCACAGCACCAGATCGGCGAGGTCGATCCGGGCCATCGCCTTGGCGGCCGCCGGCGCGATGCCGAGCTGCTTGCGGATCTCGCCGCCCTGCTTGAGCACTTTGGACATCCGGGGGTTGGCGAACATGAGGACGGTGCGCAGCTTGAACAGCCGGTTGGCCAGCTGCTGAACCGCGCTCATCGGGTACGGCAGACCCGAGCGCGGCACCGGGAAGCCCCGTGGCGTGTAGGACTTGCTGAACGGGATGTTGCCGGTCAGCACGTTGCTGGGCAGGAACGGTACGGTCGGCACGAACGGGATGCCCTTGGTGATGGCCAGGTTGAGCGCGAACGTGCACATCACGTCGATCACCATCAGCGCGGGCCGCACCTGCGCCACGACGGCCTCGAGCCGTCGGTACTTGTCCACCTGCAGGCTGGGGTCGTAGGAGTGCTCGATCAGCGCCTTGGTGGCCTTGAACCGCGAGCGCTGGGTCACCGCCGCGTACACCTCGTCGTCCCAGGTGACCGCGGACAGCTCCGGCACCGGGTCGCCGAGCGAGGCGAACCGCACCTCGCTGCGGCCGGACAGCGCGGTGACCTCCGCCCGCCGGTGTTCGTCGGTGGCGAACCAGAGGTCTTCGGTGCCGCGGGCGGCCAGCTCGCCCGCCAGCACCAGCAGCGGGTTCAACAGCCCGCTCTCCGGTAGGCCGACGAAGAGAATGGGGCGCTGGGCGGTGTCCATGGGAACTGCCTTCCCTTGTCGCGGTCGTCCTGCTGTGCCGGTCGTCCTGCTGTGGCGGGGTCAGTCCGAAGTGTGCGCCGGTACGCCCAGGGAAAACCCCAGCTCTGGCCGGAATACCGGCTGCTCGGGCGGCCTTTGGGAAAAAGTACAGTCGGGCCGCTCATACAGTCGCCGATCGAAGCCGTGGCAAGACCTACGACGTTCGAGGTGGTCGAGTGATGGGCAGTGCAGCAGCGAACCAGGCCGCCGGCGGTGATCCGGCGGCCCGTGGTGGCCGGGCGGGGTACCTGCCGGTGCTGCTGTCCGCATCGGAGCCCGGCGCGCTGGCCCAGCAGGCCGCGGCCTGGCGGGCCGTGCTGGAGTCCGGGGCGGCCGTGCGGGACGTCGCGTTCTCCGCGGCCACCGGCCCGGCCGGTCTGCGGTACCGCGCCGCGGTGGTGGGCGCGGACCGGGCGGAGCTGCTGGCCGGGCTGACCGGTCTCGACGGCGCCGTGCGCGGGGAAGCCGGGCACGGCGGCCTGGCGTTCGTGTTTTCCGGCCAGGGCGCGCAGCGGCTCGGCATGGGCCGGCAGCTGCACGCCCGGTTCCCGGTGTTCGCGGCGGCCTTCGACGCGGCCTGCGTGGAACTCGACCGGCACCTCGACCGTCCACTGAAGACTGTGGTGTGGGCCGAGCCCGGCGCCGCGGAGGCGGAGCTGCTCGACCACACCCGCTACACCCAGCCCGCGCTGTTCGCGTTCCAGGTGGCGCTGTTCCGGTTGCTGGCGTCCTGGGGCCTGCGCCCGGACGTGCTGACCGGGCACTCGATCGGCGAGCTGGCCGCCGCCCACGTCGGCGGGGTGTGGTCGCTGCCCGACGCCGCCCGGCTGGCCGCCCACCGCGGCCGGCTGATGGAAGAGCTGCCGGACGGCGGCGCCATGGTCGCCGTGGCGGCCACCGAAGAGCAGGTGCGCCCGCTGCTGGCCGGGCACGAGCACGAGCTGTGCGTCGGCGCGGTGAACGCTCCGGGCTCGGTGGTGCTCTCCGGCGCGACCGAGGCTGTCCTGTCGGCGCAGCAGCGGCTGCGGGAGCAGGGTCACCGCACGCGCAGGTTGGTGGTCAACCGGGCCTTCCACTCCCCGCTGGTCGAGCCCGCACTGGCCGGGCTGCGGGAAGTCGCGGACTCTCTGACCTACCGAGACGTGCGGCTCGCCGCGGTGTCCACCCTGACCGGTGTGCAGGTGACCGAGGAGGACTGGACCAGCCCGGAGTACTGGGTGCGCCAGGCCCGCGGCACGGTCCGCTTCGCCGACGCCGTTGCCACCCTGCGCGAGCTCGGCGTGACCGCGGTGCTCGAGCTGAGCGCCGACGCGGTGCTCGCCGCCCAGGTCGCCGAATCCCTGTCCGGAGTGGCGGTGGCCGCGCTGCGCACCGGGCAGGACGAGGAGCGCGCGCTGGTGACCGCGCTGGCCGAGCTGCACGTGCACGGGGCCGGCCCGGACTGGGCCGCGTTCTTCGCCGACCGCCCCGCCCGCCGGCTCCCGCTCCCCGTCGGCGCGCCCGCCGCGGTCGAGACCCCGGTCAAGGCGGGCGCGCCGGCGGAGACCCCGGCGGCGGTGGCCGGGATCCCGGCCGTGGTGGCGGAGAGCCCGTCGGCGGTGGCCGAAATGCCGGGCGCGGTGGCCGGGATGCCAGGTGCGGTGGCCGAGACCCCGGCCGCCCAGGCCGCGGCGGCCTCGGTGGCGGAGGTCCCGGCGGCGGCCGAGACCCCGGTCGCCCCGGACAACCCACTGGCCCGTGCACTGACCGGACTGCCTCCCGCCGACCGGGTGCCGCACCTGATCGAGCTGGTCGCCCGTGAGGCGGCCGCGCTGCTGGCCGCCGACGGCGTCGGTACCGAAAACGACCTCGCCCCGGACCGCGACTTCGCCGAACTCGGCTTCGACTCGCTGCGCGTGGTGCGGCTGCGGGACCGGCTGGCCGACGCCACCGGGCTCGCCCTGCCCGCGTCCCTGGCCTTCGACTACCCGACACCCACCGGACTGGCCGAATTCCTCGCCGGCGCCCTCCTCGGCACCGGGCGCGACGAGCGGGCCACGCCCGCGCCGCGGCCGTTCTCCGACGATCCGATCGCCATCGTCGGCATGGCCTGCCGCCTGCCCGCCGGGGTGCGCTCCCCGGACGACCTCTGGGAATTGGTCGCCGGCGGGGTCGACGCCACCACGGAGTTCCCGGCCGACCGCGGCTGGCAGCTCGACGGCGGGCACGCCCGCGGCGGTTTCCTCACCGACGCCGCCGGGTTCGACGCCGGCTTCTTCGGCATCGCGCCGCGGGAGGCGCTGGCCATGGACCCGCAGCAGCGGCAGCTGCTCGAGGTGTCGTGGGAAGCGCTGGAACAGGCGGGCATCGACCCGGCCGGGCTGCGCGGCAGCGCCACTGGCGTGTTCGTCGGGACGAACGGCCAGAGCTACGCCACCGTCGCCGGCAACGCCGCCGAGGACCTCCAGGGCCACACCGGCACCGGCCTGGCCGCCAGCGTGCTGTCCGGCCGGGTGTCCTACACCCTGGGCCTGGAGGGGCCCGCGGTGAGCGTGGACACCGCCTGCTCGTCGTCACTGGTTTCCCTGCACCTCGCCGCGCAGGCCCTGCGCAACGGGGAGTGCGGCCTGGCGCTGGCCGGCGGGGTGACCGTGATGGCCACCCCGCACAAGTTCGCCGAGTTCGCCCGCCAGGGCGGCCTGTCCTCGGACGGCCGCTGCAAGTCCTACGGCGACGACGCCGACGGTGTCGGCTGGGCCGAAGGCGTAGGCGTGCTGGTGCTCGAGCGGCTGTCCGACGCCCGGCGCCACGGTCACGAGGTGCTCGCGGTGGTCCGGGGCAGTGCGGTTAACCAGGACGGCGCGTCGAACGGCCTGACCGCGCCGAACGGTCCGGCACAGCAGCGAGTGATCCGGCAGGCGCTGGCTTCGGCCGGTCTGTCCACTCAGGACGTCGACGTGGTCGAAGGGCACGGCACCGGCACGAAACTGGGTGACCCGATCGAGGCCCAGGCGCTCTTGGCGACGTACGGCCAGGACCGGGAAACCCCGCTGTGGCTGGGCTCGCTGAAGTCCAACATCGGGCACGCCCAGGCCGCGGCCGGGGTGGCCGGGGTGATCAAGATGGTGCTGGCGATGCGGCACGGGGTGCTGCCGCCGACCCTGCACGCCGGGACGCCGTCGTCCCGGGTGGACTGGCAAGCGGGCGCCATCCGCCTGCTTACCGAGCAGGCGGCCTGGCCCGCGACCGGCCGGCCGCGCCGGGCGGGGGTGTCCTCCTTCGGGATCAGCGGCACCAACGCCCACGTCGTCCTCGAAGCCCCCGAGCCGGCCGAAACGCAGCCGGAACCGCCCGAGGCGCCGGTGCCGTTCGTGGTGTCGGCCAAGACGCCGGACGCGCTGCGGGACCAGGCCGCCGCGCTCGCCGCGCACCTCGACGTGCACGAGCCGCACCCGGTGGACGTGGCCTGGTCGCTGGTGGCCTCCCGGACGGCGTTCGACCACGCCGCGGTGTTCACCGACCGCGAGTCGCTGCGGGCCGGCCGCCCGGCCGCGACCGGCGTCCGCGTCCGCGGCAAAGTCGCGGTGTTGTTCTCCGGTCAGGGCGCCCAGCGGGCGGGGATGGGCCGTGAGCTGGCCGAGCGGTTCCCGGTGTTCGCGGCGGCCCTGGAGGAAATACTATCCACTTTGGACATAAGCGGGCTACGCGAGGCGATGTGGTCCGGCGACGGCCTGGAGCGGACGGAGTACACGCAGCCGGCGTTGTTCGCGGTTGAGGTGGCGTTGTTCCGGCTGGCCGAGTCGTGGGGCGTCAGGCCGGATTATGTGGCTGGGCACAGTATCGGTGAGATTTCGGCGGCGCACGTGGCCGGGGTGCTGTCGCTGGCTGACGCGTGCCGCCTGGTGGCGGCTCGGGGCCGGTTGATGCAGGCGCTGCCCGCCGGGGGCGCGATGCTGGCCGTGCGGGCCACCGAGGCCGAGGCGCGGGCGTGGATCGAGGGCACCGACGTCTCGATCGCCGCGGTGAACGGCCCGGACGCGGTGGTGCTGGCCGGGCCGGAGGCGGCGGTGATGGCGCTCGCGGAGGGCCGCCGGGCCAAGCGGCTGCCGGTGTCGCACGCGTTCCACTCCGGCCTGATGGACCCGATGCTGGCCGAGTTCGCCGAAGTCGTTCAGGGGATGGAGTTCCACCTCCCGCGGATCCCGGTGGTCTCCAACCTGACCGGCGAGCTGGTCCGTGCGTTCGACGCCGATTACTGGGTCCGGCACGTGCGGGAGACCGTCCGGTTCGCCGACGGGCTGGCCACGTTGCGGGACCAGGGGGTGCGGACGTTCGTCGAACTCGGCCCGGATGCGACGTTGACCGCGCACGTGGCCGGGCTCGCCGACGTGACCGGGATCGCGGCCCTGCGCAAGGGCCACCCCGAAGAGGAATGCCTGCTGCGGGCGCTGGGCGCGATGCACGCGCGGGGCGTCCGGATCGACTGGGCGGCCTTCTTCGCGCCGTACCGCCCGCGCACGGTCCCGTTGCCCACGTACGCCTTCCAGCACGAGCGCTACTGGCCCACGCCCAAGCCGGTCGTCTCGGACGCCTCCGGCCTGGGCCAGCAGGCGACCGGGCACCCGGTGCTCAGCGCCGCCGTCGCCCTCCCGGACGCCGCGGGCGTGGTGCTGACCGGGCAGCTGTCCGTGCGCACCCACCCGTGGCTGGCCGAGCACCGGCTGGACGGCCGGATCACGTTCCCGGCCAACGGGTTCCCCGAACTGGTGATCCGCGCCGGCGACGAGCTGGGCTGCGGCGCGCTCGGCGAGCTGGTCGTGCGCTCGCCCCTGGTGCTGCCCGAGCAGGACGCGGTGCAGATCCAGGTGCACGTGGGCGCCGAGCGGGACGGCGATCGCCGGTTCGTGCTGCGCTCGCGCACCGGCGCGGACGACTGGACCGAGCACGCCACCGGCCACCTCGTCCGGCCTACCGCTGCCGCGGGCACCGCTTTGGCGTGGCCGCCCGCCGACGCCGACGTCGTGTCCACCGCCGGACCCGGCGTCTGGAAGCGCGGCTCGGAAGTCTTCGCGGAGGTCGAAGGCCCCGCCGCGGACGGCTGGGGCCTGCACCCTGCGCTCCTGGACAGCGCACTGCACGCGCTGGCCTCGGGCGGGTCCGCCGGTGGGTTCGCCCACCGCTGGCGCCGCACCACCCTGCACGCCACCGGCGCCACCGTGCTGCGGGTCCGGCTGGCCGGTACCGACCTCGTCGCCGTCGACCCGGACGGCGCTCCCGTCCTCACCGCCGAACTGGAGCTGGCCGCCGAGCCGGTCCAGCCGGACGGCGCCGACCGCCGGACCCTCTACCGCATCGACTGGCTGCCGACGTCGGCCGAAGTGTCCCCGCGGCCGCCGATCCTGGTCGGCGCCGACCCGTTCGGTCTCGAAACCGGACATTCGGTGGCCGGTCTCGCCGAGGTCCCCGACGGCTCGGCGCCCGTGGTGGTTGCGTTCTCCGGAGAGGGCGACGAGTGCGGCTCCGCGCACGACCTGAGCTGCCGTGCGCTCGCCGTGGCCCAGGAATGGCTGGCGGAGCCGCGCTTCGGCGGCGCCACGCTGACCGTCGTGACCCGTGGTGTGTGGTCCGGTGCGGACGTGGCTGCGTCGGCGGTGTGGGGCCTGCTGCGGGTGGCGCAGTCGGAACACCCGGGCCGGTTCCGCCTGGTCGACCTGGACCCCGCTGCGGGTCCGGCCGACCTGGCCGCCGCGCTCGGTTCTGCCGAGCCGCAGCTGCGGCTCGGCGCAGGTGACGTGCGTGCGGCCCGGCTGCGGCCGGTCCGGCTGCCGCGCGCGGAGTCCGGCTGGGACTGGGACGGCACGGTCTTGATCACCGGCGGCACCGGCGGGCTGGGCCGGGTGCTGGCCCGGCACTTGGCCGGGCAGGGCTTCCGGCACCTCGCGTTGGTCAGCCGGTCGGGTCCGGCGGCGGACGGCGTCGACGAGCTGGTCGCGGAGCTGGCCGGGCTGGGTTGCCGGGTCGATGTCCGGGCCTGCGATGTGGCCGACGCCGAGGCGGTGCGGGAGCTGGTCGGAAACATCGAGCCGCCGTTGACGGCGGTGGTGAACGCGGCCGGGGTGCTGGACGACGGTGTGATCGATTCCCTGACCCCGCAGCGAATCCACGACGTGCTGCGGGCCAAGGCCGACGCCGCGTGGAACCTGCATCAGGCCACTTTGGACCACGACCTGGCCGGGTTCGTGCTGTTCTCCTCGATCGCCGGCAGCCTCGGCGTTGCCGGGCAAGGCAATTACGCCGCCGCCAACACGTTCCTTGACGGCCTGGCGCTGCACCGGCGGGGGCTTGGGCTGCCCGCGGTTTCGGTCGCCTGGGGCGCCTGGTCGCCCGAGGTGGGCATGGCTTCGCGGCTGCGCGACGTCGACATCGCCCGCATGCACCGCGAGGGCCTCCCGCCGTTGTCGGTCGAGCTGGGCCTCACGTTGTTCGACATCGCGGTCGCGGCCGAGGACCCGCTGCTGGTCCCGCTGCGCCTCGGCCACGCCGCCCTGCGGGCCCGGACCGACCTCACCCCGCTCTGGCACGAGCTGGCGGGCGCCCGGCGGGCCACCGCGGCCACCGGCACGACCGCCGCCGCCGGCGCCTTCGCCGGGCTCAGCCGGGCCCAGGTGCGCGAACAGGTGCTGACCACCGTCTGCGCCGTCGCCGCCGAGGTGCTCGGGCACGCGTCGGCTGCGGAAGTCTCGGCCGGGCGGGAATTCCGCGAACTCGGCTTCGACTCGCTGATGTCGGTGGAGCTGCGCAACCAGCTGGCCGCGGCGACGCAGCTGGCCCTGCCCGTGTCGCTCGTCTACGACTACCCGACGCCCGAGGTGCTGGCCGGCTACCTGGCGGCCATGCTGCTCGGCGAGCGGGCCGGCACCGCGGTGGCCGAGGCCGGGGACGTGTCCGGTGAGCCGATCGCGATCGTCGGGATGGCCTGCCGGTTCCCGGCCGGCGTGACCTCGCCCGAGCAGCTGTGGGAGCTGGTCGTGGCCGGCCGCGACGGCATCGGGGACTTCCCCGCCGATCGTGGCTGGGACCTGGCCGCGCTGGCCGGGGACGGCCCCGGCCGCAGCGACACCCAGCGCGGCGGGTTCCTCGCCGACATCGCCGGGTTCGATGGCGCCTTCTTCGGGGTTTCGCCGCGTGAGGCGCTGGCGATGGATCCGCAGCAGCGGCAGCTGCTCGAGGTGTCGTGGGAAGCGCTGGAACGGGCCGGGATCGACCCGGCGGGGCTGCGCGGCAGCGCCACCGGCGTGTTCGTCGGGACGAACGGCCAAAGTTACGGCTCGGTGGTCGAGGGCGCCGAGGAAGACCTAGTCGGCCACACCCTCACCGGGGTTTCGGCCAGCGTCATGTCTGGCCGGGTCGCCTACACCCTCGGGCTGGAAGGCCCGGCGGTGAGCGTCGACACGGCGTGTTCGTCGTCGCTGGTGGCGTTGCACTGGGCGGGGCAGGCGCTGCGCGCGGGGGAGTGCTCCTTGGCCCTCGCCGGTGGGGTGACGGTGATGTCGTCGCCGAACGGGTTCGTGAAGTTCACCCGCCAAGGCGGTCTCGCCGCGGACGGCCGGTGCAAGGCGTACGCCGACGGTGCGGACGGCACGGGCTGGTCCGAGGGTGTCGGCGTGCTGGTGCTGGAGCGGCTGGCGGATGCGCAGCGCAACGGCCACCGGGTGCTGGCGGTGGTGCGGGGCAGTGCGGTGAACCAGGACGGCGCGTCCAATGGGTTGACGGCGCCGAACGGTCCGGCGCAGCAACGGGTGATCCGGCAGGCGTTGGCGTCGGCCGCTCTGTCCACTCAGGACGTCGACGCGGTGGAAGGTCACGGCACCGGCACGAAACTCGGCGATCCGATCGAAGCGCACGCCCTGTTGGCGACGTACGGCCAGGACCGGGAAGCGCCGTTGTGGCTGGGTTCGGTGAAGTCGAATCTCGGCCACACCCAGGCCGCGGCCGGTGTCGCCGGGATCATCAAGATGGTGCAGGCGATGCAGCACGGGATCTTGCCGCCGAGCTTGCACGTCGATGCCCCTTCGACGCAGGTGGACTGGTCCGCCGGTGCGGTGCGGGTGCTGACCGAAGCCACGCCGTGGCCGGAAACCGATCGGCCGCGCCGGTTCGGCGTGTCGTCGTTCGGGATCAGCGGCACGAACGCCCACACCATCATCGAGGCGCCGGAGCCGGTCGCCCCGGCCGAAGTGGTCGAGCGGGACGTGCTGGTGCCGTGGGTGCTCTCGGCCAAGTCGCCCGAAGCGGTGCGGGCGCAGGCCCTCCGGCTGGCCGAAGCGCTTCCCGACGGCGACGCGGTCGATGTCGGCTGGTCGCTGGCCACGACCCGGACGGCGTTCGACCACCGGGCGGTGGTCTTGGCCGCGGACCGCGAGTCCGGCGTCGCCGCCTTGCGCAGGCTGAGCGAAGTGGGGGAACGAACGCACGGCAAGTTCGCGATCCTGTTCTCCGGTCAGGGCGCGCAGCGGGCGGGGATGGGGCGGGAGCTGTACGCCCGGTACCCGGTGTTCGCCCGCGCCTTGGACGAAGTGCTGGCCGAGCTCCCGGTCGAAGGCCTGCGGGAGGTGATGTGGTCCGGCGACGGGCTCGATGAGACCCGGTACACGCAGCCGGCGTTGTTCGCGGTCGAGACGGCGTTGTTCCGGCTGGTCGAGTCCTGGGGCATCAAGCCTGATTTCGTGGCCGGGCACAGCGTCGGGGAGATCACGGCGGCGCACGTCTCGGGTGTGTTGTCGCTGGCGGACGCGTGTGCGCTCGTCGAGGCTCGTGGCCGGTTGATGCAGGAGCTGCCGCCGGGTGGGGCGATGCTGGCGGTGCGTGCCACCGAAGCCGAGGCCCTGGCGTGGATCGAGGGCACCAACCTGTCCATCGCGGCGGTCAACGGCCCGGACGCCGTGGTGTTGTCGGGGCCCGCGGAGGCGATCGACGCCATCACGGCCGAGCGGGCCAAGCGGTTGCCGGTCAGCCACGCCTTCCACTCCGGCCTCATGGAACCGATGCTGGCGGACTTCGCGCGCGCCCTGGACGGCTTGACCTTCAACGAACCCACGATCCCGCTGGTGTCCACTGTGACCGGTGAGGGCACCGAGCCGGGCGGCGTCGAATACTGGGTCCGGCACGTCCGGGACACCGTGCGCTTCGCCGACGGCCTGACCACCCTCCACCGCGAAGGGGTCCGGACGTTCCTGGAGCTCGGCCCGGACGCCACGCTGACCACGCACGTGGCCGCACTGGCCGACGTGACCGGGATTCCGGCCCTGCGCAAGGACAAACCCGAGACCGAATGCCTGCTCCGCGCCTTGGGCGCGGTGCACGTGCAGGGCGTCACCGTCGACTGGGACGCCTTCTTCGCCCCCCTCGAACCGCGGCGGACCGACCTGCCCACCTACGCCTTCCAGCACGAGCAGTACTGGCCCACGCCGCGCGCCACGGGCGACGCCGCCGGGCACGGCCTGGAGACCACCGGCCACCCCCTGATCAGCGCCATGGTGCCGATGGCCGACGACACCGGCCTGGTCCTCACCGGACGGCTGTCGCTGCGCACCCACCCCTGGCTGGCCGACCACGTCGTCGGCGGGCAGGTGCTGTTCCCCGGCACCGGGTTCGTCGAACTGGCCACCTGCGCCGGGATCGAGACGGGCCTGGGCCGGATCGAAGAGCTGACGCTGCTGGTCCCGCTGGTCATCCCCGAGCGGGAAGCCGTGCAGCTCCAGGTCCGGGTCGACGGCGACGGCGCGCTGGCTGTCCACGCCCGCCCCGAGGGCGGCGTCTGGACCCGGCACGCCACCGGCGAACTCACCGCCGCGGCCCCCGCCGAGCCGGTCACCGGGTTCGACGCGTGGCCGCCGCCGGGCGCGGAGCCGATCGACGTCACCGGCTGCTACCGCGGCTTCGCCGCCTCCGGCTACGGCTACGGCCCGGTCTTCCAGGGCCTGATCGCGGTGTGGCGCCGCGGCAGCGAGTACTTCACCGAGGTCGAGCTGCCGGAGCAGGCGGTGGCCGCCGCGGCCCGGTTCGACCTGCACCCGGCCCTGCTGGACGCCGTGCTGCACACGCTGCTGGTGGCCCGCCCGGTCGGGGACGAGCAGCGGCTGCCGTTCGCGTGGCAGGGCGTGACCGTGCACGCGGCCGGCGCGACCCGGCTGCGGGTCCGGCTGACCGACCTCGGCGGCGACGCGATGGCCATCACCGCCGTGGACGGCACGGGCCGCCCGGTCATCACCATCGACTCCCTGCGCGACCGCGTGGTCTCCGGCGCTTCGCCGGCCCGTCGCCGCGGTGCGCTGCACACGATCCGCTGGACCCCGGCCGGACCGGTCGACGCCCGGCTGCCCGAGGTCGCCCTGGTCGGCGCGGACTCCTTCGGCGTGCGGGACGCCCTCGACCGCGTCGACGTGCCGGTCCGGCAGGTCGCCGAACTGCCGGACCTGATCACCCGCGACGGTGCCGCCGTGCCCGCGCCCGGCCTGGTGCTGGCCCCGCTCAGCGTGCCGGACGACGTCGTCGGCGTGCCCGCCGCCACCCACGCGGTCACCACCGTCGTGCTCGGGCTGGTCCAGCAGTGGCTGGCCGAGGCCGCGTTCGCCCGGTCCCGGCTGGTCTTCGTGACCCGCGGAGCCCAGTCGCCGTCGGAGGTGAACGGCGTGGTCGCCGCCCCGGTGTGGGGGCTCGTGCGGGCCGCGCTCACCGAAAACCCGGACCGCTTCGCGCTGCTGGACCTGGACCCGGCCGCCGAGGCCGACGGGGCCCTGCTGGCCGGGGCGCTGGCCGGCGGCGAGCCCGAGGTGCTCGTCCGCGACGGCCGGGTGCTGACCGGCACCCTCGTCGCCGCCGACACCGGCCTCGCCGTGCCGGACGGCGCCACGACGTGGCGGCTGGCCATGGTCGAGCAGGGCAGCCTGGACGGCCTGGGCCTGGTGCCGTGCGAGCTGCCGGAACCGCGCGGGCGCGAGGTGCGGATCGAGGTCCGTGCGGCCGGGCTGAACTTCCGGGACGTGCTCAACACGCTGGGCATGTACCCGGGCGAAGTGCCGCTGCTGGGTGCCGAGGCGATGGGCGTGGTCACCGCGACCGGCCCGGACACCGCCGACCTGCGCGTCGGTGACCGGGTGATGGGCCGGGTCACCGGCGGCTTCGGCCCGGCCGCCGTCGTGGACGAGCGGTACCTGACCGCCGTGCCGGACCGGTGGTCGGACGAGGAGGCCGCCGGGGCGCCGGTCGCGTTCCTCACCGCGCTCTACGGCCTGATCGACGTGGCCGCGGTCCGGCCCGGTGACCGGGTGCTGATCCACGCCGGCGCCGGCGGGGTCGGCATGGCCGCGATCCAGGTCGCGCAGTGGCTGGGCGCGGAGGTGTTCGCCACGGCTAGCGAGCCGAAGTGGCCGGTGCTGCGCGAACTCGGCGTCGCCGCGGACCACATCGCGTCCTCCCGCGCCCTGGACTTCGAGGAGGACTTCCGCGCGGTGTCGGGCGGCCACGGCATGGACGTGGTGCTGAACTCGCTGGCGGGTGAGTTCCTGGACGCCTCGGTGCGGCTGCTGGCCGAGGGTGGCCGGTTCGCCGAGATGGGCAAGACCGACCCGCGCACCGACATCCCCGGCTACCGGGCCTTCGACATCGCCGAAGCCGGCCCGGACCGGACCCGCGAACTGCTGCGCCTACTGACCGAGCTGGTCGCCGACGGCACCCTCCGCGCCCTGCCGGCCCGCGCGTTCGACGTCCGCCGGGCCGCCGACGCGATGCGGATGATGAGCCAGGCCAAGCACGTCGGCAAACTCGTGTTGACCATGCCGCGGGCCTGGGACCGCGCCCTGCCGGTGCTGATCACCGGCGGCACCGGCGGTCTCGGCCGCCTGCTGGCCCGGCACCTGGCCGGGCAGGGCTTCCGGCACCTGGTGCTCAGCTCGCGCCGCGGCGCCCGCGCCGAGGGCATCGACGAGCTGGTCACCGAGCTGGCCGCCGCGGGCGCCCGGGTGGACTTGCGGACCTGCGACCTGACCGATCCGGTCGCGACCACCGGCCTGGTCACCGCGTACCCGGCGCTGTCCGGCATCGTGCACGCCGCCGGGGTGCTGGACGACGGGCTGGTCGAATCGCTCACCGCCGACCGGCTCGGCCGGGTGCTGGCGGCCAAGGCCGACAGCGCCTGGTACCTGCACGAGGCCACCCGCCACCGGCCGGTCGGCGGGTTCGTGGCGTTCTCCTCCGTCGCCGGGATCTTCGGGTCCGCCGGGCAGGGCAACTACGCGGCGGGCAACACCTTCCTGGACGGCCTGCTGGCCTACCGCCGGTCACTGGGCCTGCCCGGCGTGTCGATCGCCTGGGGCGCCTGGGAACCGGCGGGCGGGATGACCGCGACCCTGTCCGAACAGGACATGAGCCGGATGCGCCGCAAGGGCCTGCCGCCGCTGCGTGCCGAAGACGGGCTGGCCCTGTTCGACCGGGCCGTCGGTGCGGTCGAACCGCTCGTGGTCGCCGTCGACGTAGATCCCCGGCAGCTGGCCGCCCGTGACGCGCTGCCACACCTGCTGCGCGGGCTGGCCGGTCCGAAGCGCGTGGCGTTGCGCCGCGCCGGGCCGGGCGAGGCCGCCGCCACCGAGCGGGGCGGCTGGGCCGCCGAACTGGCCGGCCGGAGCGACACCCAGCGCCGTCAGGACGCCCTGGCCCTGGTCCGGGCGCAGGCCGCGCTGGTGCTCGGGCACGCGGACGCCGGAGTCATCCGCCCGGACCGGGAGTTCCGCGAGCTGGGCTTCGACTCGCTGACCGCGGTCGAGCTGCGCAACCGGCTCGGCCAGGCCACCGGCCTGCGGCTGTCGGCCACCCTCGTGTTCGACCACCCCACGCCGGAGCAGCTCGCCGGGCACCTGCTCGACCAGGTCGCCCCGGCCCCCGCCCCCGCCCCCGCCCCGGCCCCGGCCGCGGTCGTTTCCGCCGCGCCGGACGACGACCCGATCGCGATCGTCGGCATGGCCTGCCGCTTCCCGGACGGGATCGACACGCCGGAACGGCTGTGGGAGGTCGTGGCCGGCGGCCGGGACACCATCACGCCGTTCCCCGAGGACCGCGGCTGGGACCTCGACGCGCTGTGCGCCGACGACCCGGACGCCCCCGGCCGCAGCGCCACGCGGTTCGGCAGCTTCCTGCGCGACGCCGGCGGGTTCGACGCCGAGTTCTTCGGCATCGCCCCGCGCGAGGCGCTGGCGATGGACCCGAAGCAGCGGCTGGTGCTGGAAACCTCCTGGGAGGCGCTGGAGCGCTCCGGGATCGACCCGGCCGGCCTGCGCGGCGGCCGGGCCGGGATCTTCCTCGGCGCGTCCAGCAGCGACTACCCGGGCATGCTGACCGGCCACCCGGACACCCGGGGGCTGCGGATGACCGGCACGATCCCCAGCGTCCTGTCCGGCCGCGTGGCCTACACGCTCGGCGTGGAGGGCCCGGCGCTCACGGTGGACACGGCTTGTTCATCGTCGCTGGTGGCCCTGCACCTGGCGGCGCAGGCGCTGCGCTCCGGCGAATGTTCGCTCGCGCTGGCCGGTGGCGCGACCATCATGGCCGGTCCCACGCTGTTCGTGGAGTTCTCCAAGCAGGGCGGCCTGGCCGAGGACGGCCGGTGCAAGGCCTACGCCGACGGCGCGGACGGCACCGGCTGGGCCGAAGGCGTCGGCGTGCTGGTCGTGGAGCGGCTGTCGGACGCCCGCCGCCACGGGCACCGGGTTCTGGCCCTGCTGCGCGGCAGCGCGGTCAACTCCGACGGCGCGTCCAACGGCCTGACCGCGCCGAGCGGCCCCGCGCAGCAGCGGGTGATCCGGCAGGCACTGGCCGCCGCCCGGCTGGCTCCGTCCGATGTGGACGCCGTGGAGGGGCACGGCACCGGCACGAAGCTGGGTGACCCGATCGAGGCCCAGGCGCTGCTGGCCACCTACGGCCAGGACCGGGAAACCCCGCTCCTGCTCGGTTCCGTCAAGTCCAACATCGGGCACACACAGGCCGCGGCGGGTGTCGCCGGGGTGATGAAGATGGTGCTGGCCATGCACCACGGCGTCCTGCCGAAGACGCTGCACGTCGGACGGCCCTCCGGCCACGTCGACTGGACCGCGGGCGCGGTCAGCGTGCTCACCGAGAACGTCGGCTGGCCCGAATCCGGCCGCCCGCGCCGGGCCGGTGTCTCCTCGTTCGGGATCAGCGGCACCAACGCCCACGTCATCCTCGAGCAGCCGGAACCGGTGGCCGAGCCGCCGGTGTCCCGGCCCGACGTCGTGGTGCCCTGGGTGCTGTCGGCCAAGTCGCCCGAGGCGCTGCAGGCCCAGGCCGCCGCCTTGGCCGGGCTCGCGGCCGAGGCCGACCCGGTGGACGTGACGTGGTCCCTGTTGACCGCCCGGACCGGCTTCGACCACCGGGCCGCCTACGCCGACCACCGGTCGCTGCAGGCGGGCCGCCCGCTGGCCCGGGGCGAGCGGCACGACGGCCGGCTGGCCGTGGTGTTCTCCGGCCAGGGCGCGCAGCGCGCCGGGATGGGCCGGGAACTGCACGCCCGCTTCCCGGAGTTCGCCCGTGCCCTCGACGAGGTGCTCGCCGAGCTGGCCGAGCAGAGCCTGGGAGACTTGCGCGAGGTGATGTGGTCCGGCACGGACCTGGACCAGACCCGCTACACCCAGCCCGCCCTGTTCGCCGTCGAGGTCGCGTTGTTCCGGCTGGTCGAGTCGTGGGGCGTCCGGCCCGATTTCGTGGCCGGGCACAGCATCGGCGAGATCACCGCCGCGTACGTGGCCGGGCTCTTTTCCCTGCCGGACGCCTGCGCGCTGGTCGCCGCGCGCGGCCGGCTCATGCAGACGCTGCCGGCGGGCGGCGCGATGCTCGCGGTGCAGGCCACCGAAGAGCAGGCCCGCCGGTGGCTCGCCGGCCACGAGGATCGAGCTTCGCTGGCCGCGGTCAACGGCCCCACCGCGGTGGTGCTGGCCGGCGCCGAGGACGTCATCGCCGCGATCGAACGGCAGGCCGAGGGCCACCGCCGGACCCGGCTGGCCGTCTCGCACGCCTTCCATTCGCCGTTGATGGAACCGATGCTCGCGCAATTCGCGCACGCCTTGGACGGCATCGCCTTCCACACCCTGCGGATTCCGGTCGTCGCCGGCCTTGCTGGGGACGAGCTGGCCGACATCGGTTACTGGGTGCGGCACGTGCGGGAGACCGTCCGGTTCGCCGACACCGTGTCTGCGTTGCACGAAAGCGGTGTCGGCACGGTCCTCGAACTCGGGCCGGACGCGACGCTCACCACGCACGTGGCCGCCCGCGACGGCGTGGCCGCGATCCCGGCCCTGCGCCGCGACCGCGGCGAGGAGGAGTGCCTGGTGCACGCGCTGGCCGCGCTGCACGTGCGGGGCGTGCCGGTCGACTGGGCGGCGTTCTACGCGCCGCTGAAGCCGAAGGTCGTCGACCTGCCCACCTACCCGTTCCGGCACCGCCGGTTCTGGCCGGACCCGGTCACCGGCACAGGTGACGCGTCCGGCCTGGGCCAGCAGGCGACCGGGCACCCGCTGGCCGCGGCCGCGGTGGTGCTCCCGGCGGGGGCCGGCGTGCTGCTCACCGGCCGGTTGTCGGCGCGCACCCACCCGTGGCCGCCGGACGGCGTGGTACCCGGCGCGGCCCTGCTCGACCTGGTGATCCGGGCCGGCGACGAAGTCGGCTGCGGGCGGCTGGCCGAGCTGGACCTCGGTGCGCCGCTGGTACTGCCGGGTCGGGACGCGCTCGCGGTGCAGGTCCGGGTGGGCGCGAACGACGGCGGCCGCCGCGTTGTCACCGTGCACTCGCGTCCGGCTGAAGTACTGGATGTGCCGTGGACCGAGCACGCCACCGGGTTCCTTGAGGCCGGTGGGGCTGGTGGCCCTGCCGCGGCGTTGGCAGGGGCGCTAGGAGAAGCCCTCGAGGCGGGCGGGCGCGCCCCGGCCGCGCTGGCAGGGGCGCCGGACGAGGCGGAGGTGCCGGGCGCGTTGCGGGCCGAGGGCGCCACTGGGTTCCTCGAGGCAGGCGGCACCGCCCCGGCCGCCGCGGTGGCAGCGGCGCCGGGCGAGGCCGCCGCGCCGGACGTGTCGTGGACCGAGCACGCCACCGGATCCACCGAGGCGCGCCTCCCCACCCCGACCGCCGCGATGACGTGGCCGCCGGAAGAAGCCGAACTGCTCGACCTGCCCGGCCTGACCGGAGCCTGGCGGCGGGGCACGGAACTGTTCCTCGCGGCCGAAGTCGCCGAGCCCGGCGGCTACGGTCTGCACCCAGCCCTCCTGGAGGCCGTGCTTTCGCCCGCGGTGCTGGCCGAGGCCGGCGTAACCGGGGTCCCGCGCTCCTGGACCGGCGTAAGCCTGCGGGCGTCCCGTGCCACCGCGCTGCGCGTCCGGCTGATCGTGGCCGACGGAACCGCGTCCCTCACCGCGGTCGACCCGGCCGGTGAGCCGGTGCTGACCGCCGAGCGGATCCGCTTCGGGGAGCCGGCCACTCGCGACGTGACCGCCGAGACCCTGTACCGGGTGGAGTGGCTGCCCGTCACGGCCCCCGCGGGACCCGCCGGCCGGACCGTCCTTCTGGGCACCGACCCGTTCGGCCTGGCCGAGGGCCTCGGCTCGATCGAGACCCCGGCCGCGCTGGCCGGGGACGAACAGCGGGTGCTGGCCGCGCTGGACGGCGACGGCTCCGCCCACCAGGCCACGGTTCGCGCGCTGGCGCTGGTCCAGGAGTGGCTGGCCGAACCTCGCTGCCGCGGGGTGGAGCTGGTCGTGCTGACCCGTGGCGTCTGGTCCGGCACGGACCTGGCCGCGGCCGCCGTCTGGGGCCTGCTGCGCTCGGCGCAGTCGGAAAACCCCGGCCGCATCCGCCTGATCGACCTCGACACCACCGCCGGTCCGGCCGACCTGGCCGCCGCGCTGGGGTCGGACGAGCCGCAGCTGCGGGTCGGTGCGGGTGACGTGCGTGCGGCCCGGCTGCGGCCGGTTCGCTTGCCGCGGGCGGAGTCCGGCTGGGATCGGGACGGCACGGTCTTGATCACCGGCGGCACCGGCGGGGTCGGCCGGGTGCTGGCCCGGCACCTGGCCGAGCAGGGCTTCGGACATCTCGCGTTGGTCAGCCGATCGGGTCCGGCCGCCGACGGCGTCGACGAACTGGTCGCGGAACTGGCCGGGCTGGGCTGCCGGGCCGAGGTCCGGGCCTGCGATGTGGCCGACGCCGAGGCGGTCCGGGAGCTGGTCGAAAACATCGAGCCGCCGTTGACGGCGGTAATCAACGCAGCCGGAGTACTGGACGACGGCGTCATCGATTCCCTGACCCCGCAACGAATCCACGACGTGCTGCGGGCCAAGGCCGACGCCGCGTGGAACCTGCACCACGCCACGTTGGACCACGACCTGGCCGGGTTCGTGCTGTTCTCCTCGATCGCCGGCACCCTGGGGTCCGCCGGGCAGGGCAACTACGCCGCCGCCAACACGTTCCTCGACGGCCTGGCGCTGCACCGCCACGGCCAAGGGCGGCCCGCGGTGTCCGTCGCCTGGGGCGCCTGGTCACCCGAGGTGGGCATGGCCTCCCGGCTGCGCCCGGCCGACCTCACGCGGATGCGCCGCGACGGCCTGCCGCCGCTCAGCCTGGCGGACGGCCTGGCTCTCTTCGACGCGGCGGTGTCCGCGCCGGACGCCCTGCTGCTGGCCCTGCGTCCGGACCACACCGCGCTGCGGGCCCGCACCGGCCTGGCCCCGCTGTGGCACGAGCTGGTCCCGGCCCGCCGCGCCGCCGCCACCGCGCTCCAGCCGGCCGCCGGGGGCTTCGCCGCCGAACTCGCCGAGCTGACCCGCGCCCAGGCCCGGAACCGGGTGCTGAACGACGTCCGCACGGTCGTCGCCGAGGTGCTCGGCCACTCGTCGGCCACGGAGGTGCCGGCCGGGCGGGAGTTCCGCGAACTCGGCTTCGACTCGCTGATGTCGGTGGAGCTGCGCAACCGGCTGGGCACGATCACCGGGCTGTCGCTGCCGGTGTCGCTCGTCTACGACTACCCGACCCCCGACGTGCTGACCGGGTTCCTGCTGACCACGCTGCTGGGCGAGAGCCGCCCGGAGGCACCCGTGGTGGAAACCCGGGACGTGTCCGGCGACCCGATCGCGATCGTCGGCATGGCCTGCCGGTTCCCGGCCGGGGTGGCCTCCCCGGAGGACCTGTGGCGGCTGGTGATCGGCGGCGAGGACGCCGTGCGGCCCTTCCCGGCGGACCGTGGCTGGGACCTGGCCGCGCTGGCCGGCGACGGCCCCCGCCGCAGCGACACGCAGTACGGCGGCTTCCTGGCCGACGCGGCCGGGTTCGACAACGCCTTCTTCGGGGTTTCACCCCGCGAAGCGCTGGCGATGGATCCGCAACAACGTCAACTGCTCGAGGTGTCGTGGGAAGCGCTGGAACGGGCCGGGATCGACCCGGCCGGGCTGCGCGGCAGCGCCACCGGCGTGTTCGTCGGCACCAACGGCCAGAGCTACGGCTCGGTGGTCGACGGGGCCGAGGAAGACCTGGCCGGGCACTCCCTGACCGGGGTTTCGGCCAGTGTGCTGTCCGGGCGGGTGTCGTACCTGCTGGGGCTGGAAGGTCCGGCGGTGAGTGTCGACACGGCGTGTTCGTCGTCGCTGGTGGCCTTGCACTGGGCGGGTCAGGCGTTGCGGGCGGGGGAGTGTTCGCTGGCGTTGGCCGGCGGCGTGACGGTGATGGCCTCGGCCAACGGGTTCGTGAAGTTCACCCGCCAAGGCGGTCTCGCTCCGGACGGTCGCTGCAAGGCGTACGCGGACAGCGCTGATGGCACGGGCTGGTCCGAGGGTGTCGGCGTGCTGGTGCTGGAGCGCCTTTCCGACGCCCGGCGCCACGGGCACGAGGTCCTGGCGCTCGTCCGGGGTTCGGCGGTGAACCAGGACGGTGCGTCGAACGGGTTGACGGCACCGAATGGTCCTTCGCAGCAGCGGGTGATCCGCCAGGCGTTGGCGTCGGCGGGTTTGTCCACTCAGGACGTCGACGCGGTCGAGGGGCACGGCACCGGCACGAAGCTCGGTGACCCGATCGAAGCGCACGCCCTGCTGGCGACGTACGGCCAGGAGCGCGAGACGCCGTTGTGGCTGGGTTCGGTGAAGTCGAACATCGGCCACACCCAGGCGGCGGCTGGTGTCGCCGGGATCATCAAGATGGTGATGGCGATGCGGCACGGTGTGCTGCCGCCGAGCTTGCACGTGGATGAGCCGTCGACGCAGGTCGATTGGTCCGCCGGTGCCGTTGAGGTGCTGACCGAACCGACGCCGTGGCCGGAAACCGACCGGCCGCGCCGGTTCGGCGTGTCGTCGTTCGGGATCAGTGGCACCAACGCGCACACCATCATCGAGGCCCCCGAGCCGGTCGCAGCGGCTGAGCGGGAAGCACGGGACGTGCTGGTGCCGTGGGTACTTTCGGCCAAGACCGCCGACGCGCTCCCGGCGCAGGCCGCGCAACTGGCCGACCACCTCCCCGACGGCAGCACCGTGGACATCGGCTGGTCGCTGGCCACCACCCGGGCCGCGCTCGACCACCGGGCCGTGGTGCTGGCCGCGGACCGGGCATCCGGCCTCGCCGCTCTGCGCGAGCTGAGCGAGACCGGCACCGGGGACGGCCGCTTGGCGATCCTGTTCTCCGGTCAAGGCGCGCAGCGGGCGGGGATGGGCCGGGAGCTGTATGCCCGGTACCCGGTGTTCGCCGCAGCGCTGGACGAGGTGCTGGAACAGCTGGGGATCGAGGGGCTGCGGGAGGTTATGTGGTCCGGCGAGGGGCTGGACCAGACCCGGTTCACGCAGCCGGCGTTGTTCGCGGTCGAGACGGCGTTGTTCCGGCTGGTCGAGTCCTGGGGCATCAAGCCTGATTTCGTGGCCGGGCACAGCGTCGGGGAAATCACGGCGGCGCACGTGGCCGGTGTGTTGTCGCTGGCGGACGCGTGTGTGCTCGTCGAGGCGCGTGGCCGGTTGATGCAGGCCCTGCCTTCGGGTGGAGCGATGCTGGCGGTCCAGGCCACCGAGGAGGAAGCGCGGCAGTGGACCGAGGTGTCGATCGCGGCGGTCAACGGTCCGCACGCGGTCGTGCTGTCCGGCACGGAAGAAGCGATCAGCAGGATCAAGGCGGACCGGGCCAAGCGGTTGGCGGTGTCGCACGCCTTCCACTCCAGCCTGATGGAACCGATGCTGGACGAGTTCGCCCGGGCCCTGGACGGCATCACGTTCCACGCGCCAGAAATTCCGGTGGTTTCGAACGTGACCGGTGACCTGGTGACCGAGTTCGGCACCGGCTACTGGGTCCGGCACGTCCGCGACACCGTGCGGTTCGCCGACACACTGGAGACGTTGCACGCCAACGGAATCCGCACCTTCCTGGAGCTGGGGCCGGACGCGACGCTGACCACCCACGTGGCCGCACTGGCCGACGTGACCGGGATCGCGGCCCTGCGCAAGGACAAACCGGAGGACGAGTGCCTCCTCCGGGCGTTGGGCGCGGTGCACGTGCGCGGGGTCGCCGTCGATTGGGACGCCTTCTTCGCCCCGCTCGAACCGCGGCGGGTCGACCTGCCCACCTACGCCTTCCGCCACCGGCGCTTCTGGCCCACCCCGGGCGTGGCCGGTGCGGACGGCACCCGGCACCCGCTGCTCACCGCCGTGACCGCCCGCGCGGGCGGTGCGGACGTGGCCCTGACCGGACGGCTGTCCGTGCGGACCCACCCGTGGCTGGCCGATCACGTCGTCGGCGAGCGGATCCTGTTCCCCGGCACCGGATTCGTCGAGCTGGCGATCCGCGCCGGCGACGAGGCCGGCTGCGGCCGGATCGAAGACCTGACCCTGCTGGCCCCGCTGGTCATCCCCGAGCAGGGCGCCGTGGACGTCCAGGTCTGGGTGGCCGAGCCGGACGCGGCGGGCCTGCGCGCCCTGGACATCCACGCCCGTCCGGACGGCGGCGAGTGGACCCGGCACGCCACCGGAACGCTGGCTCCGGCGGCCGCATCGCCGGCCGACGGCTTCACCGCTTGGCCGCCCCCGGGCGCCGTGGCGGTCGACACCGCCGGGTTCTACGCGGACTTGGCCGCCCTCGGCCTGCACTACGGCCCGGTGTTCCAGGGCTTGCGCGCGATCTGGCGGGGCGACGACGGCGACTGGTACGCCGAAGTCGAGCTGCCCGAGGACGCCCACCAGGGCGGCCTGGGCCTGCACCCGGCGCTGCTGGACGCCGCCCTGCACGCCATCCGCTTCGTGCGTTCGGAAGACCGCGACCAGGATGCGGGCCCGGCATTGCCGTTCGCCTGGCGCGACGTCGAGCTGTCCGCGCAGGGCGCCGGCACGCTGCGGGTCCGGCTGCACCGCGCCGAAGACGACTCCGTGGTGCTGACCGCGGCCGACGCCACCGGAGCACCGGTGATCACGGTCGGTGCGCTGGCGCTTCGGGCCATCCCGGCCGAGACCACGCCGAGCACCCGCGACGGCCTGTTCGGCATCGACTGGACGCCGGTGACGGCCACGGCCGAAGTCACCGAGGTGGCCGTGGCCGGAGCCGATCCCTGGCAGGTCGCGGACGCACTGCGCGGCCGCGGCATCGACGTGCGCACCGCACCCGGCTTGGCCGCGCTGGGCGCCCCGCCCGGGGTGGTGCTGGTGAGCGTGGACGCCACGGGAGAGCTGCCGCGGGCCGCGCACACGGCCGCCGGCCACGCGCTCGAACTGGCCCGGGAGTGGCTGGCGGTGACCGACTCCGCGTCCGCATCCCGGCTGGTGGTGCTGACCCGCGGTGCCCACGCCGACTGCCCGGCCGCGGCCCCGGTGTGGGGCCTGGTGCGCAGCGCCCGGTCGGAAAACCCCGGCCGCTTCGGCTTGGTGGACCTCGACACCGGCGACCTCGACCCGGCCGCACTGGCCCGGGCGGTGGTTGGCGACGACAGCGAGGTGTTGATCCGGGACGGTGAAGTATTGGCCGGCCGTTTCGTCCGCGCGGCCACCGGCGCTCCCGAGCCCGGGAATGCCGAGGCTGCCGGGCGGCCGGTGCCGGCCGGTGGATCCAACGGCGAGACTCCTGCCGCCGGCTTGGGAAACGCCGGTGCCGGAGACCTTGAGCGTTCGGTGCCGCGCGGCGGGTTCGTCGGCGAGACCGCCGCCGATCAAGCGAACGGGGATGCCGGGCGCCCGGTGCCGGCCGGTGGATCCGTCGGCGAGACCTCCGCCGACCTGGCGGCCGCGGCTCAAGCTGCGCAGCGGCCAGCGCCAGCGGGCGGTTCCCTCGGCGAGCACGCCGCCGATCCGGCGGTGACCGGACAACCCGCCCAGCCACTGTCAACCGACCCAGCACAAACCGAGCCCTGGGACCCCACCCGGCCCGTGCTGATCACCGGCGGGACCGGCGGTCTCGGCCGCCTGCTGGCCCGCCACCTGGCCGCCCAGGGATTCCGGCACCTGGTGCTCACCTCCCGCCGCGGACCGGCGGCCGAGGGCATCGACGCACTCGTCGCCGAACTGGCCGCCACCGGCACGCAAACCCAGGTGCTCGCCTGCGACCTCACCGATCCCGCCGCCACCGCCGACCTCGTCGCCCGCTGTGGCGACCTGACCGCCGTGGTGCACGCCGCCGGGGTGCTGGACGACGGGCTGGTCACCTCGCTCACCCCGGACCGCCTGCACCCCGTGCTGGCGGCCAAGGCCGACGCGGCCTGGCACCTGCACGAGGCCACCCGGCACCGGCCGCTGGCCGGGTTCGTCACCTTCTCGTCGCTGGCCGGCGTGCTCGGCGGCCGCGGACAGGGCAACTACGCGGCCGGCAACGCCTTCCTCGACGCGCTGGCCGCCCACCGCCGCGCCCAGGGCCTGCCCGGGCAGTCCATCGCCTGGGGGTCCTGGGAGCCCACCGGCGGCATGACGGCCACGCTGCCGGCCGCCGACCTGGAGCGGATGCGGCGGTCCGGCTTCCCGCCGCTGCCCGCCGCGACCGGGCTGGCCCTCTTCGACGCCGCCCGGGGCGCCGATCGCGCGCTGGTCGTGGCGACCGGGTTCGACGCGGCCGCGCTGCGGGCCCGGGACGAGCTGCCGGAGCTGCTGCGCGGGCTCGTCCGCGGGCCGCAGCGCCGGGCCGCCGCCCGGAGCACCCAGCCGGTGGCCGCGCTGGGCGACCGGCTGGCCGGCCTGTCGCGGAACGAACAGCAGGACACGGTGCTCGGCGCGGTGCGCACCCAAGTCGCCCGGGTGCTCGGGCACGGCGACGCCGGGTCCGTCGGCGCCACGGAGAGCTTCAAGGACCTCGGGTTCGACTCGCTGACCGCCGTCGAGCTGCGCAACGGCCTCACCGCCGCCACCGGGCTCAAGCTGCCGGCCACCCTGGTCTTCGACTACCCGACGACGTCGCTGCTGGCCGAGTACCTGCTGGGCAAGCTGGCGCCGATGAACCAGGCCCCATCCGGGTCCCTGGTCGACGAGCTCGACCGGCTGGAAGCCCTGCTCGACCCGAAGACCGCGAAGGGCCGGGACGGCGAGCGGATCCTGCACCGGCTGGAAGGCCTGACCGCACGAGTCCGGCAATTGTCCTACTCCCAACCGGCCAAGAATGAAGGCCGGACCGATGACGACCTCAGCACCGTCTCCGTCGACGAGCTGTTCTCGATCATCGACCAGGGTTTCGGTTCCGGACAGGACTGAACGGTTTTCGCCGGCACGGTTGGGGTTGAAGGATGCAGGAGCAGCAGGACAAGGTTGTCGAGTACCTGAGGCGCGTGACTGTCGACCTCCGGCAGGCGCAGCAGCGGGTCCGGGAGCTGGAGAACCGCGACCGCGAGCCCATCGCGATCGTCGGCATGGGCTGCCGCTACCCCGGCGGGGTGCGGTCGCCCGAAGACCTGTGGCGGCTGGTCGCCGACGGCGTCGACGCCATCTCCGGCTTCCCGGCCAACCGCGGCTGGGACGTCGAGGGCATCTACGACCCGGACCCGGAACAGCCCGGCAAGACCTACACCCGGTCCGGCGGCTTCCTGCACGAGGCCGGCGAGTTCGACGCCGGCTTCTTCGGCATGTCCCCGCGCGAGGCACTGGCCACCGACTCTCAGCAACGTCAGTTGCTGGAAACGTCGTGGGAAGCGCTGGAGCGGGCCGGCATCGACCCGCTTTCCCTGCGCGGCAGCCGCACCGGCGTGTTCGCCGGCGTCATGTACAACGACTACAACCGCCTCATCGGCGGCAGCGAATACGAGGGCTACCAAGGCACCGGCAGCGCGCCCAGCGTGCTCTCCGGTCGCGTCTCCTACACGCTGGGCCTGGAGGGGCCCTCGGTCAGCGTGGACACGGCCTGCTCGTCTTCGCTGGTCGCCCTGCACATCGCGGCGCAGGCGCTGCGCAACGACGAGTGCACGCTGGCCCTGGCCGGCGGCGTCACCGTGATGTCCACCCCGCGCACCTTCCTCGACATGTCCCGCCAGCGTGGCCTGTCCGAGGACGGCCGCTGCAAGTCCTACGCGGAGTCCGCCGACGGCGTCGGCTGGGCCGAGGGCGTCGGCGTGCTGGTGCTCGAACGGTTGTCCGACGCCCGCCGCAACGGCCACCAGGTGCTGGCCGTTGTGCGCGGCAGCGCCATCAACCAGGACGGCGCTTCGAACGGCCTGACGGCACCGAACGGTCCTTCGCAGCAGCGGGTGATCCGCCAGGCGCTGGCGTCGGCCGGTCTGTCCACTCACGACATCGACGTGGTGGAAGGCCACGGCACCGGCACCACGCTGGGCGACCCGATCGAGGCCCAGGCGCTGCTGGCGACCTACGGCCAGGGCCGGGAAACGCCGCTGTGGCTGGGTTCGCTGAAGTCGAACATCGGCCACACCCAGGCCGCGGCCGGGGTGGCCGGGGTGATCAAGATGGTCATGGCGATGCGGCACGGTGTGCTGCCGCGCACGTTGCACGTCGACGCGCCGTCTTCCCACGTGGACTGGAACGCCGGCGCGGTGAACCTGCTGACCGAGACGCGCGACTGGCCCGCGGTGGATCGGCCGCGCCGGGCGGCGGTGTCGTCGTTCGGGATCAGCGGCACCAACGCCCACACCATCATCGAGCAGGCCGAAACGGTCGAGGAGCCCGCGCCCGCACCCGCGCGCGAGCCGGTGCGGGTGCCGTGGCTGCTCGCGGGCCGCACCGCCGAGGCGCTGCGCGGCCAAGCCGCCGTCCTGGCCGACCGGCTGGCCACCCTCGACGCCGACGCGGTCGACGTCGGCTGGTCCCTCGTCTCCTCTCGCTCCGCTTTCGAACACCGCGCCGTGGTCCTGGCCGAGGACCGCGAGAGCGGCGCCGAGGCGTTGCGCACCTGGCTGGCCGAGGGCGCGCACCCGGACGTCAGCGCCGGGGTCCTCAGCCGCGGCAAGGTCGCGGTGTTGTTCTCGGGTCAGGGCGCGCAGCGGGCGGGGATGGGCCGTGAGCTGGCCGAGCGGTTCCCGGTGTTCGCGGCGGCCCTGGAGGAAATTCTATCCACTTTGGATATCGGCGGGCTGCGCGAGGCGATGTGGTCCGGCGACGGCCTGGAGCGGACCGAGTTCACGCAGCCGGCGTTGTTCGCGGTCGAGGTGGCGTTGTTCCGGCTGGCCGAGTCGTGGGGCGTCAAGCCGGACTACGTGGCCGGGCACAGCATCGGCGAGATTTCGGCGGCGCACGTGGCCGGGGTGCTGTCGTTGGCCGACGCGTGCCGGTTGGTGGCGGCTCGGGGCCGGTTGATGCAGGCGCTGCCCGCCGGGGGCGCGATGCTGGCCGTGCAGGCCACCGAAGCCGAGGCCACGGACTGGATCAAGGGCACCCGGGTGGCCGTCGCCGCCGTCAACGGGCCCGACGCGGTCGTGCTCGCCGGGCCGGAAGACGAGGTGCTGGCCCTGGCCGAGGGCCGCCGGGCCAAGCGGCTGCCGGTTTCGCACGCGTTCCACTCCGGCCTGATGGACCCGATGCTGGCCGAGTTCGCCCAGGTCCTGGAGGGGATGGAGTTCCACCGTCCGGAGATTCCCGTGGTCTCCAACCTCAGCGGGCGGTTCGAGACCCAGTTCGACGCCGGCTACTGGCTGCGGCACGTGCGCGGGACCGTCCGCTTCGCCGACACCCTGCGCTGTCTCTACGACCACGACACCCGCACGTTCCTGGAACTGGGCCCGGACGCCACGCTCACCACGCACACGGCCGTGCTCGACGGCGTCGTGGCGATCCCCGCACTGCGCAAGGAGAAGCCCGAAGCCGACTCCTTCGTCCGAGCCGCGGCCCAGCTGCACCTGCACGGGGTGGCCGTGGACTGGACGGCGTTGTTCGGCCCGCTCGAGCCGCGCCGGACGGACCTGCCCACCTACGCCTTCCAGCACCGCACCTACTGGCCGGCGACCCGGGCCGTGGTCGGCGACGCGTCGGGCCTGGGGCAGCAGGTCACCGGGCACCCGCTGCTGGCCGCGGCCGTCCCGATGGCCGACGCCTCCGGAGTTGTGCTGACCGGGCGGCTCTCCCGGCACTCGCACCCGTGGCTGTCCGACCACGTCGTCGGCGACCGGATCCTGTTCCCGGGCACCGGGTTCGTGGAGCTGGCGGTGCGCGCCGGGGACGAGGTCGGCTGCGGCCGGGTCGAGGAGCTGACCCTGCTGGCCCCGCTGGTCGTGCCCGCCCAGGACGGCGTGCAGGTGCAGGTCCGGGTGGACGCGGCCGCCGACGACGGCCGCCGCACGATCACCGTGTACTCCCGCGTGGAGGGCGGCGAGTGGACGCAGCACGCCGCCGGCACCCTCGCGGCGGACGCGGCCGAGCCGGATCCCGGCCCGTTCGCGGTCTGGCCGCCGACCGGGGCGCGCCCGGCCGAAGTGACGGACTTCTACGCCGGACTGGCCGGCCGCGGCCTGCACTACGGCCCTGTCTTCCAGGGCGTGCGGGCGGTCTGGCAGGGGAGTGCGGGCGAGTGGTTCGCCGAGGTCACCCTGCCGGCGGAGACCGGCACGGACGGGTTCGGCGTGCACCCGGCGCTGCTGGACTCGGCGCTGCACGCCATCGGCCTCACCGGGGCGGGCGGCGACGGGCGCGGCCCCGCACTGCCGTTCGCCTGGCAGGACGTGAGCCTGCACGCCAGTGGCGCCACCGCCCTGCGGGTGCGGCTGGTGCGCAACGCGGATGACAGCGTGACGCTGTCGGCGGTGGACCCGGCGGGTGCGCCGGTGATCAGCGTCGGCGGGTTGACGCTGCGGGCCGCCGACCTGTCGGCGGCTGCGGCCGACGGGTTGTTCGAGGTGCGGTGGAGCCCGGTGACCGGGACGGCGCTCACCGGAGTGTCCCGGGTGGCCGTGCTCGGTGCCGAAGACGTCGCCGCGGCCCTGCGGACCACCGGGGTGGAGGTCACCACGGCCGACGACCTGGCTTCGCTGGCGGGACCGGACGTTCCGCGGGTCGTGCTGGCGCGGGTGCCGGTGCCGGACGGCGCCGACGTCGTGGCCGGGGCGCACGCGGCGAGCCGGGCGGTGCTGGACCTGGTGCGGCGGTGGCTGGCCGAGGAGGCGTTCGCCGGTTCGCGGCTGGTCGTGCTGACCCGCGGTGCCGAGGTGGTGACCGCGCCGGTGCTCGGTCTGGTGCGCAGTGCGCGTTCGGAGCACCCGGATCGGTTCGGGCTGCTGGACCTCGACCCGGCGGCCGAAGTGGACGGTGGGTTGCTGGTCGCCGCCCTGGGCAGCGGCTCGAGCGAGGTGCGGTTGCGTGACGGCGTCGTGCTCACCGGCGCGCTGCACGGTGCGGACGCCGGCCTGCCGCTGCCGGGCACGCCCGCGTGGCGGCTGACCATGGTGCAGCAGGGTTCCGTCGACGGCGTTTCACTGGAGCCGTGCGACGCCGACCGGGCCGAGCTGGGCCCGCGCGAGGTCCGGGTGGCGGTGCGCGCGGCCGGGCTGAACTTCCGGGACGTGCTGACCGTCCTGGGCATGTACCCGGGTGACGCCGGCCCGCTGGGCGCCGAGGCGATGGGGGTGGTCGCCGAGGCCGGTGCTGAGGTGACCGGCCTGACCGTGGGCGACCGCGTCATGGGTCGCTTCGCCGGCGGTGTCGGTCCGTTCGCCGTCGTGGACGAGCGCTACCTGGTCCCGGTGCCCGCCGTCTGGTTGGACGCCGAGGCCGCGGGCGCTCCGGTGGTCTACGTGACCGCGCTGTACGGCCTGATCGACGTGGCCGGCCTCCGTGCCGGCGAGCGTGTGCTGATCCACGCCGGTGCCGGTGGGGTGGGCATGGCGGCGATCCAGGTTGCGCAGTGGCTGGGGGCGGAGGTTTTCGCCACGGCCAGCGAAGCGAAGTGGCCGGTGCTGCGGGAGCTCGGAGTCGCCGATGACCACATCGCGTCGTCGCGGACCCTGGATTTCGAGGACAAGTTCCGGGCGGTCAGCGGCGGTCACGGCATGGACGTGGTGCTGAATTCGCTGGCCGGTGAGTTCACGGATGCTTCTCTGCGGTTGCTGGCCGAAGGTGGCCGGTTCGCCGAGATGGGCAAGACCGACATCCGCACGGGCGTGCCCGGTTACCGGGCCTTCGACATCGTTGAGGCCGGGCCGGACCGCACGCAGGAACTGCTGCGCCGGCTGCTGACCCTGGTGGAAGAAGGCGCCGCCACCGCGCTGCCGGTCCGCACGTTCGACGTGCGGCGGGCGCCGGAGGCGATGCGGTGGATGAGCCAGGCCAAGCACGTCGGCAAGCTGGTGCTGACCATCCCGCAGGCGTGGGAGCGCACCCGCCCGGTGCTGATCACCGGGGGGACCGGCGGGCTGGGCCGGTTGGTGGCTCGTCATCTGGTCGAGCGGGGTTTCGGGCATCTGGTGCTGACGAGTCGTCGCGGCCCGGCCGCCGAAGGCATCGGCGAGCTGGTGACGGACCTGGAGTCGGCCGGGGCGCGGGTCGAGGTCCGCGCGTGCGACCTCAGCGACGCCGCGGCGACGGCGGCCCTGGTCGAGGAGTTGGGGCCGCTCGCGGGTGTGGTGCACTCGGCCGGGGTGCTGGACGACGGCCTGGTGGAGTCGCTGACCCCGGAGCGGCTGGACCGGGTCCTGGCGGCCAAGGTCGACGCGGCCTTCCACCTGCACCGCGCGATCGGTGCCACGCCGCTGGTGGTTTTTTCCTCCATCGCCGGGGTGCTGGGGACGGCGGGCCAGGCGAACTACGCGGCCGGCAACGCCTTCCTGGACGCTTTGATGGAGCAGCGGCGGGCCGAAGGGCTGCCGGGGTTGTCGATTGCTTGGGGTGGCTGGGAGCCGACCGGGGGCATGACGGCGTCGCTGTCCGAACAGGACGTGGCCCGGATGCGGCGCACCGGCTTTCCGCCGCTGAGCCACGCCGACGGCCTGGTCCTGTTCGACAAGGCGCTGACCTCGGACCTGGCGGCCGTGGTCGCGACCGGGTTCGATGGTGCCGCGTTGCGGGCCCGGGCCGAGGTGCCGCCGATGTTGCGGGCGTTGGCGGGTCCGGCGCGGCCGGTCCGCCGTTCGGCGGCCACGGTGTCCGGTGCGGACAAGGGTGGTTTCGCGGCTGAGCTGGCGGGTCTGACGCCGGTGCAGCAGCGGGAGCGGGTGCTGGCGTTGATCGGTGCGCAGGCCGCTTTGGTGCTGGGCCACGGCGACGCGTCGGAGGTCGCCTCCGAACGGGAGTTCCGTGAGCTGGGCTTCGACTCCTTGACCGCGGTCGAGCTGCGCAACCGGCTCGGCCAGGCCACGGGTTTGCGGCTGTCTTCGACATTGGTGTTCGACCACCCGACTCCCGAGCAGCTCGCCGCGCACCTGCTGGACCAGCTCGATCCGCAGGCCGCCGAGACCCCGGTCGTCACCGGGACCGTGGCCGCGGACGACGACCCGATCGTCATCGTCGGCATGGCCTGCCGCTTCCCCGACGGCATCACCACCCCCGAACAGCTTTGGGACGTCGTCGCCGAGGGCCGCGAGACCACCACACCCTTCCCCGGCGACCGCGGCTGGGATCTGGAAACACTGCTCGGCGGCGGCACCGGCAGCAGTGCCACCGGGTCCGGCGGCTTCCTCCGTGACGTGGCCGGGTTCGACGCCGAGTTCTTCGGCATCGCCCCGCGCGAGGCGCTGGCCATGGACCCGCAGCAGCGGCACCTGCTGGAGACGACCTGGGAGGCGCTCGAGCGGTCCGGGATCGACCCGGCCGCGTTGCGCGGTACCCCCGCCGGGGTGTTCATCGGCTCCTCGGCCAGCGGCTATTCCGCGTTGTCGGCCGGTTCGGCGGAGGCCGAGGGGCTGACGCTGACCGGCAACACGCCGAGCGTGATGTCCGGCCGCCTGGCTTACACGCTGGGCCTGGAGGGGCCGGCGGTCACGGTGGACACGGCTTGTTCGTCGTCCCTGGTCGCGCTGCACCTGGCCGCGCAATCGCTGCGGCAGGGCGAATGCTCGCTGGCCGTGGTCGGCGGCGCCACCATCCTTTCCGGACCGTCGCTGTTCGTGGAGTTTTCGAGGCAGGGCGGCCTGGCCGTCGACGGGCGGTGCAAGGCCTACGCCGACGGGGCCGACGGCACCGGCTGGGCCGAGGGCGTCGGTGTCCTCGTGGCCGAGCGGCTGTCCGACGCCCGTCGTCACGGCCACCAGGTGCTCGCGGCCGTCCGCGGCAGCGCCGTCAACCAGGATGGCGCGTCGAATGGTTTGACGGCTCCAAATGGTCCTTCGCAGCAGCGGGTGATCCGGCAGGCGCTGGCGTCGGCCGGTTTGTCCGCATCGGACATTGACGTGGTGGAAGGCCACGGCACCGGCACGAAGCTGGGCGACCCCATCGAGGCCCAGGCGCTGCTGGCGACCTACGGCCAGGGCCGGGAGACGCCGTTGTGGCTGGGTTCGGTGAAGTCGAACATCGGCCACACCCAGGCGGCGGCTGGTGTTGCCGGGATCATCAAGATGGTCATGGCCATGCGGCACGGTGTGCTGCCGCGGACGTTGCACGTGGACGAACCGTCGTCGCATGTGGACTGGGAGTCGGGTGCGGTCAGCCTGCTCACCGAGCCGCGGGACTGGCCGGAGCAGAACCGTCCGCGTCGCGCGGCGATTTCGTCGTTCGGGATCAGCGGCACCAACGCCCACACCATCCTCGAGAGCGTGCCCGCCGAGACACCGGCCGAGCCCAAACGGGAGACCGCTCTCGTGCCCTGGCTGCTGTCAGCCAAGTCGCCGGACGCGCTGCAGGCCCAGGCCGCGGCCTTGCTCGAGCGAGCCGGCGGCCGGGACAGCGTGGACGTCGGCTGGTCGCTGGCCGCCACCCGGACGGCCTTCGAACACCGTGCGGTGGTCCTGGCCCCCGACACGGAAACCGCGCTGTCGTCGTTGCGGGACGGGGACGTGCTGTCCGGCACGCGCGGTCGCGGCAAGCTGGCCGTCCTGTTCTCCGGCCAAGGCGCCCAGCGCGCGGGGATGGGCCGTGAGCTGTACGCGCGCCACCCGGTGTTCGCGGCGGCCTTGGACGAGGTCCTGGGTGAGCTGGGCATCGAGAACCTGCGCGAGGTCATGTGGTCCGGCGACGGCCTGGACCGCACCGAGTACACCCAGCCGGCGCTGTTCGCCGTCGAGGTGGCGTTGTTCCGGCTGATGGAGTCCTGGGGTGTCAAGCCGGACTTCGTTGCGGGACACAGCATCGGGGAAATCACGGCGGCCCACGTGGCGGGCGTGTTCTCGCTGGCGGACGCCTGCTCGCTGGTGGCCGCGCGCGGCCGGTTGATGCAGGCGCTGCCGGACGGCGGGGCGATGCTGGCGGTCCCGGCCACCGAGGCCGAGGCCCTCGCGTGGATCGACGGCACGGACCTGGCCATCGCGGCGGTCAACGGCCCCGAGGCCGTGGTGCTGGCCGGGCCGGCGGAGTCGATCGACGCCCTCGAAGTCGAGCGCGCGAAGCGGCTCCCGGTGTCGCACGCGTTCCACTCCGGCCTGATGGAGCCGATGCTGGCGGAGTTCGCCCGAGCGTTGGACGGGATCACGTTCCACGAGCCCACGATCCCGGTGGTGTCCAATGTGACCGGTGGGTTCGGCGACCAGGGGAGCATCGAGTACTGGGTCCGGCACGTCCGCGACACGGTCCGCTTCGCCGACGGCCTCACCACGCTGCACGGCGAGGGAGTCCGGACGTTCCTGGAACTCGGCCCGGACAGCACCTTGACCACCCACACCGCCACTCTGGAGAGTGCCACCGGGATTCCGGCGCTGCGCAGGGACAAGCCCGAGGACGAGTCCCTGCTCCGGGCGTTGTCGCGGCTGCACATCGAGGGTGCCGCCGTCGATTGGGACGCCTTCTTCGCGCCCCTCAAGCCACGGCGGATCGACCTGCCCACGTACCCCTTCCAGCACCGGACGTTCTGGCCGACGCCGCGACTGGCCCGCGCGGACGCGGCCGGCCTGGGCCTGACGGCCACCCACCACCCGCTGCTGGCCGCCGCCGCGGTGCGTCCCGACGGAGCCGGCCTCGACGCGGTGCTGACCGGCAGCCTGGCGTTGCGCACCCACCCGTGGCTGGCCGAGCACGTCGTCAACGGGCAGGTGCTGTTCCCGGGCACCGGTTTCGTGGAGCTGGCCATCCGCGCCGGCGACGAGGTCGGCTGCGGCGTCGTGGACGAGCTCACCCTGCTCGCCCCCCTTGCCATCCCCGAGCGCGCCGCCGTGCAGCTGCAGGTCTGGGTGACCGAGCCCGACGCCCAGGGGCGGCGCACCCTCACGGTGCATTCCCGCACCGAGCAGACCGGCTGGACCCAGCACGCCACCGGCATCCTGAGCGCCACCCCGGCCGAGCCGGACCGCACCGGGTTGGAGACGTGGCCGCCGTCGGGGACGCCGGTCGACATCGCTGACTGCTACACCGAGCTGGCCGAGCTCGGCCTGACCTACGGGCCGTTGTTCCGGGGCCTCGAAGCCGTCTGGCGGGGCGGCCCGGGCGAGTGGTTCGCCGAGGTCGCGCTGGACGCTGGCACCGAGAAGTTCGGGCTGCACCCGGCGCTGTTGGACGCGACCTTGCACAGCCTCCGGTACGGAGGCGACGGCGGTGGCGCCCGGGTGCCGTTCGCTTGGCGTGACGTGACCCTGCACGCCGAGGGCGCCACCCGGCTGCGGGTCCGCTTGACGCGTCAGGGCGAGGACACGGTGGCTCTCGCGGCGGTCGACCAGGATGGTGCGCCGGTGCTGACGGTGGGTGCGCTTTCGTTGCGCGCCATCGGCACCGGGCCGCAGGCGGTTCGCGGTGGAGCGGAACTGCTCCGCCTCGAGTGGGCGCCGGTCTCGGCCACCAGCCGCACGGGCCTGGCTCGGGCGGCGGTGCTGGGCGCGGATCCGCTCGGTCTGGCCGAGCTGCTTCGCGGCGCGGGTGTGGAGGTGAGGACGGCTGCCGAGCCGGGTGATCTGGCTCTAGGTGCCGCCGCCGAGCTGGGTGCTTCGGTCCGCGGTAGTGGTGTGGAGGCTGGAAACGGCGCCGAGCTGGCCGATCTGGCCCGGGGTGCCGCCGCCGAGCCGGGCGAGCCGGGTGATCCGACTCGCAGAAGTGGTGTGGAAGCCGAGACCGCCGCCGAGCCGCGTGATCTGGTCCGCGGGGGCGGTGTGGAGGCCGGGACCGCTGCTGAGCCGGCCGAGCCGGCCCGCGGTGCCGCCGCCGAGCTGGCAGAGCCGAGTGATCTGGTGCGCGGTGGTGGTGTGGAGGCCGGGACCGCCGCTGAGCTGGCCGTGCCGCGGGTGGTGCTGGTCACCGTCCCGCCCACCGATCCCGATGACCCGGCCGCCGCCGCTCGGCGGGCCGCGGCCGACGTGCTTGCGCTCGTGCAGGCGTGGCTCGCCGAGGACGCTTGCGCGGGCTCGCGGCTGGTCCTCATAACCCGGGACAACGGGCCGGCTACTGCCGCGGTTAAGGGGCTGGTCCGCAGCGCCCGCACCGAAAACCCGGACCGGTTCGCCCTGCTGGACCTGGCCGGTGAACCGGATGCCCCGTCGCTGCTCGAGGCGCTCACCTGCGGCGAGGCGGAGACCCGGCTGACAGCCGGAACCGTCGAATCACCGCGGCTGCGCCGAACCGCCGACGAACGCCCGTGGACCGCCACGGGAACCGTGCTGATCACCGGCGGCACCGGCGGCGTGGGCCGGGTGCTGACCAAGCACCTCCTGGAGCTGGGCGCCGAGCGCGTCGTGCTGGCCAGCCGCCGGGGCGCCGCGGACTGGCTGTCCGAGCTGGACGATCGGGTCGAGGCGCGGGCGTGCGACGTCAGCGACGCCGGTTCGGTGTCGGCGCTGGTCGACGCCGTGGCCGCGGAACATGGCCTCGACCTGGTGATCCACGCGGCCGGGGTGCTGGCCGACGGTGTGGTGGGCTCCCTGACCCCGGACTCGTTCGATGCCGTGTTCGCCCCGAAGGTCGACGCCGCTTGGCACCTGCACCGCGCGCTCGAGCGGCACCCGGACACCCGGTTGGTGCTGTTTTCCTCGGTGGCCGGCGTGCTGGGTGCGGCGGGGCAGGGCAACTACGCTGCGGCGAACGCGTTCCTGGATGCGCTGGCCGAAGCTCGGACGGCCGAGGGCCATCCGACGTTGTCGGTGGCGTGGGGTCCGTGGGCGTTGGCCGATGGTCTGGTGGGTGAGCTGTCGGAGGCCGATCGGGAGCGGATGGCCCGCGCCGGTGTGCCGCCGCTGACCGAAATCCAAGGCCTGAGCCTGTTCGACACGGTCATGGGCGCGACCGGCCAGGTCATCGCCACCGGACTCGACCTGCCCGCGCTGCGCGAACGGCCGTCCGTTCCCGGTGTGCTGCGCGACCTGGCCGGCGGCCCGCGCCGCCGGGTTTCCGCCCGCGGCCCGGTCTCGGGTTCCGGTGCGCTGGCGTCCCGGCTCGCCGGACGCCCACCCGCCGAGCAGGCCGGCCTGGTCGCCGAGGTCGTCCGGGGCCGGGTGGCCGCGGTGCTCGGGCACGCGACCGGCACGGTGTTCGACGCGGAAAAGACGTTCCAGGAGCTGGGTTTCGACTCCCTGACGGCGGTGGAGCTGCGCAACGGTCTGGACGCGGCCACGGACTTGCGGCTACCGACGACGTTGGTCTTCGACTACCCGACGATCGGCGCGTTGACCGAGTACCTGCTCGAACGGCTGGGCGGCGGCGCCGGTCAGCCGGCGCAGGTCGCCGAAGTCGTCCGGCCGGTGAGTGACGATCCGGTCGTCATCGTCGGCATGGGGTGCCGTTATCCCGGCGGTGTGAGTTCGCCGGAAGACCTGTGGCGGCTGGTGGCCGACGGCGTGGACGCGATCACCGAGTTCCCCACCGGTCGTGGCTGGGACCTGGATTCGATCTACGACCCCGATCCCGAGCGCGCCGGTACCTCGTACACCAAGCGCGGTGGTTTCCTGCACGAGGCCGGTGAGTTCGACGCCGAGTTCTTCGGGATGTCTCCCCGCGAGGCGATGGCGACGGACTCGCAGCAGCGTCAGTTGCTGGAAACGTCGTGGGAGGCGTTGGAGCGGGCCGGGATCGACCCGGTGTCGCTGCGGGGCAGTGACACGGGTGTGTTCGCCGGGGTGATGTACAGCGACTACGGCAAGTTGTTGCAGGGCAGCGAGTTCGAGGCGTACCAGGGAATGGGCAGCGCGCCGAGCGTCCTGTCCGGCCGGGTGTCCTACACGCTGGGACTGGAAGGTCCGGCGGTGAGTGTCGACACGGCGTGTTCGTCGTCGCTGGTGGCGTTGCACTGGGCGGTGCAGGCGCTGCGGGCGGGGGAGTGCTCGCTGGCTTTGGCCGGTGGGGTGACGGTGATGGCGACGCCGAACACGTTCATCCAGTTCTCCCGGCAACGAGGGTTGTCCGAGGACGGCCGGTGCAAGTCCTATGGTGACGGCGCTGATGGGGTCGGCTGGTCCGAGGGCGCCGGAATGCTGGTGCTGGAACGCCTGTCCGACGCGCGCCGCAACGGTCACGAAGTCTTGGCGATCATCCGCGGTTCCGCGGTGAACCAGGATGGCGCATCGAACGGCCTGACGGCGCCGAACGGCCCGTCGCAGCAGCGGGTGATCCGGCAGGCGCTGGCGTCGGCCGGTCTGTCCACATCGGACGTCGACGTGGTGGAAGGCCATGGCACCGGCACCAGGTTGGGTGACCCGATCGAGGCGCAGGCGCTGCTGGCCACCTACGGCCAGGGCCAGGACCGCGAAGCCCCGCTGTGGCTGGGTTCGTTGAAGTCGAACATCGGGCACACCCAGGCCGCGGCCGGGGTCGCCGGGATCATCAAGATGGTCATGGCCATGCGCCACGGCCTGCTCCCGCGGTCTCTCCACGCGGACCTGCCGTCCTCGCACGTGGACTGGGAAGCCGGTGCGGTCAGCCTCCTGACCGAGGCGCGCGACTGGCCCGAGGCCGGGCGTCCGCGCCGGGCCGGGATCTCGTCGTTCGGGATCAGCGGGACGAACGCGCACACGATCATCGAGGCCCCCGAGCCCACTCCGGACACGCCGGTGGTGGTCCGGGACGACGTGCTGGTGCCGTGGGTGCTGTCCGGCCGCACGCCGGAAGCCCTGGACGCCCAGGCCCGGACCCTGGCCGAGGTGCTCGGCGACCAGGACACCGTGGACGTCGGCTGGTCGCTGGCGACCTCGCGGACGGCCTTCGAGCACCGTGCGGTGGTCTTGGCACCGGATACCGAGACGGCGTTGAGCTCTCTGCGGAACGGGGATGTCCTGTCCGGTACCCGGGTGCGGGGCAAGCTGGCGATCTTGTTCTCGGGGCAGGGCGCGCAGCGGGTGGGAATGGGCCGGGAGCTATATGCCCGGTATCCGGTGTTCGCCCACGCCTTGGACGAAGTGCTGGCCGAGCTGGAGATCGAGAACCTGCGTGAAGTGATGTGGTCCGGCGACGGCCTGGACGAGACCCGGTACACGCAGCCTGCGTTGTTCGCGGTGGAAACCGCGTTGTACCGGCTGGTGGAGTCCTGGGGTGTCAAGCCGGACTTCGTGGCCGGGCACAGCATCGGCGAAATCACCGCAGCGCACGTTGCGGGTGTGCTGTCGCTGGCGGACGCGTGTGCGCTGGTGGCTGCCCGCGGCCGGTTGATGCAGGCCCTGCCCCCGGGTGGAGCGATGCTCGCGGTCCGGGCCACCGAGGAAGAAGCACGGCAGTGGCCTGACGTGTCCATCGCGGCGGTCAACGGCCCGAACGCGGTGGTGCTGTCCGGCACAGAAGAGGCGATCAGCCGAATCGAGGCGGACCGAGCCAAGCGGTTGCCGGTCAGCCACGCGTTCCACTCCAGTTTGATGGAACCGATGCTGGCCGAGTTCGCCAGGGCCCTGGACGGGATCACGTTCCACGAGCCCGCCATCCCGGTGGTCTCGAATGTCACCGGCGAGATCAGCGAACAGGGCAGCATCGACTACTGGGTCCGGCACGTCCGCGACACCGTGCGGTTCGCCGATGGCCTGAACACCCTCCACGGCGAAGGCGTCCGCACCTTCTTGGAGCTGGGGCCGGACGCCACCCTGACCACACACACGGCAAGCCTGGACGGCGTCACCGGGATTCCGGCGCTGCGCAAGGACAAGCCCGAACCCGAAACCCTGCTCCGCGCCCTGGGCGCCCTCCACGTGCAGGGCATCGACGTCGACTGGGACGCCTTCTTCGCGCCGCTCGAGCCGCGCCGGGCCACCCTGCCGACCTACGCCTTCCAGCACCGCACGTACTGGCCCGTCACCCGGGCGGTCGCCGGGGACGCGTCCGGCCTCGGTCAGGAAGTCACCGGGCACCCGCTGCTCGGCGCGATCCTCACGGTGGCCGGCTCCGAAGACGTGCTCCTCACCGGACGTCTGTCATTGCACTCCCACCCGTGGCTGTCCGACCACGTCGTCGGCGACCGGATCCTGTTCCCGGGTACCGGGTTCGTGGAGCTGGCGGTGCGGGCCGGCGACGAGGTGGGCTGCGGCCGGGTCGACGAGCTGACCCTGCTGGCCCCGCTGGTCCTGCCCGCTCAGGGTGCGGTGCAGGTGCAGGTCCGCGTCGGCGAGCCGGACGCCCAGGGCCGCCGCGCGCTCGGCGTGCACTCCCGCGCCGAAGGCGGCGACTGGACCCAGCACGCCACCGGCCTGGTCAGCGGCGACGCGGCCGAGCCGGACCCCACCGGTCTGACCACCTGGCCGCCGCCGGGCGCGCAGCCCGCCGGTACCGAGGACTTCTACGCCGGGCTGGCCCGGCTCGGCCTGCACTACGGCCCGCGGTTCCAGGGCCTCACCGGTGTCTGGCAGGGCGGCGACGACGAGTGGTTCGCCGAAGTCGCCCTGGACGACGCGGCCACCGGGTTCGGTCTGCACCCGGCGTTGCTGGACTCGGCGTTGCACGCCATCGGGTTCACCGGCGTCGGGGGCGCCGGTGCGGGTCCGGTGCTGCCGTTCGCCTGGCAGGACGTCACTCTGCACGCCACGGGCGCCACCGCGCTGCGGGTGCGGCTGCTGCGCACGGGCGACGACACGGTGACGTTGTCGGCGGTGGACCCGGCGGGCACGCCGGTGCTCAGCGTCGGCGGGTTGACACTGCGGGCCGCCGAGCCTCCGGCGGCCTCGGTGGACGGCCTCTTCGAACTGCGGTGGCGCCCGTCGACCGGGACCGCGCGAACCGGGCTGTCCCGGGTCGCCGTGCTCGGTGCCGAGGACGTCGCCGCGGCTCTGCGGCACGCCGGACTGGACGTCGTCACGGTGGACGACCTGGCTTCGCTGGCGGACCAGGAGGTGCCGCGGATCGTCCTGGCCCGGGCGCCGGAGGACGCGGACGTGGTGGCCGGGGCGCACGCGGCGAGCCGCGCGGTGCTGGCCTTGGTCCAGCAGTGGCTGGCTGAAGCGGCGTTCGCCGGTTCGCGGCTGGTCGTGCTGACCCGCGGTGCCGAGGTGGTGACCGCGCCGGTGCTCGGCCTGATCCGCAGCGCGCGTTCGGAGCACCCGGACCGGTTCGGGCTGCTGGACCTCGACCCGGCGGGCGAGCTGGACGGTGCGTTGCTCGTCGCCGCGCTGGCCGGCGGCGAGCGCGAGGTGCGGCTGCGTGACGGCGCCGTGCTGACCGGCGCCCTGACCGCCGTGCGGCCGGCCCTGGCGGTGCCGGCGGACAGCGCGGGCTGGCGGCTCGGCATGGTCGCGCAGGGCAGCCTCGACGGCCTCGCGCTGGAACCCTGCGACGCGGCCGAAGCCGAGCTGACCGGCCGTCAGGTCCGGGTCGCGGTGCGCGCGGCCGGGCTCAACTTCCGGGACGTGCTCAACGCACTGGGCATGTACCCGGGCGACGCCGGGCTGCTCGGCGCCGAAGCGGTGGGCGTGGTCACCGAGCTCGGGCCCGAGGCGGCCGGCCTGCGGGTCGGCGACCGCGTGCTCGGTCGCATCGGCGGCGGCTTCGGCCCGTTCGCCGTCGTCGACGAGCGGTTCCTCGCCCCGGTGCCGTCCTGCTGGTCCGATGTGGACGCGGCCGGCGCGCCGGTGGCCTACCTGACCGCGCTGTACGGTCTCCAGGACATCGCCGGCCTCCGCGCCGGCGAGCGCGTGCTGATCCACGCCGGTGCCGGTGGGGTCGGGATGGCGGCGATCCAGGTGGCCCGCTGGCTGGGCGCGGAAGTCTTCGCTACCGCCAGCGAGCCGAAGTGGCCGGTGCTGCGGGAACTCGGGATCGCCGACGACCACATCGCGTCGTCGCGGACCCTGGATTTCGAGGAGCAGTTCCGCGCGGTCAGCGGCGGTCACGGCATGGACGTGGTGCTGAATTCGCTGGCCGGTGAGTTCACCGACGCGTCTCTGCGGTTGCTGGCCGAGGGTGGCCGGTTCGCGGAGATGGGCAAGACCGACATCCGCACGGACATGCCCGGTTACCGGGCCTTCGACATCATCGACGCCGGGCCGGACCGCACGCAGGAACTGCTGCGCCAGCTCCTGGCCCTGGTCGACGACGGGATCGTGCAGGCCCTGCCCGCTCGCACCTTCGACGTCCGGCGGGCACCGGAAGCGATGCGGTGGATGAGTCAGGCCAAGCACGTCGGCAAGATCGTCTTCACCATCCCGCGGGCGTGGGACCCCGCCCGCCCGGTGCTGATCACCGGCGGAACGGGGGGCCTGGGCCAGTTGGTGGCCCGGCACCTGGTCGAGCGGGGTTTCGGGCATCTGGTGCTGACGAGTCGTCGCGGCCCGGCCGCCGACGGCATCGGCGAGCTGGTGACCGAACTCGAGTCGGCCGGCGCTCGGGTCGAGGTCCGCGCCTGCGACCTCACCGACGCCGTGGCGACGGCAGCGCTGGTCGACGACCTGGCTCCGCTGTCCGCGGTCGTCCACTCGGCCGGGGTGCTGGACGACGGCCTGGTGGAGTCGATGACCCCCGAGCGGCTGGACCGGGTCCTGGCGGCCAAGGTCGACGCCGCCTGGAACCTGCACCAGGCCGTGCCGGACGCCCCGCTGGTGGTGTTCTCCTCGATCGCCGGGGTCCTGGGCACAGCAGGCCAGGCCAACTACGCGGCCGGCAACACCTTCCTGGACGCGCTGATGGAGCAGCGCCGGGCCGAAGGCCGGCCCGGGCTGTCGATCGCCTGGGGTGGCTGGGAGCCGACCGGCGGCATGACGGCGTCACTGTCCGAACAGGACGTCGCCCGGATGCGGCGTACCGGGTTCCCGCCGTTGAGCCACGCCGACGGCCTGGCCCTGTTCGACGCCGCCACCGCCACCGACGCCGCGCACGTCGTGGCCACCGGCTTCGACGCCGCCGCGTTGCGGGCCCGGGCCGAGGTGCCGCCGATGCTGCGGGCGTTGGCGGGGCCGGTGCGGCCGGTCCGTCGTTCGGCGGCCAGTGCGTCGGCTGGGGGCGATGGCGGCTTTGCTGGGGAGTTGGCGGGTCTGACGCCGGTGCAGCAGCGGGAGCGGGTGCTCGCGTTGGTCGGTGCGCAGGCGGCGTTGGTGCTGGGTCACGCCGACGCGTCGGACGTCGCCTTCGAACGGGAGTTCCGCGAACTCGGCTTCGACTCCTTGACCGCGGTCGAGCTGCGCAACCGGCTCGGCCAGGCCACCGGCCTGCGGCTGTCCTCGACGCTGGTGTTCGACCACCCGACTCCCGAGCAGCTCGCCGCGCACCTGCTGGACCAGCTCGATCCGCAGGCCGAGACCACGGTGGCGGTGCCGGGCACGCTCGTGCACGACGACGACCCGATCGTCATCGTCGGCATGGCCTGCCGCTTCCCCCACGGCGTCCGCTCGCCCGAAGACCTCTGGCAGCTGGTCGCGTCCGGTGGGGACGCCATCGCCGAGTTCCCCGAAGACCGCGGCTGGGACCTGGCCGCGCTGACCGGCGACGGCCCGGGCCACAGCGACACCCACCGCGGCGGCTTCCTGACCGACGTGGCCGGGTTCGACGCCGAGTTCTTCGGCATCGCCCCGCGCGAGGCGCTGGCCATGGACCCGCAGCAGCGGCAGTTGCTGGAGACCGCGTGGGAGGCGCTGGAACGGTCCGGGATCGACCCGGCGACCCTGCGCGGAACCCCGGCCGGTGTCTTCATCGGCGCGTCTTCCAGCGGGTATTCCGCGTTGTCGGCCGGCTCGGCCGAGGCTGAGGGGCTGACGCTGACCGGCAACACGCCGAGCGTGATGTCCGGCCGCTTGGCCTACACGCTGGGCCTGGAAGGCCCGGCGGTCACGGTCGACACCGCGTGTTCGTCGTCGCTGGTCGCGCTGCACTGGGCGGTCCAGGCCATGCGTAGCGGCGAGTGCTCGCTCGCGCTCACCGGCGGGGCCACCATCCTGTCCAGCCCCTCGCTGTTCGTGGAGTTCTCGCGGCAGGGCGGTCTGGCCGTCGACGGCCGGTGCAAGGCCTACGCCGACGGGGCCGACGGCACCGGCTGGGCCGAGGGCGTCGGCATGCTGGTCGTGGAACGACTGTCGGACGCGCGCCGCAACGGCCACGACGTGCTGGCCGTCGTCCGGGGTTCGGCGGTCAACCAGGATGGCGCCTCGAACGGGTTGACGGCGCCGAACGGGCCGTCGCAGCAGCGGGTGATCCGGCAGGCGCTGGCGTCGACCGGACTGTCCACATCGGACATCGATGTGGTGGAAGGCCACGGCACCGGCACGAAGCTGGGCGACCCCATCGAGGCCCAGGCGCTGCTGGCGACCTACGGTCAGGAGCGGGAGACGCCGCTGTGGCTGGGTTCGGTGAAGTCGAACATCGGCCACACGCAAGCGGCGGCTGGTGTTGCCGGGATCATCAAAATGGTCATGGCCATGCGGCACGGTGTGCTGCCGCAGACGTTGCACGTCGACGAGCCGTCGTCGCATGTGGACTGGGAGTCCGGCGCGGTCAGCCTGCTCACCGAGCCGCGGAACTGGCCGGAGGTGCAGCGTCCGCGTCGCGCGGCTGTGTCGTCGTTCGGGATCAGCGGCACGAACGCCCACACCATCCTCGAACAGCCGGACGAGCCGGCTCCGGTCGTCGAGGCCAGGCCGGAAGCCGTGCTGGTGCCGTGGGTGCTGTCGGCCAAGTCCCCGGATGCGCTGACGGCTCAGGCCGCTGCCCTGCCGGACCGGGTCGCCGGTGAAGCGGCGGTGGACGTGGCCTGGTCGCTGGCCCGGACGCGCTCCGGCTTCGACCACCGCGCGGTGGTGCTGGCTTCCGACACCGAAACGGCGTTGACCTCCCTGCGGAACGGGGATGTCCTCTCCGGTGCGCGGGTGCGGGGCAAGCTGGCGATCGTGTTCTCCGGCCAAGGCGCGCAGCGTGCCGGGATGGGCCGTGAGCTTTATGCCCGGTATCCGGTGTTCGCGCAGGCGCTGGACGAGGTGCTGGCCGAGCTGGAGATCGAGAACCTCCGTGAGGTGATGTGGTCCGGGGAGGGGTTGGACCGGACCGAGTACACCCAGCCTGCGTTGTTCGCGGTGGAGACCGCGTTGTTCCGGCTGGTGGAGTCCTGGGGTGTCCAGCCGGACTTCGTGGCCGGGCACAGCATCGGGGAGATCACCGCGGCGCACGTTGCGGGTGTGCTTTCGCTGGCGGATGCGTGTGCGCTAGTGGCGGCTCGAGGCCGGTTGATGCAGGCGCTGCCCTCGGGTGGAGCGATGCTCGCGGTGCGAGCCACTGAGGAAGAAGCACGGCGCTGGACCGACGTCTCCATCGCCGCAGTCAACGGACCGAACGCGGTGGTGCTGTCGGGCACGGAAGAGGCGATCGAGCGGATCGAGGCGGACCGGGCCAAGCGGTTGCCGGTGTCCCACGCGTTCCACTCCAGCCTGATGGAACCGATGCTGGCGGAATTCGCTCGCGCGCTGGATGGGATCACATTCGAGGAGCCCACGATTCCGGTGGTCTCGAACGTCACCGGTGAAATCAGCGATCAGGGCAGCATCGAGTACTGGGTCCGGCACGTCCGCGACACCGTCCGGTTCGCCGACGGCCTGGACACCCTCCACGGCGAAGGCGTCCGCACGTTCCTGGAACTCGGCCCCGATGCCGCCTTGACCACCCACGTGGCCGAGCTGGCCGGCGTCACCGGGATTCCGGCCCTGCGCAAGGACAAACCCGAACCCGAATCGCTCGTCCGGGCGCTGTCGCTGCTGTACATCCAGGGCATCGCCATCGACTGGGACGCCTTCTTCGCGCCGCTCGAACCACGGCGGGTCGACCTGCCCACCTACCCCTTCCAGCACCGGGCGTTCTGGCCGAAGGCGCGGGCCCACGCCGGTGACGCGACCGGGTTCGGCCTGGCCGCGACCGGGCACCCGCTGCTGGGCGCCGCGGTCGCCATGGCCGACGCCTCCGGGGTGGTGCTCACCGGTTCCCTGTCCGTGCGCACCCAGCCGTGGCTGGCCGAGCACGTCGTCAACGGGCAGGTGCTGTTCCCGGGCACCGGGTTCGTGGAGCTGGCCATCCGGGCCGGCGACGAGGCCGGCTGCGGCCGGCTGGACGAGCTGACCCTGCTCGCGCCGCTGGTCCTGCCGGCCCGCGAGCCGGTCCAGGTGCAGGTGCGGGTGACGGCCGAACAGGCCGACGGCACCCGCGGTCTCGCCGTCCACTCCCGGTCCGGCTCCGGCCACGACTGGATCCAGCACGCCACCGGCACCCTCCGGCCCGGCGTCGCCGCGACCGGGGCCACCGGCCTGGAAACCTGGCCCCCGGCCGCGACCCCGGTCGACATCGACACCTTCTACGCCGAACTTGAAGCGCTGGGCCTGGCCTACGGGCCCCGGTTCCGCGGCGTCGAGTCGGTCTGGAAGGGCACCGGGAACGAGTGGTTCGCCGAGGTGGCGCTGGACGCGGAGGCCGACGGCTTCGGCGTGCACCCGGCCCTGCTGGACGCCGCCTTGCACGGCATCCGCTACCTGCGTTCCGGAGAGCCCGGCGGGGCGGTCGTGCCGTTCGCCTGGCACGACGTCGAGCTGCACGCCACCGGCGCCACCCGGCTGCGGGTCCGGCTGACCCGCTCGGGCGAGGACACCATCGCCCTCGCCGCCACCGACCACGACGGCGTGCCGGTGGTGACCGTGGGCTCGCTGACCCTCCGCTCGGCCGGGTCCGCACCGGTCGCCGTGCGCCGGGAGGGCCTGTTCGACGTCGGCTGGGCCCCGGTCACCGGCACCTCCCGGACCGGCCTGTCCCGCGTTGCCGTCGTCGGCGCCGAGGACGTCGCCGACCTCCTGCTCGGCGCGGGGCTGCCCGTGCAGACGGCTCCCGACCTGGCCGCGCTGGCCGGCGCGGACGTACCGCGGGTCGTGTTGGCCGAGGTCGCGCCGCCGTCGGGTGACGTGCCCGCCGGCGTGCACAGCCTGACCGCCGAGGTGCTGGACCTGGTCCAGCGCTGGCTGGCCGAGGCGGCCTTCGCCGGTTCGCGGCTCGTGCTGCTGACCCGGCAAGCCGGCGTGCGGACCGCCGCCGCCTGGGGCCTGGTCCGCAGCGCGCTCGCCGAGAACCCCGGCCGCTTCGCCCTGCTGGACCTGGCGGACAAACCGGACGCGGGGCTCCTCATCGAAGCCCTGACCTGCGACGAGCCCGAGCTTCGCTTGACCGGCGACGCCGTGTTCGCTCCCCGGCTGCGCCGGGCCACCGCGGCCGAATCCTGGACGTGTTCCGGGACCGTGCTGATCACCGGCGGTACGGGCGGCGTGGGCCGGGTGCTGACCAAGCACCTCCTGGAGCTGGGCGCCGAGCGGGTGGTGCTGGCCAGCCGCCGGGGCGCCGCGGACTGGCTGTCCGAACTGGACGGTCCGGTCGAGGTGCGCACCTGCGACGTCAGCGACGCCGGATCGGTGTCGGCGCTGGTCGACGCCGTGGCCGTGGAACACGGTCTCGACCTGGTGATCCACGCGGCCGGGGTGCTGGCCGACGGGGTGGTCGGATCACTGACCCCGGACTCGCTCGACGCCGTCCTCGCCCCCAAGGTGGACGCCGCCTGGCACCTGCACCGGGCCTTGGAACGGCACCCGGACACGCGGTTGGTGCTGTTCTCTTCGGTGGCCGGCGTGCTCGGCACCGCCGGTCAGGCCAACTACGCTGCGGCGAACTCGTTCCTCGATGCGCTGGCCGAGGTGCGCACGGCTGAAGGCCGTCCGACGTTGTCGGTGGCGTGGGGGCCGTGGGCGTTGGCCGACGGTCTGGTGGGCGAGCTGTCGGAGGCCGATCGGGAGCGGATGGCCCGCGCCGGGGTGCCGCCGCTGCCCGCCGACCGGGCGCTGGCCCTGCTGGACGCCGCCCTGACCGTCGACGGCCGGATCGTGGCGACCGGACTGGACGTGGCCGCGCTGCGCGAGCGGGCGGTGCTGCCCGGCGCCCTGCGGGACATCGCCGGCGGCGTCCGTCGCCGGGTCTCCCGGGCCGACGCGCCCGCTGCGGCCGACCTGACCCGGCGCCTGGCCGCGCTGAGCCCGGCCGAGCAGGCCGAAGCCGTGGCCGAGGTGATCGGCGGCCGGGTCGCGGCCGTCCTCGGGCACGCGACCGGCACGGTGTTCGACGCGGAGAAGACGTTCCAGGAGCTGGGTTTCGACTCGTTGACGGCGGTCGAACTGCGCAACGGCCTCGACGCGGCCACGGACCTGCGGCTGCCGACGACCCTGGTCTTCGACTACCCGACGATCGGCGCGTTGACCGGCTACCTGCTCGAACGGCTGGGCGGCGAGGCCGGTCGGCCCGTGCCGGTCACCGCCGTGACGCGGCCGGTGGGTGACGACCCGATCGTCATCGTCGGCATGGGGTGCCGCTATCCCGGCGGCGTGAGTTCGCCGGAAGACCTGTGGCGGCTGGTGGCCGACGGGGTCGACGCGATCACCGAGTTCCCCACCGGTCGCGGCTGGGACCTGGACTCCCTGTACCACCCGGACCCGGAGCACACCGGGACCTCCTACACCAAGCGCGGTGGCTTCCTGCACGAGGCCGGTGAGTTCGACGCTGAATTCTTCGGGATGTCCCCGCGTGAAGCCATGGCGACGGACTCCCAGCAGCGTCAGCTCCTGGAAACGTCGTGGGAAGCGCTCGAGCGCGCTGGCATCGACCCGGTCTCCCTGCGGGGCAGCGACACCGGCGTGTTCGCCGGGGTGATGTACAGCGACTACGCCAAACTGCTGCAGGGCAGCGAATTCGAGGCATATCAGGGGATGGGCAGCGCGCCGAGCGTCCTGTCCGGCCGCGTGTCCTACACCCTGGGCCTGGAAGGTCCGGCCGTCAGCGTCGACACCGCCTGCTCGTCGTCCCTGGTCGCCCTGCACTGGGCCGTCCAGGCGCTGCGCGCCGGGGAGTGCTCGCTGGCGCTGGCCGGCGGGGTCACCGTGATGGCGACGCCGAACACGTTCATCCAGTTCTCCCGGCAGCGAGGGTTGTCGGAGGACGGCCGGTGCAAGTCCTACGGTGACGGCGCCGATGGCGTGGGCTGGTCCGAAGGCGCCGGAATGCTGGTCTTGGAACGCCTGTCCGACGCCCGCCGCAACGGCCACGAAGTCCTGGCCGTCGTGCGCGGCAGCGCCATCAACCAGGACGGCGCATCGAACGGCCTGACCGCGCCGAACGGCCCGTCGCAGCAGCGGGTGATCCGCCAGGCGCTGGCGTCGGCCGGTCTGTCCACATCGGACGTCGACGTGGTCGAGGGCCACGGCACCGGCACCAGGTTGGGTGACCCGATCGAGGCGCAGGCGCTGCTGGCCACCTACGGCCAGGACCGGGAAACGCCGCTGTGGCTCGGTTCCGTGAAGTCGAACATCGGCCACACCCAGGCCGCGGCCGGGGTCGCGAGCATCATCAAGATGGTCATGGCCATGCGCCACGGCGTGCTGCCGCGATCCCTGCACTCGAACGACCCGTCCTCGCACGTCGACTGGGCGTCCGGCGCGGTCTCGCTCCTCAGCGAAAGCCGGGATTGGCCCGAGGTGGACCGCCCTCGCCGGGCTGCCGTTTCGTCGTTCGGCATCAGCGGAACCAACGCACACACCATCATCGAAGCGCCCGAGCCCGTTCCGGCCGCACCGGAGGTGGTCCGGGACGACGTGCCGGTGCCTTGGGTGCTCTCCGGCCGCACGCCGGAAGCCCTGCGCGATCAGGCCCGGACCCTGGCCGAGGGGATCGGCGACCAGGACACCGTGGACGTCGGCTGGGCCCTGGCCACCACCCGGGCCACCTTCGACCACCGGGCCGTGGTGCTGGCCGACGCCAACGCCGTGGCGAGCCTGCGGTCCTGGGCCGCCGACGGCGTCCACGCGAACATGCTCAGCGGCGAGCGGGTCCGGGGCAAGCTGGCCGTCCTCTTCTCCGGTCAAGGCGCCCAGCGCGCGGGCATGGGCCGTGAGCTCCACGCCCGGTATCCGGTGTTCGCCGAGGCACTCGACGAGGTACTGGCCGAGCTGGGTATCGAGAACCTCCGTGAGGTGATGTGGTCCGGCGAGGGGCTGGACCGGACCGAACACACCCAACCGGCGTTGTTCGCGGTCGAGGTGGCGTTGTTCCGGCTGGTGGAGTCCTGGGGTGTCAAGCCCGACTACGTGGCCGGTCACTCCATCGGCGAGATCACGGCGGCCTACGTGGCCGGCGTGTTCTCCCTGGCGGACGCATGTGCGTTGGTGGCCGCTCGCGGCCGGTTGATGCAGGCCCTGCCCCCGGGTGGGGCGATGCTGGCTGTGCGGGCCACCGAGGAAGAAGCATCGCGGTGGACCGAGGTGTCGATCGCGGCGGTCAACGGACCGAACGCGGTCGTGCTGTCGGGCACCGAGGAGGCGATCAGCGGGATCAGGGCGGACCGGGCGAAACGCTTGCCGGTGTCGCACGCGTTCCACTCCAGCCTGATGGAACCCGTGCTGGCCGAGTTCGCCCGCGCCCTGGACGGCATGACGTTCCACGCGCCCACGATTCCGGTGGTGTCCAATGTGACCGGTGGGCTCAGTGACCAGGGGAGCATCGACTACTGGGTCCGGCACGTCCGCGACACCGTCCGGTTCGCCGACGGCCTGACCACGCTCCACGGCGAAGGCGTCCGCACGTTCCTGGAACTCGGCCCCGACAGCACCCTGACCACGCACACCGCCGACCTGGCCGAGGCCACCGGAATCCCGGCGCTGCGCAAGGACAAACCCGAACCCGAGACCTTGCTCCGCGCCCTGGCCGGGCTCCACGTCCAAGGCGTCGACGTCGACTGGGACGCCTACTTCGCGCCACTCGAGCCCCGCCGGGCGACGCTGCCCACCTACGCCTTCCAGCACCGGACCTATTGGCCGATCCCGAAGGTGGCCGCCCAGGCCGACCCGGTGGACGACGAGTTCTGGGCCGCGGTCGAACGCGAGGACAGCCGGACCCTGGCCGGCGAGCTGGGCCTCGACGACGCCTCGCTGGACACCGTCCTGCCCGCTCTCGCGTCGTGGCGGACCCGCTCGCGCGAGCAGAGCGTGGTCGACCCGTGGCGCTACCGGACCACCTGGACCCCGCTGCCCGAACCGGAGGAGGTGCGACCGGGTACCTGGCTGCTCGTCGAGCCCGGCGACCGAGCGCACCACGAATGGGTCGACAGCGTCGAAACCGCCCTGACCGGCCAGGGCCTGACCGTTTTGAGGTCCACAGTGGACCAGCTGCCGGTGGACGAACCGATCGCCGGGGTGCTGTCGCTGCTCGGCGTCGCCGAACAGGCGTGCGCCGGATTCGGCTCGGTGCCCGCCGGGCTGGCCGGCACGGCCGAGCTGCTCAAGGCGCTGGCCGACGGCGGAATCACCGCTCCGGTGTGGTGCGCCACCTCCGGCGCGGTCGGTGTCGAGGACGGCGAGCCGGTGCCCCACCCGCTCCAGGCGACGATCTGGGGCCTCGGGCGCGCCGCCGCGCTGGAGTACCCGCGGCAGTGGGGCGGTCTCGTCGACCTGCCGGCCGAACTGGCCGAGAGGACCGCCCGCCGGCTGGCCGCGACCCTGTCCGGGGCCGGCGGCGAAGACCAGGTCGCCATCCGCGAGTCCGGCAGCTACGCCCGCCGGGTGGTCCGCGCCCGCCGTGTCCAGGGCAGTGCCCGCCGCCAGTGGCGGCCGCGCGGCACGGTGCTGATCACCGGCGGCACCGGCGGCCTCGGGGCGGCCATCGCCCGCTGGGCCGCGAAGAACGGCGCCGAACACCTCGTCCTGGCCAGCCGCCGGGGCCCGGACGCGCCGGGCGCGGCCGAGCTGCGGGAGGAACTGGCCGCGCACGGCGCCCGGGTCACCGTGGCCGCCTGCGACGTCGCCGAGAAGGAGCAGCTGGCCGCGCTGCTCGCGGAAATCGGCGCACAGCACCCGCTGCGGGCGGTGTTCCACGCCACCGGCGTGGCGGACCACCAGCCGATCGCCGAACTCGGGCCGGACAGCCTCGACACCACGCTGCGGGCCAAGGTCACCTCGGCCCGGTACCTGGCCGAACTGACCCGCGACGCCGAACTGGACGCCTTCGTGCTGTTCTCCTCGATCGCGGCGGTCTGGGGCAGCCACAGCCAGCCCGGCTACTGCGCCGCCAACACCTACCTGGACGCGCTGGCCCAGTCCCGCCGCGCCGACGGCCTCCCGGCCACGTCGGTGGCCTGGGGCGCCTGGGCCGAGGCGGGGATGCTGGCCGGCTCGGCCGACCTCGACGTCCTCCGGAGCATGGGGATCACCCCGATGCGTCCCGCGTACGCCGTGGCCGCGCTGCAGCAGGCCCTCGACGACGACGAGACCCTGCTGACCGTGGCCGACGTGGACTGGGCCACCTTCGCGCCCCGGTTCACCGTGCAGCGGCCCAGCCCGCTGCTGGGCGACCTGCCCGAGGTGCGGGCCGCGCTGACCACCGCGGCCGCGGCCGAACCGGCCGCGGACCGGGTGGCCGAACTGCGCGGACGCCTGGCCGGTGCGCCCGCCGCCGAGCGTGAGCGCGAGCTGGTCAAGCTGGTCCGCGCCGCGGCGGCCCGCGTCCTCGGCCACACCGGACCGGCGGCCATCCCGTCCGACCGGCCGTTCGCCGAACTGGGCGTCGACTCGCTCACCGCGGTCGAGCTGCGCAAAGCCCTGGTCGGCGCGACCGGTCTGGCCCTGCCGGCCTCCCTGGTCTTCGACCAGCCCAGCCCGGCGGTGCTGGCCCGGTACCTGCTGGCCGAGCTGCTTCCCGCGGGCGGTCCGGCCGGGGACGGCGGCGCCGAGGCGGCGCGGTACCAGGAGCTGCTGGCGGCGATCCCGCCGGCCCGGCTCCGCCGGAGCGGCCTGCTGGACATGCTGACCCGGCTGGCCGAGGACGGCGAGGGGAGCGGCGAAGACGGCGACGCCCGCCCGGACGGCGGCAGCTCGCTGGACGAGATGGACGGCGAAGACCTGCTGCGGATGGTGCGCGAAAGCGCCCAGATCAACTGACGGCGATCGGGAGCGAGACGATGACCAACTCGGAGAGCCAGTACATCGAGGCGCTGCGATCCTCGTTGAAGGAAAACGAGAGACTGCGCCGGCAGAACGAAGAGCTGCTCGCGGCCTCGGCCGACGAGCCGATCGCGGTGGTCGGCATCGGCTGCCGCTACCCCGGCGGGGTCGGCACCCCGGAGGAGTTCTGGTCCGTGCTGGCCGAGGGCCGGGACGTGATCGCCGGGTTCCCGGCCGACCGCGGCTGGGACCTGGCCGCGCTCGGCGCGGGCGCCAGCGCCACCGACGGCGGCGGGTTCCTCGACGGACTCGGCGAGTTCGACGCCGGCTTCTTCCGGATCTCGCCGCGCGAGGCGGTCACCATGGACCCGCAGCAGCGCATCCTGCTGGAGACCACCTGGGAGGCGATCGAACGCGCCGGGCTGGACCCGGCCACGCTCAAGGGCAGCCGGACCGGCGTGTTCGTCGGCACCACCGGCCAGGACTACGCCAACCTCGTCATCGCCGGCCGCGCCGACCAGCGCGTGCTGGCCAGCACCGGCACCGCCGCCAGCGTGCTCTCCGGCCGGCTGTCCTACGCGCTCGGCCTGGCCGGCCCCGCACTGACCGTGGACACCGCCTGCTCCTCTTCGCTGGTCGCGCTGCACCTGGCCGCCACCGCCCTGCGCAACGACGAATGCTCGCTGGCTCTGGCCGGCGGCGTGACCGCGCTCTGCACGCCCAACCCGTTCATCGAGTTCACCCAGCAGGGCGGGCTGTCCGCGGACGGCCGCTGCAAGGCCTACGCCGAGACCGCGGACGGCACCGGCTGGTCCGAGGGCGCCGGCGTGCTGGTGCTGGAGCGGCTGTCCGACGCCCGCCGCCACGGTCACCCGGTGCTGGCCCTGCTGCGCGGCAGCGCGATCAACTCCGACGGCGCGTCCAACGGGCTCACCGCCCCCAACGGACCGGCACAGCAGCGGGTCATCCGGGCCGCGCTGGCCGCGTCCGGGCTGTCCACATCGGACGTCGACGTCGTCGAGGGGCACGGCACCGGCACCACGCTGGGCGACCCGATCGAAGCCCAGGCGCTGCTCGCCACCTACGGCCAGGACCGCGAGACCCCCCTGCGGCTGGGCTCGGTCAAGTCGAACTTCGGCCACACGCAGGCCGCCGCCGGGGTGGCCGGCGTGATCAAGGTCGTGCTGGCGATGCGGGAGAACCTGCTCCCGCGCAGCCTCCACGCCGAGCAGCCGTCGTCCCATGTGGACTGGACGGCGGGTTCGGTCGCGCTGTGCACCGAGGCCACGCCGTGGCCGCGCACCGGCAGGCCGCGCCGGGCCGGGGTGTCTTCGTTCGGCATGAGCGGCACCAACGCCCACCTGATCGTCGAAGAGGCCCCGCCCGTGCCGGCCGAGCCGGAGCCGGCCGCGGCCGGTGATCCGGTCGCCGTGCCGTGGGTGCTGTCCGGCCGGACCGAGGCCGCCCTGCGTGACCAGGCCGCCGCGCTTGAGCACGCGCCGGCCACCCGCGAGGCGGATCCGGCCGACGTGGCGTTCTCGCTGGTCACCACCCGCACCACGCTGGACTGCCGGGCGGTCGTCGTCGGCACGGAACCGACCGAGCTGCTGGCCGGCGTGCGCTCGGTGCGCGAAGGCACCCCCGGCCCGGGCGTGGTCATCGGCCGGCCCGGCAGCGGCGGCGGGCGGGGCGTCGTGTTCGTCTTCCCGGGGCAGGGCTCGCAGTGGGCCGGGATGGGCGCGGAACTGCTGACGCAGTCGCCGGTTTTCGCGCGCCGGATCGCCGAGTGCGAGGCGGCCCTGCGGCCGTTCACCGAGTTTTCCGTCACCGACGTGCTGCGGGGCGGGCCGGCGGCCTTGGACCGGGTCGAGGTGGTCCAGCCGGTGCTGTGGGCCGTGCTGGTGTCGCTGGCCGAGGTCTGGCGCGCGCACGGCGTGCAGCCGGCCGCCGTGGTCGGCCACTCGCAGGGCGAGATCGCCGCCGTCTGCGTCGCCGGCGCCCTGTCCCTCGAGGACGGTGCCCGGGTGGTCGCGTTGCGCAGCAAGGCGATCGCCGAGCACCTGGCCGGGTACGGCGGCATGGTCTCGGTCACCGCGTCCGAGACCGATGTCGAAGCCCGGCTGGAGCGCTGGTCCGGCCGGGTGTCCGTGGCCGCCGTCAACGGGCCCGGCAGCGTCGTGGTCTCCGGCGACGTGGACGCGCTGGACGAGTTCGCGGCCGCCTGCGCCGAGGACGGCCTGCGGGCCAAGACCGTGCCGGTGGACTACGCCTCGCACTCCGCCCACGTCGAGAAGATCCACCAGGAGCTGCTGTCCGCGCTGGCCGCGGTTTCCCCGGGCACCCCGGAGATCCCGTTCCTGTCCACGCTGACCGGCCGCTGGGTGGAGCCCGGCACGCTGGACGCCGGCTACTGGTACGACAACCTGCGCCACCCGGTCCGGCTCGAACCGGCCGTGCGCGAGCTGCTGGCGCACGGCAACGACGTGTTCATCGAGGTCAGCCCGCACCCGGTGCTGGCCATGAGCATCCAGGACACCATCGAGGCCGCCGGCGCCGACGCCGGCGTGCTCGGCACCCTGCGCCGCGACGACGGCGGCCGCACCCGGCTGCTCACCTCGCTGGCCGAGGCCCACGTGCGCGGGGTGCCGGTGGACTGGACCGCGTGCTGCGCGCCCGGCCGCCGCGTCGACCTGCCCACCTACGCCTTCCAGCGGGAGCGCTACTGGATCGAGCCCGGCGACCGCGTCGCCGACGCGGCCGGCCTAGGGCTGAGCCCGGCCGGGCACCCGCTGCTGGGGGCCGGCCTCGAGCTGGCCGGCTCCGGCGGCACGGTGCTCACCGGGCGGCTGTCCGCGGCCACCCGGCCGTGGCTGGCCGAGCACCGCGTGCTCGGCGCGATCACCGTGCCCGACGCGGTGTTCCTGGAGTGGGCCGGGCAGGCAGGCGACCGGGCCGGCTGCGGCACCGTCGCCCACCTCGCCGTCACCCGGCCGCTGGTCCTGGCCGAGGACGAAGCCGTGCAGATCCAGGTCACGCTGGGCGTGCCCGGCGAGGAGGGGACGCGCCCGGTCACCGTGCACAGCCGCACCGGCGACGGCGAAGCCTGGCGGGAGCACGCCGCCGGCACGCTGGCCGCCCACCGCCCGCTGCCCGAGGCGCCGGCCGAGTGGCCGCCCGCCCACGCCACCGAAGCCGACGTCGAAGAGCTCTACCAGGCGCTGGACCGGACCGGCCTGCAGCACGGCCCCGGTTTCGCCGCGCTCACCGCAGTCTGGCGCACCCGCACCGGGCTGTGTGCCGAACTCACTCTGCCCGCCGAGGCCGAGCAGGTCGCGGGCTACGCCCTGCACCCGGCCCTGACCCAGGCCGCCGCCGCGCTGGGCCTGTCCGGGCTCGCCCCGGTCGACGGCCCGGTGGTGCCGGCCCGCTGGGAGGGGGTGTCGGTGTACGCCGAGGGAGCGACCGCGCTGCGGGTGCACGTCACGCCGGTGGGCCCGGACGCCGTCTCGCTGCTCGCCCTGGACGCCGACGGCGCCCCGGTGGCCGAGGTGGATTCTGTTTCGTGGCAAGCATTCCCAGCCGATTTCTTCGCCACCGCCGAGCGCGGGCACCGGGACGCACTGTTCACCGTGGACTGGATCGAACCGGCGTTGCCCGGCGGTGCGCCGGACACCGAAGGCTGGGTCGTGCTCGGCGACGAACCGCTCGGCGGCCTCCCGGCCCACCCCGGCGGCGTGGCCGACTTGGACGCCACCCAGCCGCCTGCTGTGGTGCTGCTGCCGATCGGCTGCGAGACCACCGACGGCGGGCTGGCCGAGTCGGCGCGCCACGCCGTCTCCCGGGCGCTGCGCGAAGTCCAAGCCTGGCTCGCGGCCGGCTACCCGGACGGCTCCCGGCTGGTGCTGCTCACCCGCGGGGCCATCGGCACCCGGCCCGGCGAACCGCTCGACGGCCTGGCCGGCGCCGGGATCTGGGGCCTGCTGCGCTCGGCCCAGACCGAAAACCCCGGCCAGTTGACCCTGATCGACACCGACGGCGAACCCGACCCCGCGGTGCTGGCCGCGGCCCTGCGGCTGGGCGAACCGCAGCTCGCGGTGCGCGAAGGCGTCGTGCGGGTGCCGCGCCTGGCCCGCCCCGGACCGGCCGGGCGGCCCGGCTGGACCTGGAGCGGCACCGGCACCGTGCTGATCACCGGCGGCACCGGCACCCTCGGTGGCGTGCTGGCCCGGCACCTGGTCACCACGCACGGCGTACGGCACCTGCTGCTGACCAGCCGCCGCGGCCCGGACGCCCCCGGCGCCGAGGAGCTCCGCGCGGAGCTGGCCGGGCTGGGGGCCGACGTCACCGTGGCCGCCTGCGACGCCGCCGACCGGGACCAGCTGGCCGCCCTGCTGGCCGGCGTCCCGGCAGCGCACCCGCTGCGCGGGGTGGTGCACCTGGCCGGCGTGCTGGACGACGGCGTGCTCACCGGCCTCACCGAGGACCGGCTCGCCGCCGTGCTGCGGCCCAAGGTGGCCGCCGCGGTCAACCTGCACGAACTCACGCAGGACGCGGAGCTCGACGCCTTCCTGCTGTTCTCCGGCTTCGCCGGCATCCTCGGCAACGGCGGGCAGGCCGCCTACGCCGCGGCCAACACCTTCCTGGACGCACTGGCCCAGCACCGGCGCGCGCTCGGCCTGCCCGGCACGGCACTGGCGTGGAGCCTGTGGGAACAGCGCGGCGGCATGACCGGCGCGCTGGCCGAGGCCGACGTCGCCCGGCTGCGCCGCGAAGGAATCGTGCCGATCGGCACCGGGACCGGGATGGACCTGCTGGACGCCGCCGCCGGCCTGGCCGGGCCGCTGCTGGTGCCCGCCCCGCTGAACCTGCGCACGATGGCCGGCCGCGCGGTGCCGCCACTGCTGCGCGACCTGGTCCCGGCCGGGCGCCGGGCCGCCGGCAACCCCGCGGGCGCGAGCGACGGTCCGGGCCTGGCCGAACGGCTGGCCGGGCTCAGCGCGGGGGAGCAGGACAACCTGCTGGTCAACTTGGTGTGCCGGGGCGCCGCGGCCGTGCTGGGCCACGGCCCGGACGAGGTGATCGACCGCAACCGCGGCTTCCTCGAGCTCGGCATGACGTCGCTGACCGGGGTGGAGCTGCGCAACCGGCTCGCCGCCGAGACCGGGCTGCGGCTGCCGACGTCGATGATCTTCGACTTCACCACACCGTCCGTGCTGGCCGCGCACCTGCGCGGGGAACTCGGGCTCGACGGGGACGGCCCGGCCATCCTGGCCGACCTGGACCACCTGGAAGCGACCCTGTTCACCTCGGAGTTCGACCGGGAGACCCGGGCTCGCCTGCTCAAGCGGCTGGCCGCCCTGCAGTGGCGGCTGGAGGACGGCGTCACCGACACCCCGGAAGCGGGCTCCGGCGACGCCGGCTCGCTCGACGCGGCGACCGACGCCGAGATGTTCGCGCTGATCAACTCCGAGCTCGGCCTCGACTGAGCACCGCGGCAGACCGCCGAAACCGCCCGTGGCTCCCGGCCACGGGCGGTTTCGCGTTCACCGGTGCGCCCGGAGAATTAGCAGCTTCCTGGTTGCCGGCAGGCAACTCTGGACCCATGACGAGCAACGAGGACAAGCTCCGTGACTACCTCAAGCTGGTCACCAACGACCTGCGGCAGGCCCGGCAACGGCTGAAGGCCGCCGAGGCCCGCGACCACGAACCCATCGCCGTGGTCGGCATGGCCTGCCGGTACGCGGGTGGCATCGACTCGCCGGAGGACCTCTGGCGGGCCCTCGACGCCGGCGAGGACACCATCGGGCCGTTCCCCGCCGATCGCGGCTGGGACGTCGAAGGCCTGTACCACCCGGATCCCGACCACCCCGGCACCACCTACGTGCGCGAGGGCGGCTTCCTGCGCGAGGCCGCCGGGTTCGACGCGGGCTTCTTCGGCATCTCGCCGCGCGAGGCACTGGCCATGGATCCGCAGCAGCGGCTCCTGCTCGAGGTCGCCTGGGAGGCCGTCGAACGGGCCGGGATCGACCCGGCCGACCTGCACGGCACCGACACCGGCACGTTCGTCGGCGCCGTGCACCTCAACTACGGCACCGGGATCCCGCTGCCGCCGGAGGCCGAAGGCCACCGGCTGACCGGAACCACCTCGAGCGTGATCTCCGGCCGGGTGGCTTACCTGCTCGGCCTGCAGGGCCCCGCCGTCACGGTCGACACCGCGTGCTCGTCGTCGCTGGTCGCCCTGCACCTGGCCGCCCAGGCCCTGCGCGGTGGCGAGTGCTCGCTGGCGCTGGCCGCCGGGGTCACCGTCATGCCCAACCCGGCCGTGTTCGTCGAGTTCTCCCGGCAGCGCGGCATGTCCCCGGACGCCCGGTGCAAGGCCTTCGCCGACGCTGCCGACGGCATGGTGTGGGGCGAGGGGGTCGGCGTGCTGCTGGTCGAGCGGCTCTCCGACGCCGTCCGCCACGGCCACCAGGTGCTCGGGCTGGTCCGCGGCTCCGCGGTCAACTCCGACGGCGCCTCCAGCGGCCTCACCGCCCCCAACGGCCCCTCCCAGCAACGGGTCATCCAGGCGGCGCTGGAAAACGCCCGGGTCGCCGCGGACACCGTGGACGCGGTCGAGGGCCACGGGACCGGCACCACCCTCGGCGACCCCATCGAAGCCCAGGCCCTGCTGGCCACCTACGGACGGCAGCGCCCGGCCGGACGGCCGCTGCTGCTCGGCTCGGTCAAGTCGAACATCGGCCACACCCAGGCCGCCGCCGGCGTGGCGGGCGTGATCAAGATGCTGCTGGCCATGCGGCACGGTCGGGTGCCGCGCACGCTGCACGTGGACCGGCCCTCGACCCAGGTGGACTGGTCCTCCGGCGCGGTGCAGGTGCTGTCCGAGGCGGTCCCGTGGCCGGAGTCCGACCACCGGCGCCGCGCCGGGGTGTCGTCCTTCGGCATCAGCGGCACCAACGCCCACATCATCCTGGAGCAGGCCCCGGAGCCCGAGGACATCCCGGAGCCCGTGCGGATCGCGCCGCCGGTCGTCCCGTGGCTGCTGTCCGCCCGCAGCCCGGAAGCGTTGCGCGCGCAGGCGGCCCGGCTCGCCGAAGACGCCGCCGGTTCCGACCTGGACCTCGCCTTCTCCCTGGCCACCACCCGGACCGCGTTCGAACACCGGGTCGCGGTGCTCGGCCCGGACCGCGCCGCCGCCCTGCGCGCGCTGGCCGGCGGCGAACCCGATCCGGCCGTGCTGAGCGGGACCGCACTGGCCGGCCGGACGGCGTTCCTGTTCTCCGGACAGGGATCGCAGCGGCTGGGCATGGGCCGGGAGCTGCACGCGCGGTTCCCCGTGTTCGCCGAGGCCTTCGACGAGGTGGCCGCGGAACTCGACCGGCACGCCGGCCGTCCGCTGCGCGAGATCGTCTGGGGCGAGGACGCGGCCGCGCTGGAGGACACCGGCGCGGCCCAGCCCGCCCTGTTCGCCCTGCAGGTCGCGCTGTACCGGCTGGCGGAATCCTGGGGCCTGCGGCCGGACTTCCTGGCCGGCCACTCCATCGGCGAAATCGCCGCCGCCCACGTGGCCGGCGTCCTCGACCTGGCCGACGCCGCCACCCTGGTTTCGGCCCGGGCCCGCCTGATGGCCGCGTTGCCGGCCGGGGGCGCGATGCTCGCGGTCCGCGCGACCGAGGAGACGGTCGCCCCGCTGCTGTCCGGCCGGTTGTCGGTGGCCGCGGTCAACGGGCCCGCGTCGGTGGTGCTCTCCGGCGCCGAAGACGCGGTCGCCGAAGCGGAGAAAACCCTGTCGGCACAGGAAATCCGGGTGAAACGGCTGCGGGTGAGCCACGCCTTCCACTCGCCGCTGATGGCGCCGATGCTGGACAGCTTCGCCGAAGCCGTGGCGGGGCTGCGGTTCGGCGAACCCACGCTGCCCCTGGTGTCCACCCTGACCGGGGCACCGGCGGCCGCGGCCGACCTGCGCAGCGCGGACTACTGGGTGCGGCACGTCCGGGAAGCCGTCCGCTTCGCCGACGCGGTCCGCGTCCTGCACGAGGCCGGGGTGACCCGGTTCGTCGAGCTCGGGCCGGCCGGAGTGCTGGCCGCGGCGGTCGCGGACTGCCTGCCGGACGGCGACGGCCACACGGCGGTTCCGCTGCTGCGCAAGGACCGGCCGGAACCGGAGGCCGCCGGCGCCGCGCTGGCCGCCCTGCACGTGCGAGGTGTGCCGGTGGACTGGCGAGCCTGGTTCGCCGGGTCCGGCGCGCGCCCGGTCCCGCTGCCCACCTACGCCTTCCAGCACCAGCGCTTCTGGCCGGAGAAACCGGCGGGCGGCGTCGGCGACCTGGGGGCGGCCGGGCTGGACCGGACCGGGCACCCGCTGCTCGGCGCGGCCGTGGTGCTGGCCGACGACTCCGGCGCCGTCTTCACCGGGCGGCTGTCCGTGCGCACCCACCCCTGGCTGGCCGACCACGTGGCCGGCGACCGGATCGTGTTCCCCGGCACGGGTTTCGTCGAACTGGCCGTGCGCGCCGCCGACGAGGTGGGCCGGAACCGGGTGGCCGAGCTGACCCTGGCCGCGCCGCTGGTGCTGCCCGCGCACGACGCGGTGCAGGTGCAGGTCGTGGTGGCCGCGGCCGAGGACGGCGACAGCCACACGCTCACCGTGCACTCGCGCCCCGACGGCGATCCGGACACCCCCTGGACTCCGCACGCCACCGGCGTGCTGACCTCCGAAGCGTCCGAAGTGGACACCAGTTTCGCGGAGGCTTGGCCGCCGCCGGGCGCGCAGCCCTGCGAACTCGCGGGCTTCTACGACTGGTTCGCCGACCACGGATTCCACTACGGCCCGGTGTTCCGGGGCGTGCGGGCCGCCTGGCAGGACGGCGACACGGTGTACGCGGAAATCGCGTTGCCCGAAGACGTCGAGCCGGCCGGCTTCGGCCTGCACCCGGCCCTGCTGGACGGGGCCGTGCAGGCCCCCGGCGTGGCGCAGCGGGGCGGCGGGATGGCGGCCAGCATGCCGTTCGCCTGGAGCGGCGTCACCCTGCACGCAGCGGGTGCGTCCGAGCTGCGCGTGCGGGTCACCCGGCCCGAGCCGCGCACGATGGCGATCCTGGCCGCCGACCCGGCCGGTGCGCCGGTCGTCTCGGTGGATTCGCTCGTGCTGCGGGAGATTCCCGGCGAAACGCCGGGGGCCGACCGCAACTCCCTGTTCGGCCTGACCTGGACCCCGGTGGACCTGCCGGCGGCCGGTCCCGGTCCCGCCGTCGTCGAGCTGATCGGCGAGGAGGGCCCCGACGCGGTGCGGGCCCTGGTCGCGCGGGCGCTGGCCGCCGCGCAGGACTGGCTGGCCGCCGAAGCACCCGAAGGACCGCTGGTGTTCCGCACCCGCGGCGCGGTGGACGGCCGCGACCTGGCCGCCGCCGCGGTCTGGGGCCTGATCCGCACCGCCCAGACCGAGCACCCCGGCCGCTTCGTCCTGCTCGACCTGGATCCCGACGTCGCGGGCGATCCCGCCGAGCTGACCGCCCGGGCCGCCGCCGGCGACGAACCGCAGCTGGCCGTGCGGGACGGCCGGCCCTGCGCGGCCCGCCTCGACCGGCTGCCCCCGCCGTCGCGGACCGCCCCGGTCGAGGGCCCGGTGCTGATCACCGGGGGCACCACCGGGCTCGGCGCGGAACTGGCCCGCCACCTGGTCACCGCGCACGGCGTCCGGCGGCTGGTGCTGGCCGGCCGCCGCGGCCCGGACACCCCGGGCGTGGCGGAGCTGATCGCCGAGCTGGCGGCCACCGATGCCCCCGAGCCGGTCACGGTCTCCGCGGTGACCTGCGACGTCACCGACCGGGAGGCCGTGCGGGCGGTGCTGGCCGAGCACGCCCCGGCCACCGTTGTGCACGCCGCCGGCGTGCTGGACGACGGCGTGCTGACCACGCTGACCGCCGAGCAGCTGGACCGGGTGCTGCGGGTCAAGGTGGACGCCGCCTGGCACCTGCACGAGGCCCTGCCCGAGACGACGCCGCTGGTGCTGTTCTCTTCCGTCGCCGGTGTCTTCGGCGGCGCCGGACAGGGCAACTACGCCGCGGGCAACGCCTACCTCGACGCCCTCGCGCGGCACCGGCACGCCCTCGGCCGGCCCGGCGCCGCACTGGCGTGGGGCGCCTGGGTACCCACGGCCGGGATGACGGCCACTCTCACCGACGCCGACCGCGAGCGGCTGGCCCGGCAGGGGCTGCCGCCGATGACCGTGGCGCAGGGCCTGGCCCTGTTCGACGCCGCACTGGGCACCGGCGCGCCGGTGGTGCTGCCGGCCCGGCTGGACCTGGCCGCGATCCGGGCGGCCGGCACCGTGCCGCCGCTGCTGCGCGGCCTGGTGCGCCCCGGACGGCGGACGGCAGGCCGGGCGGCGGCCGGGGGAGAGCTGGCCCGGCGGCTGGCCGGGATGTCCGCCGACGAGCGTTCCGCACACGTGCTGCGGCTGGTCCGCGGCGCGGTCGCGACCGTGCTCGGCTACGCCGGAGCGGCCGCGGTCGACCCCGCCCGCACCTTCGGCGACCTCGGCTTCGACTCGCTGACCGCGGTCGACCTGCGCAACCGGCTGGGCGCCGCGACCGGCGTCCGGCTGCCCGCCACCCTGGTCTTCGACCACCCCACGGCGCACGCCCTGAGCGGCTACCTGCTCTCCGAGCTACTGGACTCGGGCCCGGTCACCGCCGTCCCGGCGCGGACCGCGGCGAGCACCGAAGAGCCGATCGCCATCGTCGGCATGAGCTGCCGCTACCCCGGCGGGGTGGCCTCCCCGGAAGACCTGTGGCGGCTGGTCAGCGAAGGCGTCGACGCGATCTCCGACTTCCCGGCCGACCGCGGCTGGGACACCGCCGCGCTCTACCACCCGGACCCGGCCCACCCCGGCACCAGCTACACCCGCTCCGGCGGCTTCCTGCGCGACGCCGGGGCGTTCGACGCGGCCCTGTTCCGGATGAGCCCCCGCGAGGCGCTCGCCACCGACGCCCAGCAGCGGCTGCTGCTGGAGGCGTCCTGGGAGGCGTTCGAGCGAGCCGGCATCGACCCGACGTCGCTGCACGGCAGCCGCACCGGCGTGTTCGCCGGCGTCATGTACAACGACTATTCCAGCCTGCTGGGCGGCCGCGGCTTCGAGGGCTTCCGCGGCAACGGCAGCTCACCGAGTATCGCCTCCGGCCGGGTCGCCTATGCGTTCGGCCTGGAGGGCCCGGCCCTGACCGTCGACACGGCGTGCTCGTCCTCGCTGGTGGCCCTGCACCTGGCCGTGCAGGCGCTGCGCACCGGCGAATGCTCGCTGGCGCTGGCCGGCGGGGTCACCGTGCTGTCCACCCCGCACGTGTTCGTCGAGTTCTCCCGCCAGCGCGGCATGGCCCCGGACGGCCGCTGCAAGGCCTACGGCGACGGCGCGGACGGCGTCGGCTGGGCCGAGGGCGTCGGCGTGCTCGTGGTGGAGCGCCTGTCGGACGCCCGCCGCCACGGCCACCCGGTGCTCGCGCTGGTCCGCGGCAGCGCGGTCAACTCCGACGGCGCGTCCAACGGCCTCACCGCCCCCAACGGCCCCTCTCAGCAGCGGGTGATCGCCGACGCACTGGCGGCCGCCGGTCTGTCCACATCGGACATCGACGTGGTGGAGGGGCACGGGACTGGAACGACGCTGGGCGACCCGATCGAGGCCCAGGCCCTGCTGGCCACCTACGGCCAGGACCGCGAGACGCCGCTGTTGCTCGGGTCGGTCAAGTCCAACATCGGCCACACGCAGGCCGCCGCCGGCGTCGCCGGGATCATCAAGGTGGTCCAGTCGATGCGGCACGGCGTGGTCCCGCGAACCCTGCACGCCGAGTCACCTTCGTCCCATGTGGACTGGTCGGCCGGCGCGGTCCGGGTGCTCACCGAGGCCGTCGCGTGGCCGGAAACCGGGCGCCCGCGTCGGGCCGGTGTGTCCAGTTTCGGTGTCAGCGGGACCAATGTGCACACGATCATCGAGCAGGCGCCGCCCGAGCTCGCTGCTGTGGTGGCCGCGCCCGCTGCTGTGGTGGCCGAGTCGGCTGCTGTGGTGGCCGCGCCTGCTGCTGTGGTGGCCGAGTCCGTTGCTGCGCCGTCCGATCTCGCCGGTCCGGTGGCCGAGCCCGCTGCTGTGGTGGCCGCGCCCGCTGCCGCGGTGGTCGAGTCTGTTGCTGCGCCAGCCGATCTCGCTGGTCCGGTGGCCGAGTCGGCTGCTGCGGTGACCGAGTCGGCCGCTGCGCCGCTCGAGGCCGCCGGTCCGGTGGCCGAGCCCGCTGCTGCGCCGCCCGCGCCCGCGGCGCCCGCGGGGCCGGTGCCGTGGGTGCTCTCGGCCCGTTCCGCGGCGGCCCTGCGCGGCCAGGCCGCCCGCCTGGCCGAGATGGCCGAGGTCGCCGGAGCCGACCCGCTCGACGTCGGCCACTCCCTGTTCACCTCCCGGGCCACGCTGGAACACCGGGCCGTCGTCCTCGGCGCCGGCACCGCCGAACTCACCGCCGGGCTGCGCGCCCTCGCCGCGGGGGAACCGGCCGCCCGCACCGTCACCGGTACCGCCGGCGGCGGCAGCACCGTGTTCGCCTTCCCCGGTCAGGGTGCCTACTGGGCCGGGATGGCGGCCGAGCTCCTGGACACCTCGCCGGTGTTCGCCGCGAGCATGCGGCGCTGCGCCGAGGCGCTGGCCCCGCACGTCGACTGGTCGCTGGCCGCGGTGCTGCGCGAAGCGGACAGCCTGGACCGGCTCGACGTGGCCCAGCCCGCGCTGTGGGCCGTGATGGTCTCGCTGGCCGAGGTCTGGCGCGCCCACGGCGTGCGCCCGGCCGCGGTCTTCGGCCACTCGCAGGGCGAGGTGGCCGCGGCCTGCGTCGCCGGCGCACTGTCCCTTGAGGACGGTGCCAGGGTGGTCACCCTGCGCAGCAAGCTGATCGCCGAGGAGCTGTACCGCCGCGGTGGCATGGTCTCGGTGCCGCTGCCGCACGAGGACGTGCTCGAGCGGCTGGACCGCTGGGCCGGCCGGCTGTCGGTGGCCGCGGTGAACGCGCCCGGCTCGGTCGTCGTCTCCGGCGAGTACGCGGCGTTGGACGAGCTCACCGAAACCCTGGCCGCCGACGGGATCCAAGCCAAGAAGGTGGCCGGCGACTTCCCCTCCCACTCGGCCCAGGTCGAGCGGGTTCGCGAACGGATGCTGGCCGGCCTGGCCGGTCTGGCACCGCGCGCCGCGGAGGTGCCGTTCCTGTCCACCGTGACCGGCGACTGGTGCGACACCACCACGATGGGCCCGCAGTACTGGTACGACAACATGCGCGAGACCGTGCGGATGACCGACGCCGTCCGGGCGCTGGCCGACGCCGGGCACGAGCTGTTCGTCGAGGTCAGCCCGCACCCGGTGCTGGTGGCCGGCATCCGCGAGACGGCGGGCGTGGCGGCCGCGGCGATCGGCACCCTGCGCCGCGGCGAGGGTGGTCCGGATCGGCTGGCCCGCGCGCTGGCCGAGGCCCACGTGCACGGCGCCGCCGTGGACTGGACCCCCTGGTACCCGGGTGGCCGCCGGATCGACCTGCCCACCTACGCCTTCGAGCACCGCACCTACTGGCCGGCGCCGAGCCCCGCCCGCTCCGACAGCGGCCTCACCGAGGTCGAGCACCCGCTGCTCACCGGCGCGGTCGAGGCGGCCGGGGGCGAACTGCTGTTCACCGGCCGCATCGGCACCGCGACCCAGCCCTGGCTGGCCGACCACGTGGTCTTCGGCCGGACCCTGTTCCCCGGAACCGGATTCGTCGAGCTGGCCATCCGCGCCGGCGACGAGGCCGGCTGCGGCCGGATCGAGGAACTCACCCTGGCCGCGCCGCTGGTGCTCGCCGACGACGAGGCGGTGCGGATCCAGGTCGCGCTGGGCGCTGCGGACGAGGCCGGCCGCCGCACGGTCGGCGTGTTCTCCCGCCCGGCCGGCGAGCCGGACGCACCCTGGACCCGGCACGCCACCGGCACGCTGACCCCGGACGCCGAACCGGCCGACCCGGGCTTCGACGCCACCGACTGGCCGCCCCGCGGCGCGGAGCCGGTCGCCGTCACCGACCTGTACCGGATCCTCGCCGACCAGGGCCTCGCCTACGGGCCGCTGTTCCGCGGCCTGCGAGCGGGCTGGCGCCGCGGCGGCGACCTCTACGCCGAGGTAGCCCTGCCGGAGACCGCCGAAGGTGACCAGGCGGACGCGGGCTTCGGCCTGCACCCTGCCCTGTTCGACGCCGCCCTGCACGGCCTCGCGCTGGCCGGGCCGGGGGAGAGCCGGGTGCCGTACTCGTGGGAAGACGTCCGGTTCTCCGCCGCGGGCGCCACCGCGCTGCGGGTCCGGCTGCGCCCGGACGGTCCCGACACCGTGGCGCTGGCCCTGGCCGACCCGGCCGGAACCCCGGTCGCCTCGGTGGCCGCGCTGCGGGTCCGCGCCGTTTCCGTCGACGATTTGGCCGAAACCGGCTCGGCCGACAGCCTGTTCGGCGTGGACTGGACCCCGGTCACCCCGGACGGGCCGGAGGTGGACGTGGTCGCCGTGGTGGGTGATCCGGTGCCTGGCCTCGACGTGCCCGCTTACCCCGATCTGGCTGCGGTGCGCGAGCGCGGCGGTCGCGGGGTGGGCAGGGCTCAGGACGGGCCGTCGGTGGATATCCCCGCCGACACCGACCCGGCTGTGGTGCGCGAGCACGGCGGCACCGGGGTGGGCGTTGACCCGGACGGCACGGCGGCAGACTCTGTCACCGTGCTGGGTGCCCCGGTGCCCGGCCTCGACGTGCCCACCCACACCGATCCGGCCGCGGCGCCCACCCTCACCGATCTGGCTGCCGTTCGCGAGCACGGCGGCACCGGGGTGGGCCTGGTTCCGGACGGGACGGCGGCGGACGTCCCCACCGACACCGACCCGGCCGCGGTGCGCGAACACCTCACCGGCGTGGTGCTGGTGCCCCTCACCCCCGGCAACACCCCGGCGGCCGCACACGCACGCGCCGCCGAAACCCTGGCCCTCCTGCAGGACTGGCTGGCCGAACCGCCGCCCGCGCGCCTGGTCTTCCTCGCCGGGGACGATCTGGCGTCGGCTACGGCGAGCGGTCTGATCCGCTCGGCCCAGTCCGAACACCCCGGAACCATCGGCCTGATCGAGGTCGCCGCCGGCGCCGACCTTCCCGCCCTGCTGCCGCAGGCACTGCGCAGCACCGAGCCCCGGCTGCGGCTGGCCGGCGGGCGGGTGCTGGCCGCCCGCCTCGGCCGGCGCACTCCGGGCGAGGCCGCGCCCGGCTGGAACCCGGACGGCACGGTGCTGATCACCGGCGGCACCGGCGGCCTCGGCACCGTGCTGGCCCGGCACCTGGCCGAGCGGCACGGCGTCCGGCGCCTGGTGCTGGCCGGCCGGCGCGGCCCGGCCGCCGAGGGCGCCGCCGAGCTGGTGGCCCAACTCGGCGCGGACGCCCGGGTGGTCGCCTGCGACCTCGCCGACGGCCCCGCCGTGCACGCTCTGGTCAGCGAGCTGGCCGCCGACCCGGAACACCCGCTCACCGCCGTCGTGCACGCCGCCGGCGTCCTGGACGACGGCGTGCTGACCACGCTCACGCCGGACCGGCTGGCCGCGGTGCTGCGCCCCAAGGCCGACGCCGCCTGGCACCTGCACGAGGCCACCCGGAACCTCGACCTGGCCGCGTTCGTGCTGTTCTCCTCGGCCGCGAGCGTGTTCGGCTCGGCCGGGCAGGGCGCCTACGCCGCCGGCAACGCCTTCCTGGACGCCTTGGCCGAGCACCGCCGGGCGCAGGGCCTGCCCGCCCACTCGCTGGGCTGGGGCGCCTGGGCGCCGCAAACCGGGATGACCGCCGCTCTCACCGACGCCGACCGCGAGCGCATGGCCCGGCTCGGCCTGCCGCCGCTCACCGTCGAGCAGGGCACCGCCCTCTTCGACGCCGCGCTGGCCGTGGACGCCGCCGCCGTGCTGCCGGTGCGGCTGGACCTGCCGGTGATCCGGGCCAGGGGCGACATCCCGCCGTTGCTGCGCGGGCTGATCCGCGCCCCGCGCCGCCGCGCCCTGGCCGTCGCGGCGGAGGACGGCCTGGACCGCCGGCTGGCCGGACTGCCCGCCGTCGACGCGGCCGAGGAGGTCGGCGCGCTGGTGCGGCGAGCCGTCGCCGCCGTGCTGGGCCACGACAGCCCGGACGCCGTGGAGCCGGACCGCTCGTTCGGCGATCTGGGCTTCGACTCGCTCACCGCGGTCGAGCTGCGCAACCAGCTCGGTGCGGCCACCGGCCTGCGGCTGCCGGCCACGCTGATCTTCGACTACCCGTCCGCGGCCGCGCTGGCCGGTCACCTGCTGGCCGAACTCGGTGGCGGCGGTCCGGCCGCGGTCGTCGTGGAATCCGTGCGCGGCACCGACGCCGACGACCCGATCGTGATCGTCGGCATGGGCTGCCGCTACCCCGGCGGGGTCGGCTCCCCGGAGGACCTGTGGCGGCTGGTGGCCGGGGAAACCGACGCGATCACCGGCTTCCCGGCCGATCGCGGCTGGGACCTCGACGCGCTCTACCACCCCGACCGCGAGCACCCCGGCACGTCCTACACCCGCTCCGGCGGCTTCCTGCACCAGGCCGCGGAGTTCGACGCGGAGTTCTTCGGCATGAGCCGTCGCGAAGCCCTCGCCACCGACGCCCAGCAGCGGCTGCTGCTGGAGGTGTCCTGGGAGGCGCTCGAACGGGCCGGGGTGGACCCGGCCGGGCTGCGCGGCAGCCGGACCGGCGTGTTCACCGGCATCATGTACAGCGACTACGCGGGCCTGCTGGACGGGACCGAGTTCGAAGGGTTCCGCGGCAACGGCAGCGCGGCCAGCGTCGCCTCCGGCCGGGTGGCCTACGTCTTCGGCCTGGAGGGCCCGGCGGTCACCGTGGACACCGCCTGCTCCTCCTCGCTGGTGGCCCTGCACTGGGCCGCGCAGGCCCTGCGCGCCGGCGAGTGCTCGCTGGCGCTGGCCGGCGGGGCCACCGTGATGTCCCGGCCGAGCACCTTCGTCGAGTTCTCCCGCCAGGGCGGCCTCGCCCCGGACGGCCGCTGCAAGTCCTTCGCCGACGGCGCGGACGGCGTCGGCTGGGCCGAAGGCGTCGGCATGCTGGTGCTGGAGCGCCGCTCCGACGCCGAGCGCAACGGGCACCCGGTGCTGGCCGTGCTGCGCGGCTCCGCGGTCAACTCCGACGGGGCGTCCAACGGGCTCACCGCCCCGAACGGTCCGTCGCAGCAGCGGGTGATCCGCCAGGCGCTCGCGTCGGCCGGACTGTCCACATCGGACGTCGACGTCGTCGAAGGCCACGGCACCGGCACCACGCTGGGGGATCCGATCGAGGCGCAGGCGCTGCTGGCGACCTACGGCGAGGACCGCGAGACCCCGTTGCTGCTGGGGTCGATCAAGTCCAACATCGGGCACGCCCAGGCGGCCGCGGGGGTCGCCGGGGTGATCAAGGTGGTGACCGCGATGCAGCACGGCGTGGTCCCGCGCACCCTGCACGTCACCGAGCCCTCCAGCCAGGTCGACTGGGCCGGGGGCGCGGTCGACCTGGTGCGGGAAGCGGTGGCCTGGCCCGAGACCGGCCGGCCGCGCCGGGCGGCGGTCTCTGCCTTCGGGATCAGCGGCACCAACGCGCACGCCATCCTGGAAGCACCCGCTCCCGTTCCCGACCGGCCCGCACCGGTGGAATCCGGGCTCGTGCCGCTGGTGCTCTCGGCCAAGTCCGAGACCGCCCTGCGGGCGCAGGCCGCTCGCCTGCGCACCCACCTGCGCACCGCCGGACCGGGGCTGGCCGGGGTCGGCCTGGCGCTGGCCACCACCCGCTCGCGGTTCCGGCACCGCGCCACCGTGCTGGCCGCCGACCGGGCCGAAGCCGTCCGCGCCCTGGGCGCGCTGGCCGCGGGCGAACCCGACGCCGCCGTGGTGCGCTCCGGGACGGCCGAGGGCCGCACCGCGTTCCTGTTCTCCGGCCAGGGCGCGCAGCGCCTGGGCATGGGCCGCGAGCTGCACGCCCGCTTCCCGGTGTTCGCCGCCGCCTTCGACGAGGTGGTGGCCGAGCTCGACCGGCACCTCGACGGCCGGCTCACCGAGGTCGTCTGGGGCACGGACGCCGAGCTGCTGGACCGGACCGGCTGGACCCAGCCCGCGCTGTTCGCGGTCGAAGTCGCCCTCTACCGGCTGGTGGTGTCCTGGGGCATCACCCCGCACCACCTGGCCGGGCACTCCGTCGGCGAGATCGCCGCCGCGCACGTGGCCGGGATGTTCACCCTGCCCGACGCCTGCCGGCTGGTGGCCGCCCGGGCCCGGCTGATGCAGGCGCTGCCCGCCGGGGGCGCGATGGTGTCGGTCCGGGCCACCGAGGACGAGGTCACGCCGCTGCTGTCCGGGCCGGTCGACATCGCCGCGTACAACGCGCCCGGCACGGTCGTGCTGGCCGGCGCCGAAGCGGCCGTGCTGGCCGTCGCCGCCCGGCTGGCCGAGCGAGGGCACAAGACCAAGCGGCTGGCGGTTTCGCACGCATTCCACTCCGCGCTGATGGAGCCGATGCTGGCCGCCTTCGCCGCGGAGATCGACGGCATCACCATCGCCGAGCCGGGCATTCCCCTGGTGTGCAACGAAACCGGGTCACTGACCGACACGGCCCGGATGCGCGAACCCGGCTACTGGGTCGACCACGTGCGCCGTCCGGTGCGGTTCGCCGGCTCGGTCGCCGCGCTGCGCGCCGCCGGCGCCGGGATCTTCCTGGAGATCGGCCCGGACGCCGTGCTCGCCGCACTGGCCACCGAGTGCCTCGACGAGCCGGCCGCCCTGGTGCTGCCGCTGCAACGCGCCGGTCAGGACGAGGTCACCGCCGCGCTGACCGCGCTGGCCCGCCTGCACCAGGCCGGGGCGACCGTGGACTGGCCGGCGTTGTTCCCCGGCGCGCGCCCGGCCGAGCTGCCCACCTACGCCTTCCAGCACGAGCACTACTGGCCGCCGGTGACCGGCCGGCGCGGCGACGTCACCGCCGCCGGCCTCAGCACCGCCGGGCACCCGCTGCTGGGCGCGGCCGCCCGCTTCGCCGAGGACGACGGGGTGCTGTTCACCGGCAGGCTGTCCGTCGGCACCCACCCGTGGCTCGCCGACCACGCCGTCTTCGGCCGGATCCTGGTGCCCGGCGCCGTGTTCGTCGAGCTGGCGCTGCGCGCCGGCCAGGACTGCGGCTGCGCCGAGGTGGCGGAGCTGGTCCTGGGCGCGCCGCTGGTGCTGCCCGAACAGGGGGCGGTCCAGGTGCAGCTGCGGGCCGGCCCGGCCGGGGAGGCGGGCGTCCGCACCGTCACCGTGCACGCCCGCCCGGACACCGGCGACGCGGCCTGGACCCAACACGCGACCGGCACCCTGCTGCCGGGCGACCCGTTGACCAACAACGGGTTCGCGGTGGGGGAGTGGCCGCCGCCGGGCGCGGTGGAGGTGCCGGTCGCGGACTGCTACCCGGCCTTCGCCGAAGCCGGTTTCGGCTACGGACCCGCGTTCCGGAACCTGCGTCGCGTCTGGCGGCGCGACGGCGAGGTGTTCGCCGAGGTCGCGCCGCAGGAGACCGGTGCCGAGCTGCGGCCCGCGGACTACGGCCTGCACCCCGCCCTGCTGGACGCCGCCCTGCACGCCTCGATGCTCACCGGCGCGGACGAAGCCGTCCGGTTGCCGTTCTCCTGGGAGGGTGTGCGGCTGCACGCCGCCGGGGCCGGCGCTCTGCGCGTCCGCCTCACCCGCGACGAGCAGGACGGGACGATGTCCCTCGCGCTGGCCGACCCGGCCGGCGGCCCGGTCGCCGACATCCGCGCCCTGCGTGTCCGGGCGCTGGCCGCCGAGGCACTGGCCGGCTCCGGCCCGACCCCGCGTGATGCGCTGTTCCGGCTCGACTGGCCGTCCGTACCCGCCGGCACCACCGCGCCCGGCTCGGTCGCCGTGCTCGGCGCCGACCCCTTCGGCCTGGCGGAAACGCTGACCGCCCAAGGGGTTCCCGTGACCACCCACTCCGACCTGGCCGCACTGGCCACCGACGAGACCGCCTTCCCGGACCTGGTACTGGCCACCGCCGTCACCGATGACCCGGCCGCCGTGCACGAGCGGACCGCGGCCACCCTCGCCCTGGTGCGGGACTGGCTGGCGCTGGACCGGCTCGACGGGGCCCGGCTCGTCCTGGTCACCCGGCACGCCGCCAGCGGGGGCGACCCGGCCGCGGCCGCGTCCTGGGGGCTGGTCCGCACCGCCCAGTCCGAACAGCCCGGCCGGTTCCGGCTGCTCGACCTGGACGGCCCCGCGCCGGCCACCCTGGCCGACGCCCTCGCGACCGACGAGCCGCAACTGGCCCTGCGCGACGGCGAGCTGCGGGCCGCCCGGCTGGCCCGCGCGGACGTCCCCGCGACCGCCGGTTCGCCGTGGGACCCGACCGGAACCGTGCTGATCACCGGCGGGACCGGGGGGCTCGGCGGCATCCTGGCCCGGCACCTGGTCACCGAGCACGGCGTCCGCAAGCTGCTGCTGCTCAGCCGCCGCGGCCCGGCCGCCGAGGGCGCGGCCGGTCTGGTGGCCGACCTCACCGCGGCCGGCGCGGAGCCGACCGTGCTGGCCTGCGACGTCGCCGACCGCGCCGCGCTGGCCGCGGTGCTGGCCGAGCACCCGGTCACGGCGGTGCTGCACGCCGCCGGGGTGCTCGACGACGGCACCATCGACACGCTCACCCCCGAGCGCCTGGACACCGTGCTGCGCGTCAAGGCGGACGCCGCCCGGCACCTGCACGAGCTCACCCGGGACCGCGAGCTGACGGCGTTCGTGCTGTTCTCCTCGGTCGCGGGGGTCTTCGGCGGCGCCGGGCAGGGCAATTACGCCGCGGCGAACGCCTACGTCGACGCGCTGGCCGCGCACCGGCACGCGGCCGGGCTGCCGGCCACCGCGCTGGCGTGGGGCCCGTGGGAGCCGGCGGGCGGCATGACGGGCACGCTCGACGCGGCCGGCCTGGACCGGATCCGCCGCTCGGGAGCGATCCCGCTGACGGCCGAGCAGGGCGTCGCGTTGTTCGACGCCGCGCTGGCCCGGCCCGAGCCGCTGCTGGTCCCGGTTTCGCTGGACCTGCCGGGGATCCGCGCCAAGGGCGTGATCCCGCCGCTGTTGCGCGGGTTGGCCGGCCCGCCGGTGCGGCACGCCGCCGGACCGGCGCCGGAACCGGCCGCCCCGCTGCGGGAGACGCTGGCGGGCAAGACCGCCGAGCAACGGTACGAGGTCGTGCTCGAGCTGGTCCGCGGCCAGGCTGCGCTGGTGCTCAGCCACCCGGACCCGGACGGCATCGAGCCGGACCGGCAGTTCCGCGACCTCGGCTTCGACTCGCTGACCGCGGTCGAGTTCCGCAACCGCCTGGGCGCCGCCGCCGACCTGAAACTGCCGGCCTCGCTGGTGTTCGACCGGCCCACCCCGGCCGAGCTGGCCGGCTACCTGCTCGGCCTGCTGGCCCCGGCCGAAGCGGACAGCGCGGAAGCGGTACTGGCCGAGCTGGACCGGCTGCAGGAGCTGCTGGCGGGCCTGGCCGCCGACGAGGTCCTGCACCAGAAGGTCGCCGGCCGCTTGGACGTGCTCAAGACCCGCTGGTCCGGCCGCCAGTCGGACGAAGCCGAGGCTCTCGACTACGACACGGCCTCCGACGACGAGCTGTTCTCCCTGCTGGACCAGCAGCTCGGCCACTGACCACCCGCCTGGCGTCGCGACGGACTCGCTCGCGGCGCCGGGCGGGCTCCAACTACGCAGCCAGCGCGAGGGGTAGGGGCGAGCAGGAAACTCCGGCTCGCGGCGACGGCTGCCGGGCGGTGTGCGGGGAAGGTCCCAACCGGTTGTGGGGTGGGAGGCGGTCACCGAACCGGCGCTCCGGCTCGCGGCGACGGCTGCTGGGCGGTGTGCGGGGAAGGTCCCAACCGGTTGTCGGGTAGGAGGCGGTCACCGAACCGGCGCTCCGGCTCGCGGCGACGGCTGCGGGGCCCTGCGGGCGTGTGCTTACGGAAGCCCCGAGGTCGCGGTCGTGGGCAGAAGGCCGTGACGGGACCGGCGATCCCGGCTCGCGGCAATGGCTGCGAAGGTGCGCCGAAAAGCGCAGCGGGGTGCAGCCGAGAGGTCAGGAAGCCGCGACCGGACCGGCGAACTGGGCCGCGTGCAGCCGGGCGTAGGCGCCCTGGCTCGCCATCAGCTCGAGGTGTGTGCCCCGCTCCACGATGCGGCCCGCGTCCATCACCAGGATCAGGTCCGCGTGGCGGATCGTGGACAGCCGGTGGGCGATCACGAAACTGGTCCGGTTCTCGCGCAGCGACTGCATCGCCCGCTGGACCAGCACCTCGCTGCGGGTGTCGACCGAACTGGTCGCCTCGTCGAGGATCAGGATCGCCGGGTCGGCCAGGAACGCGCGGGTGATGGCGATCAGCTGGCGTTCGCCCGCGCTGATCCCGCCGGTTTCGCCGAGGACCGTTTCGTAGCCGTCCGGCAGGGTGCTCACCAGGTGATCGACCCGGGTCGCCTCGGCTGCGCGGCGGACGTCCGCCGGAGTGGCGTGCGGGTTGCCGTACCTGATGTTTTCCTCGATGGTGCCGTCGAAGAGCCACGTGTCCTGCAGCACCAGCGCGGTCTGCCGGCGCACGTCCTCGCGGGTCATCGTGGCGATGTCCACGCCGTCCAGCCGGATGCGGCCGCCGTCGGGCTCGTAGAAGCGCATCAGCAGGTTGCCCAGCGTCGTCTTGCCCGCTCCGGTCGGACCCACGATCGCCACCGTCTGCCCGGGAAGGACGCTGAAGGACAGGTCGTCGATCAGCGGTGTCTCCGGTTCGTACCGGAAGCTCACGTGCTCGAAGTCGATCCGGCCGCGCAGCCGGGCCGGTGGCCGCGCCGGACGCTCCACAGTGGCCAGTTCGGCCGCGTCCAGCAGCTCGAACACGCGCTTGGCGGAGGCGACGCCGGACTGCAGGTCGCCGGTGATGCTGCCGATCTGGGCGGCCTGGCCGCCGAAGTACGCCGTGTACTGGATGAACGCCTGCACGTCGCCGAGCGAGAGCGCGCCGGCGGCGACGCGCAGTGCGCCGACCACCGCCACCAGGATGTACACCAGGTCGGTGACCAGGTTGGTGCTCGGCTCGATGACGCCGGACAGCGCGTTGGCCTTGCCGGTGGCCCGGCGCACGGCCTCGTTGTGCTCGTCGAAGATCCGCGCGGCCTGCTCCTGCCGGCCGAACACGGTGATCAGGGCGTGCCCGCTGTACATCTCTTCGATGTGCGCGTTCAGCGCGCCGGTGGCGGTCCACTGCTCGACGAACTGCGGCTGCGCCTTCTTGCCGATCCGGGCCGCGACCACCCCCGCCATCGGCAGCACCACCAGCAGCACACAGGCCAGCAGCGGCGAGATGGCGAACATGAGGATGAGCGAGCCGAGCGCGGACATCGTGGCGGTGACCAGCTTGCTCAGCGTGCGCTGCAACGTGTTCTGGATGTTGTCGATGTCGTTGGTGACGCGGCTGAGCAGCTCGCCGCGGGGACGGTCGTCGAAGTAACGCAGGGGCAGCCGGGACAGCTTGGCCATGACGTCGCCGCGCAGCCGCAGCACCACCTTCTGCACCACGGTGGCGGCCAGCCGCTCCTGCACCAGGGAAAAGACCGTGCCCGCGAGGTAGAGCGCCGCGACCGCCGCCAGCAGCAGGCCGATCTTCCGGAAGTCGATGCCCTCGCCGGGCACGACGTCGGCCGCACCGAGCCCGGTGGCCAGCGCGTCCTTGCCTTCGGCGTGCAGCCGGGCGACGGCCTCGTCCCGGCTCGACCCGGCCGGCAGCCCGGCGCTGATCAGGCCACCGAAGATCAGGTTGGTCGCCTTGCCCAGCAGCAACGGCCCGAACACGTTCATCAGGATCGACACGGTTCCGGCGGCGAGGACCAGGGCCGCCTGGCCGCGGTACGGCTCGAGCAGTCCGAACAACCGGCGCGTCGTGCCACGCGGGGCGCCTGCCTCGCCGTTGCTCACACCGCCTCCTGCTTCAGCTCCCGCGCCGGCTCGCTCTGCTGCGAGCCGGCGATCTCCCGGTAGACCTCGTTGTCGCGCAACAGTTCCCGGTGCGTGCCGGAGCCGGCCACCCGGCCCTGGTCCAGCACGACGATGGTGTCCGCGTCCTCGACCAGGCGCACTTCCTGCGCCACGGTCACCACGGCCGAGCCCGCCGTCTCGACGGCGAGCGCCGCCCGCAACCGGGCGCGGGTCGCGTAGTCCAGCGCGGAAAAGCAGTCGTCGAACAGGTAGATCGCCGGTCGCCGCAGCAGGGTGCGCGCGATCGCCAGCCGCTGCCGCTGGCCACCGGAGACCGTGCCGCCGCCCGGCCCGATCGGCGCGGCCAGCCCGCCCGGCATCTTCCGCACGAAGTCGGCGGCCTGCGCGGTCTCCAGCGCGTGCCACAGCTGCGCGTCGGTCGCGTCCGGATCGCCGTACCGCAGGTTCTCGGCCACCGTGCCGGTGAACAGGTACGGAGTCTGCGGCACCAGGCCGACCGTTCCGGCCAGCCGGGCGGGGGCGAGCTGCCGGACGTCCACGCCGTCGATCGTCACCGAGCCGGCGGTCACGTCGGCCAGCCGCAGCACCAGGTTCAGCACGGTGGTCTTGCCGCTGCCGGTGCTGCCGACCAGGGCCGTGGTGCGGCCGGGCTGGGCGGACAGGCTCACGCCGGACAGGAACGCCTCCCGGGCGCCGGGATGGCGGTACTCCACCGCACGCAGCTCCAGGTGGCCGCGGCGGCTCGGGGGAGTGACCGGCCGCGCGGGTGCGGTCAGCTCGGGCTCGGTGCTCAGCACCTCGTGGACGCGTCGCGCCGACACCCGCGCGCGCGGGACGGTCAGGCAGACGTACAACGCGATGACCAGCGCCGTCAGCATCTGCACCTGGTAGCCGAGGAACGCGCTCAGCGCGCCGACCGGCATCCCGCCGCCGGCGATCCGCCGTCCGCCGAACCACACCAGCGCGATCGAGAACACGTTGCTGATCAACACCACGACGGGGAACAGCGTGGCGCCGAGCCGCCCGGCGCGCACCGACGCCGCGAACATGCCGCGGTTGGCCTCGGCGAAGCGCTGCTTCTCGTGGTCGTCCCGGACGAACGCGCGGATCACCCGCACGCCGGAGATCTGTTCGCGCAGGATCCGGTTGAGCCGGTCCAGCGAGGCCTGGATCCGCTCGTACAGCGGGCTCAGCCGGGCCAGCATCACCAGCACCACGAGCGCGGTGACCGGGATCGTCAGCACGGTCAGCACCGACAACGGCGGATCCTGCCGCACCGCCATGACGAGGCTGGTGACGCAGATGATGGGCGCGGTCAGCAGCGAGGTCAGCGTGGAGATCACCAGCGTCTGCAGCTGCTGCACGTCGTTGAGGGTGCGGTTGGTCAGCGACGGCGTGCCGAACCGCGCCACCTGGTACGGGGAAAATCCCTGTACCTTGCGGAAAACGAGGGAGCGCAGGTCGCGGCCGACGTCGGCGGCGGTGTGCGCGGCCATCAGCTCGGCGACGATCGCGGTGGCCAGCTGGGCCACGGAAACGGCGATCATGATGCCGCCCAGCCGCAGGATCGCCCCGGTGTCGCCGGCGACGATGCCCTGGTTCACGATGGCGGCGTTCAGCGTCGGCAGCAGCAGCATGCCGACGGTTTGCGCGAATTGGAGCCCGGCCTGGACCAGGATGCGGCCGCGGTAGGGGCGAAGCCGCTCGCTCAGCAATGCCCGCAGGACCGGTGGCGCCTTCCGGCGCGGGCGCACCCCGCGCTCGTCTCCGTGCTCGCCGGCCGGGTCCGCGTTCTGCGCCATACCGACGGACCCTACGGAGCGGCCGGTAGGGAAGGGCCTAGAGGAAATTCCCGCGGTGGCCGGGGAATCTAGGGAATTCCGGGCGGCGCCGCGATGACACTCGGCACCGGGTGCGCCCCGCACGAACCTCGGAGAGGAACCGGCCATGACGACATCCGAAGAGCTGCCGACGCTCGCCTCGCTGCGTTCGCCCGTCTTGGGCGACAACCCGTACCTGCGCAAGCTGCAGGCGGAGCGGCCGATCTGGCGGGTGCGCACCGACACGGGTGACGAAGGCTGGCTGGTGGTGGGGTACCCGGAGATCAAGGAACTGATGCTGGACAAGCGCATCGGCCGCACGCACCCGAAGCCCGCCGAGGCCGCGCAGCTGGCCGACAACCCGATCTTTTCGATGATCGTCGGGGTCGCGGCCGGCCGGGACGAGCACGAGCTGCACGCCGCGTTCCGCGCCCTGCTGATCCCGCACTTCTCCCACAAGAAGATGCAGTCCCTCAAACCGCGGGTCGAGGGCATCGTGCGCGGCATGGTGGACGAGCTGGCCGCGCTCACCCCGCCCGTCGACCTCCAGACCGCTTTCTCGCTCCCGGTTTCGCTGAAGGTGCTGTGCGAGCTGATGGGCGTACCCGAGGACGAACGCGACCGGCTGGGGGAGCTGCTCGACCACGTCCACGGCATCGGCGAAGACGCCAACGCCGGCCAGGCCGAGTTCATCGGCTACCTGATGGGGCTGGCCGCGCGCAAGCGGGAGAACCCCGGCGACGACGTGATTTCCGGGATCTGCCAGGCCGGCCTGAAGGACTCGGACGTCACCAACATCATCTGCATGCTGCTGTTCGCCGGGCACGAGAGCGTGGCCACGCACATCGGCAACGGCGTCGCCCGGCTGCTGACCCGGCCGGACCTGCTGGCCGAGGTGCGCTCGCACCCGGCGGCGATGGCCGGTGCCGTGGAGGAGCTGCTGCGCACGGCCAACTTCGGCGGCGGCGCCCAGCCGCACTACGCGCACGAGGACATCGAGATCTGCGGCGTCACCATCCGGGCCGGGGACCTGGTGCTGCCGGACTTCGCCATCGCCAACTTCGACGAGCGGTCGTTCACAGACCCGGACCGGATCGACTTCGGCCGCAAGCCCAACCAGCACCTCACCTTCGCCCACGGTGCCTGGCACTGCGTCGGGGCCCCGCTGGCCCGGCTGGAGCTCAACGCGGTGTTCACCGCCCTGCTGGCGAAGTTCCCCGGCCTGACCCTGACCACCACGCTGGAGAAGCTGAACCGCGTCGACGGCGAAGACGGGACCGACCGGCTCGCGGCGTCCATCAGCGCGCTCCCCGTCGCGTGGTGAGCCGAGCCGTGGGTGCACTCGAAGCGCTGGCCGGGCGAGCGCCCACCGTGCTGTCGGCCCACTACGACGACGGCGTCCTCTCGTGCGGCGGGCTGCTCGCGGCCTGCGCCGAAGCGGGCACGCCGGGCACGGTCGTCACGGTGTTCTCCGGTGCGCCCGAACCCCCGCTGTCGGCCGCGGCCCGGAAGTTCCACCGGGCGTGCGGCCTCGGTGACGCCGACGCCATCGCGTGCCGGGCGGCGGAAGACGACCGCGCCCTGACCGTGGTGGGGGCCGCTCCCGTTCGACTGGGGGTGCCGGACGCCTTGTACCGCAAGGATTCCGCGGGCCACCCGCGGTATCCGCGGGACGACGAGCTCTCGCGGGCCGAGCTGGCGGCGGAGACCGAGCTGATCACCGGGCTGGCCGCCGCCCTGGCCGCCGAGCCGTCGGTGCGCGACGCCGAGCTGGTCCTGGCCCCGCTGGCCATCGGCAACCACATCGACCACCGGATCACCCGCGCTGCGGCCCGCCTGCTCGACCGCGACCCCGACACCATCTGGTGGTACGAGGACGCGCCGTACGTGATCTTCCCGAAGGACCTGCTCGAGCCGTTCGACGAGTCGCACACCGACCCCCGGACCGTCCGGCTCACCCGGCGGCAGTGGCAGGCCAAGCTGCGGGGGATCGGCTGCTACGCCTCGCAGGCCCCCATCCTCCTCGGCGGCAACACCGAACTGCCGAAGTGGCTCACGATGTACGCCGAGTCCCTGGCGGACGGCGAGCCGGCCGAACGCTACTGGAGCCTCCCCGCCGCCTGACCCGGCGGGGAGGGGTGCCCGCTGGGGTCACACTGTCCGGCTGAGGGCGGCCAGGTGGTGCTCGATCAGGTCGGCCGACCGCGTCGCGGCCGCGACGGCGGCGCGGAGCTCGTCCCGCAGGGCGGTCACGGCGGCGCGGATCCGGTCGCTGGTGTGCACTGTCTCCACCGCCTCCCGCAGCCCCTGCGCGGTCAGCGTCTCCGGTTCCAGCAGCACGCCGAGGCCCTGGTCGGCGACGGTGCGCGCGGTTCGCAGCTCTTCGCGTTGCTGCGGCACGGTGACCAGCGGTACCCCCGCCGTCAGCGACTCCAGCACGGAATTCATCCCGGCGTGGGAGACGAAGGCTTCGGCGTGCCGCAGCACCGACAGCTGCGGGAAGTACGGCCGCACCTCGGTGTTGGCCGGCACCGGGCCCAGCTCCGCCGGGTCCACGTGTTCCCCGATGGCCATCGCCACCTGCCAGCCGGTGTCGCCGAAGGCTTCGAAGCACTGCCGGAAGAAGCCGGTGGTGCCGTCCAGGAAGCTGCCCATCGAAACGAACAGGAGCGGGCGGTCGCCGGTCTTCCGCCAGGCGCTGTCGTCGGCCCAGCCACCCAGTGCCGGGCCGACGAAGTGGAACCGTTCGTCGAAGGTGTCCGCGGCGGGCTGGAACGAGCGCGGCAGGAACACCAGGTTCAGCGGGGCGCAGTTCTCCCGCTCGTGCAGGGGCGTCAGGCCGAACTCGGCCGCGGTGCTCAGCTGGCTCCGGAAGATCTCGGTGAAGATTTCGACGGCTCGGGGGTCGGACATGTCCGTGCCCTCGGCCAGCAGTTCGTCCAGCGAAAAGTGGGCGTTGCTGGCGTAGGTCGGGTGGAGGGCGACGCAGGGCACGTGGAACCGCTCGGCCACCATGGTCGCCGGCGCCGCCTGGGCGTCGTAGCACAGCACGTCCGGCCGGTCGTTCTCGAACAGCTCGTTGAGCAGCCGCCCGCTGACCTTGGTCATCGCCAGCAGCGCCTCCGCGGTCGCCACCGTGTGCCGGGCGCTGGGCGTGGCCGAGCGCGGCGGCAGCGCCACCGGGATCGGCAGCAGGGCGGCTCCGGACGCCTCGACGTCCGCGCGGAACTTGTCGTGGGCGGCGTAGGTGACCCGGTGGCCGCGGTCCCGCAGTTCGCGGGCCAGCGGCAGCGTCGGCCGGAGGTGACCCAGCGCGGGAACGGTGACGAACAGGACGTGCATGCGGGTGCTTCCCCTCGCGTTCGTGGTCGCGTCGAGCGGTACCGGGATTATCGGCCGGGAGGGTGTAGGGCTTCCCCCAGACCGGAACAGTGGCCATCGGGCCCACCGGATCGGTACGCGCGTGCAACTGTGCCGCCGCACGGGTTGCCCCCACCGGTTTTTGACTTACGATCACGCAGGTCTCAGCAACAACGGGGTGGTGAGAGTGGACGGGGAGCAACGTCGTCGGACGATCGCGCGCTGGGTGCGCGAGTACGGTGGGCTCACCGTCCCGGAGTTCGCCGAGCAGCACGGCGTCAGCACCGAGGCCGTCTGGTCCGACCTGACGGCTCTGGAACACGAGGGCACCCTGCGCCGGGTGCCCGACGGCGCGATCCCCGTCGTGCCGGTGCGGCCGGGCGCGGGCACCCCGGACGCGCCCGGCGAGTGGGGCTCGCTGTGCGAGATGCACGCGGAGAAGGAACGGATCGCGAAGGCCGCGGTCGGCGAGGTGCCCGACGGCGGCTCGATACTGTTGGACGCCGGCAGCACGGTGGCGCAGCTGGTCGGGCTGCTGCCGTCCGGCCGCGACCTGACCATCGTCACGCAGTCGGTGGCCGTGGCCGTGGCGTTGAGCGCGCGCCCGGACCTGAACCTGATGCTGGTCGGCGGCCGGGTCCGCGGCGGCTCGCTGGCCCTGGTGGACAGCTGGGCGCTGCGCACGCTGGCCGACACCCGCGTCGACGTCGCCTTCCTCAGTGCCGACGGGGTGTCCGTGCGGCACGGGATGACCGTGCGCAACGGGGCGGTGGCGATGGTGAAACGCGCGGCCATGGTGGCCGCGCAGCGAACCGTGCTGCTGGCCGACCACACGAAGCTCGACCAGGACCGGCTGGCCCGCTTCGGCGCGCTGGGCGAGGTCGACACCCTGATCACCGACGACCACGCCGACCCGCAGTGCGTCGGCGCGATCGCCGCCGCCGGACCGCGCGTGCTCGTGGTCTGAACCGGCCTGGATTCAGGTCGGTGAAAAGCGCGGCCATTGCCCCGGGTGCGTCGCCGGGAAATCCGGGGAATTCGACGATTTCGCGGAATTGGCGACGCCGAACGGAGTAATGGCGCGCGCGAATGCGCCGGCCGCAAATCAGACGGCGATGACCCGCGGTCCGGCGGCGGCGATGTCCGACCGCGTCTTCGGGTCGATCCCGGCATCGGTGATGAAGGTGTCGATGTCCGACAGGTCGGCGAACCGCGTCAGGAAGACGTTGTCCACCTTGGAGTGGTCGGCGAGCAGGACGCGGCGGCGGGCGCAGTCGATCGAGGCCCGCTTCACCAGCGCTTCGTCGAGGTCCGGTGTGGTCAACCCGCGCTCGACGGAGACGCCGTTGGTGGCGATGAAGGCGACCTCCACGAACGTGTCCCGCAGGGCCCGCAGCGCCCAGTCATCCACAGTGGCCAGTGTCGTGCTGCGCAGCCGGCCGCCGACCAGCACCACCTGCAGGTTGGGCCGCGCGTGCAGCGACAGCGCCACGTTCACCGAGTTCGTCACCACGGTCAGTTCCCGGTCCGCCGGCAGTTCCGCGGCCAGGCATTCGGTCGTGGTGCCGGCGTCGATGAGGATGGTGCCCACTTCGGGCAGTTCACCCAGCGCGGCGCGCGCGATCCGCGTCTTCTCCGCGGTCATCACCGCCCGCCGCGCGCCCACCGCGGGTTCGAAGGACAGCCGGTCCAGGGAAATCGCGCCACCGTGCACGCGGCGGGCGTGCCCCATCCGTTCCAGGGCGGTCAGGTCCCGGCGGATGGTTTCGGCGGTCACGGCGAATTCCGCCGCCAGCGGAACGACTTCCACCCGGCCGTGCACGCGCAACCGTTCCACGATGATCCTTTGCCGCTCTTCCGCGTACAACGCCGTTTCCTCGTTCCCCTCGCGAGCGTGCCGATGCCGCAGCTTAAGGGGACCGGCAGCGGGCGTCCCCGGTTTCCCGGGGAAACGCGGGAAAACATCGCTCCGGCGGGCACGAGCCGCGGTTCGGTGGTTCACCGGGGCGCAATTGTCCGGTTGCCGCGGTTCGCTGCGGTGCCGGCACGGCAATGTCTCGGGAATTCCCGGCTCGCCACCCGGTAGGTCGCCAGTGCTCGCCGGCCGGTCGGCGCGATGGGAGTGTCTTGGCCACCCACCGTTGAAGCCCAGGTCGTTCCCGCCCCTTCGCGTGCACTCCGTGTTGCTCACCGCACTCACGCGCGGAAGCTGGGCACACGCGCAGGTCATGAGCGCGGGCCCCTCACGGTCTCCGCGCAGTTCGCCCCGGTCCGTCGTCCGAACGGCTTCCAGTGATGGGTCTTCGCCGGTCCGGTATTTGCTCCGGTCGGAAAACGCCGGCCCGGTCAGCTCAGGACTTCGGGTTCCGGCTGCAGGGTGAACCACACGGTGGTGCCTCGTCCGGGCGCCGAGTCGAGCCACAGCCGTCCGCCGTGGCGGTCGACGATCCGGTCGACGATCGCGAGCCCGGCGCCGTGGCCGCCGCCGTAGGCGTCCTTGGCGTGCAGCCGGCGGAACAGCTTGAGGACGTCGTCGTGGTGGACCTCGGGGATGCCGATCCCGTTGTCGCGCACGAACACCGCCGGCGCCCGTCCCGGCTCGGCGGCCAGCCCGATTTCGACGCTGCGCGGGTGCTCGGCGCGGGCGTACTTCGCCGCGTTGACGAGCAGGTTGATCAGGATCTCTTCCAGGCGGGCGGGGTCGGCGGACACCACGGCTTCGGCGGCGGGCAGGGTGAGCTCGACGTCGTTCTCCGCGAGCCGGGGGCCGGCGATCTCGACGGCCCGGCCGGCCGCGGCACGGAGGCCGACCGGTTCCCGCTGCAGCTCGGCCTGCCCGAGCTGGGCGAAGTGCAGCAGCGAGTTGACCAGCTCGTCCATGCGGTTGGCGAGGCTCTCCACCGTCTCCAGCCGGCGCAGGGTGGTCGCGTCGAGGGTTTCGCCGGCGTCTTCGCCGATGAACGCGACACTGGCGGCGATCCCGCGCAGGGGTTCCTTCATCTCGTGCGCGGCCGCGTGGGCGAAGGTGTCGAGGTCCCGGTTGGCCCGGCGCAGCTGGGCGTTCAGCTCGGTGAGGCGGGCGGCCTGCCGCAGGGCGATCGTGGTGAACGCCCGGCCGAGGTCGGTCGCGACGGCCCGGTCCGCGGCCGTCCACGGCAGGCTCCGGCCGCGGATCACCGCCTGGTGGACGGCGGAGGAGCCCCGCGGGGTGAGCCGTTCGCCGTGCGGTCCGAGCCGCACGGGTGCGGCGGGGTCGGCGGCCCAGGTGCGGCCGGCGCGCCGCTCGCGCCGGGTCCAGGCGATCAGGTCGCCGTTGCCCAGCGCCAGGACGAGCACCCCGCTCACGGCCTCGGCGTGCGCGGGAGCGTGCTCGCCGAGGCACTCGGACGCCCAGAGCTCCCCGGCGGCGAGGCCGGGCAGCGCGGACCACAGCGCATCGAGGGCAGCCGCGGCGAGGTCGCCGTGCACGACCGAAGCGCGGTCGCCGAGGCGGACCACGACGGCGTCGGCGGGGACCAGCGCGGCCAGCAGCCCGCCGTTGCCGGGCAGCGACAGCGCGGGTTCCGCTTCGAGCGCGGGGATCAGCTCGGTCAGCGCGGTCCGGGCCGCCTGGCGGGCCCGGGCGTTTTCGGCTTCCTGGAGCGCGGCCAGCTGCAGGGACAACGTGACGCCGAAGAACTCGCACGCCGCCCGGACCTCGGCGTCGAGCCGGCGCGGGAGGAGCCCGTGGCAGGCGATGAGCCCCCACAGGGATCCTTCGTGCAGCAGCGACACCGACATCGACGACGCCACGCCGATGTTGCGCAGGTACTCCAGGTGGAACGAAGACACCGTGCGCAGCGTCGAGTCGGAGAGGTCCAGCGGGACGCTGCCACCGGGCAGGACCGGCGGCTGCAGCGCGGCGGTGTCGTCGTCGACGTCGTGGATCACCCGGATCCAGTTGCGTTCGTAGAGCCGGCGGGCCTGGGGTGGGATGTCACTGGCCGGGAACCACAGCCCGGCCCACGGCTCCAAGCCGTCGGCGACGGCCTCGGCGATCACTTCGCCGGGCCCGGACCGGCCCTCGAACCGGTAGGCGACGACCCGGTCGTACCCGGTCAGCGCCCGGATCTCGGCGACGGCGGCCGCGCAGACGTCGACCACGGTGCGTTCGTGCTGCAGCCGCGTCAGCGCGGCGCGCACGGACGGGTAGAACTGCGAGAACCGGAAGGGACGCTCGGCGGCCGGAGGCTCCAGCTCCAGGACGAGGCGCCCGTCGGCCCGGTAGACCGTGACGTCGAACTCCGGCCCGGTGGCGGGGACGCGCAGCGGCAGCAGACCACGGTCGCCGGTCGGGGCGGCGAGCGTCTGTTCGACGGCGGCGACGCCGTCGCCGCCGAGCAGCTCCGCGAGTCGCGTGCCGATCAGCTCGCCGGGCGCGCGGCCGAGCAGCCGGGTGGTGGTGGAGCTGGCGACCTCGATGCGCCCGCCGTCGTCGACGGCCAGCAGCGCTCCGTACGACTGGATCCCGCCGAGCCGGTGGATCGGCTCGTTCACGCACACGGACAGGTCGAACGCGGCTTCGGCGGCCCGTTCCCGCTCGGTCGGCTCGGGCCCCGCCGTGTCGTCCATCTCGCTCCTCGTCCGGCCGTGGCGTGCGGCCGCGACCGTGGCGGAACTCTACAGTGGGCTCGCCGCAGTCGCGGCACCTCGAAGGAGCGGAGCCGCCGACGTGTCCACCCATCCCGACGACTCGTGGACGGTCCGGTTGCACGCACTGTGGCGTGCCGCGTTCGAAGCAGTCAACACGAAAGGGTTGTCCGACGAGCTGTACTCGGGGCTGCTCACGCTGCCCGGGGCCCGCGCCGTCCTCGGCGCCCGGCTCGGCGCCGACGGGACGGTGCTGGTGACCCGCTGGGCCGACGGGACCGGGCTGCGCACGCAGCCGCCCGGCCTGGCCGCCGAAGTGCTCGACTGGGTGGCCGGACGACCCTCGCCGGCCGAGCGCGCGATCGCACAGCTGTCGTCGGCCGAGGTCGCCGTGGTCACGCCCGCGCTGGCCGGGCGGCTGGCCGGAGCCGGGGCCACCGGGCTGGTGGTGGTGGATTTCGCGATCGCGGAGGGGGAGCGGGGGGTGCTCGCGCTCGGCACGGCCGCGGAGCTGCCGGTGGCCGAGTCCCTGGTGGCCGCGCTGCACCAGGTCGTGGACGTGATCGTGGCGACCGACGAGCACTCCAGCCGGCTGCGCGAGCTCGACGATCGCCAGGCCCGTGACGCCATCCTCGCGGAAGCCTCACTGCGGATGAGCGCGTCGCTCGACATCGACGACACCCTGCGCGCGGTGGTCCGGATCGCCGTGCCCGGCCTCGCCGACGGCGCGGTGATCCACGTCCGCCGGGACGGGCGGATGGTGCCGATCGCGGTCGCCCACGTCGACGCCCACCGCGAACAGGCTCTGGCCGGTGCGGTGCGCGCCGGGCGCTGGGCGGGCGAGAAGGTGGTGGACGGCACGGATGCGGCGCCGTGGGACGAGCTGCCGCGGCCCTCCGGGCTGCCGGCGGACATCCGGCTGCCGTTGGTGACGATCAGCGCGCTGCGGGCGCACGGCCGCGATGTCGGCCTGCTGAGCTTCTTCCACGGCGCGCGCTCCCGGCGGCGCCCCGACCTTTCGTTCCTGCGCAACCTGGCCGGGCGGGCGGCGCTGGCGATCGACAACGCGACCTTGTACGACCGCCGTCGTCGCGACGTACTTTCCCTGCAGCAGCACCTGCTGCCCGCGGTGCTGCCGTCGGTGCCGGGGCTGCAGCTGGCCGCCACGTACAACGTCGCCGACCACAGCCTGGAGGTCGGGGGCGACTTCTACGGGGTGGTGCCGCATTCCGACGGGACGGTGACCGCCCTGATCGGCGACGTCTGCGGGCGGGGCGCGCCGGCCGCCGCGCTGACCGGCCTGGCCCGGCACACGCTGGAGACGACGCTGGAAGAAGGCGGCTCGGCCGAGCACGCGCTGGTGGGGCTGAACGCGAAGCTGCTTCGCCACGACGTGACCCGCTTCCTCACGTTGGCGACGGCGACGTTCCGCCCGGTGGAGGCGACGGGGGTCGCGGTGACCCTGCTCGCCGCGGGCCACCCACCCCCGCTGGTGCTGCGCCGCGACGGAACCGTCGACGAGCCGGCCTGCTCGGGTCGGCTCGTCGGAGTGCTGCCGGAGCTGCGGTTGCGCCCGGCTGCCGCCCGGCTCGGTCCCGGGGACACCCTCGTGCTCTACACCGACGGGCTGACCGAAGCCCGCGACCCCGAGGGCCGGTTCTTCGAGACCGACCTCGCGCCGACCCTGGCGGGCCTGTCCGGCCTGGAGCTGCCGGACCTGCTGGAGGCGCTGGTCGCGGGCGGCGGCCGGTACCTGGTCGGGGACGACGCCGCGGTACTGGCGATCCGGCACACGGGAGCGGTCGCGTGACGCCGAACGAGCGGCTGGTCCTGGTGGTCGAGGACAGCGCCGAAGACCAGGAGGCGATCCGGCGGGCGCTGGCCCGCAGCCACCCGGAGCTGGAGCTGGAGTTCGCCGGCGACGGCGACGCGGCGATCGCCCGGCTCACCGAGGCCGGCGCCGACCGGCCGGCGCTGGTGCTGCTCGACCTGAACCTGCCGGGCCGGGACGGGCACCAGGTCCTGGCCGACCTGCGCGCCGACCCGGACCTGGCCGCGGTGACGATCATCGTGTTCACCTCGTCCACGAGCCCGGCGGAGATCGACCGCTGCTACCGGCTCGGCGCGGACAGCTACGTCTTCAAGCCGGTGAACTTCCACCTGTTCCGCACGGTGCTGCAAGGCGCCATGGACTACTGGCAGTCCCAGCACACGTGAGGTTTCGCCCCGGGTGACCGCTCTGGGGCGAGCCGAGCGGGCTTGTCAGGTTCGGCGTTCGGCGTCTTGGACGATCGAGCGGGCGAGCCACGCGAACACCTGGTCGTGTGCCGGTTTTTGGAGGTGCCAGTAGGCGTGGCCCAGCGGTGAGGCTGGGGTGAACCGCACTCGCTGGCGCAGCAGGCTCCCGGAGCCGGCCTGGTCCGCGCGCAGGGTCAGCTCGGCGTCGCCGGGCAGGCGCATGTCGGCGGTCAGCACCAGCTCGCACCGGGTGTCGTCGCGGCGGCGGACGGTCCAGAAGTCGACGACGTCCCCGGCCACCGGCCGGTCGGGGCGTCCGCGGTAGGCCCCCGGACCGCCGAGCAGCCCGTCGAGCAGGCCGCGCAGGGCCCACGGCAGTGCGGGCGGGAAGCGGCCGTGGTCGCCGCCGAGGGCGGTGATCGCCTGCCACAGCCGATGCCGGCCGGCGTTCGCGAGCCGGGTGTGCTCCTCCTGGTACGCCGGACCGGCGGGGGCCTCCGGCACCGGAACGCCGAGGGCGGCGCGCAGGGCGTTGTCGAGGCTGGCCGGTCCGCCGGGCGGTGGCGGCAGAACGGCTTCGACCGGGGTGTCGGCCGGGAGCAGGTCGTGCTCCAGCGACGCGAACAACGGGCCCGCGACGGCGGCGGGCACGGGAGAGGTCAGCCCGGCGATCCGCGCGGCGGTTCCGTGGGACCAGAACGGCGACGGCAGGGCGAGCGCGGCGGGCCGCCGCAAGAGGCGGGCGCACCGCCGCACCAGGTCGTCGTAGCTGATCGTTTCCGGCCCGCTGACGTCGAACCGGCCCCGCAGCGGTGGGTGGCCGGCCGCGGCCTGCAGGTAGTGGCGGACGTCGGCGAGTGCGACCGGGCGGCTGCGGCGGGCCGTCCACGGGGGCCGCGGCCGGACCGGCAGCCGGGCGGTGCGCGACAGCAACTCGACGCCGGCCGATCCGCGGCCGAGGATCATCGACGCCTGCAGCGCGATCGCCGGGACCTCGCCGTCGAGCAGGATGCCGGCCACCTCGGAGCGGGACGCCAGGTGCGGCGACGTCGTGTCCGCCGGCCGTGGCCCGCCAAGGTAGACGAGCTGGCGGACCCCGGCGGCCGCGGCCGCGGCGGCGAGGCGCTGCGCGATGACGCGGTCGCGGCCGGCGAAGTCCGCGTGGGCCAGCGAGTGCACGAGGTGGAAGACCACGTCCGCGCCGGCGCACGCGGTCTCGAGCGCGCGCGGGTCCGCGGCGTCCCCGAGCGTCACGCCGATCCGGTGCGGGAAGCCGTGCTCCGCCGTGCGGGAGAGGACCCGGACCGGGTGCCCCGCGGCGGCGAGGTCGGCGACGAGCGCGCGGCCGACGAACCCGGTCGCGCCCAGCACCGCGCAGCGGGGTGCGTGCGGAGCCGACGTCATCGCGAGTCCCGGACCGGCCGGCCTGCGGTGCGCCGGTAGACCGCGGCGAACCGCCCCGCGACCTCGTGGATGCCGAAGCGGCCGGCGACGGTGTCGCGCCCGGCGGCGGCCATCGCGCGGGCCCGCGCCGGGTCGTCGGCGGCCCCGCGCACGAACGCGGTGAGCGCGTCCCCGAACGGGGTGAGGCCCGAGGTGTCGGCGAGCAGGCCGTTGCGCCCGTGCTCGATGTAGTGGCGCAGACCGCCGCGGCGCGGCCCGAGCACCGGCAGGCCCGCATCCATGGCTTCGACCACCGCGATGCCGAACTCCTCCTTGCGGCTGGGGCAGACGTAGAGGTGCGGCGTCGGCGCCGGGAGCCGGTGCGTGAGGCCGTGTTCGAGCAGGCGGACGTCGTCGTTGTCCAGCGCGGCCAGCATCGCGAGCCGGCCGGCGGCGTCCGGGTACCCCCGGTACAGGTCCAGGATCCGGTCGAGGAGCTGCTTTTCCTCGCCGGTCGGGTTCGTGGTGTCCCCGCCGACGAGCACGAGTGCGGTGTGCTGCCACAGGCCGCGGGTGAGCCAGGCCTCGACCAGCAGGTCCTGCTGCTTGACCGGGTGCAGCCGGCCCACGCACAGCACGATCGGGAGCGCCCGGGCGGCCTCGGTGAGCCGGGGCAGCCCGGCGCCGGGGGCGAACAGCGAGGCGGTGAGCTGCTGCTGGCGCGCTTCGGCCGTGGCCGTCGGGAACAGCCGGGGGATGCCTTCGGCCGGGGATTCCGGCTCCTCGCGTCCGCGTAGCTGCGGGAAGTACTTCACGAGTTCGCCGTCCGGCCGCCCGGGCAGGCCCAGGACCGTGTCGGCGGCCGCGACCAGCCGGTCCGCGGCGTAGAGCCGGTGCAGGTCGAACCGGGCGGCGGCCCGGTCGCCGGCGGGGCCGGGCCGGTGCCGTTCGGCCAGCGAGCGGTGCGGATCGGCGGTGAGGGTGAACACCGTCCGCGCGCCCATCGCCCGGGCCGCGTCCGCGATGGCGACGGACCCGTCGTCGGCGTAGCGCACGTGGACCACGTCGGGAGTGCAGCCCGCCAGGCGCAGCAGGTGCCGGGCGAGGAACGTGATCGACGGCCGGAGCCGGGACAGCTCTGCCTGCGCCGGCTGGCCGGGCGCGTCGACCGGCAGCCGCAGCACCACGTGCCCGTCACCGCCGGCGTCCAGCAGCGTGGTGCGCTCGCGCAGCCGGTCGTGGCCGAGCAGCGTCACCGTGACGACCCGGGCGATTCCCGCGTGGCGGGGCAGGGCGTTCCCCAGGTGTCGCAAGAGGACGGTGAGGCCGCCGCTGGCCCCGGCGCCGGGCTGGTCGAACGAACCCAGCAGCATCGACTGCGCGACGGTCAGCCCGGGCCGGTCCGCCGGCGGGCAGGTCCACAAAGGACTGTTCGCCGCGGTTTCGTCCTGCCGGGCCAGGCAAACCGCGGTCAGAGCGTGCTCGTAGGGGTCTTCGGCCCGCTCGTGGGCCGAGGCCAGCGCGTCCGTCGCCGCCGGCTGCCCGCCGCACTGGGACAGGTAGCGCCAGGCGGCGTGCCGGTACCGGCGGTCGTCGAGCCGGCCGGCGAGCACGGCGCCGGCCGGCAGGCAGCGGAGACCGTGCCGTTCGGCCAGCTCCAGCAGGAGGGCGGCCCGGCTCGGCGTGGCGTGCTCGAAGGCCACCCGGATCGCGGCCGCGGCGGCGAGCGGACCGTGTGCGGCGACCGCGGCGGCGAAGAGGTCGACGGCGATCGATGCGGCCAGCTCGCCCGGCAGGCCGGTGCCGGTCGCCGGAACGGCCTCGAGCACCTCGCCGGGGCTGGGGCGGCGCGCTTCGCGAGCCATCGCCCGGAACGCGGCCACCTGCGCGTCCGGGTCGTCCGGTGCGGGCCGCTCGCCGGCGTACTCGACGAGGGCGAGGCCCGCGAAGTCCGGGTGGAAGGCCCGGCGGATCTCGTTGAGCGCGGCGGGATCGGGGGTGCTCGGCCAGTCCCGAAGAGCCGCCAGCGGGTCGGCCGGGACGGCGGTGCCGAGGTTCGGAATGGTCACTGTGCTGCTCCGGCAGTCGGGCCGTAGGGTCGGCGGGGCTCGGGAAGGAGTTCGGTGTGGTGGGATCGCGGGTCGTGGTGGTGAGTCCGCCGTTCGCGTCGCACGCGCGGCCGATGGCGACGGTTGCCGCAGCGCTCGCGGCGGAAGGCGCGGACGTCACGTTCGCCTGCGCCCCGGCGTTCGCGGAACTCGCCCTCGAACACGGGCTGCCCTTCGAGCCCTTCGCTTTCGGGGACAACGCGAACACGGGGATCGCCGAGCGCACCCGCCAGGAGGCGGCCGGCGCGCGACGGCTGGCGGAGTTCCTCGACGCGACTCGCGCCGGTGCCGTACCGGCGCTGCTGGCGCAGGCCCGGCACCGGCGGGCGGACATGCTGCCCGACCCCGAAGGCGTCCTGGCGTCGGTCCGGGCGCTCGACGACCGCCTTCGCCCGGACTGGTACCTGGTCGACCAGCTCGCCTACGCCGTGACGCTGGCCGTGCACGCGCTCGGCCGCCGCTGGGCGGCTTACTGCCCGGGGCACCCCGGCTACGTCATCGACGGTCCCGGCCGGTTCTTCGGGCTGCCACCGTACTGGCCGCGCGCCCTCCGGCCTGCCGAAGAAGACCTGGCCGGCTTGCGGGCCGAGGTCGAAGCGAACGACCGGCTCTTCACCGAGCTGTTCGCCCGGTTCCTGGCCGAGCACGCACCCGGCCGTCCGGTGCCGCGCAGCGCCTTCGGCCTGACCTCGCCGGAGGCGGTGCTGTTCAACTACCCGGACCTGCGCTGGCTGCCCCCGCTGCCACCGGCGCCGGCCCGGCTCTTCGCCGGGCACTGCAGCGACGTCGGCGACGCGCGGCTGCCCGAGGAGTGGGCCGGCCGGGTCGACCGGCTGACCGGCGGCGGACGGCGCCGGCTCGTGCTGGTGTCCTTCGGCACCTTCCTCTCCGCCCGCGACGACGTGCTGAGCACCGTCGTCCGGGGGCTGGTCGAGGTACCCGGCGTAGCGGTGCTGGTGGCCGCGGGGAACCGCACGGCGAGCGTGCGGGCGGCGTTCGCCGCCGAGCCCCGCGTCGAGGTCGCCGACCAGGTGCCGCAGCGGGCGCTGCTGCCGCGGACGTCGGCGGTCGTGCACCACGCCGGCAACAACTCGTTCACCGAATGCCTGGCCGCGGGGGTGCCCGCGGTCGCCCTGCCGTTCTCCAGCGACCAGTTCGCGGTGGCCCACGACCTCGAACGCAGCGGAACCGGCAGCGTGCTCGACCCGCACCGGCTGACCCCGCAGGCGGTGGTCCACGCGGTCACCGACGTGCTGGCGAGGGCTCATGAGATCCGGGACGCCGCACACCGGCTGCTCGCGGGACGAGGACCACACCACGCGGCGCGCGGGCTGCTGTCGGTCATGCGACGTCCTTCCCCTATCGATGCAGTATCGGTGCAAACCTAAGTCGTCGCGACCGTGACTGCCTAACGAGAGAGGCTGTCGTCCGCTCGGAGCCCGTGGCGCTGCTGGCCGTCTGTTCGCGCGCTGAACGGGATAAAGGCAGGTAGAGTCAGGGTTGGGCGACCCGCCGTGGAGGCCGCCCGACTCTAGAGATGGGCTCGAACCTGCATCGGATTTGCATCGCGTTTTCCGGTGACGGCTCGACGCCACGCAGTGGAGGTGCCATGCCGCCGAACTTCCCGCCGGGGGTTTCGCTGGTCCGTGCGCGGATGCGCGACGCACTTTTCGCCCGGGTGGCGGGGCCCGACGGGCCGCGCAACCGCGCCCGCATCCACGGCGCCCCAGGAGAACGCTGGTTCGCGCCGGACAGCGCGATCCGGCGGGTGCACGGGGACACGGCCATGTTCGTGGGCGGCCTGCGCGCACTGCTGCTGCAGTCGCTGCACCCGCTGGCGATGGCGGCGGTGGCGGCGCACTCGGGCTACCGCGGCGATCCGTGGGGCCGGCTGCAGCGCACGAGCACGTTCCTCGCCGTGACGACGTTCGGCACGGCCGAGGACGCCGGGCGCGCGGTCGAGACCGTGCGTGCGGTCCACCGGCGGGTGCGGGGAGTGGCCCCGGACGGGCGGCCCTACCGGGCCGACGACCCGCGGCTGCTGGCGTGGGTGCACATCGCCGAGGTCGACAGCTTCCTGCGTGCCCACCAGCGGTACGGCGCGCAGCCCCTCGACGAGGCGGGCTGCGACTCCTACGTCGCCGAGACAGCCGTGATCGCCCGGGCGCTCGGGGTGCCCGACCCGCCGGTGACCCGGGCCGGGCTCGACCTGGCGCTGGCCGCGTACCGGCCCGAGCTGCGCGGCACCCCGGAAGCCCGGCAAGCCGCCCGGTTCCTGCTGCTCACCCCGCCGGTTCCGTGGCCGGCGCGGCTTCCCTATGCGGCACTGGCGGCCTCGGCGGTGGCGACGCTGCCGGCGTGGACGCGCCCGCACCTGCGCCTCCCGCGGCTGCCGGTCGCCGAAGCGACCGTCGTCCGGCTCGCCGGGCACAGCCTGGTGAAGGTCGTGCGCTGGGCGATGACCGAGGCCTGAACAGCCATCGCCGCGAAGTGGCGTGGTTCACACGATTCGGTCGTGACGATCCTCCCGCACGGGTGTCTGTCCTGTGTGGAGAAAACCGAAGCCGGTTCCTCCGCCGACACAAACATCAGACCCGTGCGAAGGAGACGCCACGATGACCGCTGCTGCCGCCAAGGTTCCCGCGCAGACCACCTCCGCCCAGCCCGCCGTGAAGACCGAAGGTGCGCTCGTGAGCGCTCAGGGCTCGACGTCGATCTCCGATGTCGTGGTGCAGAAGATCGCCGGCCTTGCCACCCGCGAAATCCCGGGCGTGCACGCCCTCGGCGGGGGTGCCGCGAGGGCGTTCTCGGCGATCCGGGAGCGGATCCCGGGCGCGACCGCCTCGGCCGGCCAGGGCGTGTCGGTCGAGGTGGGGGAGAAGCAGGCCGCCGTCGACCTGCAGCTGGTCGTCGAGTACGGCGTCTCCGTCGCCGACCTCGCGCGTTCGGTGCGCCGCAACGTCATCGGCGCGGTCGAGCAGATGACCGGCCTGGAGGTGGTCGAGGTGAACATCCACGTCGGCGACCTGCACCTGCCCTCGGATGACGACGAGGGCGAGCACACCGACACCGGCCGGGTGCAGTGACCGCCGAGCCCGACGCCGCCCGGATCGCCGCCGCCGTGCTGGCCGTGCCCGGCGTGGCCGGCCTGCACGGCGGCCGGTTCGGAGAGGTCGCCACCCTCGGCCCGGCGCGGCGGGTGGCGGGCGTCCGGGTTCGCGAGGAGGACGTCACCATCGCCGTCACCGCACGCTTTCCGGTGGTGGCCGCCGAGCTCGCCGCGGCCGTGCGGGCCGCGGCGGGCGTCCGCGGGCGGGCCGTGCACGTCATCCTGGCGGACCTCGTCGAACAGTCCACTGTGGAGCAACAAGCGAAGGAGAAGGTGTCGTGAATTCCACCCAGCTCGGCCTGCTGACCGGCCTCGTGCTCGGCCTGGCCGTCGCGTTCGGCGGGTTCGGGGCGTTCGCCGCCGTCGCCGTCCTCGGCGCGATCGGGTTCCTGGCCGGCCGCGTCCTCGACGGCAAGCTCGACCTGTCCCGGCTGTCCGGGCGCGACCGGGGCTGAGCACCGTGACCGCCACCCTCGAACGCGGCGCCCTCACCATCGCCGAACAGGCCGTGCAACGCCTGGCCGCCCACGCGCTGCGGGAAGTCGACGATGTCGGGGGCGCCGCGGGCCGGGTCCTCGGCGTCAGCCTCGGTGCCGAGGACCCGGACCGGTCCGCCAAGGTCACCGCCCACGTCACCGGCGGCGAGGTGACACTGGACGTGCGCCTCTCGATCGCCTACCCCGCCTCGGTGACCCGGACGACCGAGCGGGCCCGCCGTCACCTCGAGCGCCGCACGGAGGAGCTGACCGGCCTCACCGTCACCCGCGTCGACATCACCGTCACCGCCCTGCACAGCGCCGCCGCCAGGTCCCGGAGGGTCGAATGAAACGCCGTCCACGCCGCAGCGTCCCGGCCCTGTTGAGCGCGCTCGTGCTGCTGGCCGCCTGCGTGCTCGTCGCGGTGAGCGCCATCCAGCGCATCCTCGGCGAACGCGCCTGGATCGACTACGACACCGTCGCTGCCACCTTGCACAATCTGCACTGGACCGACCTCGCGACGGCCGTCGCCGGAAGCCTGCTCGCGTTGGCCGGCGTGGTGCTGCTGCTCGCCGCGATCGTGCCCGGGACGGCCACGGTGCTGCCGTTGGCCGGGCGATTCGATTCCGGCGTCGCCCGCGGCGGCTACCGCACGGCCCTGCGCACCGCGGCAGCCGGCGTCGACGGCGTCTCCACGGCCCGGGTGAGGCTCGGCCGGCGGCGGATCAAGGTCCGCATCGACACCACCCGCACCCGTCCCGACGGCCTGGCCGAGACCGTCCGCACGGCGGTCGCCGACCGGCTGGACCGGATCGGCCCGGCCACCAGTCCCGCGGTGAAGGTGCGGGTCCGCGCCCCGAGGAGGACGACATGACCGACCTCAACCGACCGGCCCGGCTCAACCGCACGGTCTTGGCCCTGCTCGGGCTGCTCCTGCTGGCGGCAGGCGGATTCGCGCTGGCGACGCACTTCGGGCGCCTGCACGTCCTCGACCCGGCGGCAACGCTGGTGCCCGGCACGGCCGCACCGCCGACGTGGGGCTGGTACGCCGCCACCGCGGCCGCGGTGCTGCTGGGATTGCCGGCCCTGCGGTGGATCCTCGCCCAGCTGACCCGCCGGCCGTCGGCCCGGACGTGGCGCTTCGACACCGAACCGGACCGCGGCCGCACCGAACTGGCCGCAGGCACCGCCGTCGTCCCGTTCACCGAGGAACTGCGCGCCCATCCCGGCGTCCACCAGGCGCGCGCCACACTGGCGGGATCACGTGAAGCTCCGGCACTCGCCCTGGTGATCACCCTGAACCACGACGCTGACCCGCAGGAGTTCCAGGAACACCTGGCGGCGGAGCCGCTGCCCCGGTTGCAACAGGCGCTTGACTTGGAGGCTCTGCCGGTGAGCGTGGAGTTCCGGTTCGCCTCCGCGAGCGGGCGCAGCCTCGCCTGAAAGGGCCCCGAGGTCACGGCCCGCGAGCGCCGGACTGGTCGCACAGTAGGGTGCCGGGTGGGCAGTTTCCGTCACGTTGGCGGGACCTGGAGTAGGGGGACGAATGCGTTGCTTCGTGATGCTGTCATGACTGCACCCGGGCGGGAGTTGCGGTTTATGCAGCAGCAAGCCGGAATGGACAACGAGAAGCAATGGCGAAATCGAACCCACCGCGGCTCCGGCATGAGGACACGAGCCCTCGGCTGTGCCGCGCCCCGGCCCAGACCGGTGCGCCACTGCCACTCGATCAGGTCGACAAACCCCTTTGACCTGGCCAAGTTCGACGCCGACCCGTGCAGTCTGCTGACGAAAGACCAGGTCGCCGCCCTCGTGGCCGACCCCATCGGCGATGTGAACGCGATGCTCACCTTCGAGATCACCGGGAAGGACCTGCCCGGCAACTACTGGGCCGGCGACCGCTGCGGCGGAGTCGCGAAAATGGCCAAATCCGTCGTCGGAAACCTCGACCGGAACTAGCACTGCGCAGAGCGCCTTCCGGCGCGGCTTCCTGTGCGACCGAAAGTACGGCGAAGCACCGACCGCAGGGTCACTGCGGGGTGTAGCTCGACAGCGCGGCGAAGGTGGCGTCGTAACTGCCGTCGACGGTCGCGTTGCGCAGCCGCATCACCGCTGGCACCAGGACTTCGGTAGTGCCGTCCTGGCCGAGGATCGCCAGTGCCTCGTCGACGAATTGGTCCAGCGGCAGGGCGCGCTCATCATCTTGCTGGTTCATCAACGTGGTGCGGATGGCCGGTGGGATCAGCTCGACGACCTCGACGGACGTCCCCGCCAGCTGCGCGCGCAGGCTCTCGGTGAACGAGTGCACGGCCGCCTTGGTGGCGCTGTAGGTGGCGCCGGCGATGAAGACGGTTCGTCCGGTCAGTTCCATGAGGGGACTCCTGATCTCGAGGTTCCGGTGTGTCGGCGAGAAGACCGCTGTCAGGGGGCGGGTGGGAGGTCGAGGGTGCTCAGCCATTCGGTGACCGTGGCGACGTAGGTGGCCGGGTCGGCTTCGTGCATCGAGTGCGGCATCGTGGGGAAGGCGCGGTAGGTGAAGCTGTTGCCCGCCTCTTCGACCAGTTCGCGCACCCGGGCGACCTGCAGGTCGGTCAGTGCGCCGAGCAGATTCCCGGTGCCGGGGTCGATGTGGTGGAAGTGGTGGGTGAACAGGACGGGCACCTTCACGTGGCGCAGCAGGTTTTCGTGGTCGCAGCCGGCGGTGGCGCGGCCGGACGCGAACGCATCGCCCCATTCCGGGTCGTATTCGCGCATCGTCTGGGGGATCTGCGGGCTCGGCGGGCCGGACCGGCCGGACATGCGGGAGAACGCGGCGAGCATCCAGCCGGGGAGTTCCCGGGGGAGCGCGGCTTGCAGGCCGGCGTAGTCGCCGATGCTCCACTGCGGGCCGAGCCACTTGTGCCAGAGCCGGAACACGGGCGCCATGGCCTGGTGGACGGATGGGCCGACCGCGGGACTGGCTTCGGAGGCGAAGAGAGGCGAGTCCTCGTAGACAGCCGCCATGACCTGTCCGGGCGGGGCGAAAGCCGACAGCCAGGCGGAAATCGTGCCACCGGACGACAGGCCTGACACGATGACGGGGCGGCCGATGACCGTGTCGATGAAGCGAACGAGATCGGTGCCGAACAGGTCGAGACTGTACCGGCCGGGGGTCCAGGTGGAGCGGCCTTGCCCGCGCAGGTCGACGGCGAAGACCTGGTAGTCCTGCGAAAGCACGGCCATGACTTCCTCGTAGCCCCACCACGATTCGGTTTGGGCCGGGATCAGGAGCACAGCCGGCTTGCCGGAGTCTCCCGCGACGGCGTAGTTCATGCGGATTTCGCCGAGGTCGACGGTGTGTTCGGCAAACCGGTGCTCGACGAAGATGTCGGCGTGGTCTGCTGCCTCGAGGTAGCTCATGATGGTTCTCCTGCCGAGAAAAGGGGGCGAACTGATTCCGGTCAGCGGGCGCTGGCCGCATCGAGCCACATGGCCGCTGCGCTCTTGAGATCTCGTTCGGTGGTACTGCCGCGTACGACGAAGGTCTCCGTCACCGGGAAGCCGCTTCGCTCCAGCACATAGGCCAACGCGGCGCACTCCGGGCGGTACCGGCTCAGCTGGTCGGACGCGACGGGCACCGGGCCGGCCGGGAAGGTGAAGTAGCTGAAGTCGTACAAGGCCGACCGCTCGTTGATCGCCCACCGACCGTTGCGGCGTTCGACGCGGTCGAGGAACCGGGTGTGGGCGACCGCCCCGAGCTGCATGGCGGTGTTTTCCGCGACCACGATGGCGTTGGTCTCGGTGACCGCACGGTTTCCGGCCGGATCGAAGCGAATCACCGGCGACGCGACGACGTGCTTGGTCCGCAGGTCGGTGTCCGCCATGCGGGCCGAGCCGGCGATGAACTCGCTCGACGTCCCGGTGAACCAGCTCAGGCTGATCGTCGCTCCGGGGTGGAAGAGGCCGGCGAGGGCGTTCCAGTCGCCGACGTCGCGGTGGATCCAGCCGGTCATCAACGCGGCGATGTCGTGCTCGTCCTGGAGGCCCGCCGCCGTCCCTGAGTGCGTCATGCCTTCAGCCTGGCGCGTCCTCGACAATCGGTCCAACCGATGGATACGATCAACCAATCGCTCGCAACGATGCTAGGAGCAGCATGGTCGAACTTCGCCATCTCCGGTACTTCACCGCGGTGGTGGACGAGCGGCACTTCAGCCGCGCGGCGGCTCGGCTGTACGTCACGCAGTCCACCTTGAGCGCGCAGATACGCCAGCTCGAGGCCGAGATCGGCGGCCCGCTGCTGATCAGGTCGAGCCGGTCGGTCGAGCTCACCGAATCCGGCCGCGTGTTCGATGCCGAAGCGCGCCGGATCCTGGACCAAGCCGACCGCGCCGTGCACGTCGCGCGGCAGCTCGTCCTGGGCGAGGCGGGCTCGTTGCGCATCGGGTTCGCGGGTGTTGCCGCGTTCAGCGGAGTGCTTTCCCTCGACATGCGCGCGTTCCGCCGAAGGCACCCGGCCGTGGCGCTCGACGTCGTCGAGTTGTCGCCCGCCGCTGTCCTCGAACAACTGCACGCCGGCAGCATCGAGCTCGGCTACACCCCGAACCTCGACCTCACTCCGGACGACGACACGGTCTCCACTTTCCGGCGCGCCATCAAACTCAGCGCCGGTCTTTTCGAAGAACACCCGCTGGCTCGAAACCCCGTTGTCACCAGCGCCGATCTGATCGACGAGACCCTGATTCTCCCGGCGAGCCCGCAAGACGACGGCAACCTGCTCCTCGACAAGCTCCGCCCGCCCGGGCACAGCGGCCCCGTGCGATTCGTGCCGTCCACTCTCGGGGTGCTCACCCTGGCCGCCGCGGGTATCGGGGCGGCGGTAGTCCCGCTGGACCTCGAACCGGTCCCGATCCCCGGGCTCGTCCACCGGCCCATCGCCGACGTCAGCGGTCCCGACCTGATCGTCGTCTCCCGGCGAGGCGAGACGCTGGGACCCGTTCTTGCCTACCTGAGAGCGCTCGAGGTGCCGGAGGAACGTTCCCGAGTGCCCAGCTCGGGGCCCTAGGTCCAGTCCGGTGCCGGACGGGGGAGCGGGCTGGCGCCCTCCGGCCGGAGGCCGTCGAAGATGATCGTGAGGTAGCGCAGCCACAGGTCCGCAGGGGCTCCGGGCAGGTATTCGACGACGTGCACCGGGGCGCAGATCAGCAGGAACACGTCGGTGCCCGTGACGTCGGGGCGGATGGCCCCGCCGGCGCGCGCCCGGTCGACCAGCGCGGTCACGTCCGCGTGCAGGCTGTTCCTGATCTCCGTGACCGTGGCGTCGTCGGCGCTGGCCGACATGAGGAACGTCAGGTCGCGTTGCCGGCGGCGGTTTCCGGCCACCGTCAGGAATTCCAGCAGCGCCGCGCCGGGGTCCGGGGCTTCCGTCAGCCGCTCCGCGACGTCCTTCAGTTCCGCCAGGTGGTTCGCCACGACCGCGACGATCAGCTCCTCCTTGGTCGCGAAGTGGCTGAACACGGTCCCCTTGGCGACCCCGGCGCGCCGGGCGATGTCCGAGACGGACGCCTCGATGCCGTGCTCGGCGAACTCTTCCTCGGCCGCGGCCAGGACGCGTTCACGGTTGCGCATCGCGTCGGAGCGCAGGCGACGGGCGGTTGACGGCATGCCTCACTCTAGCAAGTTGACCCCCTGGTCATTTTAGGTGTAGCTTCGGCTTAAGTTGACCAGACGGTCATGTTATGGAGGAGATCATGAAGCTGCACGGCGCGACCGCGCTCGTCACCGGTGCGAACCGCGGACTCGGCCACCACCTCGCGAAGGAACTGCTGCGGCGGGGCGCCAAGGTCTATGCCACCGCACGCCGTCCCGAGCTCGTCGACCTCCCGGGCGCCGAAGTGCTGCGCCTCGACATCACCGACCAGGCGAGCGTGGACGCGGCGGCGTCGGCCGCCCCGGATGTGGACGTCCTGATCAACAACGCGGCCTTCACGGCCGGGGGCAACCTCACGACCGGCGACCTCGGGGCGATCCGGCAGGTGATGGACTCGAACTACTACGGCACCCTGGCCATGATCCGGGCGTTCGCCCCGATCCTCGCTCGCAACGGCGGCGGCGCCATCCTCAACGTCCTGTCCGCGACGGCGTGGACGACGGTCGACGGCAACACGTCTTACGCCGCCGCGAAGTCCGCCCAGTGGGGGTTGACCAACGGTGTCCGCGTGGAGCTCGAGCCGCAGGGCACCCTGGTGGCCGCGCTCGTCCCCGGCCTGATCGCGACCGAGACCCTGCGCGACTACGTGCGGGCGGCCGGGCTCGAGCTTCCGGAGGAGGTCATGATCGACCCGGCCGACATCGCCCGATCGGCGCTCGACGGACTCGAAGCGGGCGAGATCGAAATCCTGGACCGCATCGGCGCCGACGCGAAAGCGACCCTCGCCGGTGCACCGCAGGCGTTCGACCTCGCCGCACTGGCCGGGTGACGGACTCCTCGGGGTGAGTGTGCCGGACGCGTCCTGCCGGCAATGTCTTGCTCGTCGGCGGAGGGACCGTGGGCGCCTATCTCATGGGCCCCCCGGTTTGTCGTGAGCGTCCCGAGAATTCGCACGCGCTGCAAATCATTTGCTTCGCGCGCGTCACTGGCGGGATCGTTGGGGTGAGGCCGTCGTCGGCGCCGGGTCAGCACCCAGTCCGGGAAAGGAATGCACGGTCCGCCATGGGGAACGAAGACCGGTCGGGGGAGTTCCTCGAGCATGCCCGCCGTGCCTACGGGGATCTTCGGAATCCGTACTACGGATTCTTCGCCGACGCTCAGGAGAACGACCCGTGGAAGTCACTCCTGCGCCGGTTCGCGGAATTCCTCAGCGTCGAGGAGTGGACCGATCGGACGGACGACGTGAGTTTCTCGTACGTTCTGACGCCGCATCGCCGGAGCCGGTCGGCCTGGCTGCTGTGGCTGTCGGCCGTGGGGCCGTACGCGTTCCTGGCCTACGGCGAAGATCCGGATACGCCGTTGGCGCGTGCCGACGTGGTCACCGGTTCCGCCGAGAACAGGCCTGCGGAAGAGAACCGGATCATCGAGATGCTTCGGGAAGCGGGGCTGACCTTGCTCAGCGCCGAAGAAATCGAGGCAACCGTGGACTTCCACCCGCCGGACGGGCGCTTCCCGGTGTCCACGTTCGTGCTGCTCTTCGGCGAGTCGGATGTGCCTTGGTGGCACGGCGGATAGGCAGCCGTACGAACGTGGCAGACCATGCTGTGCGACCGGCACGACGTGGCCGTCCGACACGCCGGTCTGAAGAATGTCCGGTACCCCGCGGCCGGGCTGATCCGGCTTCGTTGCTTCGAAATGACCGACGCGGTCAGGCGCGGGCGAGCACTTCTCCGTGCGGGATCATCAGCCAGCCGTCGGGGTGTGCCGCCCAGTTCTGCCACGCCCCGGCGATGGCGTCGAGGTCGGCTTGCGTGGCCAGTCCGCGGTCGAGGGCCATCCGGCCGACGGAGGAGTGGATCCGCTCGGCCCACATGTCGCCCCACGTAGTGCGTTCCTCCGGGGTCGCGTAGCACCACACCGATGCGGACGGCGTGACCTCGGTGAACCCGGCTTCGTGGGCCCACGCGAGCAGCCGCCGGCCGGCGTCGGGCTCGGCGTCGTTGCCGCGGGCCACGGCCCGGTACAGGTTTTGCCAGTCGTCGAGCCGTGGATCCTCGGGCCACCAGCGGAACGCGCCGTAGTCGGCGTCGCGCACCGCGACGACTCCGCCGGGGCGGGTCACCCGCCGCATCTCGCGGAGTGCGGCGACGGGGTCGGACAGGTGCTGGAGCACCTGGTGGGCGTGGGTGACGTCGTAGCTGTCGTCGGGGTCGGAGAGCGAGTACGCGTCGTCGACGGCGAACTCGACCGACACCCCGCGCCGAGCGGCGTTCGCCCGGGCGGCGGGGAGCGGGTCTTCGGTGATCTCGACCCCGCGCACCCGTCCGGGGGCGACGGCTTCGGCGAGGTCGGCCGTGATGCTGCCCGGCCCGCAACCGACGTCGAGCAGGTCAAGGCCCGGGCGGAGCAGCGGCAGGAGGTAGGCCGCCGAACTGGCCGCGGTGCGCGCCGCGTGGCTCGCCACGACGACCTTGGCGTGGCCGTGGGTGTAGACGTCCTTCCCGGCCATGGCCCACTCCTGTTCTCAGATATTGAGACGATGTGTCCGCATGATGAACGCTACTCCGGTCGCCGTTTCCGGGCAATGGAGTGCCGCGGACGGCGGGTGAAGTACGGGGAACCCGCCTGGGTCAAGGACGCAGCAGGTGGCCGAGCAGCCGCCGGCGGGCGGTGGCGTTGTCCCGCCGGGGGTCGAACACCGCGTCGAGCAGGGTCAGCACCTCGTCCCGGGCGGCCCGGGTGCGCATGATCCGCCGCCACAGCCACAGGTTCAGCGCGTGGCGGCGGGGCGGGGTGGTGGCCAGGCGGATGACGTTGGCGACGTTGCGCCGGACGCGGTCCGGCAGCGTGCGCAGGTCGGAACGCTGTTCGAGCAGCATTTCCGGCAGCACGTCCAGGCCGTGCTCGGTCATGAAGCCGAAGTCGGTCCGCCAGGCCGCCGCCCCGAGGTAGTCGACCATCCGGCACCAGCCGCGCAGGAACGTCAGTTCGAGCGGCGCATACGGAGCCGGGTCGATGTCCGCGATCGTCGTGACCACGACGTCGAGACAGGTCTTGTGCGCCTTCCACAGCGCGATCCGGAGCGGTTCGGAGTCGGCCGTGGCCCGGGTGCCGGTGACCATCGCGAAGTAGCGCCGCCACTGCTCGACGCTGGGCTCCAGCTCGGCCGGGACCACGCCGCCCCGCACGTACCGGAACCGGGCCGTGCCGGGGGCGTCGGCGATTTCGAGCGGAGCGACCACACCGGCCCGCTCCGCGCCCAGCCACGGGATCACGCTCAGCGTGTAGTTGCCGTAGGCCCAGGGCGCGTCCGGGTCGATCGTCCCGTCGGCGCGGGTGGTGGCGCCCAGCCGCCCCGTGCGGCACTGCCACTGGAGCTGGAACGTCCAGGCCCACAGGGGGTTGTCCCGGTTGTCGGCCCCGAACAGCCCGCTCGCGTTCGTGACGTCGATCAGGCGCCGGTAGGCCGCCATCCGGTGTTCGAACCGGAACGGGTCGAACCGGTCCGTCAACTCCGCCGCGGAGACCCAGACCGCGTACAGGTCGAGGTCGGCCAGCTCCCGCGGATGGGCTGAGGTCATCCGCAGAATGTAGCGCGGTTGACCTGCCTCAGCCGTTCAGGAAGTGCTCGAGGGGGAGGGTGGCGGCACCGCGTGTCGCGGCGTCAGGGCCGAGGCTGCTCAGGTCGATTTCGGCCGTGGCGAACGAGTGCTTCAGCGAATGGCGGCGGGCAGCGTCGCGGATGGCGTCGAGATGGCGCTCGCCGAGGAGCAGGCCGGCCCAGCCGCCGAGCACGACGCGGGCGGGGTTGAGCAGGTTGATCAGGCCGCCGATGCTCGCGCCGAGGTAGCGGTGGGTCTCGGCCAGTACTCCGGTTCCCTGGTCGTCGTGGACGATGGCGGCGAGGGCTGGTTCGAGGCCGGCGTCTTCGGCGATGATCCCGCCCGCTTCGCGGAAACGGTCGAGGATCGCCTCCGCGCCGACGTAGGCCTCGAGGCAGCCTTTGCTGCCACACCGGCAAGGACGCCCGCCGGCGACGAGGACGGTGTGCCCGAACTCGCCCGCCGGGGTGGCGTGGGCGGTGGGGCCTTCGGAAACGAGACCGGCTTCCACGTTCGACCCCAGCCATGCGACCACCGTGCCGGGCGTTTCCCGGCCGCCGCCGAACCACAGCTCGGCCCGTCCCGCGGTGCCGGCGCGACTGCCGAAGTGCAGCGGCAGGTCCGTTCCCTTGCCCAGCAGCTCCTCGAGGAGAACCGGGTCCCAGCCGGGGCTCTGCGGGTCGCCGGTCATCCCGGGCATCCGCCGTACACCGCCGGGCAGGCTCACGCCGACTCCGATGACCGCGTCGGGGGGAACGGCGCTCTTCGCCAGCACGGTCGTCAAGCCCGCGAGAATGTGCGAAGCGACCGTTTCCGGACTGTCTCGGCGGAGGTCGATGAAACGGCCGGCTCCGGCGAGCTCGGTCATGGCCAGGTCGAACAGCCCGATCCGGATCTTCGTTTCGCCGACGTCCACGCCGGCCACGAAGCCGTAGCCGGGAGCGATGCGCAACAGCTTTCGCGGCCGGCCACCGTCGGAGTCGAGCGAGCCGGCCTCGATCACGACGCCTTCGCCGACCAGCTCGCGCACCACTTTGCCGACCGAGGCCGCGCTCAGCCCGGTGGCCGCTCCCAGCGCGTGCCGGCTGGCCGGAGCGCTGAAGTACAGCGCGCGCAGCAGCAGCGAGCGGTTGTCCCGGCCGACAGCGCCCACGGTGTTCGGTTGGCGCTGCGTCATGGCTTGGATTCTCCCGGTGACCACTTCTTCTACGGCGTGAACGAAGCGGGTTCACACCCTTGACTCTTCTTGTTCACACGAGTTAAATCAAGGCGCGAATTAAGCTGTGTCCTGAGTCACAGAGACCCTTCGTGGCTCGTCCACGCACCCCGAGGACTTCAGATGCGAATGAGAACCACCGCGTCAGCGCTCGTCCTGGCGCTGGCCGCCGCCACCACCGCCGCCTGTGGTGGCGGCGACTCCACATCGGCCGACGGCCCCAAGGAACTCACCTACTGGGCCTCCAACCAGGGCACGAGCCTCGACAACGACAAAGCGGTCCTGCAGCCCGAGCTCGACAAGTTCGAGAAGGCCACCGGCGTCAAGGTCAAGCTCGAGGTCGTGCCCTGGTCGGACCTGCTCAACCGGATCCTGGCCGCCACGACCTCCGGCCAAGGGCCCGACGTCCTCAACATCGGCAACACGTGGTCGGCGTCGCTCCAGGCGACCGGCGCTTTCCTGCCGTTCGACGACGCCACCCTCGACAAGGTCGGTGGCAAGTCCCGGTTCCTCGGGCCCTCGCTGGCCGCGACCGGCGCGAACGGCCAGCCCCCGGTGGGCGTTCCGCTCTACGGTCAGGCCTACGGTCTCTACTACAACAAGAAGCTGTTCTCCGACGCCGGTATCACCGCGCCCCCGGCGACGTGGGAAGAGCTCGTCGCGGACGGCAAGAAGCTCACCGACCCGCAGAAGGGGCAGTGGGGACTGTCGCTGCAGGCGGGCCAGGTGACCGAAAACAGCCACCACGCCGCCATCCTCGGCGCCCAGCACGGGGCGAGCTTCTTCACCCCGGACGGCAAGCCGCAGCTGGCGTCGGACCCGGCGGTCGCGGCCGTCCAGCAGTACGTCGACCTCATGCAGAAGGACAAGATCGTCAACCCGTCGAACGCGGAGTACGCCGACACGGCCAAGTCCCTCAAGGACCTGGCGGACGGCAAAGCCGCGATGTTCATGAACCAGGCGTCCGCCGGTTCGTTCAAGAACATCGGGGCGGACCTGGCCAACATCGGCGTCGCGCCGATCCCGCTGCCGGCCAGCCCGCCCGCGAACAGCCGGAAGGTCACCAGCTTCGTCGCGGGCATCAACCTGTCGGTGTTCAAGAGCACCAAGAACCAGCAAGCCGCACTGGACTTCGTGAAGTTCATGGTGTCGGCACCCGAACAGGCACAGCTGAACAAGACCTACGGCTCACTGCCCACCGTCCAGGACGCCTACAGTGACCCGGCTTTCCAGACCGAGGACGTCAAGGTGTTCCAGTCCGTCCTGAGCACCACCGCCGAGCCCATGCCGCAGGTGCCCCAGGAGTCGCAGTTCGAGACGCTCATCGGCACCGCGATGAAGACGATGTTCGCCGACGTCGCGGCGGGCCGGACGGTCGAGGCCGGCAAGATCAAGGACCAGCTGGCCCAGGCCGACCAGCAGATCGCGGCCGGGAGCTGACCCGGAATGACGACCGCTGTTCGGGGGGCTCCGGCCGCTGAGGCGGCCGGAGCCCCCCGGCCCGGCAGCCCGCGGCGCAAGCGCCGCCGCCCGGCCCTCCCGTACCTCCTGCTGCTGCCCGCACTGCTGCTCGAACTGCTCATCCACGTCATCCCGATGCTCGTCGGCGTCGTGATGAGCTTCGTCAAGCTGACCCAGTACTACATCCGCAACTGGTCGGCGGCCCCGGGCGCCGGCCTCGACAACTACAAGTTCGTCCTCGACTTCGACACCGCCACGGGCAAGGCGCTGGCGCACTCGTTCGGGATCACCGTCGAGTACACGGTGCTGTCGGTGGGGTTCTGCTGGCTGTTCGGCACGTCCGCCGCGGTCCTGATGCAGCGCAGCTTCCGCGGGCGCGGGCTGCTGCGGACGTTGTTCCTCGTTCCGTACGCGCTGCCGATGTACGCCGCCGTCATCACCTGGTCGTTCATGTTCCAACGCGACACCGGCCTGGTGAACAGCCTGCTCGGCACCCACTCGTTCTGGCTGATCGGGGACAACAGCTTCTGGTCGCTCGTCACCGTTTCGGTGTGGCGGAACTGGCCGTTCGCCTTCCTCATCGTCATGGCGGGGCTGCAGAACATCCCGGGCGAGCTCTACGAAGCCGCCTCGATCGACGGTGCCGGCTGGTGGACCCAGTTCCGGGCGATCACGCAGCCCATGCTGCGGCCGGTCAACCAGGTGCTGCTGCTCGTGCTGTTCCTGTGGACGTTCAACGACTTCAACACCCCGTACGTCCTGTTCGGGAAGTCCGCCCCGCGCGAGGCGTCGCTGATCTCCATCCACATCTACCAGAGTTCGTTCGTGACCTGGAACTTCGGCCTCGGCTCCGCCATGTCGGTGCTGTTGCTGCTGTTCCTGATGCTGGTCAGCGCCGGGTACCTCGCGTTGACCGCCCGCCGGAGGAGGACGGCCAGTGTCTGAGCCCCGTTGGGTCCCGTGGGCCCGCCGCATCGTCCTCGGCTTCCTCGCGCTGTTCACCCTGCTGCCGCTCTACGTGATGGTGTCCACGTCGCTGAAGCCGCTCGGGGACGTCCAAGGCGCGTGGCAGTGGATTCCGACGACGTTGACGATCCAGCCGTTCCTCGACATCTGGAAGACCATCCCGCTGGCCAAGTACTTCCTGAACAGCCTGGTCATCTCCGGCGCGGCCACCATCTGCTCGGTGCTGATCGCCATCTTCGCGGCCTACGCCATCAACCGGTACAAGTTCCGCGGCCGGAACTTCTTCGCCATGACCGTCCTGTCGACCCAGATGTTCCCCGGCATCCTGTTCCTGCTGCCGCTGTTCCTGATCTTCGTCAGCATCGGCAACACCACCGGTATCGTCCTGTACGGTTCCCGCCTCGGCCTGACCCTGACCTACCTGACCTTCTCGCTGCCCTTCGCGATCTGGATGCTCGCGGGCTACTTCGACTCCATCCCGAAGGAGCTCGACGAAGCCGCGATGGTCGACGGCAACGGGCCGGTGGGGGCACTGATCCGCGTCGTCATCCCCGCCGCGGTCCCCGGCATCGTCGCCGTGTCGATCTACTCCTTCATGACGGCCTGGGGCGAGGTGCTGTTCGCCTCCGTCATGACGGACTCGGACACCAGGACACTCGCCGTCGGCCTCCAGGAGTACTCGACCCAGGTGCAGGTGTACTGGAACCAGGTCATGGCCGCGAGCCTGATCGTCTCGGTGCCGATCGTCGCCGGGTTCCTCCTCTTCCAGCGCTACCTGGTTTCCGGGCTCACCGCCGGCGCCGTCAAGTAGCCCACCCACGCACTCCCTGAATGAGGTCCTGCCTTGAAGCTTTCTCTCCCCGCGGAGTTCCTCTGGGGTGCGGCCACCGCCGCGTACCAGGTCGAGGGCGCCGTCGACGTCGACGGCCGCCTGCCGTCCATCTGGGACGACTTCTGCCGGGTACCCGGGGCCATCGACAACGGCGACACCGGTGACGTCGTGTGCGACCACTACCGGCGCTGGCCCGAAGACCTGGCGATCATGAAGCAGCTGGGTCTCGACGCCTACCGCTTCTCCATCGCCTGGCCCCGGGTGATCCCCACCGGCCGCGGCGAGGTCAACCCCCGGGGCCTCGACCACTACGACCGGTTCGTCGACGCCTTGTGCGAAGCCGGGATCCGCCCGTTCGTCACCCTCTACCACTGGGACCTGCCGTCGGCGCTGCAGGCCGCGGGCGGGTGGCCCGAGCGGGACACCGCCTACGCCTACGCGGAGTACGCCGCGGTCGTCGCCGCCCGGCTCGGCGACCGGGTGCGGGACTGGAGCACCATCAACGAACCGCTCTGTGCCGCCTGGCTCGGCTACCTCGAGGGCCGGTTCGCGCCCGGGGTCAAGGATCTGAAGCAGGCCGTGGCCGCCTCGCACCACCTGCTGCTGGCCCACGGGCTCGGTGTGGAAGCGGTCCGGGCGCACGCCGCCCGCCCCGCGAGCATCGGCCTCGTCTGCAACCTGTCGGGCATCGAAGCCGCCTCGGACCGCGACGAAGACGTCGCCGCGGCGAAGCGGATGGACGGGCACGTCAACCGGTGGTGGCTCGACCCGGCCAACGGGCGCGGCTACCCGGCCGACATGCTCGAGGTCTACGGTGTCGAGCCGCCCGTGCTCGGCAACGACCTCGACGTCATCGCGGCGCCCACGGACTACCACGGCCTCAACTACTACTTCCGCCAGATCGTCGAGGACGATCCCACCGGCCCCGCGCCCTTCGCCAGGCAGGTGCCGGCGGAGGGCGCGGGTACCACCGCCATGGGCTGGGAAATCCACGGTCCGGGGCTGGCCGACCTGATCCACCGGCTGCACGACGACTACGGCGCGGAAGCCATCTACATCACGGAGAACGGTGCCGCGTTCGACGACAAGGTCGCCGAGGACGGCTCCGTCCGGGACGACGACCGCATCGCCTACTTCGAGGAGCACCTCACGGCGGTCGCGTCGGCCGTCGAGGCGGGCGCCCCGGTCAAGGGGTACTTCGCCTGGTCCCTGCTGGACAACTTCGAGTGGGACAACGGCCTCGACAAGCGGTTCGGCCTCGTCCGGGTCGACTACGGCACGCAGCTGCGGACCGTCAAAGCCAGCGGCCACTTCTACGCCGATCTGATCGCCGAGCACCGGGGCCGCCGTTGACACCGGCGTCGTGGCGGCCCCGGCCCCGGGGATGAGCCCGCTCAGCGCGCGCCGGCGCGCGGGGGTGGGATCATGGGCGGATGACCCGTCCGGGAATCGGTGTTGTCGGCCGCCGCCTGGTGCAGTTCCTGCTCGACGAGCTGCTCGTCTTCGTCCCGGTGCTGCTGCTCGCGATCGCGGTGGTCTGGCTGTTCCACCCGCACGGCCCGGGCCTGCTGACGTTCCTGAAGGTCGTCGTCTACGCGATGCTGGCGTTGGACTTCGCGGGGCTCATGTTCGTCACTGTGTGGTGGCCCCACCGGCACGGCGGGCAGACGCCGGCGATGCGCTGGCTGCGCCTGCGGGTCCGGACCCTCGAGGGCGGCCACCCGACGCTGGGTGCGTTCCTCGTCCGCGAGCTGCTGATGGTGGTCGACGGGTTCGCCTGGGGCCTCGCCGGCACCGTGGTGATGCTCGTGACGCGCCGCCGGCAGCGGTTCGGCGACGTCGTGGCGCGCACGGTCGTCGAGCGCGTCCCGAAGCGCCGGACCGAAGAGTCAGCGGACGAGGCCGCTTTCCCACGCCCAGATGGCGATTTCGGTGCGGTTGCGGGCCCCCAGCTTGCGTTTGACGGCGCCGATGTGCGTTTTGACCGTGGGCAGCGAAACCACCAGTGAGCGGCAGATCTCGTCGTTGGTCGCGCCGCGCGCCACGGCTTGCACGACGTCCAGTTCCCGGGGCGTGAGCGGGGTTTCCGGCGCGGGCCGGGACGTTCCGCGCGTGAAGTGCGCGAGCAGCCGCGTGGTGATCGCGGGGGAGACGAGCGCCTCGCCGTGGGCGGCCGCGTGCACGGCTTCGACGAGCAGGTTCGGCCCGGCGTCCTTCAGCAGGAACCCGCAGGCCCCGGCGCGCAGGGCCGCGTGCACGTTCTCGTCGAGCCCGAACGTCGTCACCATCACCACGTGCAGCGGGTCCGGGACGTCCGGGCCGGCCAGCAGCTCGGTCGCGCGCAGCCCGTCCACGCCGGGCATCCGGATGTCCATCAACGTGACGTCGGGGCGCAGCTCGCGGGCCAGCCGCACCGCCTGGTCGCCGTCGGCGGCCTCGCCGACGACCTCGATGTCCGGCTCGCCTTCGAGGATCAGCCGGAACCCCGCGCGGACCATCGTCTGGTCGTCGGCGATCAACACTCGCGTCGGCACCCGCTCTCCCCTCCGCCGCGGTCAGTCCGGCCGCAGCGGCAGCCGCGCGACCACCCGCCAGCGCCGGCCGTCCTCCGGTCCCGCGTGCACCGTACCGCCCACCGCCGCGACCCGCTCCGCCATCCCGAGCAGGCCGTAGCCGCCCCGGCGCGCGGGCCGTGCGGCGCCGTCGTTGACCACCTCGACGCGGACCTCGCCCGGCGGCTCGTGGTGGACGAGCACCCGCACTTCGGCGGCGTCGGGCGCGTGCCGCCGGACGTTGGTGAGCGACTCGGTGAGCAGCCGGTGCGCGGTGGTCACGACCTCCGGCGCGACGGCGAGCTCGCCGAGGTCCGGGCTGACGTCGAGGTGGATGCGGTCGTCGTCCGGCACCGCGCGATCCACGGCGGTGGCGAGGTCGGCGGGCGGCACGAAGAGGTCTTCGTCGCCGGTCCGCAGCGCGCCGACCAGCCGGCGCATCGCCGACAGCGCCGTGGCACCCGCGGTCTCCAGCTCGGCGAACGTCGCCGTGTCACCGCCGGTGCGCTCGGCGACGCGGTGCGCGGCCTGCACGCGCACGACGATGCCGGTGATCTGGTGCGCGACGAGGTCGTGCAGCTCGCGGGCCAGCTTGAGCCGTTCGGCGGAGCGGAGTTCGAGGACGTCGACGCGGTGGCGGACGTCGGCGTCGCGCAGCACCAGGCCGCCGGCCAGCGCGCCGCCCCAGATCACCGCGGCGCCGGCGGCGTAGAGCGCGGCGGGGGAGCCGGTGCCGTAGCGCAGGATCGGGGCGAGCGTCGCCGCGCAGCCGCCGAGCACGGCCTGGACGGTGGCCGCGCGCGGGGAGAGCCGGTGGCAGGAGGCGCCGACCAGCAGGGCGATCGCGAGGGTTTCGGCGGCGCCGGGTTGCGGTGGGAGCCGCGTGCCCGCGACGGCCACCGCCGCCGCGATCGCCGAGCCCAGCAGGGAAAGCCCGGAGACGGCGCTGGCCAGCCCGGCGACGTGGTCGGGGAAGCGGCGGCGGAGCACGGCGAGCACCGCGACGACCGGGCCGGCCCCCGGCGCGAACTCGATCGCGACGGTGGTGAGCTCACCCCGGCCCGGCACCGCGCGGGCCGCGAAGACCAGGTCGAGCACGACCAGCACGCCGAGCACGGCCGCCTCGGCCACCAGCGGGCCGCGGCGGCCGGTCCACGGGATGCGGTCGGTCACCTGCCCGATGGTGCCGCACCGGGCGGCCCGGCGTCGCGTCCGGGACCGGGACCGGAGTTCGTACCTGGGTATGAGCCGGCGACGGCAACTTCGTACCGCCGGTTGATCGCTCCCGCGGCCGGTTCCGCGAAGCTGACGAGCATGGATCGATTTTTGACGCGAGAGGACACGGCGGTGGCCGGAACCCGGCCGGAGAAGATCGAGGGGCTGCCGGGCTGGTACTTCGTGCTCGTCGGGCTGCTGGTCGCGAGCAACGACCTGAGCCTCCAGTTCAGCGACCGGTACAGCTGGGTGGTCTTCCTGCCGCTCGTGCTCGTCGCGGTGCACCTGACGCTGTGGTTCACGCTGCTGTCGCGGCGCCGCAAGTACCTGCGCGCGGTCTGGCGCAGCAAGCAGGCACTGGCGCTCGTCGCCGTGCTGTTCGCGCTGCGGCTGGGCCTGCAGTTCGGGCTGGCGAAGCTGACCGACAGCGCCGCGCCGCTGCACAGCTACACGCACCTGATCCTCGGCCTCGTGATGCTCGTCGTGACCACCGCCGGCGCCTGGTTCGACCAGTGGCTCATCCTGCGGGTCGTCAACCGGCAGACGTGACGACGCTGCCCCGCGTGAGCCGCCGCGATCCGATCCCGGCGACGGCGGCGGGCGGAAATCGCTGGTTCTCCGGACGCCGGTCGGCGGCACGAGCCCGATACCGGCCCCATTGTCACTGCTCACCGGAACTTTTCTGCGGGCCGTTCGACTTTATGCGAGTTTATTGGGTGGGCGGTACGTCACCGCTACGGAGTGTCACATCGGCTACCCCGGCTGCAGTTGCGGAACGCCGGCGGCGACCCGGGGCCGAGCTGCTGATCCGCGGATCGGATCTGCGGCCACGGCGAAGATCCGGCTACCGTGTGCACGTCCGAACTCGCCCTGAGTACTCGACCTGCGAGTGGGAACCGCCTCAGAAACAACGCAGAGTGTTCGTCTTCGGGGCGCTGTCACCGTGGCTTCCACCCTTTCCGGGCGATTGCCGTCGAACCTCCTGACGCGTCGCTCCACCATTGCTAAATTCGGCCGGAGAGCTGCGCAATTGGTGGAGGTAATGATGAAAAAAGTACTGGCGTCGGGCGCGGTAATCGTGTTCTTCGCGCTCGTGTTCGCCGTGGGGCCGAGCGCGTCGGCCGATCCTGCGGACGGCGGCCGGGTCGTCGTGTTCTCCACGGAAGCACAAGCGCTCGACAAGTGGGACGACCCGGCCGGCTGCCAGCGGCTGCCGGCCGCCGCGCACGTGCTCGTCAACGAGACCGACGAAGTCGTCAACACCTACGTCGACCCCTTCTGCGCGACGCCGAGCGTTGCGGTGCAGCCGGGGTACGGCACGCACGTGGCCCCGGGCACTGGCTCGTTCTCGGTCGGCGGGTGAGTCCGGGCCGGGACCTGGCGGTGATCGGGCTGGGCTACGCCGGCCTGCCGCTCGCCGAGGCGGCCTGCCGGTCGGGCCTTCGCACCAGGGGGTTCGACGTCGACGACGCCGTTGTCGCGACGCTGGCGGCGGGCCGGTCGCACGTGGCGGGGGTGTCCGACGCCGACGTGGCCGCCATGCTGGACTCCGGGTTCACCGCCAGCGCCGATCCGGCCCGGCTCGGCGCCGCGGACACCGTCGTGATCTGCGTGCCGACCGGCCTGACCGCCGATCGCGTGCCGGATCTCGGACCGCTGCGCGCGGCGTGTGCGACCCTCGGCGACCGGTTGCGGCCGGGCACGCTGGTCGTGCTCGAGTCGACCAGTTTCCCCGGCACGACCGAGGAGGTCGTGCTGCCGATCCTCGAGCGGCGCAGCGGGCTGCGGGCCGGCGAAGACTTCTACCTGGCGTTCGCGCCGGAACGGATCGATCCGGGCAACACGCGGTTCGGGCTCGCGGACACACCGAAGGTGATCGGCGGGTACACGCCGCTGTGCGCCAAGTACTGCGCCACGTTCTACAGCCGGTTCGTCGACTCGGTCGTCGTGGCCAGGGGGACGCGGGAGGCCGAGCTGGCCAAGCTGCTGGAGAACACCTACCGGTTCGTGAACATCGCGCTGGTCAACGAGTTCGCCGGGTACTGCGCCACGACCGGGATCGACGTGTGGGACGTGGTGCACTGCGCGGGGACCAAGCCGTTCGGCTTCGCGTCGTTCACGCCGGGCCCCGGCGTGGGCGGGCACTGCATTCCCGTCGACCCGGTGTACCTGACCACCCGTGCCGGCCAGGACGGCTTCACCTTCTCCCTGGTGGAGGCGGCCGCGCAGGTGAACGAAGGCCTGCCTGTACGGGTGGTGGACCGGGCGGAGACGCTGCTGGGCGACCTGCGGGGCGCCTCCGTGTTGCTCCTGGGCGTGACCTACAAGGCGGACGTGCCCGACGTGCGTGAGTCGCCGGCCCGGCCGATCGCGGCGCAGTTGCTCGCCCGGGGCGCGGAGGTCGCCTACCACGACCCGTACGCGTCCGGGTTCGAGGTGGCCGGCCGGTCGCTGCGCGAGGAAACCGACGCGTGCGCCGCCGCGGCGGCCGCCGACCTGACGATTCTGCTGCAGGACCACCGGAAGTACGACCTCGCCGCGCTCGTGAACTCGGCCCGGCTCCTGCTGGACACCCGGGGAAAAGCCGCCGGGTGCCGCGTCAGGGTTTTGTGATCGTCCCGGGTCCAGGTACCGGCCCGGGCGGATGCGTCAACGACCGACTGCGTCAAACCAGCGAAAGGATTCCCCTGCCATGACCACCGCAATCTCCGCCGACCGGCTCCGTCAGCGGTTCGCCAAGTGGGACGTCGACGGCAACGGCACGCTCGAACGCACCGATTTCGAGCGCGAGGCCGAGCGCGTCGCGGGCGCGTTCGGCGCCCAGCCCGAGTCGAAGGAGGCCCGCGCCCTGCGGGACGCCTTCCGCAACCTGTTCGACTTCCACGCCCGGGAGGCGGGCGTTCCGCCGAACGGGTCGGTCACCGAGGACCAGTTCATCCGGATCAACGAGAGGCTCATGTTCTCCGAGGGGGAGGCGAGCTTCAACCGGGTCCTGCGGCCGGTGATGCAGGCCATCGTCGGGCTCTGCGACCGCAACGACGACGGCGTGATCGACCGGCAGGAGTTCCTCACCTACCTCCGGGGTGTCGGGGTGGACCAGTCCGCCGCACAGGAGGCGTTCCGCCAGATCGACACCGACAACAGCGGTGAGCTGACCGTCGACGAACTGCTCGCGGCGGTGCGGAACTTCCACTACGGCAAGCTCGACGTGCCCCTGCTGGGCTGAGCAGCCGTGACGCGGAGCGGGGCGGCCCTGTCGGGGGCCGTCCCGCCCGCGGGCCGCTCAGCCCACCGGCCCGAAAGTCACCGGCAGTTCGGGCGCGAGCGCGAGGTCACCACCGGAGACCGGCACCGGGACCGCGATGAGGATGTTGTAGTGGTTGGGGAAGTGACAGGCGTCGAACCCGTGCACGGTCCCGACCAGCCGGCCACCGATCCGCACCTCGTCGCCGCGGTCGATCACGCCCGCGTTGTGCAGCTCGGCGAACCCCAGGAAGCCCACCCGGTCGATCCGCGCACCCGGTGCGGTTTCGGCGTGATCGGTGGTCACGAGTTCGTGCACCTCGCCCTCGCGCACGCACCGGCTCGCGTGCGGCTCGAGGGTCATGCCGCGCTCGTCGCGCCGGTGCAGCAACACCTTCACCAGCGCACCGCGGACCGTGCGTTTGGCACCGTTCTCGTCCGTCACGCTCGGCTCACCCGGCTTTCCGCGCGGTAGCAGGACTCCACGAGTTCGAGCGCCGCGAGGCCATCGCCCGCGACGACGGCGCCGGTCCGCAGGAGCCGGGCGAACTCGGCGACCACACCCCGGTATTCGTGGTTCAGCGACTGCTTGAAACCCGGGTGGCCGGCGAGCAGGTCCGCGTACCGGACGGTGCCGTCCGCCGACACGACCCGCACGTCCTTCACCTCGCCGGGGAACGACCAGTCCAGCTCCACCCGCGCGGTCGCCCCGCAGGACGCGCGCAAGGCGACCACGGCCCGCCGGTCCACTCCGCCGTCCCGCTCGATTTCGACGTCGGTGACCGTGACGTCGCCGAGGAACAGCCGGACGAGGTCGAACGCGTTCGGCCCGTTGTCGGCCACGCAGCCGCCGCCGCACCGCACCGGGTCGAGGTACCACGCGTCCACCCCGACGTGGTCCTCGATCCGTTCGAAGTAGCGCACGGTCACGTGCCGGACCGGGACCTCCACGGCGGCCCGCAGCGCAAGCAGGTTGTCGTTGTACCGGCGGTGGAACGCGGTGAACAACGGCCGTCCCACCGCCTGCGCCAGGCGCTCGAGGTCGACGGCGTCGGACAGCGTGGTCGCCAGCGGTTTCTCGACGCACACCGCGAGACCGGCGGCGAGCGCGTCCCGGCAGACGGCGGCGTGCGCGTCGTTCGGCACGGTGACCACGACCGCGTCCAAGCCGGCTTCGGCGAACATCCGGCGGTGGTCGGTGTAGCAGGCGAGGAGATCGTCGAGCAGTTCCGGCCGCAGGTCGCACACCGCGGCGAGGCCGAGGTCGCGCCGCGCCGCGATCGCCGCCCGGTAGAACGCCCCGATCACGCCCAGACCGACCAAACCGACCCGGATCACCGCGGCAGTCCGAGCGCGAGGAGGTCTTCGTGGACGTCCCGGGCGAGGGGCACGCCCTCTGCCCGGTGCCGGGCGGCCCGCTCCGCCTCCAGCCACCCGGGGTAGCGCACCGCGTCCGCGTCCGCCGCGGGCGGGCAGTCCAGCAGCGTGCCGAACATCGTGCGGACGCTGCCGGCGAACCCGCCACCGGGCCGCAGCGTCTCCGGGGCGATGACGAGCACCAGGTAGCCGATGTCGTCGTCCACACCGTGCGGTCCGCCGTCGCCGCCGAGTGCCGCGGGGCCCGGCCCGAGGGCGGCGCCGGACAGCGCCGCGGCGAGCAGCTCCACCGCGAGAGCGAGGCCGAAACCCTTGTAGGCACCGGTTTCCGGAACACCGCCCAGCCACCGCAGGTGGGCCTGGCCGCGGTCGAACGCCGCTGGGTCGGTGACGGGGCGCCCCTGCTCGTCGGCGAGCCAGCCGCCGGGGATCGCCTCGCCCGCTCGCGCGGCGGCCCGGACGCGGCCGGTCGGCACGACGGTCGTGCTCATGTCCAGGACGAACGGGCGGCCGGGGCGGGCCGGTGCCGCGACGCTCAGCGGATTGGTGCCCAGCATCGCCACCGCTCCTCCGGGTGGCCGCGCGATCCGCTGGCCACCGCAGTTGCTCGCGACCACCCCGATCATGCCGCGTGCGGCGGCGACGGCCGCGTGGTGCCCGGCGCAGCCGAAGTGCGTGCCCCCGCGCACCGACACGAGCCCGACGCCGTGCTCGCGCGCCTTGTCCGCGGCGAGCTCCACGGCTTCGGTGGCCGCCCACAGCCCGAGCGCGGTGCCGGCGTCGACCACCGCGGCCGGGCCGGTGTCGCGGACCACTTCCGGTTCGGCTGCGGGGTCGCACCGGCCGGCGTCGAACAGTGGGAGGTACAGCCGGCGCAGGTTGGCGAGGCCGTGGGACCCGAGCCCGTGCAGGTCGCCGTACAGCAGGGCCGTGGCGGCGGTCTCCGCTCGTGCAGGGGGCACGCCGCGGTCGTGGAACAACCCGGTGGTGAACGACAGCAGGTCCGCGTACGGCACGCGGATGCCGGTGTCAGGCAGGGTCAGGGACATGGTCCTCCTCGTGGCGCGCCGCGAACTCGGTGAGCACGCGGGTGACGGTGGCGGCGAAGGCGTCGAGCTGGGCCAGTTCGGCGAACTCGCCGGTGGCGTGGGCGTTGTTGCCCGCGAGCTCGCCGGGCCCGAGGACGACGGTGGCCGTACCGGGCACGTCGTGCATCCAGATGGCGTCGCAGGTGAAGCCGGGTTCGGCCGGCGGCCAGGCGGCGACGCCCGCCGCGTCGAGCAGCCCGGTCGCCCACCGGTCACGGCAGTCCAGGGCGGGCAGGCCCCGTTTGTGCCACCGCAGGGAGACGATCTTCGCGGCGTCCTCGGCGGTCCGGCGCAGCTCCCGGGTCGCGTGGAAGCGGTAGCGGAACTGGGTGAGCCCGGACCGCAGCGCGCGGGCGACCCGCTCCTCGAGGCGGCGGCCCGCGGCGGCCGTCGGGTAGGACAGGTTGAGCAGCAGGCGGCCGGTGCCGTACACGCGGTTGTGGGCCGTGCCGGTGTGCAGCCCGGCGACGCACACCCGCCCACCCGGTTCCGCGCCGTCCAGTGCGGTGGCGAAGTGCTGGGCCAGGAAACCGAGCAGCACGGTCGCGTTGTGCCCGGCGCCGGGCTCGTCGTCGATGCTGCCGGTGCCGTCGACGGTCACGCAGGCCGTCATCGCCGCGGTCGACCTGGTCAGGTAGCGCAGGCCGGTGGGTTCGCAGAACACGTTGAGCCGCCCGACGTGCCCCGCCTCGACGAGCGGGCGGGTGCCGTAGACGCCCATGGCGCCGCCTTCCTCTCCGGCGACGGCCTGCACCAGGACCGCGACCCGGTCGCCGAGGACGGGCAGCGCGGCCCGCACCCCGGCGAGCATCGCCACCGCCGGGCCCTTGGCGTCGATGGCCCCGCGGCCGGTGAACCGGACGCCGTCGAAGCCGGCGGGCTCGATCCCGGCGACGGTGTCGAGGTGCACGTTGAACATCACGGCCGGCGCGCCGGCCGGTCCGCGGCGCAGCACGAGGCTCGGCTGCGCCGCGAGGAACCTCGCGTCTCCGGCGCGTTCCCGCACGGTCAGGGGCACGTCGTCCCGGTCGAGGACGGCCGGATCCGGCGCGGTGTGGTGGACGGCGGTGAGCCCGGCCGCCGCGGCGGCAGCGGCGAAGACCCGCTGCGCCGCCGGCAGGTCGCTGTCCTCGCCCGCACCCTCGAGCGGGTTGACCGTGGGAATGCGCAGCAGCTCGAGGAGCAGGTCGTGGTCGGCGGGGCTCAGCACGGCGTCGCCTCGACCAGCTTCGCCAGCCGGCGTCCGGCGGCGACGAACGGCGACGCGCCCGCCGAGTCGGCCCACCGGCCCTCGTGCGGGCGCGTAACCAGGTGCGGCTCGAGGGACAGCGCGCCGGTGTACCCGCCGGAGCGCAGCAGCCGCAGGCAATCGGCCACCCTGGCCCGGCCGTCGCCCGGCAGCGTGTAGACCGGGCCGGCCTCGCCGTCGACGGCGTCCTTGACGTGGACGTGCGCCACGAACGGGAGCAGCTCGGCCAGCAGGGCCGGCGCGTCGTAGCCGTGGGCGACCCCGTTGCCGACGTCGAACAGCAGCCGCAGCGCCGGGCTGCCGACCGCGTCGAGCAGTTCGAGGCCGCGTTCGGCGCTGGTCGCGGCCCAGCCCGCGCAGTTCTCGTGCAGGAGGGTGATCCCGGCTTCGGCCGCCAGGTCGGCGAGGACGCGGATCCGCTCGACGACCGCCCGCCGCCAGGCGTCCTCCGGCAGCCCGGCGTTCGGATACGACATGATGCGCACGAAGGGCGTGCCCAGCTCGGCGCCCAGCCCGGCCAGTGCCGACAGTTCCGCGGTGTCCCGGTCGAGCGGGTCGAGCACGGAACCGGCCCAGCCGCCGATCCGGGAGTCGAGGCACACCACGGTGAGCTCGGCCGCGTGCACCGCCCGGACCAGCCGGTCGCGCCCGGCCCGGTCGAGGTCGGCGACGGCGTGCCCGTCGACGGTCCGCAGTTCCAGCGCGTCCCAGCCGAGGGTCCGCACGGCGGCGAGCTGGCCGTCGAGGTCCGGGGCCGCTTCGTCACCGATTCCGGCCAGTCCACCGGCCGGCCAGGTCTCAGCGCGCACGGACGGGCTCCATCCGGGGCGAACGGGCGGCGTCGCGGGCCGCGGCCAGCAACCGCACCACGGCCGCGTGCACGGCGAACTCGCCGGGCGGCGCGGCCGCGGCGCCGGAGAAGTACCGGTAGGCCGCGAGCAGGAAGGCGCCGAGTGCTTCGTCTTCGAACACCGCCCGCGGACCGGCCCCGACCCGCAGCTGCGCGTGGTGGTCGTCGGCGGAGACCGGGTAGTGCCCCACCACGGTCGTGTCCCGCAGGCGCAAGGTGATTTCGCGACGGCGGACCGGGGACGTGAGGTCGGAGTGGATGGTCGTGCGCGGGCCACCGTGGTGCTGCACCGACAACCAGGCGCCGGCCAGCGGTCCGGCGTGCGGGTCGGTCCACCCGGCGCCGGTCAGCTCGGCCGGTCCGGCGATGGTGAGCGCCACCGCCAGGGCGTGCGGAACCTCCACGTCGAACGCATCGGTGTGCGCCGGGTCTTTCGCACGGGCGAACCTCGGCTTGTCCTGGCGCACGGTGATCGACGCGAGCGGACCGTGGTTCCCGGCCCGCGCCAGCCGTGCGAGCCGCCGGGTGAGCGCGGAGGCGAGCCACTGCGTCACGACGACCACGTCGAGGCCGTGCCCGGTGCGGAGCCGCTCGATCGACGCGAGCGCGTCGAGGTCCCCGGCGACCGGCTTCTCGACCACCAGCCGCCGAAACCCCTGCGCGGCAAGCGATGTGAGCACGTCGACCCGGGTGGCGGGCGGAGTGCACACGTGCACGACGGTGTCGTCCGGCGGGACGAACGCGGTGAGCCGGTCGAGCGAGTCGGCGACGATGTCCACGCCGCCGTCACGCAGAGCCATTCCGGCCGCGGGATCGAAACCCACGATCGGCTGAGATCCGAGCAGTTCCGGGAATTTCGCGCGCAAGCGCCGCAGTACCGGCACGTGCAGGCCCGCGCCCGAACGCCCGAGCCCTGCGACCACGGTGTGCGGCATCGCCGTCCTTTCGTCGTGACGTGGGATTCGCCATGTGCGGCAACGGGAACACGACCGACCGTAGCGCTGTGTCCGGTCCGTTGCGACAGTCCGGCCGCCGCGACCGGTTGTCCGCCTTCGCACTGCGTCGCCGGGCGTTGATCCATTGAGGCACGCCCGCGCCTCGACCGGATGATTCCGGGCTGAATCCCTCGCCGCACTCGCCCGTGGCGGGCTACGTTCGAAGGGCGTCCATCCGCGACCGACGAGGAGCCATGTCCGTAACCTCCCTGCCCCACAAGGGAAAGCACCCCGCTGCCGGATCCGCGCCGGTCCCGTTCTTCACGCAGGCGGCCGGTTTCCGGCGGCTGTGGCCGGAGATCGAGGCGCGGCTGCACGAAGTGGTCGACAGCGGGAAGTTCTCCCATGGTGCCCAAGTGGCCCGGCTGGAGCGCCGGTTGGCCGAGTACACCGGCGCGGCCCACGTCGTCGGCGTCAACAGCGGCACCGACGCACTGGTCCTGCTGCTGCGCGCGTGCGGGCTGGGCGACGGCGCGGGGGTGCTCGTCCCGGCGTTCACGTTCGTGGCGACCGCGACTTCGGTCGTCCACGCGGGCGGACGGCCCCAGTTCACCGACATCGATCCGGTGACGTACCAGATGTGCCCCGAAGCGGCGGCGCGGGCGATCACGGCCCGCACGCGTGCGGTCATGCCGGTGCACCTCTTCGACCGGATGGCCGACGTCGCCGCGTTCGCCACGCTCGCGGTCCGGCACGGGCTCACGCTGCTGGAGGACAGCGCGGAGGCGATCGGCATGCGCCGACAGGGCAAGCACGCGGGGCTGCACGGTGCAGGTGGCGTGCTGTCGTTCTTTCCCAGCAAGACACTCGGCGCCCTCGGTGACGCGGGTGCGGTGCTCACCGATGACGCGGGGATCGCCGCGAAGGTCGCCGCGCTGCGGCACCACGGGCGCCCGGGCGCCACGCTCGGCGATTTCCCCGCCATCAGGACCGGCAGCGAACTGGCCGGGGTGAACAGCAAGATGGACGACGTCCAGGCCGCCGTGCTCCTCGCGAAACTGTCTGCTTTGGAGCAGGACATCGCCCGGCGGGCGGAGCTCGCCGCCGCCTACACCGAGCGCCTGGCCGGCACCCCCGGCGTGCGCCGGGTGCCGGGTCCGGTCACCGGCGGCGGGGACGATCGCGACGTCTGCTACGTCTACGTGGCCGAGGTCGACGACCGGGACGGCTTGGCGAGCGCCTTGGCCGCCACGGGGATCGGCACCGAGGTCTACTACCCGGTGCCGCTGCACCTGCAGCCGTGCTTCGCCGGCCTCGGCCACCGGCCGGGCGACTTCCCGCACGCGGAGGACGCTTGCCGCCGCACGATCGCGCTGCCGCTCTACCCGGATCTCACGCTCGCCGAGGTCGATCGCGTGTGTGCGGAGATCCGCCGCCACTACACGGGAAGTGCGTCATGACCGCGACGCTGCCGTTCTTCCCGCCGGACCTGTTCGAGGCCGACCGCGCCGCGCTGATCGGGATCGTCCACGACCTCGGCACCGCCCCCGCGCAGCGGTTCATCCTCGGCGACCACACGGCACGCTTCGAGGAGGCGCTGCGCGACACGGTCGCCGGCGCCGACGTGGTGGCCTGCGGCAGCGGCACGTCCGCCTTGTCGCTCGTGCTCGCCGCACTGGACGTCGGCCCCGGCGACGAAGTCGTGGTGCCGGCCTTCGGCTGCGCGCCGCTCGCCGCGACCGTGGTCACCGCGGGCGCCACCCCGGTGTTCGCCGACGTACGGCCCGACACCATGACGCTGGACCCTGAGCTCGCCGAAGCGGCGATCACCCCGCGTACCAAGGCGATCATGCCCGCCCACCAGTTCTCGGTCATGGCCGACATGCCGGCGTTCGAGGACATCGCCGCCCGCCGCGGACTGCGTCTCGTCGAGGATTCCGCGGTCGCCCAAGGCGCCACCCTGCGCGGCAGGCCGGCGGGAACGTGGGGAGACGCGGGAGTTTTCTCCTTCGTCCAGGTGAAGTCGTTCGGGATGCCGGGCGAGGGCGGCGTGGTGGTCACCCGGAACCCCGGCCTGGCCCGGACCGTCCGGATGCTGCGCAACCACGGGCAGGACGGGCAGCGGCGGTTCGTCCACCACCGCGTCGGGTACAACAGCCGGTTCGACGAGGTGCAGGCCGCCTTCCAGCTGCGACGGCTCCCCGGCCTCGCCGCCCGGCTCGCGCGCCGCGCCGACATCGCCGAGTACTACACCCGGCAGTTCACGCCACTGGCCGACCGCGGCATCACGCCACCACTGGCCGGCCGGGACGGACGCTGCTACTACGTCTACTGCCTGCGGGCCGATCGCCGGGACGAGCTGGCGGCGCACCTCGCCGCGCTCGGCATCGGCACGCACGTGTACTACCCGGCCCCGCTGCCCGCCCAGCCCGCGTTCGCGGGATACGCCCCACCGGGAGCGGAGTGGCCGAACGCGACGGCCGCCAGCGAGACCATCCTGGCGCTGCCCGTCTACCCCCACCTGACTGACGCACAGGTCGAGCACATCGCCGCCGCGGTGTGCCGGTTCGCCGACCGGAAGGACCCGAGACCGTGAACACGATGACGAGTGCGGCAGGCGGCACCCGGGAAGCGACCGAGGACGAGATCGCCGAGGAGTGGCGGGAGCGCGCGCGGCGGACCGGCCTGCGCCGGGTCATGCGGTGCTCGCAACCGGACAGCCTGAACGCCGGCGTGACCGAACAGACCCGTGGTGTCGTGGCCCACCAGCTCACGCTCGTCGCGGAGCGCCTCGGCCGGCGTCCGCGGCAGGCCCTGGAAATCGGGTGCGGCATCGGACGGCTCACGCCGACCATCGCCGCCCACGCCGAGCGGGTACACGCCATCGACATGACACCGGCGATGCTGGACCAGGCCCGGGATACCTGCCGCCACCTGCCCGCCGTCGAGTTCGCCTGCGTCCGGGCCGACCGCCTGCGGCCACCACCCGAACGGTACGACGCCGCGGTGTGCGTGTGGGTCCTGATGCACGTGCTCGACGAAAGCCGGCTCGCCGACACCTGCCGGGTGATCGCGGAATCCACCCGGTACCTCACGCTCATCGAGTACGAACACGCGAGTGTCCCAGTGAGCAAGTGGTCGCGCCTGCGCTCGCTCGAGGAGTACGTCCGGCTGCTGCCGGGAGCCGAAGTCGTCGACGAGCGGATGGTCGACTACGGCGGCGACCGCTCGTTCGCCGCGCTCATCGCCCTCGGCGGGCAGGCCGGCCGATGACCGTCCGGGCACTGCCGTCCACCGCGCGCGAGTCCAAGGCCGTCACCTACGCGAGGCTCGCGAAACTCGACGTGTTCGACTACTACCTGAGCCTGCCGGTCGTCCTGTCCGCGGTCCTGCTGCCGATCGGTGACTTCGACGTCGCGGCGCTGGTGACGCTCGGCCTGTTCGGGCTCGGCGCCGTCCTCATGACCGCCTCGCTGGTGGCGTTCGACGACCTCACCGGATACCGCGACGGCAGCGACACGGCCAACTACCGCGCCAACCCGACCTTGCGCCGCGCCCGGCGCAAACCCCTGGTGACCGGGGCGCTGACCGAACCCGAGGTCGTGTGCTTCGGCTGGCTGACGGCCATCGCCGGCGCCGCCGTCTTCGCCGTCGCGGTGGTGACCGCCCCGCACGCTCCACAGTGGACGATCTGGCTGATCGTGGCCAACTTCGTCGTCGGAATCCAGTATTCGTACGGGCTGAAGATCAGCTACCACGGCTTCCAGGAGGCGTACATCGCCGCACTGGGCTGGGTCATGGTGCTCGCGCCCTACGGCCTGATCACCGGCCGTTCCGACGGTTTCGTGCTCGTCCAGGCGCTGCTGTTCGGGCTCGGGCCGCTGCTGTTCGGCGTGTACTCCAACACCAACGACATCGCCGGTGACCGCGCGGTCGGCCGGCCGACGGTGGCCGCGCTGACGACCCCTCGCGGCAACCGGCGGTTCGTCGCGGCCGTGTCACTGGGGGAGTTCCTCCTCGGCGCGGTGGCGTCGGCGACCGGCGTGGCCCCGTGGTGGTTCGTCCTGCTCATGCTGCCCGTCACCGTCCTGCGCATCCGCCAGTTCGGCACCGGGTTCGGCCCACGCGGCGACATCCTGCGCGCCCGGGCGATCGGGTTCACCGCCCACCGGGTGGGCGCCGCGCTGCTCGTGGCCGCGAACCTCATCCTGGCGGTCACGCAATGACCGGAGGACGGGCGACGGACGTCGACGTCGCCGTGGTCGGAGCCGGGATCGCCGGGCTCACCGCGGCGCACGAACTGGCTCGGGCGGGCCTCGCGGTGCGGGTGTTCGAGACGCGCCCCCGCGTCGGCGGCCGCATGGCGAGCCACCGCCACGTGGGCTACACGATGGACGAGGGCGCGGAACAGATCCCGTCGAGCGGGTACCGCGCGACGTGGGAGCTGCTGCGCCGCACCGCGCTGGCCGAGGCGGATGTACCGCGGATCGGCGGCCCCATCGCGATGTGGCGCGACGGCGCCGCGCACAGCGGGGTGTCCGACCCCCGCGGGCTCGTCAGCGGGGCCGGCCTGGGCGGGCGGGCCCGCGTCGACCTGGCCCGGTTCCTGGCCTGGGCGGCCCGGCACCGGCCTCGGTTCGACCCCGACGTGCCCGAGTCGAGTCCGCTGGGGGACACGACCGTCGCGGCGCTCGCCCGCCGGTACCACCCCGACCTCCACGACTACCTGTTCCAGCCCGTGGTCGGCAGCTTCTTCGGCTGGCAGCCGGAACGTTCGGCCGCCGCGCCGTTCGTGAGCCTCATGCTCGACGTCGGCCCGCCCTCGACGTGGCGCACCTACCGCGACGGCATGGACACCCTCGCCCGCCAGCTCGCCGGGCACCTCGACGTGCGTACCGGGACCACCGTCACGCAGGTGGCTGCCGAGACTGGGATCGCCGTGCTCACCACCGACCGCGGCCCGGTCACCGCCGGCGTCGCCCTGCTCTGCGTTCCCGCACCCGCCGCCGCGCAGCTGCACACCGACGGGCGCGAACCCGTACGCCGGTTCGTGGACGCGTGCACGTTCACCCCCACGCTGAAGGTCAGCTGCCTGCTCGACCGCCCACTGGCCCTCCACAGCCGCAAGGCGCTCTACACGCTGCTGACCCCCGCCGCCGAGGAACCGGTCCTGGCCGGGATCATCTTCGACCACGTCAAACACCGTGGCCGCGCGCCGGCGGGCCGCGGACTGCTCACCCTGATGACCAACCCCACGGCGATCCCCGGGCTCCTGGATGCCCCGGACGACACCGTCGCCGCCGCCCTCGTCGAGCCGGCGACGCGGTACGTACCCGGCTTGGCCGACGCCGTCACGACGACGTTCACCCACCGGTTCCGCCACGGACTGCCGGAGGCCACCCCGGAGGCATTGCGCCTGCGGGCGGGGTTCGCCGCCCGCAGCGGCCGGTATCCGGTGGACTACGCGGGCGACTGGGAGTTCCTGCGTCCGAGCAGCGAGGGCGCGGTGCGCTCCGCGGCCCGCGCCGTGTCGCGGGTGCTCGCGTATCTCCGGGCGCCGGTTCGTGCGAAGGAGCTGGTGTGAAGCCGTACGACATGGGTCTGTTGTTCGACGAGTGCGCCGACCGCGGCGTGCCGACTGTGGTGCACCTCGACCGGCCGTTCGACATCGCGCCCGACGCCGGTACAACCCACTACGTGCCCGCACTCGCCCAGCTGGTGCGGACGGCCGCGGGCTGGCTGGCCGTGGCCGGGGCCCGGCGCGGCGACCGCGTCGCGATCGTCAAGGACAACCACTGGGACTACGACCTGCTCGCCTGCGCGGCCGTGCGGATCGGTGCCGTGCCGGCGAAGCTGTCCGGGCACCTGGCGCCCGAGTCCCTCGCCGTCCTGCTCGGCCGGCTCTCCCCGGCCGTCCTGGTCACCACGGCCGAGGTGCTGACCGCGGCCGATTCGGCCGGGGTCGACCTGACCGCCGCCTGCCGGGTGACGGTGACCGTCGACCGCGGCCACCCGCGCGCGGCCCACGTCGGCGAATTCCGCCACGCCGTCCCTCCGCCACCGGTCCGGCCACGCGAAGACGAGCCACTGGTGATCATGCACACTTCGGGTACGACCGGCCTCCCCAAGCTGGTCACGCACTCCACCCGCACGATCATCGGCGCCCTCGCCCGGCTGGAGGCCGGCCGCCTGCCGGTGGCCGGCGTGCGCCGCGGTGACACGGTGGCAAACGTCAGCTCGTACGCGCACGGCCGGACGTTCTGCTGGACGGCGAGCGTGCTCTGCCTCGCCCCGAGGAAGATCGTGGTGCTGACCGACACCGACCCGGACCGGGCCGACCCCGTGCTGCGCGCCCACCCGCCGACGGTGATCGAGGCCCTGCCCGCGGGTTACGTGCGGCTGCAACCACTGACCACACGGCTGGACAACGCCTTCCGCGACGTCCGGTTGTTCGCGAGCACCTACGACGCCGTGCACCCGCCGACCGTCCGCGGCTACCTCGCCGCGTCGGCTCGCCGGCGTCCACTGTGGATGCACGGCTGGGGGCAGAGCGAAACCGGCCCGATCACGTTCCGCTTCCTGGGCCGCAAGTCGGCTGCCTGGCGGAACGCCGGCCGCCCCATTCCCCTGCGCACGCGGCTGCGCGTCGTCGACCCGGCGACACTCGACCCGGTTCCGCGCGGCCGTCCGGGTGTCGTGCAGGTCCGCACGCCGGCGCGCTGCCTGGGGTACGTCGGCGAGGCCGAGCGGTTCCGGAGCAAGTGCGCGGGCGGGTGGTGGAACACCGGCGACGTCGGGGTGCTGACCCGGACCGGATCCGTGCGCCTGCTGGACCGCGAGGTGGACACCGTGCCGGGGATGAGCTGCCTCGCCGTGGAAGACGTGGTCGAGGACCGCCTGGACACCGTGGTCGAGTGCGTCGTGCTCGGCCGGTCGGACGCCCCGCCGCTGCCGGTGGTCGTCACGGCCGACGGCACGCTGGACCAGGCGGCCTGGTCGGCCGCGGTCGCGGACCTGCCGCGCCTGGCCGCTCCCGTGGTGCTGCCGTGGCACGACGTACCCCGCACCGGGACCGGGAAGGTCCGCCGTACCGCGTTGCTCGCCGCGCTCACCGGGAACGCCGCAACCGCGGGTTCCGGTCGCTGGACCTGAAGGGAGCACGATGACCCTCGCCGACCGGCGCTACGTCTTCGACAACGACAGCACCCACAGCGACGAGCAGCACCGCTGCCTGGCCGCGGCCTACGACCCCGCCACCACGGAATCGCTCGCCGCGACCGGCGTGGGCCCGGGATGGCAGTGCCTCGAGGTCGGCGCGGGCGGGGGCAGCATCGCGCACTGGCTCGCCGGACGGGTCGCTCCCACGGGCCGGGTCCTGGCCACCGACATCAACCCCCGGCACATCCGCCCGGCTCCCGGCCTCACGTCCGAACGGCACGACATCGTCCGGGACGCCCTGCCGGAGCAGCGGTTCGACCTGATCCACGCCCGGCTCGTCCTGCTGCACCTGCCCGAGCGCATCGCCGTGCTCGGCAAGCTGGTGCGGGCGTTGAAACCGGGCGGCTGGCTGCAGCTCGACGAGTTCGACATCGCCTACGGACCGGCGCTGGCCGGCCCGGAAACCGAAGTGTACGAACGGTTCCTCGACGCCAAGGCCGAGCTGATGCGGCAAGCGGGCGCGCTGGGCACGTGGGGGAGTTCGGCGGGCGCGGCCATGACGTCGGCCGGTCTGGAGCAGATGGAGGCGCGGCCGCACGTGACCCTGTGGGACCGCGACTCCGCCGGCCTGCAGCTGCTGGTCCACCACACCCGCCACCTACGGGACAAGTTCCTCGCGGTCGGCTTCTCCGACGACGACCTCGCCCGCGTGCGAGACGTCATGACGCACGAGGACTTCCGCGCGTGCTCGTGCGTGTTCTACACCGTGCGCGGTCGGCGGCCGGCATGACCGCGGCTCTGTCGATCGCGCGCCCGGCGGTGCGGCTCGCCGGTGGTCACCTCGCGGTGCTCGGCGTGAGTGTCGGCGCGGTCGAGCCGGTCGTCGGCGCGTATTTATGCGTGTTCGGCACTTTCCGTGGGCGGCGGCCAGCATGACCGCGGCCCTTTCGACCGCCCACCCGGCGGCACGGCTCGCCGGTGGCCACCTCGCCACGCTCGGCGCGAGTAGCGGCGCGGTCGAGCCGGTCGTCGACTGGGCCGGTCCGGTCGACCTGCCGCTCACCGACGAGGTGCTCGTCCAGGCGGCCTGCGGGATCATGCACGTCCACGGCCGGGCCCGCGGCGCCCCCGAGCCGCTGGCCGTCGACTACGCGACCGCGGTGGCCGGCGTGCTCGCCGCGGCCGGAATGCTCGCCGCGGAATTCGCCCGCGCCCGTGGGGTGCAGGTGTCGGCCGTGCGCACCTCCGTCGCCGAAGCCGCGCTGCTGTCGGTGGGCCAGTACCTCGCGTGCTGGCCGGACGACACGCCCCACGCCGTCGGCGTTCCGCCGCCGTTCGTGTCCGGCGACGGCGTCCGCTTCGAGATCGAAACCCTCCGGGCCGAGGACTGGCAACGGTTCTGGCGGACAATGGGGGCCGCGGAACCGGCGCTGCGCCGGGGCTGGCCGCCGTTCCAGCACCGGTTCGCGACCGCGACCTGCCCGTTGCCCGCTGCCTTGCACGACGTGCTGTCCGCGCACTCGTTCACCGACATCCACCGCGCCGGTACCGCGTGCGAGGTGAGCGTCGTGCCCATCGGTACCGCGCCGCCGGTACCGGTGTGGACCTTCACGCCGTTGCCGGGCGGCGCTCCGCAATCGGGGGCCGACCCCGGCCTCGACACGCCGCTGCGGGGGACACGAGTGGTCGAGTCGGCGCGGCGCGTCCAGGGACCGCTGGCGGGACACGTGCTGAGGCTGCTCGGCGCGGACGTGCTGCGGATCGAGCCGCCGGGCGGCGACCCGGCGCGCGGGGTACCTCCGCTGGCCGGCGGCGTGTCCGCGCGGTTCGCGGCGTTGAACGCGGGCAAAGACGCGGTGGAACTGGACCTCACGCAGCCGGCCGGGCGAGCAGCGGCGAAGGAACTGGTCGCCCGCGCGGACGTGTTCCTGCACAACTGGGCGCCGGGCAAGGCCGCGGCGTGGGGCCTGGACGCGCCGGACCTGGCGGCGGTGCGTCCCGGGCTGGTGTACGCGGCGGCGTCGGGCTGGGGCCCGCACCTCGGCCGGCGTCCACCGCTCGGCACGGACTACGTCGTGCAGGCGCACAGCGGGCTCGCTGCGGCGCTGCGTCCGCCGGGCGAGCCACCCGCCCCGTCCCTGATGACGATCACCGACGTGCTCGGCGGACTGGTCTGCGCGGTCGGTGTGCTCGCCGGGCTCGGCCGCCGGGAACGCACTGGCGCCGGTTGCCGGGCCGACACGTCGCTGCTGTCCGCGGCGAGCGCGGTTCCCCGTACCCGAAGCGAGTTCCGCCGTCCGGTGCGGACCGCGGACGGCTACGTCGCCGTGTCCGCCACACACAAGGACACTCCACAATGGACGTCCGAGGAGTTGCTGACCCGGCTCCGCGCGGCCGGTGTGCCCGCAGTGGCCGTGACGACCGACCTCGGCGCGCTGAGCGTGGATCCCCGCTTCGCCGCCGCCCTGAACCGGCCACCGTGGGAATTCCGGTGAGCGCGGTCTGGACGTCGACGGCGGGCGTCCCGATCCCGGACCTCGTACCCGAGGAGCTGCGGCGCGCGTGGGTGCGGCAAGGGCTGTGTCCCGGCACGGACATCTACCGGTCGTTCACCGGGCACGTGGATGCGCACCCGGATCGGCAGGCGGTGATCGACGACGCCGGCCCGGTCACCTACGCCGAACTCGACCACGTCGTCTCGGCCACCGCGGCCGGGTTGCTCGCCGCCGGGCTCGGCCGTCGCGACGTCATCGGCATCCGGATGGTCAACAGCAGGCACGCGGTCGCGGCCGAGCTGGCGGTGGCCGCCATCGGCGCGGTGTCCCTGCCGTTCCCCGCCGGGCGGGGCAGCAAGGACGCGCTCAGTCTCCTGGGCCGGGCCAGGGCGACCGGTCTGCTCGTCGACCGGGGAACCGGCGCCGACTTGCCGACGCTGCCCTGGCTGCGGGCGACCCTTGCCCCCGAGGACTTCGCCACCTCCGCGGCGGCCGCTCGTCCCACGCCCGAGGTGGTTTCCGGCGACCCGGCGCGCATCCTCGTCTCCTCCGGCTCGGAGACCGAACCGAAGATGGTCGCCTACTCGCACGACGCGTTCCTCGGTGGGCGCGCGAACTACGTGCGCGCGCTCCACGGCGACGACGCCCCGATGCGCAACCTGGTGCTGGTGCCGCTGTCGTCGTCGTTCGGCTCGTGCGGGATCCCGGTCACGGTGGCGGCCCTCGGCGCGACACTCATCGTGCAGCGCCGGTTCGACCCGGATACCGCCCTGCGCGCGATCGCCGAACACGAGCCGACCCACGTGTTCGGCGTACCCACGATGCTGAGCCGCCTCGCCGAACGCCACCCCGGCCGCCGCCCGCGGGGCCTCCGCGCGCTGGTGTCCAGCGGAGCGCCCATGCCGCCTCCAGCCGAACGCCGGATCCGCGCCTGCTTCCACACCCGGGTCATCCTCGTCTACGGCTCAACCGACGGCGTGAACTGCCACAACGCACTCGACGGCCGCCCCGCCCCGGCCGTCGCCGCAATCACCATCGCCGACGAAGCCGGCCGGCCCCTCCCACCCGGCACGACCGGCGAAATCCACGCGCGCGGCCCGATGACACCACTGTCCTATGTGGCCGATCAGGAGCTGAACGCACGGCACCGCACCTTCACCGGCTGGGTCCGCACCGGCGACCAAGGCTTCCTCGACGAGCAGGGCGCACTGCACGTAACGGGCCGCACCAGCCAGATCATCCTCCGCGGCGGCCGCACGATCAGCCCGGCCGAAGTCGAGCTGTGCCTCGCCGGCCATCCCGCCCTGGCCGAGGTCACCTGCGTAGGCCTCCCGGACCCGGACCTCGGCGAGCGCCTGTGCGCTTGCATCGTGCCGCACCGGGACCACCCTCAACCCGACCTGGCCGAGCTGACCGACTACCTCCGCACCCACCACGACCTCGAACCGGTGAAGCTCCCGGAGAGCCTGATCGTCCTTCCGAGCCTGCCTTTGGGCCCGACCGGCAAGATCTGCCGGCCCACCCTCATCCGGCTCGCCACCTGCGACAGTCGGCGCCCGGCCGAGGCGATGAGGCGCGGCTCATCGAGAGACTCGCCAGAGGCAGATCGCCGCTGACCCAGTCGTGGCTCCTTCGGCGTCGACTCGATGATCATTCTCCTCGGCAACTCACTGGCGGATCTGCTTGCCGACGAAGCCGGCGACGTCGTCGATCTCCGGACCGCGGACGTCGTGGCCCAGTCCGGGGTGGACGCGCACCTCGGCGGTGGCGTGGCGAGCCAGCCACCGCTCGGTCCGCGCGAGCGCGCCGGCCGGGATGACCCGGTCCTCCCGGCCCCGTCCCCAATAGACGGGCGGCCGCGTGACGCTCAGCGATTCGTCGCCGGGCTGCTCGTCGCGTACGACGAACCCCGCCAGGTTCACGCAGTAGGCGAACCGGTGCGGCGCCCACCGCATGAGCTGGTGCGCCATGGCGGCGCCCTGCGAAAAACCGAGCAGCCCGATCGACGGCGCCTCGATGGTCTCCAGCCACGAGAGCACGTCCAGCGCCGCGGCGTTCGCCACTGCCGGCCGAGGATCACCGATCGGGTTGCCCGCACTGGGGAACCACGCGTACCCGCCGGCTTCGGGAATCCGCGCCCGTACCGAGGCGACCACGACCTCGTCCGGCAGGCGCGGCGTGATCAGCCGGTGCAGGTGCGTCTCGTCGTAGCTCCAGCCGTGCAGCATCACCAGCAACGGCCGTGACCTGCGTGCACGCTCCTCTTCGGACCACAGCACCGCTTCGCGGTCCATGCCTGGTTCCCGGTTCATCCCGCGGCGAACTCGTTCAGCGGGTCGGTGTGCACGGGAGTCCACCCCAGCTCGCGCTGCGCCTTGGCCGAGGTCAGCTGCTGGTCGAGCGCGAAGGCGTCGGCGATCGGGCCCATCTGCTCGCGGGCCTGCTCGAGGCCGAGGGAGACGGTCTTCCCGTCGAGCCCGGCGGCGTGGGCGCAGGCCTCGGCGACCTCCTTGGCCGTCGGGTTGACCCCGCCCACGCCGAGGTACACCGAGCCCGCCGGCGCGGACACCGCCGCCACGTAGAGCCGGGCGAGGTCGTCGAGGTGGATCAAAGCCCAGTGGTTGGTGCCGTCGCCGATGTACGGGATCGCGCCGCTTTGCTTGCCCGGCTGGACGAAGAAGATGTCGATCAGGCGGTTGTCACCGCCGTAGAGGAGGCCGGGCTGGACGACGACCGGCCGTCCGCCGTCGGCGGCCCGGGCGAGCACCGCGTCTTCGACGGCTTTGCGCCAGGCCACCACCGCCGGCGGGTTCCACGGCGCGGTCTCGTCCTGGACCCCGTCGGTGTCGCCGTAGACCCAGCTGCCGCCGGTGTGCACGTAGGTGCCGCCTCCGACGCCGTCCTGCATCGCGGTGGCCGCCGCCAGGTCCTCCTCGCCGCTGGTGGCCTGAGCGAGGTGGATCACGGCTTCCGCCCGCGCCGCCGCCTGGTTGAGCACGTCGAGGTCGGTGAGGCCACCACGGACCGCGCTCGCCCCGGCGGCGACCACGGCCGCCTCGGCGCGCTCGCTGCGCGCGAGCGCCTCGACGGTGTGCCCGTGCCGCACCAGCTCGCCGATCGTCGCGCGGCCGATGTAGCCCGAGCCGCCCGTGAGGAAGATCTTCATCGCTGTCCCATCACTCGTGTTCCGTTCCTCCTCCACGGTGACCCGGGCACCCGCGGCGCGTCCAAGACCCGTTCCGCGCGCTGTGATGCCGCGACGGCATCACGGACCTGCGATGATGGGGGTGACGGGAGGTGCGCCGACGTGGACTTCGACCTGCGGAAGCTGCGGTACTTCGTCGCGGTCGCCGAAGAGCTGCACTTCGGGCGGGCGGCGGCGCGGCTGCACATCGCCCAGCCGGCGTTGTCGCGGCAGATCCGCGCCCTCGAGGACGAGCTGAAGACGCCGCTGTTCGTCCGCGACCGCCGGACGACGGTCCTCACCGCGGCGGGCGAACAGCTCCTCGCCGACGCCCGGGACCTGCTGGCGGCGGCCGAGGCCGTGCACCGGAGGGTCGCGGCCGCGGCCGAGGCGAAGCCGGTGCTCACGGTCGGGTTCATGCCGGGCATCGTGGTCACCCCGGCAGTGCAGGCACTGGCCCGGCGGCGGCCGGACGTCAGCGTCCGGCTGCTGCGCACCAGCTGGCACGACCAGGTCGAGGTCGTCCACGACGGCCGGGTGGACGTCAGCATCATCAGGCTGCCGGTCGACCAGCGCGGCCTGACCGTCCGGCCGCTGTTCACCGAACCCCGCGTCGTGATGGTGCCCGCGGGGCACCGGCTGGCCGGCAAGGAGTCCGTGTCGGTCACCGAACTCGCCGACGAGCACCTGCTGCAGGACCCCGACGCCGTCCCGGAGTGGCGGGACATCGCCCTCGAACTGCGCAAGCCGGACCGCCCCGAAGTCCCGCGCATCCACAGCGTCGAAGAGAAACTGGAACTGGTGGCCGCCGGAGCGGGCATCAGCGTCATCCCACTGTCGACGGCGGCGTTCTACACCCGCTCGGACGTGATCGGCATCCCGGTCGAGGACATCGGGCCGAACCACGTTTGCCTGGCTTGGCTCGCGACGCGCCGGTCACCGCTGATCGACGCTTTCCTCGACGCCGCGGCCAGCCTCGTGCCTTAGTTCTCGGCAATTCGCGCCGAACGGGCACAACACTTTGTGGCTGGGCCGTTGGATTGGCCCGGTTGATGCGCACGAGGTCGCTCTTTGCGTGCGAACGGACTCCAGAGCATGGAGGCCCCGGGCTTCGGGGACATCACGCCGTCCGAGGCGCTGCGGGTGTGCGACTGCCTGCACACCACCGATGACGGCTACGCGCTGGTGGTCAAGCCGACCACGCCGCCGGGTGGCCGCCGCGCGCTGTTCGAACACTAGAGCGTTGTGGCGACGGAAGCCGGAGCACCGGATCGAGCCCGAACGGCCGTTTTCGGAAATCGGCCTGGACTCGGTCATGGGCATCGCCGTCCGCGGGAAGCTGCAGCAGAGCACCGGGATCGAGCTACCCGCCAGCGTCCTGTGGACCCATCCCACACCGGCGGCGCTGACGCGCTACCTCGGCGCGATGGCGGCGCGTTGAATTCCTGGACGAGCGGTACCCCCGTCGTCGCGCCACTTCCCGGGGAACGGCGGGCGAAAGCGGGCGCCCGCTCCACCCGGAACCCCACGCCGACCAGGTACGTCGCCGCCAGGCGAACGAAGGGCAGCCACCGGGCGGCCCAGAGGAGCGGGCCCGCCGATCCGCCGCTCTTCCCGGCGCGCAAGGACCGGGCGAGGTCAGCGTGCATGACCCGCTGCAGGGCCTGGACCAGCACGGTCGGCAGGAGGCGGCGGCGCCGGACCCGGTCCAGGTCCGTGCCGCGCACGTCACCCCGGCGCAACGGTCCGGCCAGGATGCGTGCCGCGGCCACGGCGTCCTGCACGGCCAGGTTGATCCCCATTCCGCCGACCGGAGACATCGCGTGCGCGGCGTCGCCGAGGCACAGCAGCCCTTCGACGTGCCACCGGCGCAGCCGGTCGAGCCGCACGTCGAGGTGCTTGACGTCGGCCATCGTGACGAGTTCGCCGATCCGGTCGGCGTACTCCGGCAGCAGTTCCGCGACGTCGGCCCGGAACGCCTCGATGCCCCGGACGCGCAGCTGGGCGTCGGTGCCTTTGGGCGCGACGTACCCGATCTGGAAGTAGCTTTCCCGGGGGATGACGACGGCGAACCGGCCCCGCCCCGGCCGGCGGGTCAGCTCGCCGATCTGCTCGCCGTCGCGGCGGGAGAGCCGGAACCACCAGGTGTCGAACGGGACGGCGGACTCCGCCACCTCGAGACCGGACGCGGCGCGCAGGACGGAGTCACGTCCGTCGCACGCCACGGTCAGGTCCGCGCGGATCTCGCCGTCGGCGAACTCGCCGTCGGCGTTCACCGTGCGGTGCCGGACCCCGGTCACCCGGTCGTCTTCGGTCAGCAACGAGGTCGCGGTGACGCCGGTGCACAACCGGAACCCCGGCTCTTCGCGAGCCGCGTCGGCGAACAACGTCAGCAGGTCCCACTGCGGGACGATGGTGACGTACGGGTGCCGCACACCCCACCGCCGCAGTGCTCCGAAGTCCCCGATCCGCCGGGTGCGCCCGCGGGCGTCGGGAAGCACCACTTCGGTGACCTTCGACTGGGGCAGCTTCGCGAACCGCTCGCCCAGCCCGAGGTCGTCGAGCAGGTCGCGGGTGGCGGGGTGGACGGTGTCCCCGCGGAAGTCATCCAGGAAGTCGCCGTGCTTCTCCAGCACGGTCACGTCCACCCCGGCCCGGGCGAGCAGCAGGCCCAGCACCAGTCCGGCCGGGCCACCGCCGACGATGCAGCACGTCGTCCGCTCCACCCGGGACGGCTCCGGCGTTGTCGCGGCCACTACCGGGCTCCCGCCGCCGAGCGCGGGCCGGCCGCGGTGACGGCGGCGTCGATGACAGCGAAGACCATGACCGGAACCTCTCCCCACAAGATCCGAGCCCGCTCGCGTTCCGTCGAGGAACACGACCTGGGCACAGTAGCCCTCGGCTCCGGGTCGTGGTTGCGATCGCGTTCCGGCGAAGGGATTTTCGGTCAACCGCGCTGCCCCAACGCTCATCGCCGGAAGCGGGACGTCGCTTAGGAGATGGAAGAACGAGCTCGTCAAAGCGGGGCCGGAACACCCACGAGCCGCTCGGACGCCCGCCACAGGTGGCCGGCCAGTTCCGGGTCGCGCGCAGCACTCGAACGGCTGATCAGTTCCGGTGCGCCGCGCATGTGGGCGAACCGCGCCGGACCGGCGAAGCTGCCGGGCGGGATGTCGGCGACCGCCGCGTACAGCGTCGGCAACGCCCCTTGTTCCGCGTCCTGGGCGAGCATGCGGACGACGAGATCGGTGACGACGCCGGATACCCGGCGCGGTCCGGGCCGGTGGTAGATGTCGGTCGCCACGAGGCCCGGATGAGCCGCGTGCGCCGCGACCGCCGATCCCGCAGCCTCCAGCCGGCGGTGCAGCTCGGCGGTGAACAGGAGGTTCGCCAGCTTGGAGTCGTTGTACGCACGCGACTTCCGGTAGGGCCGCCGCTCCCAGCCGAGGTCGTCGAAGTCGAGCCGCCCCATGCGCTCGGCCTGCGACGCGACCGTCACGACCCGGCCGGTCAGGTGCTCCAGCAAGAGCAGGGTCAAGGCGAAGTGGCCGAGGTGGTTGACCCCGAAGTCAGCCTCGAACCCCTGCGCGGTCCGCTGCAGGGTGGGGGCCGCGACGCCGGCGTTGTTGATCAGCAGGTCGATGTCACCCCGCCAGCCCGCGGCGAATTCCCGTACCGACGCGAGGTCGCCCAGATCCAGCTCCCGCACCTCGACGGCGCCCGGCATCCTCGTCGCGACGGCTTCCCCCTTGGCACGGTTCCGCACCGCGAGGACCACCCGGGCTCCCGCGCCGGCCAGCGCCCGAGCCGTGGCCCGGCCGATGCCGCTGGTGGCGCCGGTCACGATCACGCGCCGGCCGGTGAGATCGGGGAGGTGGGACACAGAAAAATCGATCATGCCGCCAAACTAGTCAGTGGCTAGTAACTAGTCAACGACTAGTTACTGTTAGGCTGCCGGTCGTGCCCGAGCGCTCCTACCACCACGGCCGGCTGCGGACCGTGCTCCTCGACGAAGCTCAGCGCGTCCTGCGCGAAAAGGGCGTCGACGGCCTGTCCCTCCGCGACCTGGCCCGCGAAGCCGGGGTGAGCCACGCCGCCCCTCGCTGGCACTTCCCCGACCGGCGGGCGCTGCTGGACGCACTGGCCGAGGCCGGCTTCGACCGGCTGGCCACCGAGGCCCGCGCGGTGCTCGACCGCAGCGAAGACGACAGCGAAGCCAGGCTGCACGCGGTCGCTTCGGGCTACCTGGAGTTCGCCCTCCGCGATGCGGCGTTGCTGGACCTGATGTTCACGACGCGGAAGAGCGAGCCGTCACCGGGGCTGATCGAGGCGTCCGATCGGCTGTTCGGCACCACGCGGGAGATCATCGAGGCCGCGCAGCGGGACGGCACGCTGCCGAAGGGCGATCCGGAACGCCTGCAGATGCTGTTCGTCGCGATGCTGCACGGAATCGCCGCGTTCGCCACTTCCGGGCGGATAGCCGAAGCGACAGCCAAGGATCTGCTGCGCGACGTCGTCGCGATCTTCTCCGGAAGCTGACGCAGGACGGCCCTGCTTGCTCAGCGCCAGTGCGCCCTGGACGGACAGGCAGCCGGCCGGGGCGCCGGGCGTTGTCGTGGTCCGGACGGCTCCGCGGAGGAACGCCTCGGCCGCCCCTCGTGCCGTTCGCGCAGGGCGCGCGTGGCGTAGGAGGCCGGCCCTTCGGCGTAGCGCTTCACGGCCTTGCGGAAGAGCTGCTCCTTGTCGCCGAACGCGGCATACATGCTCGACTTGGTGATCCCCATGGCCCCGGTCAGATCCGTCAGGCTCCTGCCGTCGTACCCCCGAGCCCAGAACACCTGCGTGGCGCGCTCGAGCGCCTCTTCGACGTCGAACTCCCTGGGGCGGCCGAACGTTGCAGTCTGCGAATAGTGTTCTGCACCGATCGGAACTCAAAGCGGCCGGTCCCACATCGAAGACAGGGTCGGGTCTGTCTGCACTCGCCGCCGAAGAGGCGCCGGACGCGGTGGCTGCCGTCCCGGTACCGGCCGGGACGGCAGCGCTCTCCGGTCAGTTGCCCGACGTCAGCACCACGTCGACGAGCTTCGTCACCTGCTTGACGCCCTTGCGCCGGATCTTGGTCCGCGGGCGGTGCTTCACCGAAGCCCGGGTGGGGCCGACGTAGCTGACCTTGCCCTCGACCGTCACCTGCACTTCCTGGTACGACTGCGCCGAACCCCACGGGCTGCCGTCCTTCTTGAGCGGCTGGCCCTGCACGGAGTGCACCACGTACACCTGCTTCTCGATCGTGCCGTTGTCGTCGGCCGCGTCCCAGAAGTCCGTGAAGCCGAACCGGACGATGGCCGCCTGGTCGGCGTCGGCGGGGTCGTAGTCGTCGCCGGCCACCGTGCTGTCCTTGTGCACGGCGTAGATGTACTGGGCGAAGTCCGGTGCCCAGCCTCCCGGAAGCCGCGCGGCCATCGCGCGGGGTGCGCTCCTCGTGAGGACGATCGCCAGGGTCTCGCCCGTCTCCCAGACCGTGTGGCCCTTCTCGTCCAGACGCACGTTAGGCTGCCACGGCGTGCCGTCGGGCAAGGTGATGGTGAGGGTGAAGTCCCGGTCCTTCTTGACGATCATCGCCTCCCGCGCCTTGTTCTTGCGCAGTTCGCCCTTCAGCGTCTGACGTTCTTCCTCGCTCATCGCGTCGAGCGCGTGGTCGAGGGCGCGCTCCAGGACCTTGACCCCCGCGTCGCCGACCACCTTCGTCAGCTTCGGCGGGCACACGAGCGTGATCGTGTCGCCCACCACGGCGATGCCGAGCTTCAGGCCGCCGACCACGCCGCCGGTGATGATGTCCGCCTGGGTGCCCAGGGCCTTCGCCGGGTCGGTGATCTTCTCCAGGAGCTCCTGGCCCTCCTTGAGCTTTTCCAGCCCTTCGGCGTCGATGGCTTCCTGGATCTTCTCGGCGATCGCGCCGGTCACCTCCACGGCCACCGCCGCCCGCTCGCGCCACTCGTCCAGCGTTTCGAGCGCCTTGCCGCCCTTCGCCACCTTCTCGTACACGCCGTACGCCTTGCCCAGCACCCGTTCTCCGGCGGTGCGGTACTCCTCGCCGAGGTACTCGGCGGCTCGTGCCCGCTTGTCCAGCGCTTCGATGTCCTCGTCGATGAAGCGTTGCTTGATCTTGTCCGTCAGCTTCTCGCACAGGACGTCGGCGCCGACGAACAGCGGGGCGCTGATCACGGCCGCCGTGCCCATGCTGAGCACCGTGAACGTGAGCCCCGCGGCGAGGGACGCGGCCTGCAGGGTCAGCTTCGCCGCTTCGCAACAGGCCCAGACCCACACGTGCTCGGTGCGGAGCCCCTTCTCCTTCTGCTCCTTGGTCCACGCGCACAGCCAGTCGTAGAACTGCTGCCCACCGTCCACAATGGCGTCGTAAACGCTCTGGAAGGCGTTCAGGTACTGCTGCAGCACGCTCGCCGCGTCGACCAGGAACTCCTCGTACGCGTCCAGGTCGGTGAACTTCCCGCCCTGGATCTCCGCCTTGTGCGCGTCGGCGAACTTCGGGAACGTGGTGGCGCAGAACTCGGTGACACCGGCCGATTTCGACCGGAGGATCACCATGGTGCCTTCGATCCGGCCGGCCGCGTACCGGGGGATCTCGGCGAACTTGCCGTGCGCCTTGTCCGCCGCCTTGAACCACACCTCGTACGCGTTGGCCACAGCGCCGCGGAACGTCTCGTCGAGGCTCGCGGCCTTCATGGCGAGCATCATGTCGCGCACCTCGGTGATGACGTTCCAGGCCTCGGCCGGTTCGAAGTTGCCGTCCTCGTCGCCGTACTTGCCCAGCAGTCCCTTGACGGCGTCCTCGGTGGCTTCCATGGTCTGCACGTGCCGGGTGGCCCGGTCGATCATGATCATCCAGTCCTCCCGGCCCCGGCCCCCGGAGGTGAGCTGCACCGGCCCGCGCTTGTGGGCCAGGTAACCCTCGGCGGTGCGGTAGACCTTCTTCCCGCCGACCTTGACCAGCGGGTCGATTCCCTGGTGGCGCAGCCAGACGCGGCCCGGCTTGCGCTCCCCGGTGACGCTCTCGTCGTTGACGACCTTGCCGATCTTGGTGCACAGCTTGATCAGCTCGCGCCGGAAGTTCTTGTACCGCGGACCGAGGTTCGTCAGCAGCTGCTTGCGGGCGGCGGTCTGCCGGTCGGATTGCGGTTCCAGGTTGGTCAGCAGCGGCCATCGTTTGACGACACCCCGCTTGCCGTCGTCGCCGGCTTCCGGGTGCGCGGCCACGTAGGCGCGGAACGCGTTCCAGTACGCGTGCCGGAACGCCTCGGGCCGCATGCTCGCCGAAAACACCGTGGCCACGTCGTCCGGGACGCGGTCGGGGAGCACCCGCCCGACCGACACGTCGTCGGTCGGCAGGATGTCGTCGATGCCGGGGATGGCGACCGCGCTCTCCACGATGAGCCGGAACTGCTGCGCACTCAGATCGGCCCACCAGGACTGCTGCTGCGTCGCGACGGGTTGGGACATGGGCTCACTCTCCTGCGGGCATCAGAGGTTCGGCCCGGCGTTGTCGCCGGCCGGGGTCAGCTCGAGGTGGTACTCGTCGACCAGGGCCATGGCCTTGGCCCGGCTGCCGTCGTCGCCGTCCTGACCGGCCTTGCGCAGGTACGCGTCGGCGAGGCCGGCGGCGATCTCCTGCAGCGGGCCGTCGGGGGTGCCGCCGTCGCCGCCTTCGGCGAAGAACGTCCGCTGCCGGTCGTCGGCGAGGATGGCGTTCCACTTCTCGATGGCGCTGTCCAGGTTGCCGGCCTGAGCGTCCTGATAAGCGCTCAGTTCGTGGTCCAGCCACTGCTGCGCCAGTTCTTCGGGCTCGCCGGCCGCGGCGCTTCCCTCGTTGCTCGTGGGTTCGGACACGTCAAATCACCTCGGTGTTCCTGTAGTCGGTCGGATCAGACGGAGACTTCTTCGCTGGCCTCGGCGTCGGCTTCCTCGTCTTCGCCGATCTCGTCGGCGAAGTCCGTGCCGACCTTCGCGATGAACGCCGCCCAGGTCTTCTCGCCGACCACGCCGTCGGGGACGAGCCCGAGCTGCTCCTGCGCCAGCCGCACCTTCTCCGACAGGTCGCCGTCCAGGTCGGTGTCGTCCAGCACCGGCCGGCCGGCCGCGTCCACGTCGGCGGCTTCCGCGGCGGCGAGCCGCTGCTCCGTCTCGGCCGGGGTCTCCGGCGCGAGGTCGGGATCGTTCTCGACGTCGGCCAGCAGGTCCGCCAGCGACTCCGGCTCGGTGCTCTGCTCGGCGGGTGCCCCGGCGGGTGCGGCTGTCCCGGCGAGCGCGGGTGCGGGCGCGCCGGCGAGCGTGACGCCGTACTCGGTGAACACCGCGGGCTTGTCGGCCGCGGCGTCGACCTCTCCGGCGAACCGGGCCGCCTCGGCGGTGAACCCGGCGCGCGCCGCCGTGTCCAGCAACCACGGCCGCAACCTTTCCCAGTGCTCCGCCGAACCGGTGAAACCGCCGGGGACCTGGCTCAGCACCGCACGGGTGAACCCGGGCACGTCCTCGGTCCGGCCGGCGCCCGGGTCCGCGGGTGCGCCACCCGCGAGGACGACGCCGTACCCGGCGAACACCGCCCGCTTGTCCGCGGCGGCGTCGACCTCCCCGGCGAAGCGGCTCGCCTCGACGGCGAGCCCGGCCCGCCCGGCCGCGTCGAGCAGCCACGGGCGCAACGTGGCCCAGTGCTCCGGTGAGCCGGTGAACCACTCCGGGATGCGGCTCAGCACCTCCCCGGCGAACCGTGCCGCCCCGCCGGCCGGCCGGCGGGCCGCCACCAGCTGGTCGTCGGACCACTGGGAGAACATCGACTCCAGTTCCGCGAGCGGATCCGAGGAGCTGTTCTCGAGGGCCTGGACGAACGCGGCACCGGCCGCGTCGCTCAGGCCGGCGTCACTGCCTGCCGTCGGCACGGTGTCGCTCTTGAACTCGGTCCAGTCGAGGACGTCGGCGAGATCCGCGCGGACCAGGGCGAGCCACTTCCGGCAGGTGTTCTCCTCCACCGAGGACAACGCCGTCATCACCCGGTCGAGCATGCTTTTGTCCATGTGACAACCACTCCTCGCTTGTGGGCCGTCCTCGCGGCGAACGGGGCACGTCCAGGTGCGCCACCTCGGCACGAGCCCGGTTGGGTTCACGTCATCCTGGGCGTCCGTGCCCGGCCGGGGCGACGGCTGCCGGGGTAAGAAGGCGAGCAGGGGTTCCCGTTCGGGCACGGGCGTCCGGGCGAGCGGGTTTGCCTGGAGGGGCCTGCGCGTTCGCGCACCGGGGTGCGCGATGGATGGCCCGTCGGCTTCTGCGCGATCACCCGGGTCCGCGGCCACAGTGGACACCATCGAAACCCCACGGGAGGCCGCGATGCCCAACTACCTGTCGCCTGGCGTCTACACCGAGGAACTGTCCTCCGGCTCGAAGCCGATCGAGGGCGTGGGCACCGCGGTCGCCGGGTTCGTCGGGTTCGCCGAGCGGGGGCCGGTCGACGAGCCGGTGCTGGTCACCAACTGGACCCAGTTCGGCCAGACGTTCGGCGGCTTCGTCGACGGCGGTTACCTGGCCCACTCCGTGTACGGCTTCTTCCTCAACGGCGGCGGCGCGGCCTACGTGGTCCGGATCGGCGCGGACGGCGAAGCCGGCGCGGACGGTGCCGGGCCGCCACGGCTGGAAGCCGGGCGCGCGGCGGCCGCGGAACTCGCCGGGGCCGGTGGGCGGCCGCTGGTCGTGCGCGCCCGCGAACCGGGCCCGGCGGGCAACAAGGTCGTCGTCGACGTGCAGGACGCCTCCGAGCCGGGGGAGGACACCTTCAAGCTCGTGGTCCGCGCGCACGGGGTGGAGGAGATCTACGACAACGTGACCGTGCGGCGTGGTCCGGCCAACGTGGCCACCGCCGTCCGGCAGTCCAAGCTGATCACCATCGAGGAGACCAAGGCGGGGACGCTCGCGGTGCCGGCGAAGGGCACCGCGGTGACGCTCAGCGGAGGAGAGGCGGCCGAGCCGGTCCCGGTCGGTCCCGACGACTACGTGGGCGACGCCGGGGACCGCACCGGGTTCGCCGGGCTGGAGGCGATCGACGACATCACCATGCTGTGCGTGCCCGACCTCATGAGCGCCTACCAGCGGGGCATCCTCGACGCCGACGGCGTCAAGGCGGTGCAGCTGGCCATGATCGCGCACTGCGAGCTGATGTCGGACCGGGTCGCCATCCTCGACCCGCTGCCGGACCTCCGGCCGCAGCGGCTGAAGGACTGGCGGATGAACGACGCCGGCTACGACTCGAAGTACGCGACGCTGTACTGGCCGTGGCTGACCATCATGGGGCAGGACGGGCGGCCGATGACCGTGCCGCCGTGCGGCCACGTGGCCGGGGTCTGGGCCCGCAACGACGACACGCGCGGAGTGCACAAGGCCCCGGCCAACGAGGTGCTGCGCGGCGTGCTCGACCTGCCGTCCGGGCTGACCCGCCGGGAACACGACACGCTGAACCCGGTCGGCGTCAACTGCATCCGGTCGTTCCCCGGCCAGGGCATCCGGATCTGGGGGGCCCGCACGCTCTCCAGCGACCCGGAATGGCGGTACCTGAACGTGCGGCGGTTGTTCAACTACGTCGAGAAGTCGATCCTCAACGGCACGAACTGGGTGGTCTTCGAACCGAACGACCAGTACCTGTGGAGCTCGGTGCACCGGACCATCAACATGTTCCTGCGCCGCGTCTGGCGCAGCGGCGCGCTGTTCGGCGACACACCCGAGCAGGCGTTCTACGTCAAGTGCGACGCGGAGAACAACCCGCCGGAGAACCGGGACGCCGGCGTGCTGACCGTGGACATCGGCATCGCCCCGGTGAAACCGGCCGAGTTCGTGGTGTTCCGGCTGTCCCAGTACGCCGAGGGCACCGCGCTGCAGGAGTGAAGGACGGGCGATGACCGGGCAGTACGTCAGCGCCGCGCGGTTCCTCATCACCTGCGAAGGCTGGGCGGCCGGGCTGGGCTTCTCCGAACTGGCGGGGTTCAGCTCGACGGTCGAACACCAGGAGTACTCCTACAACGGCAAGCTCGGGAACATCCACACCAAGCAGTTCGGCCGGCCGAAACCGCCGTCCGTCACGCTGAAACGGGCACTGGACGCGACGGGGTTCGGGCAGCTGTTCGCCTGGCACGCCCTGGCCCGGGTGAACTCGCCGCTGGCGAAGGTGCCCGCCACCTTCACCATCATGGACGCCGCCGGCACGGTGACCGCCAACGTCCTGCTGGAGAACGCCTGGTGCGCGAAGCTGGACCTCGATCCGGCCACGGCCGGGTCGTCCAACGTGGTGATGATGAAGACGACGATCGAATGCGACGCGGTGCTGCTGATCTAGCCGCCGCCGAAAGGACCGGTTCCCGATGACCTCCGCGACCACCCAGGCCCAGGTGATCTCCGCCGCCAGGTTCTACCTGAGCTTCAGCAACCTCGGCACCATCGCGTTTTCCGAGCTGCAGGGCATCACGTCGAAGGTGGGCTCCCAGGAGTACATCTACAACGACGACAAGGGCAACACCGTCCACACCAAGCAGTTCGGCAAGACCGAACCGCCGACGATCACCCTCAAGCGCGGTCTGGACGCGTCCGGCAACGCCAAGCTGATGGCCTGGCACGCACTGGCGCGCAACGGCGATCCCACCGCCCGCGGCGACGGCACGCTGACCATCATGGACGCACAGGGCAAGGGGCAGATCGTCTACACGCTGCACCACGCCTGGTGTTCGGAACTGGTGGTCAGCGGCATGAAGGCCGGTGACTCGGCGGTCGCCACCATCGAGTGCAAGGTCACCTGCGAGAGCATCGTGGTGACCCCGCCGGCCACCAGCTGATCGCCCGGATCCCGACGGAAGGGGTGCCCCGCCGATGTTTCCCGCCGAAACCTCGTTCGCCGCCGTGCCGGCGGCGGCGAGCGCCGACGCCGGTCTGCGGACCGAGTTCCCGTTCGTGCTGCCCCGCGGTTTCGTCGACGAGCACGGCCGCGTGCACCGCGAAGGGGCCATGCGGTTGTCCACGGCCCGGGACGAGATCAGCACGCAGGTCGATCCGCGGGTCCGGCAGAACCCCGCGTACCTGACGGTGCTGCTGCTGGAACGCACGGTGGTCCGGCTGGGCGAGCTGTCCACCGTGGACGCTCCGGTGATCGAGGGCCTGTTCTCCTCGGACCTGGCTTTCCTGCAGGACCTGTACCGGCGGATCAACCAGCAGGGGCACACCGAAGCCGAGGTCGCCTGCCCCGCCTGCGGCCACGAGTTCGCGGTGGACATCGCCGGTGATGCCCCGGGGGAATCCTGACGTACGGGGTCTCCCGGCTGTGGGAGGAGATCACGTACCTCGCCTACTACCTGCACTGGCCGTTCGGCGAGCTCGCCGGCCTCGACCACCACTCGCGCACGCGGGTGATCGCGGAGGTCGGCCGGATCAACGAGCAGCTCAACACCGGTGACAGCCCGCCGGCCGGTTCAGACCCGATCTAGTGGAGGCACGATGTGGTGGCCGTTCCGGAGGCGGCACGGGCGAGAGCCGGCCCGCGGGGACCGGCCGGGCGCCGCGCGGCACTGGCGGACCCTGCCGCCGCTGCGGTTGACGCTGGCCGTCCGCGCGCCGGCGCTGACGCCGCTGTTCACGCTGCCGCGGGTGGCCGGCACCCGGCGGCTGGTCCGCGACCTGCCGCCGCTGCAGCACCGGCGGCCCCGCCGGGTACCGGCGCCGGGCGTCGCGCCCGGCCGGATGTCCGGGGTGGTCTCGGTGCGCCCGGCGGAGCCGATCGAGGTGAGCCGGCCGGACGCGAGCCCGGTGCGCGCGGTCTGGTCGGACGACGGCGCGGTCGCGCTGGCCGGCCCGGCCGAGCCGGACGCGGCCGGCGAATTCCCGGTGCCGGTGCCGCGGCTGCCGGTGCGGCCCGCACCCACGCCGGCCGGGCCGCTCACCGAGGCGAGCCCGGAGTACGTGTCCGAGCCGGTCGAACCGGAGACGCCGTTCCGGGGGATGACCGAGTTCGACCGGCTGGCCGCGCAGTACGAGCAGCTCGGCGTGGCCGAGGCGATGAGCTTGCTCGGCGGGCTCGGCGACCCGCTGCCCGTGGCCGCGCCACCGGCTCCGGCGCCGGCCACCGCGGGCGGCGCGCCCGGGCGGCCGGTCCTGCGGCGGCCGAACCTGGCCGAGAGCCGGCGGCGCGGGCTCAACGTGGCGAGCGCCGAACCGGACGGGCCGCGACCGTCCGAAATGGACGATGTGCCGGAGCTGGACCGGGAACGGGAAGGCCGCGACGAGGCCGGTGCGGAGGCACGGCCCGGCCCGCCGGTTCCCGCCTCGGCCGAGGGAACGCCGGAGTCAGCGCGTCGCGGAGCTGCTCCGCCGGTCGAGCCCGCCGGTCCCGCCGATCCCGTGGCACCGGCAGCGTCCGCCGAGCCTGCCGGGCTGTCGACCGCGGGGGCGCTCGGCCGGTCCGTCGCGGATCCCGCGACGGTTCCGGACGTCCCGGCGGGACCCGGCCCCCGGTCCCCGGCGACGCCGGGCAGCCGGGCATCCCGCAACGTCCCGGTGCGGCCGCGAACCCCGCTGGCGCCGTTGTGGCCCCGGCCGGCCCACCGTCGCAGCGCGCCCGCGGCGGAACTCCCACGAGCCGGCAAGGCTCCGCAAGACAGCGCGGCCGTTGCGCCGGAAACCCGTGCGCCGCAGGAGCCGCCGGCCCGGCACGAACCGCCCGCGTGGCAGGACCCGCCGGCCCGGCACGAGTCGCCGACCCGCACCCGGCCCGAATCACCCGCGCGACAGGAGCCGCCGGCCCGGCCGGAGCCACCGGCCCGGCCGGAGCCGTCGACCCGTCGCCAATCACCCGCGCGGCCGGAGCCGCCGGTCCCGCAGCAGCCACCCGGCCCGGACGAACCCCCGCCCGAGCCGGTCACCCCGCCGGCGTCGCCTCGGGAGCCCCTCGTGGAGCCGCCGGAGCCGGCCGGACCGGTGTACCGGGCCGTGCTCGACGAAGGCCTCCCACCGCCGGCGGCCGCCGACAGTGCCGCCCTGCCGGACACCCTCGTCATACCGGTGCCCGGCGAGCTGGTCACCCTGTTCTCCCGGGAGCTGGGCGTGGACGTCAGCTCGGTGCCGGTCCACCGCGGCCGGGCCGCCGGGGTCCGCGCGCGGCAGCTTGGCGCGCGGGCCTACGCGCAGGCCGGGCAGGTGTTCCTGCCGCACCACGCCGGCGACCTGGCCGAGCGGCCGGTGCGCGCGCTGCTCGCTCACGAGCTCACCCACGCCGTCCAGCAGCGGGTGCTCGGCGACACCCAGCCCTCGGCCGAGTCCGCCGAGGGCCGCGAGCTGGAAGCCGCGGCGGGCCTCGTCGAGCACTGGGTGGCCGGGGCCGGGCCGCGGCCGCCGGCCCTGCTGCACCGGGCCGCCCCCGCTCGGCCGGACCCGGGTCACCCGGACCCCGGCCGCCCGCCCGGCTCGATCGTCCAGACCGCCGAAGCCGCCGTCGCCGCGCCGCACGCGTCGCCGGACGAGCCCGCGGCGCCCGCCGCCGTCTCCTGGTCGTGGGAGACGGGGTTCACCGACCGGCCGCCGGCCGCCGGGGCACCGCCGGCGCCGGGCAGCTCCGCGCCGTCGACCGGGCCGGGAACGGCGGTGGCCATGGCCTTCGACCAGATCGCCGACCTGCGGGCGTCGCTGCTCGAGCTGCGCGACCGGGAGCCGGAACCGCCACCGGCGTTCGATCTCAACGACCTCGCCGGCCGGCTCTACCGGCACGTCCGCGCCCGGCTGCGGGCGGAACTGATCGTCGACCGCGAACGCGCGGGAACGCTGGCGGACCTGTGGTGAGAGGAGTTCGGACGTGGTAGGCGTGGGCAAGCTCAACACGAAGCTGTCGGAGTTCCTCTTCGACCAGGTGGCCATGACGCACCGGTTCGTGGTGCAGATCGACCTGGAGGAGTACGACCTCGGCACCTGGACCAAGGTGGCCGGGCTGCAGGTCACCTGGAGCAAGCACAAGTACCGGCCCGGCGACAACAACGACGAGCTGATCTTCCCGGGCAACGTCGAATACCCGACGATCAAGCTCAGCCGGGCGGCCAGCTCGAAGTCGGCCAACGTGCAGGAGTGGCTGAAGCGGACCTCCCGCAGCCACACGGTGCTCAGCGGCGGCATCCACATGCTCGACTACCTCGGTGTGCCGGTGATCACGTGGGAGCTCAAGCAGTTCTTCCCGGTCGGCTGGTCCATTTCGGACTTCGACTCCACCAGCGGCCGTCCGGCGATCGAGACACTGGAGCTCGCGCACACCGGGTTCCTCGACGACGAGAAGAGGTCGTGACCCGTGACGATCCCCAACCTCCTGCAGGCTCCGATGGGCGCGCTCAGCGCGGCGGGCGTGCGTACCTCGCTGCCGGCCCGTGACCCGGTGACCGCGCCGCCGCGCTACGGCATGACCATGTGGTTCGGCGTGAAGGTCACCGACCCGGGCGGCGACGTCAAGGACCTCGGCCACTGGTCGGGCTGCTCGGGCCTGGCGGTCAACCTGGAGACCGAACCGGTGTGGGCGGGCGGGCAGTACCTGGCGCCCTACCTGACGCCCAAGCAGCTCACCTACCCGAACGTGACCCTGGAGCGGGCGATGGACGAGAGGTCCGCCGCCCAGGTCCGGAAGTGGCTCGAACGCGTCGCCCGCCAGTGGATCAGCGGCGCGGAGGGCGGCGCGGGCCAGGTGCAGAGGGAGAGCGGTGGCACGTCCCCGGGGCCGTCGTTCAAGGGCACCACCGTGGACGTCACGCTCTTTTCGGCGCTGTCCGGCGACGGGACCGCTCCGGCCGGGAGTTCCGGGCGCGTGGTGGCCGAGTGGCACTTGACCGACGCGATCCCGGTGTCGTGGTCGGGACCGGCGTTGTCGGCCTCCGGTGGCGGCGTGGCGACCGAGAAACTCGTGCTGGTGCACCGCGGTTTCCTCGCCACGGCCGCCGCCGGAACCGGCTCGGCCCCGCTGCCCAGCGAGGGCCAGGGCCAGCTCAAGCTCTCTTACGGCCAGAAGGACCTGGTCTTCCAGTTCAACCCGAAAGAGGTCGGTGAAGAGCGGACGACCCGCGTCGGCACCGAGAAGGACGGCCAGACCCTCACCATCAACGGCGAGGAGCTGATCTACGACCGCCGGAAGCTGACCCTCTCCGCCCTGCAGATCGAGGGGGTGACCGAGGTGGCGGACAGTTGCGGCAAGCTGTGGGACTGGACGGAACTCGAGAACGGGGCGCCCAAGCGGGTGGCGCTGAAGATGGGCGCCGGCGTCGGGCGGGGGTTCGACGAGCAGGTCGTGATCAAGACGGCCAAGGTGTCCTACAGCCGGTTCACCGCGTCCGGGGTGCCGTGCCGGGCCGTGGTCACGCTGACCCTCCTCGTGGTCGAGCGGAAGGAAACCGAGGCGGCCGAGCTGTGACCGCCCATTACGACATCGGCGACCGGACGAGGGTGCTCCCACGGGTGCGAGCCGGTGGCCGTCCGCTGCCGGCGGAACTGGCCGATCGCATCCAGCGGGTGGTCGTCGACACCCACCGGCTCTGGCCGGACATGTTCGAGATCACCTTCCTGGACCGGGACCTGACCGTGGCCCGCTCGTCCGTGCTGTCCATCGGCACCGCGGTCGACGTCAGCTCGGGATCGGTGGCCGGCGGCCGTGAGGTCCGGCTGATCACGGGCGAAATCACCGCGATCGAGGGTTCCTACGGCCGGGTCAGCCGCACGGTCGTGCGCGGCTACACCCAGGACCACCGGCTCCAGCGGTCCCGGCGGAGCCGTTCCTTCCGCAACCGCAAGGATTCCGCCGTGGTCCGCGACGTGGTCCGCGAGTACGAGCTGCCGCTCGGGACGATCCACCAGACCCGGACCGTGCACGCCCACATCGGGCAGGTGAACCAGACCGACTGGGAGTTCCTGCGCGGCCGGGCCGACGCGCTCGGTTACGACGTCGGCGTCGTCGACGGCAAGTTCTGCTTCACCCGGCCCGTCGACGTGCGCCGCGGGAAGGCGGATCTGGCCCTGGAGTTCCCGATCGGCCTGCGGGCGTTCCGGCCGCGGATCACGGCGGGCAACCTGGCGGCCACCACCGAGGTGCGGGTGTGGGACCCGGCGGCCCGGCAGGCGAAGGCCGCCACCGCCCCGACGCGGACCGCGTCGGTCCAGCTGCCCGGCGCGGACCCGGCCACGCTCACCGAGCCGTTCCGGCCGCGGCCCGCCCCGGAGGGGGCCGCCGACCCGGCCCTCGGCGAGCTGGGGCCGGCACCCCGGCCGAACGCGTTCGCGGTGACCACCGCACCCGTGGGCACCGGCAGCGGGATCGACGCCGCGGCCCGGGAAGCCGTGGCCGGGGCGGCCGAGCGGCTGGGCAGCACGGTCGCCGAAGCCGACGGCGAGGCGGTCGGCGACCCGCGCCTGCGGGCCGGGACGGTCGTGGAGGTCGGCGGGATCGGTCCGGCCTTCGACGGCCGCTGGCTGGTCACCCGCGCGGTGCACACCTACGACGTGGACGGCTACGCCACGACGTTCGAGGTGACCGGGCGGCAGGAGCGGTCCATCCTGGGGCTGGCGGCCGGCGCGCGCCCGGCCCCGGCGCCGGCCATCCCGGGGGTCGTGTGCGGAGTGGTCAGCGACATCGGCGATCCCGACGGCCTGAACCGGGTCCAGGTGGTGCTGCCGTGGCTGTCGCCGGTGTTCGTCACCGACTGGGCGCCGGTCGCGCTGGCCGGTGCGGGCGCCGCCGCGGCGGCGGTGTTCCTGCCCGAAGTCGGTGACCAGGTGCTGGTGGCGTTCGAGTTCGGCGACCCGCGTCGCCCGTACGTCCTCGGTGGGCTGCTGACCGGGAAGAGCAAGCCGGACCTCGGCGGCAAACCGGTGCTGACCCGGGGGCACACGTCCACGGTGGCCTGGCGGGGCCTGGTGTCCCCCAACGGGAACCGGCTGGCCTTCCACGACGAGCGGACGCCGGGGGCCAAGCCGACGCCGACCAAGGGGGAGATCGTCCTGGGCACGCAGCGCGGGGACGTCGCACTGGTCATCGACCAGATCGCCGGCACCGTGACGGTGAAGTGCGCGGACGGCGGCAAGATCGACGTCCAGGCCGGGCGGGGCGGGGTGGTCAACGTCGGTGGCGGCGCCCAGCTCAACCTGACCGCCGAGGTCTCGATCAAGATCGAGAGCCGGGGACCGGTGGAGATCAAGGGAAACCCGATCAAGCTCAACTAGCGGGAGTGACGATGTCGACCGACCCGATCGGCGTGGGGTGGGCGTTCCCGCTCGGGTACACCCCGAGCGGCGGCTTCGACCTGGCGCGCGGCGTCCGCAAGCTGGAGCAGTCGATGCGGCTGATCCTCACCACCTACCCCGGTGAACGGCCGATGCGCCCGGAGTTCGGCTCCCGCCTGCGCGACTACGTCTTCGCCGCGGTCTCGCTGGACACCGCGACCGAGCTGTCGGCGGAGGTGCGGCGGGCGCTCACCCGCTGGGAGCCGCGGGCGGAGATCACCGAGGTGGTCACGCTGCCGGACCCGGAGGAGCCGAGCCTCCTCCACATCGAAATCGGCTACCGGCTGGTGGGCACCGGCGACGAGCGGAACCTCGTGTTCCCGTTCTACACCGTGCCCGGCGGCGAGGAGGAGTAGCGATGGCCCTGCCCGCACCGAACCTCGACGACCGGCGCTTCGCCGACCTGGTGGCCGACGCCACCGGCCTGGTCCGCCGGCACTGTCCCGGGTGGACGGACCACCAGCCGTCCGACCCCGGCACCACGCTGATCGAAGCCTTCGCGTTCCTGGTCGACCAGCTGATCGGCCGGCTCAACCAGGTGCCGGACCGCTTGCACGTCAAGTTCCTCGACCTGATCGGGGTCCGGCTCCACCCGCCCACGCCGGCGCGGACCGACGTGACGTTCTGGCTGTCGGCGCCCGCCACCACCCCGCTGGTCATCCCGGCCGGCACCGAAGTGGGCACCCAGCACGCCGAAGCCGTCGACCCGGTGGTGTTCAGCACCGAAGCGGATGCCGTGGCGCTGCCCTGTGAGCTGGTCGCGGTCCGCACCCGGGCGGCGGACGCCGAACTCGCCGTCGACCGCACCACCGAGCTGCGCGCCGGCCCGGTGCCGGTGTTCTCCGCCGAGCCGCGGGCCGGTGACGCGGTGCTGTTCGGCCTGGACGTGGCCGTGCCGCGCGGTGCGGTGCAGCTCGACCTCGACAGCCGCATCGACGGCGTCGGTGTCGACCCGCGGCACCCGCCGCTGGTCTGGGAGGCCTACACCGGCGAAAGCTGGCTCGGCTGCCGCGTGCTGCGCGACGAGACCGGCGGCCTCAACAGCGCCGGTGCGGTGGTGCTCGACGTGCCCGCCGAACACCGGGTGGCGTTGCTCGACGGCCTGCGCGCGGCCTGGCTGCGGGCCCGGGTGGCCGACCCGGCGCAGGGGCAGCCCGGCTACCACGCCGCGCCGACGATCGCGCGGGCCGGCGCCTGCACCGTCGGGGTGAGCGGACCGGCGGTGCACGCCGAGCTGGTCGACGTCGAGCAGCTCGGCACCGCCGACGGCTCGCCGGGCCAGGTGTTCCGGACGGCCGCCGCCCCCGTGCTGGCCGGCCTCGGTACCCCGGTGGTGCAAACCAGTTCGGACGACGGCTGGCTGGACTGGACCGCGGTGCCCGACTTCGCCGGCAGCACCGCGGCCGATCGCCACTTCGTCCTCGACGGCCACGCGGGCGAGGTCGTGTTCGGCCCGGTGGTGCGGCTCGCCGACGGCGGCACCGAGCAGCACGGCGCCGTGCCCGAACCGGGTGCGGCCGTGCGGATCCGGCACTACGCGATCGGGGGCGGCGCGGCGGGCAACGTCGCCGCCGGCACCCTGAGCACGCTGCGCTCGTCGATCCCGTTCGTCTCCGCGGTGGGCAACGCGGCCGGCGCGCGGGGCGGCACCGACGCGGAAACCCTGGCGCAGGCCCGCGACCGCGGCGGGCTCGCCCTGCGCACCCGGGGCCGGGCGGTCACCGCCGAGGACTACGAGGCACTGGCCCGCGAAGCGGTGCCGGAAGCGGCCCGGATCCGCTGCATCGCCGCCGGCGAAGCCGGGGTGCCGTCTGCCGCGGTCCGGGTGCTGGTCGTGCCGGACGCGCCCGCCGACGAGGACGGCCGGGTGCGGCTGGCCGACCTGGTGCCGGGGGACGAACTGCTCGCCCGGCTGGCCGGGCACCTGGACACGGTGCGCCTGATCGGGACCACTGTGCTGGTCGAGCCGCCGCGCTACCGCGGGGTCACCGTGGTGGCGCGGCTGGTGGCCCGGCCCCGCCGCCGCCCCGCGGCGGTGCGGGAGGAAGCGCTGCGGGCGCTGGCCGGCTACCTCAGCCCGCTGCCCGGCGGCGGCCCGGACGGCACCGGCTGGCCGTTCGGCCGCGCGGTGCGGGTGGGGGAGATCCACGCGCTGCTGCAACGGGTGGCGGGCGTGGAGACGGTCGAGGACGTCCGGCTGTTCAGCGCCAACCCGGTGACGGGCGAGCGCGGCGGGGAGACCGGCCGGGTCGACCTGGACGCCAACAGCCTGGTGTTCTCGTTCGACCACCACGTCCGCGTCGAAGCCGGTTGAGCCGGGAGGTACTCGCGATGATCGTCTGCAAGGAATGCAGTCAGTCCAATCGGGACACCGACACGTTCTGCGGCTCCTGTGGCGGCTTCCTGGAGTGGACGGGGCAGAAGACGGCGCCGGCCGCCGCGCCGCCCGTGGTCGCGGTGGAGGCCGAGGCGCCGGGCAAGGCCGGCCTGCTGCGGCGGGTGGCTTCGGCGATCGTCGGGCCGCTCACGACGATCGACGGCAAGCCGGTGCCCGAAGCCGGGGACGTCCCACCCGGACCGGTCCCGCCGCCTCCCCCCGGCGGAGCGCCAGCGCTGCCTCCGCCGCCTCCACCGCCATCGGCGGCCGCGCCGCCGCCTCCGCCGCCCCCACCGCCGCCGCCTTCGTCCGGTGCGCCGCCCCCGCCGCCCTCGTTCGGTGACCCGCCACCCCCGCCGCCCTCGTTCGGTGACCCGCCGCCTCCACCGCCTTCGTTCGGTGACCCGCCGCCACCACCTCCCGCCCCGGAGCCCGACCGCGGCCGGCATCGCGCGGCCGAGGAGTCCTCGGGCGGGCACGACCTGGTGGCACCGGTCGAACCGGCGCCGGGCGGCGGCGAGCCGGCCGAGGTGCTGCCGCAGGAGGTGGCTCCGGCGGCCACGCCCGCCCACCGGGCGCCGTCCACCCGCAAGATCCGGCCCGGCGACCGGATCTGCGGCGAGTGCGGTGAGGGCAACCCGCCGACCCGCAAGTTCTGCAGCCGCTGCGGTGAGGCGCTCACGAGCGCGGTCGTGCAGCGCGCGCCGTGGTGGCAACGCCTCCGCCGGCGGGGCGGCCCGAAGCTGGTGGCCGCGGCGAAACGACCCAAGACCGCCGGCCGCGGCGGCAACCGGCGCGTCGGCCGCCGGGTGGTGACCGGCGTCCGCCGCTACACGTTCGTCGCGGTGCTCGGCTTCGGGCTGCTGGCCGGGCTCTACCCGCCGCTGCGCACCTACGTCGTGCGGCAAGCCGACCACCTCAAGTCCTGGGCCACCGGGCTGGCCGGCGACGCCACGGTCAGCCCGGTGCGGCCGACCGCGGTGCAGGGCACCGACACCCAGCTGCCCGGCCACCCGGCCACCGCGGCGTTCGACGGGTTCACCAACACCTACTGGGCCGCGCCGTGGGCGGCGAACGGCAAGCCCCCGCAGGTGACCGTCGACCTGGGCAAGCCGACCGCGCTGGCGAAGGTCGTGATCACCGGTGGCGCCAGTGACGACTTCGTCGGGCACGACCGGCCGTCGATCATCGTGTTCAGCTACTCCAACGAGAAGTCGGACACGCTGACGCTCCAGGACTCCAAGAGCCCGCAGACGTTCACCCTGCGCAACGGTCTCGCCGCCAAGCTGGTCCAGGTGCAGGTCCTGCAGGTGAAGGAGTCACCGGGGGCCAAGGACGTCGCCGTGACCGAGTTCCAGTTCTTCGGCGTCGGGTAGGGGGACCATGCGCGGGATGACCCCGGGGGTGCGCACCCCCCGGCCGATGATCGACCTGCTGCCCGCGGTGCTGCAGGAGGACCCGGTGCTGGCCGGGCTCACCGCGGGCCTGGACGAGGTGCTCGCCCCGGCCTACGCCGTGCTCGACTGCCTGGACGCCTACTGGGACCCCAGCCTCGCGCCGGCCGACTTCCTGGCGCGGCTCGCCGCGTGGCTGGGCGTCACCCTGGACGAGAACTGGACTGACGACCAGCAGCGCGAGGTGATCCGGCACGCGGTCGAACTGCACGGCGTGCGAGGCACCGTCCGCGGCTTGCGGTGGCAGCTCGAGCTGGCCACCCGGGGCCAGGCGGAGGTCGTCGAAAGCGGCGGCGTGCACTGGTCGCGGACGCCGGGCACCCCGCCGCCGTCGGAGGAGCCGTCGCTGGTGGTGCGAATCCGGCGGGGCAGTGTGCCGGACGCGGAGCTGGCGGCGGTGCGCGAGCTGGTGGCCTGGGCCAAGCCCGCCCACGTCCCGCACCGCATCGAGCTGGTCGACTGATTTCACGGGCGGTCGTGGACTTTTGCCCACGATCGGGAGCGTTCGGGCGGGCCGTGACCCGGCAGACGCCCTAGGTGTACTTGGCCATCAGGTTGCTGGCAGTCGGCTGGTGGGTGGGTGGCCGCCGAGTGCGCTGTGGCGGCGTTGAGTGTTGTAGTGCTCGAGCCAGGGCGCAAGGGCTGTGGTGCGTTCGGTGTTGCTGGTGAAGGGTTGGCGGTATGCCCATTCGGTTTGCAGGGTGCGGTTGAGGCGTTCGACCTTCCGTTCTGCCAGGGGCAGTGGGGTTTAATGAACTTCTGCCGGATGCCGTGCTCGGCGCAGACCTGACGTAGGGACCAGCGGTAGGCCCAGGCGTTGTCGGTCATCAGCCGTTCGATCCGGGTGATGCCATGGCCGGCGAAGTAGGTGATCGCGCGGGCGAGGAAGGCGACGCAGGTCGGCCCCTTCTCGTCCGGGTGGATCTCGGAGTAGGCCAGGCGGGAGTGGTCGTCGACCACGGAGTGGACGTAGTCATAGCCGATCTTGGTGCCGCGGTCGCGGGTCGCTTCCCGCTGCGCCCGGCCGTGGGCTCGCCAGCCTCCGCCATCGGGGATGCGGCCGATCTTCTTGACGTCCATGTGGACCAGTTCGCCTGGCCGTTCTCGTTCGTAGCGCACTGCTGTGGTCTTGCTAGCCCGGATCACCTCTCCGGTGATCGGATCCAGTGCAGCCAGCCGGGGGATCTGGTGGCGGGCCAGTACCCGCGACACCGTGCGCGCCGGGACACCCAGCTCGCAGCCCAGCCAGGCCGGTCCGCGGCGTTCACGCTGCCGCGACGCGATGATCTGCTGCTCAAGCTGGGCAGCGGTCCGCCGGGGTGAGGTATGCGGTCGCGAGGACCGGTCACGCAGGCCGGACTCGCCCTCGCTGGCGTAGCGGTCCAGCCAGGTCTTCACGCACTTGCGGGAGATCCCCATCGCGGACGCGATGTGCGCTTGCGGCCATCCGGCCTGGTGACGCTGGACGATCAGCAACCTGCCCAGAAAAGTGGTCCGGGCATTACGGTGAGACACGAGAGCTCCGGTCGACGTGGGTCCTAGACAAGCCACACCTCAACCGGAGGCTCTCCCCACGTCAACCACGACCTGCCGCCACCAACGTCCTGGCCAAGTACACCTAGGCGGCGCCGGCCGGCAGCACCTGGGCGGAGAAGGAAGCCGACGGGGTGCAGCGCACCGAGCCCGCGCCGGGCGTGACGCAGTCGACCGACACCGTGACCGGCACGTCCTTGGGGACGTGCAACCCCTTGGCGTAGCTGTAGGGCTGGTCGGTGAAGTTGGCCAGCCCGGACTCCAGCAGCACGCTGGTGCCCACCGAGACCCGGATGAACCCCTTGTCCTGCCGGGGGTTCTGCAGCGTGATGGCGAAGATGTCCATGGCCCGTCCCGGCGGCGCGGAGTAGCTGAACTGCTGGAAGGAGCTGTCGGTCACCGGGCCGGCGAAGGTCGCGATGCGGAAGTCCAGGGACGTCGGCGTGTTCGCCGCGTTCGCGGCCGCCGCGGCGCTGAGCTGGGCGTGCGCGTCCTCCTGGGCGGTGTTCGCTTTGGCGGCCGCTGCGTTGGCCGCCTCCGCCGCGCTGCTCGCCGCGCTCACCTGGCCGGCCACTTCGGAGCTCGCGATCTCCTTGACGTTGGGGGCGAGGACCGCGAACCACAGCGTGGTCAGCACGATGGCCAGCGCGGACAGCAGCGCCAGCGCGGGCAGCACCCACTTGGGCAGCATCCGCTCCTGGGTCAGCAGGCCCTTGACGGTCAGCGGGTCGCCGAGCAGGGTGCCGTCCACCGACTCGTGGATCAGCTTCAGCTCGAACGGGTGCGGCTGCGGGTCGCCGCGCAGGAACCGCTCGTACGGCCGGACCAGCACCCGCAGCAGCGCCACCGTTCCCGGCGGCACGGTGAACAGCGACCGGTCCAGCCGGATCCGCAGCTGGTCGTCCTCGGGGTCGAACGGCTCGACCTCGATCCGGACCGGCGTGTTGCCGGCGTTCTCGACCGCGAGACGGTACTTGGCCTTGCGGCTGCCACGGCGTTTGGCGGGCAGCAGCTCGGCGTCCAGCGCGAGGAACGGGACCACCTCGACGTGGCCTTCGACCACCGCGGAGAGCTCCGGGTACTCCCGCGACCGCATGCGCACCCCGAACGCGTGCGAGCCGGCCGTCACTCCGGGACCGCGCGGCGGTGCGAAGTGGACGGTCACCGTCGCTTCCCCGCCCGGCATCAGGTTGACGACCTCGGGGCTCGCGGTGGTCCACTCCCGGGTGTCGCCGACGACGTCGATGCCGAACTGGTCCACCACGGCGCCTTCGTTGCGCACCAGCACCTCGCACGTGGTCTCCTCGCCGGCCTCGACGGGCAGGGCCGGGTTTCCGAGCAGCGTGAAGGCGGTCATGGTTCCAGCTTCGACCCCGCCGCGGCGCAGGAGAACACGCCCGCAGCCAGCCGATCGCGCAGACTCGCCCGCCGTGGTGTGCGCGCACGCTTGTCCGTCCGGCCGGGGCCGGACCGTCCGCCGGAGCGGACACTGGACGGGTGCTGGAACACGTCGACGCCGCCCTGACCGCGCTGGTGCGGGCCGCGGTGCCGCCGGGGGTGACCCTGCGGCCCGACCCGCCCGGACCGGACCTGGGCGGCGACGGCGAAGTGCTCAGCGTGTTCCTGCACCGGGTGGTCGAGGACCTCACCGCGCGGGCGGCCGCGTGGAGCGACGAGCTCGACGAGCAGGGCCGGGTGGTCGCCCGGGTGCTGCCGCCGCGTCGCTACCGGTTCTGCTACCTGATCACCGCGTGGGCGCCCGCCCGCGAGGCCGAGCACGCCCGCCTCGGTGCGGTGCTGGCCGCGATGGCGCCGCTCCTGCACGTGCCGGGCGAGTATCTGCCGGCCCCGCTGCGCGCCGGGCCCGCGGTCGGCCTGGACGTGGCGCACCCGGACCTCCCGGGGGTGGCCGCCGACCTGTGGACTTCGTTCGGCGTGCCGCCGCGGACCGGCCTGGACGTGGTGCTGACCGTGACGATGACCCCGGCCGCGCTCGGGCCGCTGCCCGCGGCGCCGTCCACTGTGGACCTCGGGGTGGCCGGTGGGCCGCCACCGCAGCCGGTGCCCGAGGCGGCAGCCGTCCCGCCGGCCCGGCGGATCCGGGAGTGAGCCGTGGGAAAACCGGCGGCGAAGCAAGGCGACCAGGTGACCGGCGTGGACACGCACGTCGTGCTGGTGCCGTCCCCGGGCGGTCCGGTGCCCACGCCCACCCCGCTCCCGTTCACCGGCCGGATTGCCCAGGGCTGCTGCCCGACCGTGCTGGTCGAAGGCCGCCCGGCGGCGACCGCGGGCTCGGTGGCGCTCAACGTGCCGCCGCACATCCCACCGGCACCGGGCTCGTTCCCCCGGCCACCGGACAACCGCGGCACCGTGCTCGCCGGCAGCCCGACCGTGCTGATCGGCGGCAAGCCCGCCGCCCGGGTCGGCGACAAGGTGCTCACCTGCGCCGACCCGGTGCCCGCTCCCAACGGCACCATCGTGGGGACCGGAACCGTCCACATCGGACCGTGACCGCGCGTCCGCCCCGGGTGGTCGAAGAGGGAGCCGGTGGGGGAACGCCTCGGGGCCGGCGTACCGGGTTCCGGCGCGGCGCCGGAACCCGCGGCCGGTGTGCGGGGGCCGGATGCGCGGCGTCCGGTCCGCCCGACCGGGTGTTCAGAGGCAGAGCAGCCCGAGCACGGGCACACAACCGGCGCTGGACGTCGGCGTGGCCGGGGCCGGGGGAGCCGGTGCGGGAACGCCGGGCGAGGTGCTCGGGACCGTGCTGCTGGTCGGGGCGGGCGCGCTGGTCGGCGGAAGGGTCGTCCGCGCCGGCGGCTGCGGGGCCGGCGAAGCCAACGCTGGCGTACCCGGGACCGGCGCGGCGCCGGAGCCCACGGCCGCTGTGCCGGGTCCGGACGCGGTCACGCCGTCCGCTCCACCGGAGGCGGAGACCGTGACGCCGGTCCGGTACCGCTCGGCCAGCGACAGCACGAGTGACACGTAGCTGTCCGAGTGGTTGTAGCGGTACACCGCCGCCCGCACAGCGACCGGGTCGGCGAGGTCCGCCCCGCCGCTGCACAGGTAACTTCCGGCGCCCAACGCGGCGTCGCCGATGTCGTCCGGGTCGGCCGTGCCGTCCCCGTCGCCGTCCGCGCCGATCGCCCGCCAGGTCTGCGGGAGGAACTGCAGCGGTCCGACCGCGCGGTCGAACGCCGGGTCGCCGTCCAGGCGGCCGCCGTCGGTGTCGCGGACCAGCGCGAACCGGCCGCCGTCGAGCCGGGGACCGCGGATGGGCGGTGCACTGCGCCCGGAGACGGTCAGCACCGCCCAGCCGAAGCGGCCGTGGTTGCTCTCCACCCGGCCCAGCGCGGCGATCAGCGGCCAGTCGAGGTGGCAGGAGGGACGGCTGCCGCTCAGCGTCGCCGCCGCGTGCTGGTAGGCGCTCAGCGCGACCTGGGGGATGCCGCCGGCCGACAGGCCCGCGGCCAGCGCCTGGTCCGCCGTGGGGTCCGGCGCCGCCAGCGGGACCGGTGGGACCGCGAGCGGGAGCAACGCCACCGGCAGCTCGACCGGCTGGTCGGGCACCGTGACGACCGGGCCGGTCCGGCCGGACGGCGCGGCCGCGCTCGTCTCGGCCACCGGCACGCTCCGCACGGGCTGACCGGTCACGACCAGCACGGTGGCCGTCCACAGGCACGTGGTGAGCGCGGTCGCGGTGGCGACCAGTGCGGTGTCCCGGGCCCGGGTGGCGGCCGCCAGCCGGGCCCGTACCTCGCCGATCGTGTGCACGGTGTCTCCTCGGAATCGGATCAGGGCCGGCTCCGCCGCCGGCGGGCCGCGGTCAGCACCAGGGCGGCCCCGGCGGCGACCAGCAGAACGCCGGCGCCCACCAGCGGACCCGCGTCCACGCCGGTGTAGGCGAGCCGTCCCGCGGTGCCCGGCGAGCGGGTGCCCCCGGGAGGTCCGCCGGTGGCCCCGGCCGGCGGGGCGGCGGAGCTGCCCCCGGTGCCCGCGCCCGCCGGGCTCGCCTGCACCGGCGTGCTGACCACGCTCGGCGCCGCGGTGACAGCGGCGCCGGCCGCGGTGGTGCCCGCCGCGGAGGCGGTGGCGGCGACCGTGCCCTTGCGCACGTCCGCGGCGGTGATCGGGTAGGAGGCGGTGCAGGTCATCTTCGCGGACGGCGCCAGCGCGGCGGGCGCGGTGGGATCGCAGGTCAGGTGCGGCGCGCCGGAGGCGGGGGCGGCCAGCGTCAGCGCCGCGGCCACGCCCGAGACGGACACGCTGCCGGTGTTCGTCACGGTGACCGCGTAGACCAGCACGTCGCCCTGGTCGGTGACGGCGTCGCTGTTGCGGTCCTCGATCGACGTCACCGCGCTGACCACGCTCAGCGCGGCCTTGTCCGCCAGCGGCGTCGTCGCCTGGCCGGGCCCGGAGGTGACAGCGCGGCCGCCCGGAGCCTTCGCGTTCGCCACGGCCGTGTTGACCACGCTGCCCTTGTCCACATCGGCCTGCGTGATCTTGTACTGCGCGGTGCAGGACAGCTTTTCGCCCGGCTGCAGCGTCACCGGCGCGTCGGCCGAGCACTGCAGGGCGAGGGCGGGACCGGCGGGCGCGGTCAGCTGGTCGCTGATCGCCACCGCGCCGAGCGTCGTCGCGCCGGTGTCGGTGGCCACGACGGAGTAGCTGATGACGTCGCCGGCGTCGGTGACCGAGTTGTGGTTCTCGTCGGAGATCCCGGTGACGGTCTTGCTGACGGCCAGCGCGGGAGCACCGGTGATCGGCTCGGTGACGGTGGCCGGCTCCGAACTGACCGAGTCGCCGCCCGGACCGGCCCCGGTGGCCGTGGCGGTGTTGGTCACGCCGCCGCTGTCCACATCGGCCTGGGTGACCGTGTACGCGGCGGTGCAGGTCAGCACGGCGCCGGCGGCCAGCGTGGCCGGCTGCTTCGGCGTGCAGGCCAGGGCCGGGTCGGGGCCGGCCGGGGAAGCCATCTGGTCGACCACCGACACGCCGGTCAGCGACACGGAGCCGGAGTTGGTGACGGCGATCGCGTACTTGATCGTGTCGCCGACGTCGAGGTCGCCGTTGCCGTTGACGTCGGTGATGCCGGAGACCGACTTGCTCACGGTGAGCCCCGACGTCCGCTTCAGCGGGGTGGTCGCGGTGCTCGACGGCGAGGTCACGGCGGTGCCGCCGGAGTTCCCGGTCGCCGTCGCCGCGGCGACCACCTCGCCCTGGTCCAGGTCGGCCTGGGTGATCGAGTACGTGCCGGTGCAGGAGAGCCGGGCGCCGGGCGCGAGCGTCGACCCGGCGCCCGGGGTGCAGGTCAGGGTGGGCGCCGGCGCGGCGGGCGCGGTCATGGCCACGGTGACGCCGACGTCGGTCAGCGTGACGCTGCCGCTGTTGGTGACGGTGGCCGAGTAGGTGATCGAATCCCCGGTGTCCGTCCGGCCGTCGCCGTTGGTGTCGGCGGGCGCGGCTGCGATCAGCTGCACGGTCAGGTCCGGGTGCTGGGTGAGCCGGGTCTTGACCTCCACCGGGCCGGCGGCGGTCGTCGCCCCCGCGCCGTTCCGGGTCGTGGCGCTCGCGCTCGCCGAGGCGGTGATCGTGCCGCCCGCGGTGTCCACGTCCGCCGCGGTGATCGTGTACGTGCCGGTGCAGGTCATCGTGCCGTGGACGACGATCCGGCCGGGCACCGCGGGGTCGCAGGTGAGGGTCACCGGGTGCCCGGCGCTCCCGGTCACCTGCTCGGTGACCGTGGCGCCGGCCAGGGTGGAGTTCCCCGCGTTGGTCGCCTCGACCCGGTAGTTGATCACGTCTCCGGCGTCGTTGAGCCCGTTGCCGTTGGTGTCGTCGATGCCGGACACGGAGTTGGTGAGGACCAGCTTGGGGCTGTCGGTCAGCGAGCTCGTCACCGCGGCCGTGCCGGTCACGGGCAGGCCGGTGCCGGCGCCGGGCAGGGCCGGGAGCCGTCCGGTCACGGTGACCCCGTTGGTCACCGAGCCACGGTCGAGATCGGCGGCGACCAGGGTGTACCGGCCCGAACAGGTCATCGTGTCGCCCGGCTGCAGGGTGGTGGGCGGTTGCAGAGGCAGACACGACAGGTCGACCGGCACCCCGGACGGCGCGGTCATCGTGTCGACCACGCCGGTGTCGCTGATCGCCACGCTGCTGTCGTTGCGGACGGTGACGGTGTACTGGATGGTGTCGCCGGCGTCCTGGACGCCGTCGGCGTTGTCGTCGATCACCGCCGAGGCGGTCTTGGCGACGGCCAGCGCGATGGGGTCGATGGTGACCGACCCGCCGCCGTCGTTGCCGGACGTCTCGTAGACGGTGTCGGCCGAGCTGCTGCACGAGCTGCCGCCCCCGCCGCCGCCCCCGCCGCCACCGGAGCCGCTGCCGCCGCCGGCGCCCGCACCACCCGCGCAGCCGCCGCCTCCGCCGCCGCCTCCGCCGCCGTAGGACCCGCCGCCCCCGCCGTCGCCGCCGGGGCCCGCGGTGACGGCGGCCGCGCCCCCGCTGCCGCCGTGCTGGCCGGCCAGGTGGTCGCCGCCGTTGCCGCCCGCGCTGCCGTGCTCGCTGCCGGCGCCGCCGCCCCCGCCGTCGTCGTTGCAGCCGCCGACACCGCCGCCGCCGCCGCCACCCGCGGCTTCGACGAGGGTGGCCGACCCGCGGATCAGTGCGCTGCTACCGCCTCCGCCCGCGCCACTTCGGACGCTCCGCGAGCAGCCCGGCCCGCTCCCGGCGGATCCGGCGGCCCCGCCGCGGTGGTACCCGCTCTGGCCGCATCCCACGTAGACGGTGATGGCCTGGCCGCCCGAGACCGGGACGACGGCCGAGACGACCGCCCCGGTGCCACCGCCGCCACCGTCGGCGTCGGCGCCCTTGCTCCCGGCCAGCCGGACCAGCAGGTGGGTGGTGCCCGCGGGGACCAGGTAGCTGCCGCCGCCGGTGGTGCAGTCGAACTTGCCCTGCGACGCGGCCAGTGCCACCGGGCCGCCGTCGCCCGCCAGCGGGAGCACGGCGCCGGCCAGCGCCGCCGCCCCAGCGGCGGCCAGTACCCGCACCCACCGCCGTCCGCGCCACCGGACCGGACCCCGGCGGCCGCGGACCGGCCGGACCCGGTACGTCGTCGCGGACGCAGGACTTCCCATAGCCATCCCCGTTCCTCGCTCGCGGAGCCGTCGGCGGCAGTCTGCTCCCGCCGGTGGGCCGGTGCGTACGCCTCGGAGACAAGGGATCGGGCACACCGCCTGCGCCATCGGGCGCCCGCCGCCGTTCGCGTGACTCCCCGGAAAGCGCGCAACCTCGCCCTAGGGGTGCGCGTTACTGGACTCGTGAAGCTAGGGAAGGGACTAGGGGCTGTTCCCCAGGGCTGCCCGTCGGGGCCGGGGGCAAGCTAAGCGGCGGAGTCCGCACGGGAGACGCGGGCCGGGTCGGGAGGAGCACCCACATGGGCGAGAGAATCACAGTCTGGACTGAGGCGGATGACCCCGTGCTCAGCTTCGGGGTGACGGCCCAATTAGGTCAGTCGGCCGAGCTGACCCTGGTCGGCCGGGACGCGATCACGCCGGACACGGTGGTCGTGCTCGTGGTCGACCGGATCGACGACCGCATCGTGCACCGCGCCCGCGAGCTCGGGCACACCGGGTGCAGCCGCTTCATCCTGGTCACCGCGGCCCTCGACGACGAGCAGCTGCGCGCCGCGGTGGCGATCGGGGTCTGCGCGGTGGTCGAACGCAGGCACGCGACGCCGAGCCGGCTCGAGCAGCTCGTCGTCAAAGCCACCCGCGGCGAGTCGGAGCTGCCGACCACCCTGCTGACCCGCCTGTTCCAGCAGGTGTCCGACCACGAGCACAACAGCGTCCCACGGCGTGCCCTGCCGTTCGCCGGGCTGACCACCCGCGAAACGCAGGTGCTGCGCCTGGTCGCCGACGGGCTGGACACCGACGAGATCGCGGCCCGGCTGGCCTACTCCTCCCGCACCGTGAAGAACGTCCTGCACGCCGTCACCACCCGGTTCTGCCTGCGCAACCGGTCGCACGCGGTGGCCTACGCCATGCGCGAAGGGCTGATCTGACCGAAGGACGGCGATGAACGGCAGACAACGGCCGAACCGGCTTGCGGGGGGTCGGCACGGCGTCCGGGTACGGCCGTGACCGCGGACGGCGATTCCTTCGGCCCCGGCGACTGGCCGGAAGATCACTGGGACGTCCACTCCGGACTCACCGGCCGGGACGGCGAACTCGGCACCATCGCGCAAGCCGCCAAGGCGGCGCTCAGCGGGCAACCGGCCCTCGCGCACCTCGAGGGCGAGCCGGGCATGGGCCGCACCGCCGTGGCCCGGGCGGCGGTGGACCGCCTGCCCGGGTTCCTCGTGCTGTGGATCGCCTGCCACGAGTCCGAACGGGACAACCCGTTCGGCGTGACCGCCCAGGCCATCTCCGGCCTGCGCCGGATGGCCACCACCCGCGGGGTCGCCATCCCCCCGGTCGACGTGCCGGAGCCGAACCCCGCCGCGACCGGCCGGTGCCTGCTGGCCTTGCTGGACCGCGTCCAGCGGGTGCACCCCACCACCATCGTGCTGGACGACGCGCACTGGTGCGACGAGCAATCCCTGGCCGGGTTCGGGTTCCTGGTGCGACGGCTGCGCGTCGGGCGGGTGCTGCTGATCGCCACCCGGGCCGCCCGCGGGCGCTCGGTGCTGGCGGCCGCGGGCGCCGCGCCGCCGCCCGGCGACCCGGTGCGGCGGCACCTGGATCCGGCCACACTGGACACGGTGACGGTGCGGCTGAAAGCGCTGCCCGCCGAGGACGTCCTCACCCTGGCCGGGGCAGCCGCGGGGCGTCCGGTGGACGAGCGCCTGGCCGAGCGGCTGACCCGCTTTTCCGGGGGCAACCCCCGGCTGGCGAGGCTGCTGATCGACGGGGCCGAAGCCGACCACGGCGCGAGCGGCCCGGTGCTGCCGCCGTCGCTGCTGGCCGCGCTGGCCGCCCGGCTGGACTCGCTGCCCGCGCACGCGCGGGACATGCTGGACGCACTGGCGGTACTGGGCGGCCCCGCCCGCATCGCCCAGGTGGCCCAGCTCGCCGGGTCCGCCGATCACGTGGCGTCGCTGGACGTCCTGCTGGGCCGGGGGCTGCTCACCTGGTCGCCGCGGGACCTGCCCGCCGTGCTCGAGATCCCGGACCCCCTGCTGGCCGACGGCGTCTACCAGCTGCTCAGCCCACCGCGCCGGCGCGACCTGCACTCCGCGGCCGCCGAGCTCGTCGCGGACACCCGGCGGTGGCGGCACCGGCGGGCCGCGGCGGTCGGGGCGAGCCCGGCGCTGGCCGCCGAGCTGGCAGCGCAGGCGAGTACCGCGGTCCTCGACGGCCGGGTCGAACAGGCCGTCGAGTACCTGCGCTGGGCCGCGGACCTGGGGGCGACCCGGGCCGAGCACCAGCGTGCCGTGCTGGCCGCGGCCGTGCTCGACGTGTGGTGGGGACGCGGCGACCTCGAAGAGGTCGAGCGGACCGTCCTCGGCACCGATCCGGCGCCGTTGCGGGACGCCGCGCTCGGCGTGCTCCGCAGCCGGCAGGCCGACGGGCAGGCGGAGGCCGACGCGTTGCTGCGGGCGGCCCTGCCGGCCCTGGCCGACGGCTCGGACGTGCCCGACTGGCTGGCCCTGCTCGTCACCGCGGTCTTCGCGCAGGTGCAGGTGCCGCTCGGCCGGCCCGACGAGGCGGTGCGGCACGCCCGGCTGGTGCTCGACCACGCCGCTCAGACCGATCGCTCGGTGCCGGTGCGCACGGTGCGGACCCTGATCTGCGCGGTGCTCCACCGGGACGGGCCGGGCACCGCGCTGGCCGTGCTGGGGCACGCCGAAGCGGAACTGCGTCAGGTGGGCCGGATCGGGGCGGAGCCGGCGTTCGACTTCGACCGCGCCACGCTGCTGCTGCTGACCGGCAAGCTCGCCGAGGCCGCCGGCCTGGCCGAAGCCGCGCTGGAGGTGACCGGTCACCCGGCGGGGGACACCGTCCACCACGGTGCCGCGCTCGTGCTCGCCGAAGCGCGCTACCAGCTCGGCGCCTGGGCACGGGCGAACGAGGCGGGCGAGATCGCGTTGCGGATGGCCGAGGACGGCGGCCTGCCCGCCGCCGCCGTCCCGGCCGCGCTGGTGCAGGCCACCCGGCTGGCGGCGGTGTGCGGGCGGTGGAAGCGGGCCGCACACCACATCGCCCGCATCGAGCGGGCCCCGGACGTGCGTCCCGAGCAGCGCCAGCGGTACCTGGCCCTGGCGCGGGCCGCGGTGGCGTGGGCGCGCGGTGACCACCCGCTCGTGATCGCCGCTTTCGCCGAGACGGCGGGGCTGGTTTCCGGTGAGTCCCGGTTGCCGTGGGTGGCCGAGCAGTTCTGGCGGCCCCTGCTGGCCGAGGCCGTGGTCGAGGCGGGTGAGCCCGAGCAGGCCCGCGACGAGCTGGTGCGGCTGGGGCAGCTCGCGGAGGAAGCCGGGTACCTGCGGCTCACCCAGCTGTGGCTGTCCGGCCGGCTGGCCGAACGCGCCGGCGACCAGCAGCAGGCCCGCTGGTTCTACGAACAGGCCCTCACCCAGCAGGTCGCCGGTTCCCTCAGCCGCGGGCAAGCCGAACTGGCCTACGGGCTGATGCGGCACGGCCGCGGCGAAGACCGCACGGCGTCGGTCTGGCTGCGCCGGGCCCGCCAACGGCTGGTGCGGCTGGACGCGGTGCCGTTCGTGGAGCGCTGCGACCAGGCACTGATGACGATCACCCGGGCGCCGCTCTTGCGCCACACCGAACTGACCGAACGGGAGCGCCAGGTGGCCGCCCTGGTCTGTGAGAACCTCACCAACAACCAGATAGCCGCCACGCTGTTCGTCAGCGAGAAGACGGTGGAGTACCACCTGGGCAAGGTGTTCGCGAAGCTCGGCATCTCCTCCCGCCGCCAGCTCCGCGGAATGGGGTCGGTGCTGCGCGGCCCCGACAGCGGGTTCCCGCACAGCCCCTCGGCGTGAAGGCGGCGGCCCTCTGAGGAAGTCCTTTGTGGACATCGTGCTCCGGGTCGCCGCCGGGTCGTGCCCGCTCAGCCACCGAACGCACCGGCGTGGCCGGCGACCCAGTCCGCGAAGGTCAGCGCCGGCCGGCCGAGCAGCTGCTCGACGACCTGTGACGTCGGGCCGGGGCGCCGCGCGTAGTCGGCGAGGGAGCCGAGCAGCCGGTCGGGGACGTCCTCGGGCAGGCCGGCGGCCAGCATCCCCTGGCGAACCTGCGCCGGCGGGAGCTCGACGAAGCGCACGTCCGCGCCGATCGCCGCGCCGATCAGCCGGACCTTGTCGTACTGGGTCAGCGATTCCGGGCCGGTGAGCAGGTAGCAGCGCCCGGCGTGGGCGGGATCGACCAGTGCGCGGACCGCGACCGCGGCGATGTCCCGCTCGTGGATCGGCGAGGTCGCCGCCTGACCGTAGGCGCCGCGCACGACCCGGGCCGAACGGATCTGCGGAGCCCACGCGAGGCTGTTCGCGGCGAAGTCCGCGCACCGCAGGACCGTCCACTCCAGACCGGACGCCCGGGCGGCCGCCTCGGCCGCCGCGAACTCCTGGGCGAACCGCGGCTCTCCCGCCGGGTGTTCGACGGTGGTCGCCGACAGCACCACCACGCGTTTCACCCCGCGCTCGGACGCGCGGGCCAGGAGCTCCGGCGCGGCACCGGCGGCGGCGCGCGGGCTCAACAGGATCGCCTCGGCACCCGCAAGGGCGTCGGTGAGCGATGCGGGGTGCGCCGGGTCGCCCGCGACGACGTGCGCACCCTCGGGGACCGAGGCCCGCGCGGGGTCGCGCGTCACCGCCGCCACCGCTTGCCCCTGCTCCAGCAGCAGCCTGGTCGCCGCGCGCCCGACCGTTCCCGTCGCACCGGTGATCAAGATCATGATGTTCTCCCAAGTGGCGCTCAGGCGCGGCGCCCGTCGAATGGTTCGTGTGTCCGAAGTGGTCATCGACTGCCCGGTGGCCTTACGCGGAGCGCACCGCCGCGGCGAGGTCCCGGCGTTCGTCCGTGCGGGCGAAGCGGCCGGGGCGGATCCCGACGTGCCGGTGGAAGGCGGAGCTGAAGGCGCTCGCCGATCCGTACCCGACGGCGGCGGCGACCTGGGCCGCGGTCGCGCCGCGGACGAGGGCGTCCTTGGCCAGCGCCATCCGCCACGCCACCAGGTAGTCGATCGGCGGGGTGCCGACCAGATCCAGGAACCGCCGGCAGAACGTCGACCGGGACAGGTGCGCCCTGGCCGCCAGCTCGGTGACCGTCCACGGGTGGCGGACGTCGGCGTGCAACGCGGTGAGCGCCGCGGCTGTCTGCGGGTCGGCGAGCCCGCGCAGGAGCCCCGGCGCGATCGGCCCCGCCGCCGGCTGCCCGCTGCGCAGCGCCTCGACGAGCAGCACCTCGGCCAGCCGTTCCTGGACGAGCCCGCTGCCCGGCCGCTCGGCGAGTGCTTCGTCCTTCAGCAGGTGGATCAGCCGCGTGGGCCGCTCGGCCGCGCGGTCCGCCGCGCGCAGGTGGATGACGTCGGGCATGAGGTCGAGCAGGAGGTTCGCGTTGGCCGTGGCGAGTTCCACGTGGCCGCAGAGAAGCTGCGCCGGCTCGCCGCCGCCCGTGCCCAGCGTGAGCACGGTGCCGGACGCGTGGGACGGGACTTCGTCGCGCCCGGCCGCCTCGACGTCCGCGGTGCCCACGAACGCGTCCTCCGGTGGTGCGGCGAGCAGGAGGAAGTCACCCGGTGCGAGTTCGCGCGGCGGCCCGACGCCGGTCAGGACACACGTTCCGGCCGCGACGACGCCGAACTTGACGTGGCCGGTGCCGCGGAAGCGAAGCGCCCACCGGCCGCGGCCCTCGACCCGCTTCCACATCACGGTCCGCAGGTGCATCAGCGCGATGAGCTCCTCGTACGGGTCGGCCGCCCGGTCCTGGGGCGGCACCGGCGGACGGGTCAGAGGTGCTTGGTGAACCATCGCGTCGTCACGTCCATTGCCTGGTCGAAGGCATCGCCGGCCGGGTAGAGGTCGTAGTGCCCGCCGTCCACGACGACGAGCTCCTTGGGTTCAGGTGCCGCGTCCTGGAACCCGATGGCGAGATCGGCCGGCATCGCGGTGTCGTGCCGGGCCACCACCATCAGCAGCGGGGTGGGACCGACCAGCGGCGCGAGCGGGCGGACGTCGTACTCCTGCGCGTGGGCGATCGACCGGACTGTGACCGTGTTCTCCCACGGCACCGGCACGCCGGCGAGACCGCGCGCGAAGTACGCGGCGCTCCCGTCGTCGGAGAACAGCGCGAAGCCGGGCGAATCGTCGTCGGTGCGCCGCGCGATCGTCACGCGGGACGGGGCGGCACCGTCCACAAGGGAGTCCCGCTCCTGGTCGAGGAGCGCGCCGAAGGTGGCGAGCGCCTCCTCGCCCCCCATCCGCAGCACGTTCTCCCGTCCCGAAATCCACGGCACCTGCGACACCACCGCCTTGACCCGCCGGTCCCAGGCGGCGGCGGTCAGCACGTGCGCGCCGCTGAAGCTGATGCCCCACAGGCCGATGCGCTCCGGGTCCAACCCGTCCTGGTGCCGGACGGCGGTGACGGCCATCCGCAGGTCGCGGTGCTGGGCGACCGGGTCCACCTCCTGACGGGGCAGACCGTCGCTCAGCCCGAACGTGCCGTGGTCGTAGGCGAGGACGCCGAGCCCGGCCGCGAGCAGTGCGTCGACAACCGGGTTGAGGCGGGCCACCACGTCTCCGAAGCCCGGCGAGACGACCACGGCAGGCACCGGGCCGTCGGCGTCATCGGGTACGTGGGCCGTACCGCGCAGGGTGCGCGTGCCGTCCGCGGACGGGAACTCGACATCGGTTCGCACAGGGGTCACTTCCTCGATCTGGTCCTGGGTGTGTGAGCCAGTCTGCGGCCCGGCGGAGCGGACCGTCGATCACCGGAAGTCCGGGAAAGGTGCGCGATCGTCCGGCCGGATCACGGTCCGCCAGTGCCGGTCGTTCACGCTTCGGCACCGATCGAAAACAGGGCCGCGTCCACCTCGCGCCGGATGCGTGCACCGGTCACGATGCAGCCGACCGGGTCGTCGTCCGGGCAGTTCGTCATCCGCTCCAAGGTGTTCCGCGCGCGGGTGAGCCGGGCGATCCGGTCGTCGAGGTCGGCGAGGCTGCGCCCGATCAGCTCGTTGCGGTGGTCGCGATCGGCGCTGGACACGATGGCCATCGTGCGTTCCACGCTGAGCATCGCGTCCGATCGCCACAACAGGACGTAGGCGAGGCGCGCCAACGCGGCGCGGTCGTAGCACCGCACGCGGGCCCGCCGGGCCGATGCGGGTACCAAGGCGATGTCGTCGTAGTAGCGCAAGGTGGACACCGGAACGCCGAAGGCTTCGGCGGCTTCGCGGATCGAGTACAGCTCGGCAGGCATCGTTCCCTTTCCTTGCGCCCAAGCGCACTTGAGCTGCCACCGTGGCCGAAGACGGTTCGTCTCGACGAAGGGAGGACCGCCGCGTTGCACGCCCGCGGGCGCGACCCCGGACCCCCGCCCTCCCGGCGAGGCCGAGACCACAAAGGACTTCCGTGTTCACGACCTACCTCCTGATCACCCTCGTGGCGGCCGCGGCTTGCCTCTACGCCGCCGCGGTCGACGTCCTCCGCGCCGGGTGGGTCCTCGACAACATGGCGAAGTACGGCGTCCCGCCGTCGTGGTTGTTGCCCCTCGGCGTGCTCAAGGCGGTGGGCGCCGCCGGGCTGCTGGCCGGCTTCGCCGTGCCGGTGCTCGGGATCGCCGCCGCCGTCGGCCTGATCCTGTTCTTCCTCGTTGCGGTCGTCACCGTCACGCGGGCGCACTGGTACTCCCACCTCCTCTACCCCGTGTCGTTCCTCGTGCTGGCCGGCGGCTCGCTGGCGTTGCGCGTGGCCTCGGCCTGAGTACGCCGTCCAGGGGGCACCCGTACCTCACGGTGAGCCGGGGACGAAGCCCGCCGCGGGCAGGACCACCCGGTCCACGATGTCCTCGACCTGGGCGGCCGGCGGGGGCTTGCCGAACATGAGCAGGTGCTGGAACAGCAGGGCGGGCCCGGTCCGCGCCAGGATCGGCACAGCTGCCTCGGCCCGGATCTGCCCGCGGGCTGCCCCGCGGAGCAGGACGTCGAGCACGATCTGCAGCCGGGGCCCGAGCACCTGCTCGCGGACGAGGTCGACCAGCGTGTCGTCGGTGCGGCTGTGCAGCTCGGCGGCGACCGCCTGCATCGCCAGGCGCCCGACGCCCTCGATGAGGCCGTGCATGCGGGTGAAGCAGACCAGCAGGTCCTCGCGCACGTCGCCGGTGTCGGGTCGTTCCTCCAGCGGCGGGAGGGCGTCGGCGACCGCGTCGGCGACCAGTTCACGCTTGCTCGGCCACCGGCGGTACAGCGTCGCCCGCCCGGTCCGGGCGCGCTGGGCGACCCGGTCGATCGTGAGCTGCGCGTAACCGACGGACAGCAGCTCGTCCAGCACCGCGCCGTAGATCGCCTGCTCGAGTTCGTGGCCGCGGCGGCGCGTCGCGCGCCCCGGCGGCGGATCCACATCGGCCATCTCGTGATTCGACCACAAGAGGCGCAGCTTCTACAACCAGAACCAGCCCTGAAGTGCTAGCTTGTAGAAATAAGATACACAGTGTCTCTTGGAGGTCAGTGTGGTGGAACTCCTCTCGGCAGCCGAGCGGACGGAGGTGGTGATCGTGGGGGCCGGGCCGACGGGCCTGACCGCCGCGGTGCGCCTCGCGGAGCTCGGCGTGCCGCACGTGGTGCTGGACAGCGCGCTGGCGCCGACGCGGACGTCCAACGCCGCGCTGGTGCACGCCGCCACGATCGAACTCCTCGCGGCGCTCGGCCTGGGCGAGGAACTGGTGCGCGCCGGTCGCCAGGTGCACCGCATCGGCATGGCCGACCGGGGACGGCCGCTCGTGCGGGTGGGGCTGACCGGGCTGCCGAGCCGTTATCCCTTCGCACTGGGCGTGCCCCAGAGCACGACCGAGCAGCTGCTCCTGCACCGGCTGGCCGAGCTCGGTGGCTCGGTCCGCCGTGGGCACCGCGTCACCTCCGTGCACGGCGAAGGCACCCGGCACGTGGTGACCGGCACCGTGGAGCCGGGCGGCGCGGCCGCCGGGTTCGCGGTCTCCGCTCGCTACGTCATCGGCGCGGACGGGGCGCACAGCACCGTCCGATCGGCCAGTGGCGTCGAGTTCCCCGGTGAGACCTACCCCGCGCAGTTCGTCCTCGCCGACGTCGCGCTGTCGGCCGCCGGCCCCGACGACGAGGCGACGATCAACCTGTCACCGCGCGGCGTGACCGTGATCGGCCGGCTCCCCGGCCCGAACCACCGGGTCATCGCCACGGTCGACCCGGCCGCGGCCCTTCCGGAGGCACCCGACCGGCGGTTCCTGGACGAGCTGCTGGCGCAGCGGGGGATCGCCGCGCGGGCGACCGCCGAACCGGTGTGGTCCTCCCGGTTCCGCGTCCACCACAGGGTCGCGGACCGGTTCCGCGTGGACGGCGTGTTCCTCGCCGGCGACGCCGCGCACGTGCACAGCCCGGCTGCGGGGCAGGGGATGAACACCGGCATCGCCGACGCCTACGACATCGCGACCCGCCTGGGCGCGGTGCTCACCGGCCACGCCGGCGAGCCGGTCCTCGACGGCTACGAACGACAGCGCCGAGCCGCCGCGCTGGAAGTCCTCGCGTTCACCGATCGCCTCACGAAGCTGGCGATGCTCGAGAACCCGCTGGCCCGGCTCGGCCGGCGGGTCGCCGCAGGCACGGTCCTGAGGTTCCCCTGGCCCCTGCAGCGGCGGATCACCCTGTTGGGTCAGCGGCCTGGCCCGCAGTCCGCTGCGACAGGACCTCCCCGCGACCGGCGAACCGTCCTTGCGGTCGTGAGCGGCACCTGACACCCGCCGTCGGCTCTCAGGCTTTCGGTGCCTTGCCGTTCAGCCCTTCGAGGAGCGTGCTCAGGTAGCGGTGGGCGGTCGCTACCAGGTCGCCCGGGTCCCGGCTGTGGACTTGCGCGGCGTAGGCGATGCCGCACATGAGGGAAGTCAGGTCGGCCGCGGACACTTCGGGGCGGACCAGCCCGGCTGCACGGGCCCGGTCCAGCAGCGTGGTGCCCAACGACCTCAGCGCCTCCTTGAGTTCCGTGGTGCGCGGCAGGGCGTCGGTGGGGGCGACGGTGACCGGGGACAGGGACGCGTCGGTGACCTGCGCTTCCACCGTGCGGTAGAGGAAGGTCTCCAACGCCCGCCACGGATCGGGCTCGGTCAGCGCCTGCTCGCCGTGCGCGGTGAGCGCCTCCAGGCACGGCGTGGCGACGGCCTCCAGCAACGTTTCGGCGGTCGGGAAGTGCCGGTACACGGTGCCGACGCCGAGGCCGGCGCGGCGGGCGACGTCGTTGAGCTGCAGCGGTGTGCCCTCGTCGACCAACGCGCGGGCGATCGCGACGATCCGCTCCCGGTTGCGGGCGGCGTCCTTGCGCAGCGGCGTGGGCGTCATGGGAACAGCCTAACCGGATCGTGCATCCGGATCCGTCGGTCGCGCTGAACGCCCCGCCGGCCGGGTCAGGCCGCCGTGAGCGGTGCGTGGCGTTCGCTGAGCCGGCGTACGGCGGCGGCGATCCGGGGGTCGGTCGCCGGGCGGAACGCTGCGACCGGGCGTGCTCGCGGGCCGATGACGACGCCGGTCCGGCCGGCGAGCGCGGGGTCGGTGGCGGCGACGATCGACGGCTGGGCGGCCACCGACGCCGGGCCCGAGGTCGAGCGCCGGAACTTGCGGCGCACGAGCGGCCAGAGCAGACGCAGGCCGGGGGAGACGATCCTGGGGTCGAGCATGTTGCCGGTCATGTCGGTGGCCGCGCCGCCGGGGTCCGCGGCCAGCACGGTGACACCCGTTCCGGCCAGCCGCGCGGCCAGGTCGAGGGTGTAGGCGAGGTGGGCGAGCTTGGCGCGGCCGTACCAGTGGAAGCCGTAGTAGCCCCCGGGCGGCTCGACGGCGTCGAACACCCGCTTCGCGACCCCGACGGCGCCCGAGGTCACGTTCACGACCCTGCTCGGCGCACCGGCCCGCAACGTGGGCAGCAGCAGTTCGGTGAGCAGGTACGGCGAGAGGTGGTTGACGACGAACGACGCCTCGACCCCGTCGTGGGCATGTCGCTCGGCGAACATCGCGCCGACGTTGTTGACCAGCACCGCCAGCGCGTCCCCCGAGCCGGCGTGGTCGGCGGCGATCCGGCCGGCGAGCGAGCGGACTTCGTCCAGGGAGGCCAGGTCCGCGCGGAGGAACCGGGCGGGGTGTGCCGGTCGCGTCGCGTCGATCAGCTCGACCGCGCGTGCGCCCCGGTCGCTGTTGCGGCCCACCACCGTGACCGCGAACCCCGCGGTCGCGAGGCCCAGCGCCGTCTCCAGGCCGATGCCCGCCGTCGCGCCCGTCAGCACAGCTGTGCGTTTCATGTCTCGCGCCTTCCCATTATCCGGATGACCTATCCGGTTATTCGACGATAGCACGTTTCCGGATGAGCTATCCGCTTAGTGTGGGCTTGCGCGTCGCAGCGGACGCTGACCCGCAGACGGCGGCGGGCACCTGGCGTAACCGAGCGGCCACGCGGCAGGATGAAGGGATGGACGTGCTGGGTGGGGGATGTCGGCGGCCGGGGGCAGGCTCGTGGTGAGGCGGCCGAGACGTCCGGTGTCGGTGCGGATCCGGCAGATCTGGGAGTTCGTCACCACCTCCGTGGCGCTGCTGGCCGGCGCCTACCTGATCCTGATCACGATCGAACCGACCCGGCTGGTGCTGGAACGCTACGTGGGCAAGCTCGACCTCTCCGGCTTGGTCGCGCTGGTCGGGGTGATGCTCGAGGTCACCACCATCGCCGTCTACCAGCTGGGGCGTGAGGTGCGGGGCCTGCGACGCCGGCTGGCCGGGGTCGAGCGGGACGCCGTCACGCAGTCGCTGACCGAGGTGCTCGCGCGGCTCCACCACGACGCCGGCGGCCGGCGGCAGCGCCGGCTGGAGGTGCTCGGCCTGACCCTCAACACGACGTGGCCGATCCTGGCCGGCTGGCTCACCTCGCACGATCGGCCGGCCGGCTGGCACGTCACGCTGCTGTGCCTCGATCCCGGCTTCGTCACCGCCTCCGGCGAGCTCCCGGCCGAGTGGGCCGAGGAAGCCCGGCGCAGCATGCTGCGGATCCGGTCGTTCACCGAGCAGGAGGCCGACGACCTGCGCCGTCGCGGGATCACGGTGGAACTGCGTGCGTACGCGTGCGTTCCGGTGGTGCACGGCTTCCGGTTCGGCGACGGCACCGTGTTCGCTTCCTACCTGCAGTGGACCGAACACGGCCGGATCCGGCCGTTCGAGTTCTACGACCGGCTGTCCCCGGACGACACCTCACCGCGCACCGGCCACTACCGCGACCTCTTCGACAGCTGGTACACCCGCGCCGCCGAGGTCCGTGCGATTCCGGTCCGCCTCACCGGCGGGGACGAAGTCCGCGCTTGACCGGGCAATCTCCGGGGCTATCCGGTCGCGGCGTACCGGGCGGCGGTGGTGCGGACGGCCTCGTCGACGACCTGCGCGACGCGTTCGGCGCTCACTTCCCAGCCCGGCACCAGGAGCGTCGGCCAGAAGACGTAGTTGGCGATCATGCCCAGGAACTGGGTCGCCGCGAGGTCCACGTCCTCGATCCGCACCGTTCCCGCCTCGTGCTCGGCCAGGAGGTAGCGGCGCACGGACTCGAAGTACGGCATCTTCCCCCGTGAGAACTGCGCATGGGCCAGCTCGGGGAACCGCGGCAGCTCGGCGATGACGATCCGGAACAGGTCGGTCATCCGGGGCCGGCCCAGCAGCTCGGCGTACCGGCGGCCGATGGTGCCGAGCCCGTCGACGACGTTGCCCGTCGGGGGCGGCCCCTCCTCCTCGGCGGTCGACCACGACTCGGTGACGATGGCGTCGAACAGGGCGGCTTTGGTCGGGAACTGCTTGAACAAGGTGGCCCGCGAAACGCCCGAGCGCTCGGCGATCCGCGCCAGCGACGTCCGGTCGTAGCCCAGCTCGAGGAACAGGGCGGTCGCGGCCGCCACGATCAGCGCGCGCTTCTCCTGGGCGACGCGCTGGTGGTACGTCGGCACGGCCTTGCTCATGAGCCGAGCATACGAGGTGAGTGGCTTGACTCGCCACTGCCGCCGACCTAGTGTCGACGGCATGGTGAGTCGACCGGCTCACCACTGGCACTTCACGGAGGAACATCCGATGCCCCGCTTCGACAACCAGACCGTGCTCGTGACCGGCGGGACCGGCGGCCAGGGTTCGAGTCACGTGCGCGCCTTCCACGCGGAGGGGGCGAACGTGGTGATCGGCGGCACCGACGCCGGACGCGGCGCCGCGCTCGCCGACGAGCTCGGAACCCGCGCTCGGTTCACCCGCCTCGACGTGACCGACGAGAGCTCGTGGCCGGCCGCGGTGCGGGCCGCCGAAAGCGCTTTCGGCGGGTTGAACGTGCTCGTCAACAACGCGGGCGTGCAGAATCCACCGGCGACGATCGAGGACACGGACCCGGCCACGTGGTCGCGCATCCTCGACGTCAACCTCACCGGGACCTTCCTCGGCATCAAGGCCGCCGCCCCCGCTCTGCGCCGCGCCGGCGGCGGAGCCATCGTCAACATCGCCTCGACCATGGGCCTGGGCGGCACGGCGCACTACGCGCCGTACGTCGCCAGCAAGTGGGCCGTGCGAGGACTCAGCCGGACGGCCGCGGTCGAACTCGGCCGCGACCACATCCGGGTGAACACCATCCACCCCGGCGTGATCTCGACGCCGTTCATCCACGAACCGGCGGCCGGCGCGGCCGCGGCGATCGCCGACTTCTACTCACCCGAGCCGTTCGCCGTCCCCCGGCTCGGGGAGCCGGCCGACGTCACCCGGCTTCTCCTGTTCCTGACGTCGTCGGACGCGTCGTTCATCACGGGCTCGGAGTACGTCGTCGACGGTGGGCTCCTCCTCGGCCCCGCCCTGCGGGCCGAGACCGCATGAGCACTTCGGACACGACCGGGCCGGACGACTCCGCGAGGGACACGTCGTTGTCGCACCTGCCCGATCCCATCCGGCGAGCCATCGAGATCACCCCCGCCGCGGGCACCCGAGAGCGGATCATCGACATCACGACGCTGGGACGCCGAACCGGCCGGCTGCGCCGCATCGAGATCTTCTTCTACCGGGCCGCGGGCGCCACCTACCTGTGCAGCGGTGCCGGAGGTGCGGCGACCGGGTGGTACGCGAACCTGCTCGCCCACCCCGGCTTCACCTTCCACCTCAAGAACGGGATCCGCGCGGATCTGCCCGCACGGGCCACGCCGGTCACCGACCCGGCCGAACGCCGGGCCGTGCTGGCGGAGATCGTCGCGGATCTCAACCAGCCCCACGATCCCGGCACCATCCGGCCGACCCGGCTCGAAGACTGGGCGGACAGCCGGCTGATGCGCGTCACCTTCCGCCGGCCCTGAGCCGGGTCAGGGGAGCTGCTTGTTGGAGTAGTAGGGCTGCTCGAACGGCAACTCGGTCATCCACTGCTGCAACGCGCGGTACAGCTTCCCGTAGTACCCCTTCTCGTAAGCGTCCGGGGTGACCCACCAGCTGACGTCCACGTCGTACCCGAGCAGCTCCTCGGTCAGCTTCGTCCGCCGCCCCATCGGGTAGAGGTAACAACACCCGAGGTACCGGTGGTCCGAATCCCAGACGCAGTAGGCGAACGACCCCATGTCCCGGAACTCGCACTCGTGCCACACGAGGTCGACGTAGTTGAACTCCTCGGTGACCGCCTCGGTGGGCCACGTCCCGCCCCGGGTCCGGCGGATGAGATCCAGGCTGGCGTTGATCCCGCGCACGTCCTCGGCCAGGTCCGCGCGGGTGATCGCCCGGATCTCGACGTCCTCGAAGCTCAGCTTGGCCGGCACGGACCCGTCCGGTACGGCGAAAACCTTGACGAACTGGCTGTAGTCCAAGACACGCTCCTTCAGGGCAGGTCGATCGGGATCTCGAGCCCATCATGCGCGTGCGCACACCGGCAGTCCTCCTGCGCACCCAAGGAAGCGACGGTCCGCAACACGAGTTCCCGCAGCCGGGAGATGTTCTCCGAGAACACCCGGAACACCGATTCCTGCTCCACCGCGCTTTCCTCGTCGAGCCCGGCGTCCAGGTCCGTCACCAGCGCGATGGACGTGTAGCACATGGCCAGTTCGCGGGCCAGTGCCGCCTCGGGCAGCCCGGTCATGTTGATCAGCGACCACTCCTGCCGAGCGTAGTGGACCGACTCCGCGCGGGTGGAGAACCGCGGCCCGTTGATCACCACCATGGTTCCGCCGTCGACGACGGCCTGGTCCAGCTCCGCAGCCGTCTTCACCACGGCCGCACGTCCATCGGGGCAGTACGGGTCGGCGAACCCGACGTGCACCGCGCCGGTGTCGAAGTACGTCGAGACGCGCCCGGAAGTCCGGTCGACCACCTGGTCCGGCACGACGAAAGTCCCCGGGCCGAGCGAGGCCCGGAGCGACCCGACGGCACAGGGCGCGAGCACCTGCCGCACCCCGAGCGAGCGCAACGCCCACAGGTTGGCCCGGTAGTTGATCACGTGCGCCGGATGCCGGTGGCCGCGGCCGTGCCGCGGCAGGAACACCACCTCACGGCCGCCGACCGCCCCGCGCACCAGCGAGTCGGACGGCTCCCCGTACGGCGTCGAGACGTCGACGAAGGAGGCGTCCTCCAGCAGCTCGTACAGCCCGCTGCCCCCGATCACCCCGACTGGCGAGTTGCCCATCACGCCGCTCCTTCCCGATGTGTGCCGGCGGCGAACCCGGCCAACCGGCCGGCCGCGGTGGCGATCACCGCGGGACTCTTGCAGAACGCGAAGCGAACGAGTTCCCGCCCGCCCGCCGGATCGGCGTAGAACGCCCCGCTGGGGATGGCGACCACCCCGGCCAGGGTGGCCAGGTCATGGCACAGCGCCGTGCCGTCGCCGTAACCGACCGACCGGGCGTCCACCTGCAGGAAGTACGTCCCCTGGCACGCGAAGGACCGCCAGCCGGCCGAGGTGAGGGTGTCCCGGAGCGTGTCGCGGGCGGCGGTCAGCCGGGCACGCAGGCCGGCCAGCCACCGGTGCCGCTCGGGCAGCACGGCCGCGACGGCGTGCTGGAACGGCGTGCCACCGGCGAACGTGAGGTACTGCTTCACCGTCCGCACGGCCGCGATCACGGGCGCCGGCCCGCAGACCCAGCCGATCTTCCAGCCGGTGGCGTTGAAGGTCTTGCCGGCGGAGGAGATCGTGAGTGTCCGTGACGCCATCCCGGGCAGCGAGGCCAGTGGCACGTGCCGGACCCCGTCGAAGACCAGGTGCTCGTAGACCTCGTCGGTGATGGCGTACAGGTCGTGCCGCTCGCAGATCCCGGCGATGACCGCCAGCTCGGCGGCCGACAGCACCGTTCCGGTCGGGTTGTGCGGGGTGTTCACCAGGAACGCCCGTGTCCGCGGCGTCACCGCCGCCGCCAGCTCGTCGGGGTCGAACGTGAACCGGTCGCCGACCGGGCGCAGCCGCACGGTCCGGCGGACGGCGCCGGCGAGCGCGATGGCCGCGCCGTAGGAGTCGTAGTACGGCTCGAACACCAGCACCTCGTCACCGGCCGGGACCAGCGCGGCGATGGTGGCGGCGATCGCCTCGGTCGCGCCCGCGGTCACGAGGATCTCGGTGTCGGGGTCGTACGGCGTGCCGTAGTCGGCGGCACGCTGCTCGGCGATGGCGGTGCGCAGCGCGGGCACGCCGGGCAGCGGCGGGTACTGGTTGTGCCCGGAGAGCACCGCGTCCGCGGCGGCGGAGAGCAGCTCCGGCGGCCCGTCGCTGTCCGGGAACCCCTGGCCGAGGTTGAGCGCGCCGGTGCGGTCGGCGAGCGCGGTCATTTCGGCGAAGATCGTGCTGCGGAACGCGGCGAACTTCCCGACGAGCGGGTCCTCGCTGATCATGACGCCACCTCCCGTGCGGTGCCGAACCCGGTGAAGTCGGCGATCGCCCGGTGCGGGCCGAAGTCGGTGGTGCAGCCCGGCCGGCGCACGCCGGTGGTCTCCCAGCCCGCGGCCTCGGCGGCGTCCAGCTCGGCCCGGCTGTCGGACAGGAAGAGGACCTCGCGGGCCGGTGCGCCGAGCACCCGCCCGATCCGTTCGTAGGAAAGGGGATCGCGCTTCGGCCCGCCGGTCAGCGTGTCGAAGTGGCCGGCCAGGTAACCGCCGAGATCCCCGTGGTCGCTGCGGGAGAACCACAGCCGCTGGGCGAGCACCGAGCCGGAGGAGTAGATCCAGCACCGGGTCCCACGCCGGCGCCATTCGGCCAGCGCGGGCGGCACGTCCGGGTACACCACGCCGCACAGCTCGCCGGCGAGGAAACCCCGTTCCCAGACGAGCCCGTGCAGTGTCTTGAGCGGACTGTGCTTCGCGTTGCCGTCGTGCCACTCGAGCAGGGTCCGCACCACGTCGTCGAGGCCGGCCTGCCCGCCGAGCACCGCCCGCACCCCGTCGACGACGGCCTGCGTGCCGGGCCGGTCCTGGCGCACCCAGTCCTCGAGACGCTCGCGCGCGTAGGGGAACAGCACGTCGTGCACGGCCGACAGCGGGCTGACCGTGCCCTCGATGTCGAGGACGACCGCCAGGGTCACGAGCGCGGTTCCGGTGCGACGAGCTCTTCGAGCGTCGGCATCTCGGCGGAGATCGAGGTGCCGGTGAAGCCCGCGACCCAGCCGTCCTCCTCCTGGAAGAACCGGATGGCGCAGAAGTACGGCTTGGCGCCCATGTCGAACCAGTGCGTCGTGCCGGCCGGCACGGACACCAGGTCGCCGGCGGTGCAGACCACGGCGTACACCTTGCCGGCGAGGTGCAGGTAGAAACAACCGCTGCCCTCGACGAAGAACCGCACCTCGTCCTCGTCGTGCGTGTGCTCGTCGAGGAACTTCGTCCTGGCCGCCTCGGCCTTGGCCGGCCACTCCGGGTCGGCGTCGTCCGGCACCATCCGCACGACGTCGACGAGCGGGTACGGACCTTCCGCCGACACCCGCTCCACTTCGGACGCGTAGGCGGCGAGCACCTCCGCCTGCCCGGCGTCGCCGGCGAGCGGCACGGTCGGCCACCGCTCGAGCCGGATGCCGTGCGGGGCGAGCTCCGCGGCGATCTCGGTGACGTCCTCGGTGCGCACCAGCACGTTCGCGGCGTCGTCCGCCGGCATGACCTGGAGCAGGGTCATCGTGTTCTCCTCTTCACGGGGTGGCCCGGTCGACCAGCAACGTCAGCCGGCACAACGCTTCCAGGCACTCCATGCGGTTGCGGGCGGTGTCCAGCGTCGGCCCCCACGTGGTCGCACCGTGGTTGCCGATGAGCATGACGGGCGGCGCGTCGGCCGTGAGCCGTTTGGTGACGTCGTCGGCGATGGCGGGTACGTGCGCGTGGTTCTCGAACACCGGAACGACCACCTTGGCCGGATCGGCCAGCCCGAGCCCCTTGATGATCTCGAAGTCGGTGAACGTCACGGTGCCGGCGCCACGCCGTGCGGCCAGGATCGCGATCGCGGTGGCGTAGGGCGGGTGCGCGTGCACGACGGCGTGCGAGCCGGGCGACAACCGGTACAGCGCCGTGTGGATCGTGGTCTCGGCGGACGGGCGCGGCGCGCCTTCGCGCACCGGCCGCGAGTCGGCGATGCCGACCTCGACCACGTCGGCCGCGGTGATCTTGCCCTTGCTGACGCCGCTCGCGGTGATCAACGCGCGGTCACCGGGCAGCCGGACCGACAGGTTCCCGGCGGTCCCTTCCAGCCAGCCGCGGGCGTAGAGTGCGGCCGCGGTCTCGGCGAGCTCCGCGCCGCTCACGACGCCCGCTCCTCGATCGTCCCGCTGGGACGGAACAGCCCGGACTCGGTGACCACGGCGGTCACCAGCTCGGCCGGTGTGACGTCGAACGCGGGGTTGAACACCCCGGTGCCCGGCGGGGCGACCTCGACGCCGCCGAACGCGGTGACCTCGGCCGCGGAGCGCTCCTCGATGACGATGTCCGCGCCGCTCCGCAACGTCGTGTCCAGAGTGGACTCCGGGGCGACGACCACGAACGGCACCCCGGCCCGCGCCGCGGCCAGCGCCAGCGAGTAGGTGCCGATCTTGTTGGCGACATCGCCGTTGGCGCACACCCGGTCGGCGCCGACCAGCACGCAGTCGACCATGCCGGCGGCCAGCGCGGCCGGCCCGGCGGAGTCGACCAGCATCCGGTGCGGGATGCCCGCCTCGGCCAGCTCCCACGCCGTGAGCCGCGCGCCCTGCAGCAGCGGCCGGGTCTCGCCGAACAGCACCTCGCTCACGTGTCCTTCGCCGGCCAGCAGGCGGATGGCGCCCAGCGCGGTGCCCCAGGCGACCGTGGCCAGCCGGCCGGTGTTGCAGTGGGTCAGCAGCCGCAGCGGCTCCGGCCCGCACAACCGCCGCACGAGGTTCGCGGCCTCGCCCGCCGCGGCACGGTTGCGGTCCTCGTCCTCGACGAGGATGGCGCTCGCCTCGGCGAGCACGGCGTCCGCGCCGCCGCCGAGCTTGTCGACGACCCGGCGCACCGCCCAGCTCAGGTTGACCGCGGTCGGCCGGGCATCGGCGATCCGCCGCGCCTCGGACCGGACCGCGAGCTCGTCGCAGACGCCGTCGCGGGTGTGCGCACGGGCGGAGAGCGCCACGGCGAGGGCGCCGGCGACGCCGATGGCGGGCGCGCCCCGGATCGCCAGGCGCTGGATCGCGTCGATCACCTCGTCCACAGTGGATAGTCGCAGCATCCGGTACTCGTGCGGCAGCGCGCACTGGTCGACAGCCTCGATGGCGCCGTCCTGCCAGGCGATGGAGCGCGTCATGCGCCCAGCGTCGCAGGCCGCCGATCTTCCGGGCATCTTCATTCGTGCCAGTCGTCCTCGCTTCTCGGAGAATGCGCTCCTGGTGTCCGGCCCTCGTCCGGGATGCCGTGCGGGCCTACCGTCTCAGTGAAGAATGTCCGCCGCACGGAGGAGCTTCGATGACGCTCGCCCGCAACCCCGAGGCCCAGCCTCATCCGCCCACGGTGTTCGACACCGAAGAGTGGCGGGACGCGTGGACGCGGGCGACCATCGAGCGGCAGCGCGTGCTCGACCCCGGCCGCGCGCCGCGTTACCTGCTCGAACACTCCCCGTTCTGGCAGGGCTACGAGGACGAAACCGAAAGCGGGCCGGTGTTCGACCGCCCGGTCCTCACGATCGGCTCGGTCTACTCGGTCTACGGCCCCGCGTACCTGGCCGGCGACAGCGCCGCCGTGGCGACCCTGGTCGACGACGCCCGCGCGCAGGCACGCGACCTGGGCGCGGCCGGCGTGCTGGTGTTCAACCTGCCGCCCGAGCCGGCCCGCCAGTGGGCCGCTGTCCGCCCGCCGGACGTCTTCGCGCGGCTGGACACCGCGTACTACAAGAACCCGGGCAGCGGCCCGGACCCGGTGATGGGCGAGGTGCCGCGCCGGAAGCGCACCGACTGGCGCCGCCGCTGGCGCCGGGCCACGGAGAAGAACGTCAAGCTGGTCGAGGAGACCGGCGCCGCCGCGATCGCGCACATCGACCGGGTGCTCGAGCTGTGCAACGGCTCGGCGGTCAAGCACGGCTGGCCGGGGCTGTACGACGCCCCGACGCTGGCGGCCGTGCTGGCCACGCCCTACGCCAGCGTGATCCGCGCCGAGTGGGAGGGCGCGACGATCGGCGCGTTCGTCGCGCTGGAGCACGACCGCCGGCTGTACCTGTGGGCCGGCGGCACGGACCCGTCGGTGTACGGCGAGGTCAGCGCGTACCCGTTCATGTTGTACGAGATCCTCGCGCAGGGCGTCGACCGCGGCTGGGACATCGTCGAGTTCGGCCGGGGCAACGACCGGTTCAAGAAGCAGCACGGCTTCGGCGGCCTCCACCTGTGGGGCCTGTGGTACTCGGCCGAGCCGGGCGACGTCGAGGTCTACGGCCCACGGCTGACGGCGGTGCACGACGGCCTGGTCACCGTGGCCGGTTACGAAGGGCTGGCGCAGCGGCCGTGACCACCCCACGGCAGTCCGGGATCGCGGCCCTGCTGCTGTCCGCGGCGATGATGAACGTCGCGTACACGATGCTGGTGCCGCTGGTGCCCGAACTGACCGGCCGGTTCGGGATGTCGCCGCTGGAGGTCGCCGCGGCCTTCAGCGGGTTCGCGCTGGCCAAGGCGCTGGCGCAGCCCGTCGGCGGCATCCTGGTCGACCGCACGTCCCGGCCGCAGTTCATCGGTTTCATCGGCTTGACCCTGACGGCCGTGACGGTGGTCGGCCTGGCCTTCGCCACCGCGGGCTGGCAGGTGCTGAGCTGGCGGCTCGCGTGGGGCGTGGCCGAGGGCATCACGATGCCGGTGCTGTACCAGCTGGCCAGCTCACTGGGCGCCCGTTCGCGGTTCGGCACGGCCCGGGTCATGGGCTGGTTCGGCGGCTGCTGCACAGCCGGCATGGTGCTGGGGCCCGCGGTCGTCGGCCTGCTGCACCCGTTCCTGGGCTTCACGGGCGTCTTCCTGGCCGGCGCGGCGGTGACCTTGACCGGTGGCGCGCTGCTGCTGGGTCTGCGGGTCGCCCCGGAGCCCGACGTGGCTTCGCCGCCACCGGTACCGGCAGGCCGCGGCCGCGCCGTGCGGACGCTGGTGGCGCTGGTCGGCCTGTTCGCGGTCGTCGACCTGGTCAACAACGCGTTGTTCGCGGCCCTCGAGCCGGTGGTTCCCCTGCACCTCGAGGTCGTGACGGGCAACGGCGTCGCTTACACGTCGGTGATCTACACCGCCGGGCTGGCGGTGTTCATGACCGTGGCCATGACGTGCGCCCGGTTCGTGGAATCCCGGCCGCTGCTGGTGATCTCGGCGTACGCGTTCGGCGCCGAGGCGATCGGGCTGACCGCGGTCGGGTTGTCCGACGGCGTGGTGGCGATGTGCGCCGGGCTGCTGCTGTTCATGACGGCCCAGCCCGTGCTGTACCTGGTGGCCCGGCAGGGCGTGAACCTCGTGCCGAAGCACCAGCTCGGACGCGCGTTCGGCGCCTTCGGCCTGGTGTCCGACATCGGGTTCATCCTCGGGCCGCTGCTGGGCGCCGTCGCGTACGCCGGCCTCGGCACGCCCGCGTTCCTCATCATGGCCGTGGTCGCGGCTGTCTCGGCCGTGGGCGTCGCCCTGCTGCGCACTTTGCCGAGCAGGCTTCTCACCACCCGCGAGCCCGTCGACGCCTGATCGCCCTGGGAACGGCACTCCTGAAACGGTGATCTTTCCTCGCAACAGCAGTGGGTGCCGGACGCTGTGCGCCCGGCACCCACGAGTGATCGGCTGGCTCAGCCGGCGATGGCCGAAGCGATGGCGTCGGCCAGGCCCTCGAGCTGGATGGCCCGGTCGCCGATGTAGAGCCGCAGGAACAGCGGCTCGTCGTCCGTCGCCGGCACGTACTTGCGTTCCGCCTCGGTCGTGCCCACGTCCTGCGCCCAGACGCGCGGCACGGAGTACCCGAAGCTGACGCCCTTGGTGACCTGCACCCCGGACGTCTGCGCGTGCACGAGGATCTGGTCGACCACCGCGTTGAGGTTGGTCCACTCGTTGCGGTCCCGCTCGTGGTACAGGAACGTCACGATCCCGCTGCCGTAGGGCAGGCTGTGCGCGAGCCGCACGTCCGGGTGGTGCGCCAGCGCGGGGTGGTGCACCTCGCCCGCCGCGGCGACCCGCGGGTCGGCCAGCAGCAGCTTCGCCAGCTGCTCGGCGTTCGCCCAGATCCGGCGCATCCGGCGCCGGTGCAGGGCGGTCTCGTACCGGGGGAACAGCTCGGCGTTGTGCCGCGCCAAGACCGCGCCGGTGTTGCGGCGGAGCATGTCGAACAGCTCGGTCAGCTCCGCCGGGTACACCACGAGCCCGCCGAGGGCGAAGTCCATGCCCAGCTGGAGGTACTTGGTGCAGCTCTCGTAGTAGATGATTTCGAGGCGGTCGTCGCTCGCGAAGAGCTCCGTCTGCAGTGACGCGCCGATCATCGTGCCGTCGACGACGACCGTGAGGCGGTCGGTCACCACCTCGCGCAGGCGCCGGTAGAGCTCCGGCAGGTCGAACATCCGCTGCCGCACGTTGTTGGCCAGCGGGTCGACGAAGATTACCTTGGGCCGGTGGCGCACGACGTCGGCGACGATCTCCTCGACCAGGTAGCCGCCCGCGCGCTCCGACCTGATGTGCGGCAGCGCGGTCAGCTGCTGGGCCACCTCGTAGTAGATGTAGGGCGCCAGGAGGATGCGGTCGCCGGCGTTCAGCCGGTAGCGCAGCAGGAACGCCTCGACCCACGTGAACGCCGCCATGCCGGACGACGTGACGCCGAGGCCGTGGTCCTCGCCCGACAGGCCGAGCACGCCCAGCAGCTGACGCTCCACCCGGGTGACCGACGCGTGCGAGCCGTTGCGGTCGTAGTTCATCGTGGGCCAGGTCTCCTGCTGGGTCCCGAAGAACTGCACCTGCCGCGACTGGCCGTAGGACTTGGCCGTCCACTCCAGACCGTTGCGCACGTAGGAAAGCGTGGACAGGCCGAACCGCAGCACCGCCTCGGCGGCCGACAGCTCCGCCGCCGAGTCCGCGACGGACACCTCGTCCAGTATGCGTCGAGCCCTGGTGACCCGCAGCCAGGCCTGCTCCGCGGACGTCGTCATGTGCGCGAGCACCAGAGTGTCCACGTGCAGCTCGTTCCGCCCGCAGTACCCGGCGTAGTCCTCGATCTCCCGCCTGGTGGCCCGCAGCTCCCGCAGGCAGCTGTCGAACCCTTCCCGCAGATCGGCGACCTGCGTCGCGACCACGTCTTCGATCGACTCCGACAACGCGACGCGCCATGTCGGCGCGTCGATCGCGTCGGACGGGAAATCACCTGGCTCAGTCATGGTGCTCCGTCTTGCCGCTGGTTTCGTGGCCCGGGGTTCGCGTAGCGCTCATCATCACCAGAGTGCTCTGCCCGTTTGTGGCGGCCATCTCAATGCGTGCTCTACCGGATGGGCGACTCGGAGCACGCTGGGCGCCTACGGGCTCACACGGGCAAGCTTTCCGGCAGGCCGAAGGCCGGGAACAGGGTGGCGTCGAGGAACACCACGATGCCGGTGAGACGGCCCTCCTCGGCCTCCAGCACGTGGATGGCGTGCGCGGTGAACGATCCGTCGGCTGCCCTCGTGTAGCTGCCGACGGCGGGCGAGCCGTTGGCGTTGGCCGGCAGGGCCCGGCGCGGCGAGGTGAAGACGTGGCGGGTGTGGTGCTGGAGGACGGCGTCACGGCCGCGGAACCACACCGCGATCGGCGGCATCTGGTACTCGACATCAGCGCGCAGCAGCCTGGCCAGACCGGCTGTATCGGCGTCTTCGAACGCCTTCAAGTAGCGCTTCACCACTTCCTCGTCGACCCCGGCGTCCCGCGGGACGTCGTCTTCGACCGGCGTGTCGTGAGCCAGAGTCGCACGGGCTCGCTGCAGGGCGCTGCGGGCCGCGGCGGTGGTCATGTCCAACGCCTCAGCCGCTTCCCGGATCGGGAAACCGGCGACCTCGACCAGCATGAGCACAGCCCGCTGACGCGCGGGCAGCCGCTGGAACGCGGCCACCACGGCGAGGCGGGTGCTGGCCCGCAACGTCGCCAGCTCGGCGGGATCGGCGCCGCCGGTCGGCAACGGACCCAGCCACGGCACCGACTCGATCCTGGGCAGGACGTCGGCGGACTCCGTACCGGAGCCCAGCCCGGAAGGCAGCACCCGGCGTTGAGCGCTCTTGAGGACGTTCAGGCACGCGTTGGTGGCGATGCGGTACAGCCAGGTCCGCAGGGATGAGCGTCCGGCGAAGCCGTCGTAGGCCTGCCAGGCACGCAGCATCGTGTCCTGCACCAGGTCCTCGGCGTCCTGGTGGGAGCCCAGCATCCGGTAGCAGTGGGCGAGCAGCTCGCGGCGGTAGGGGTCCGCCAGCTGCCAGAAGTTCTCCTCGGACATCGCGTCCTCTCCGCTCGGGTCCGTTGTTACGACAACCGAGCGGCCCAAAAGGAATCGGTCACCCGCCGGAACGCCTGCTGCGCCGATGCGTCCGGCGCCCCTTCGTTGTCCGACCGGTATGACACCTGACTCCCTGTGCTGGATCCTCACGCTCGTGTTCGCCGCGGCCGGTGCGTTCACCTTCTGCCGGGGTGTGCGGCGGGCGTCGGCCGTCGATCGCGTCGGCGCGACGCTGCACCTGGCGCTGAGCGCCGGCATGATCACCATGGTCTGGCCGGCGACCGCGGGGGTCGCGCGGGTTCCGCAGCTTCTGCTGTACGGCGGTTCTGCCGTGTGGTTCGCGGTGTTGCCGGCGTTCGACGCGCCCGCTCGCCGCGGAAAGCTCGAGCTCGGATTCCCCGTCGCGATGGCGGCCGCGGCCCTGTGGATGGCCCTGACCATGCCGGTGGCATCACCCGGTATGGCCGCGGAGATGCCGGCCGGCGGGGCACACGCCGGAATGTCGATGACCGACGGTGCGGCAACGGCACCGCACGTGGCGGTGGTCGCGGTCGTCTGGACGGTGATCTTCGTGGCGGCGGGAACCGGCTGGCTGTGGCGCGCCGTCCACACGGCCCGCGTCCGTCGGAGCTTCCCGTCGCCGGCGGCGCAGGCCCTCGCCAACGCGGCCATGGGGCTGGGCATGGCCGTGATGACCGGCGCCTTGGTCTGACCGGCACGGACCGATGCATTCCCGCCGCCGACCTTGTCTGTTCCGGAAGACGGCGAAATCCGCCGTGATCACCCGAAGTGGAGAACGACTCATGGTCAAGCTGCCCGACATCGTGTCCAGGGACGAATGGCTTTCGGCCCGCAAGGAACTCCTGACCGAGGAGAAGGAACTGACGCTGCGGCAGGACGCGCTTTCCGCGCGCCGGCGCGCCCTGCCGATGGTGAAGGTGGCCGAGGACTACGTCTTCGAAGGCCCCGGCGGCAAGGTCCGTCTCCTGGACCTGTTCGAAGGGCGCCGTCAGCTCATCGTGTACCACTTCATGTTCGGACCCGATGACACCGAAGGCCACAACAGCTGTGCGCTGCTGGTGGACAACATCAGCCACGAAGAGCACCTGCACGCGCTCGACACCACGATCGCGCTCGTGTCGCGCGCGCCGATCGCCTCGCTCTCGGCGTTCCGGGAGCGGATGGGTTGGACGGTCCCGTGGTACTCGTCGTCCGGCAGCGCCTTCAACTACGACTACCACGTCACCACCGACGAATCCGTCGCACCGGTCGAATACAACTACAAGGACAAGGCGACGCTGATCGCCAAGAACACCCCGTGGTACGTCGAGGGGGAGTGGCAGGGCCTCAGCGTGTTCGTGCGTGACGGCGACGAGGTGTACCACTCCTACTCGACCTACGAACGCGGGATCGACTCGCTCGTCACCACTTACCGCTACCTGGACCTGACGCCGCTGGGCCGGCAGGCGCACGTCACCGAATTCGCGCTGCACGACACCTACGGCTCCGCGGCCCAGGCCGGAGGAACCGCATGATCCTGGTGACCGGTGCGGCCGGTCGGGCGGGCTCCGTGGTGGTCCGGGCGCTGGTTCGACGCGGCGAGCCGGTGCGCGCTCTGGTGCGTGCCCCGGCGCGAGCGCCGTGGCTGGCGCAGCTTCCCGGCGTGACGGTGGTCGCGGGCGATCTGCGCGACCGCCGCACCCTGGGGGAGCCGCTGGACGGGATCACGAAGGACTTGCTGATCTCGTCGCCGCGTGAGGAGATGGTCGACACGCAGATCAGCTTCATCGACGCGGCGATGCGGGCCGGAGTGCCGCACGTCGTGAAGTTTTCGGGCCGAGAGGCCGGCATCGGTTTCGACCAGGAGGCGTTCCGCGGAACGCGCTGGCACGGCCAGGTCGAGCGGTACCTCGAGCGCGCCGGGCCGGCCTGGACGCACCTGCGGCCCAGCCAGTTCATGCAGAACTACCTGCCCGGCCCGATCACCGGTGTCGACGTCGCGGCGCGTGAGCTGGTCATGCCGATCGGGGGCGCCCGGCTCTCACCGGTCGACGTCGCCGACGTCGCCGAAATCGCCGCCGGGGTGCTGACCCGTGCCGGCCAGGAGAATCTGGCCTACGACATCACCGGGCCGGAAGCGCTGACGATGACCGAGATCGCCGGGCACATCTCCGCCGCGACAGGTGTGCCGTTCCGTTTCGTCGAGGTGGGTTTCGAGGAGCAGCGACGCCGCTACACCGCCGCCGGGCTGCCGCCACATGTGGTGGACCTGTTCGACGAGCAGTTCAGGGAACGGCGCCGCACCCCGGTCGCCGGGATCGGACTGGCCGCTCATCACACCTTCGGTGTGACACCGACCAGCTTCGCCGCCTTCGCCCGCGCCCATGCGGCCGAGTTCGCCGGACGGAACCCGTGACCCGCTCGCGGTGGCCACCGCGCTGAGCGCCATCCGGTGCGATTTCCACGTGGGTCGAGCGCGACCCGGGCCCGGCGCGAAGACGTTGCTCGCGCCGGACCCGGCCGTGTGCCGTCGGACCGTGGGTCAGGCGACGATGAACTCGTTCGCGAATGTGCGCAGCGTGTCGGCGTCCAGCGCGTTCCCGAACCCGACGATCAGCTCGTCCACGCCCGCGTCGCGGTAGACCTCCAGCCGCTTGCGGATCGTGTCGACCGTGCCGATCAGGCCGTAGCCGGCCAGCTCACCGGGGAACACCAGCGGCGCCCACGGCGGGACCGCAGCGCGGGCCTCTTCGTCGGTGTCGGCGATGATGCAGTAGCTCGTCGAGGTCTTGGTGATCTGCGAGAAGTCGCGGCCGGCGGTCTCGCAGTGCCGGGCGAGGACCTGGTACTTGCGGTGCACCTCGTCGGGGGAGTCCTGCACGTTGCACAGGTCGCCGTACATCGCGACCAGCCGCAGCGTCACCTTTTCCCCGCCGCCGGCGATCATCACCGGCGGGTGCGGCAGCTGGACCCCGGTCGGCGACGTCACCGCGCCGGCGGTGCTGAAGTAGCGGCCGTCGAAGGTGGCCGGGTTCCCCGTCCACAGGGCCTGGATGATCTGCAGCGCCTCCTCCAGGCGCCGCAGGCGCTCACCGGTGCCGGGGAAGTCGTAGCCGAACGCCTTGTACTCCTCTTCGTACCAGCCGGCGCCGATGCCGAACGTCAGCCGGCCGCCGGAGACGACGTCGAGGTTCGACGCCATCTTGGCCAGCAGGGCCGGGTTGCGGTAGCCGTTGCCGGTGACCAGCTGCCCGAGCCGGGCCGTGCCGACTTCACGGGCCAGCGCGGCCAGCGTCGTCCAGGCCTCGAACACGTACGACCCGGACGGGCCGAAGGGGATGAAGTGGTCCGGTGCCCAGATGGTGGCGAACCCGGACTCGTCGGCGACCTTGGCCAGCTCCAGGAGCTTGCCGAACGCGGCGACGGGGTCGGTGTGGCCGGCGAACTCGTGGGTCGTGCCGGTGGGCAGGTAGTAGCTGAGTTTCATGGCAGGTCAGACCACCGGCGCTGCCCGAAGGAATCGAGACCGGACCGATTCCTCTTCGGACCCGGCCGGGTCCAACCTCCCATGACGATGTCCTCTTCGCGGCGCCTGGTGCTCAGCACCCTGGTGTCGCTCAACGGTGTGATCGGCGAACCGATGGGCTGGGCCGGGCCCTACTTCGGCCCGGGCAGCGCGACGGCGTCGCTGAGGGCGCTGCAGCAGAGCTCGGCGATGCTGATGGGCCGGCGGACCTACGACATCTTCTCCCGGCAGTGGCCGGACGCCCCCGGCGACTACGCCGCCCACCTCAACGCCATGCCGAAGTACGTGTTCTCCCGGACGCTGCGGGACCCGCGGTGGACCAACACCACCGTGCTCGGCACCGACGTCGCCGACACGGTCGCGCAGCTGAAGCGCGAGCCGGGCCGGGATCTGATCGTCTACGGGCACGGCCGGTTCGGGCGGACGCTCACCGCGGCCGGGCTGGTCGACGAGCTGACCTTGACCGTCGTGCCCGTGATCGTCCCCGACGGCGAAGCGTTCTCCCGCGCGGGCGACGCACCGAGCACGTGGGAACTGCTCGACGCGGGGCCCGGCGCCGATCCGGGGCTGGTGTCCCTGCGCTACCGGCCGCGACGATGACGGGCATGCCGCAGTCGTGGGACGACCTCGAGAGCTACCGGCCGGAACTGGTGGCCTTGTGCTACCGCATGACGGGCTCGGCGCACGAAGCCGAAGACCTGGTGCAGGAGACCTACCTGCGGGCGTGGCGCGCCCGGGCGTCGTTCGAGGCGCGCTCGGCGGTCCGCACGTGGTTGTACCGGATCGCCGTGAACGTGTGCCTCACGGCGCTGCACGGGCGGGGTCGCCGGGTCCTGCCGGCCGGGCTCGGCACCCCGGGCGAGGACCCGGACGTCCCGTTGCCCGCGGCCGAAACCCTGTGGCTCACGCCGTGGCTCGGCGACCCGGCGCAGGTGGCCGAGCAGCGCGGGATGCTGCGGCTGGCCCTCGTCGCCAGCGCGCAGCACCTGCCGCCGCGGCAGCGCGCGGCGTTCCTGCTGCGCGAAGTGCTGGCCATGCCGGCCACCGAGATCGCCGAAGTGCTCGGCACGAGCGTGCCTGCGGTCAAGAGCGCCCTCCAGCGCGCGCGATCCCGGCTCGACGAGCTGGCGCCGTCGCCGGAGCAGGTCACCGAGCCGGACTCCGCCGCGGCGCGCGACATCCTGAACTCCTACGTTACCGCGTTCGAGACCGCGGACATCGCGACCCTGACCCGGTTGCTGCGCGACGACGCGACCCTCGAGGTGATCCCGTCGGGGGTGTCGCTGTCCGGAAAGCGCCAGTGCGTGCCGTTCCTGGCCGAGTACGTGCTCACCGCACCCGGGCGCTACCGGATGTTCCCGACGGTCGCGAACGAACAGCCGTCCGCCGTGGCCTACCACCGCGAGCGGCCCGGTGCGCCGTTCCGGCCGTTCGGGCTGGCCGTGCTGACCACCGACACCACGCACCTGGCCGCCATCGCGGCCTTCACCGACCCGGAACTGGTCACCGCGGCGGGCTTCCCCGAGGATCCCGCCCTGCTGCGGTGACCACATCCACCGATCATGAACTGGAGACGACGATGAAGACGGTATGGGTCGAAGGAGCCACCGGCAAGGCGGGAAAGCGGGTGACAGCCGCGCTCGCCGCGGCGGGTCTTGCGGTGCGGGCGGCGAGCCGGCACCCGGGCGCGCCCACCGCGAACGTCACCCCGGTGCCGTTCGACTGGGCCGACGAGTCCACCTGGGCCGGTTCGGTCGCCGGTGCGGACGCCCTCTTCCTGAAGGGACTCGACGTCCTCGACGATGCGGCCGCGGTGATCGCGCGGCTCATCGCCACTGCCCCGCAGGCGGAGCACGTGGTCCTGATGTCCGCTTTCGGGGTCGACAAGGCGCCGGCGGCCGCTCCTCGCGCCCGGGTCGAACGGGCGGTGCGGGAGTCCGGCCGCACCTGGACGATCCTGCGTCCCAACTGGCTGATGCAGAACTTCGACGAGGACGACGCGGTGTACGCCAGGGCGATCCGCGAAGACGACGAGCTGTACGCGGGAAGCGGCAGCCACCGCGCGGCTTTCGTCGACACTCGCGACGTCGCCGACGCTGCCGTCGCGGTGCTGACCACCGACGGCCACCACAATCGCGGCTACGACCTCACCGGGCCTCGATCGCTGACGTTCGCGGAGGTGGCCGGGGTGCTGTCCGCCGCGTCGGGGCGAACCATCCGCCACATCGACGCCGACCCCGAGGCGCACCGGGCGCATTTCGCCCGTTCCGGCCGCCCGGACGCGTGGGTCGAGCACATGATGGAGCTGTTCGCCTTCGTCCGCGCCGATGTCTTCGACGGCGTCACCGGCGATGTGCGGCGGCTGACCGGTCGTGCTCCGCGTTCGCTGGAGGACTACGCGGGTGAGGTCTTCGCGCCGACGCCCGCGGCGTCGATCATCTGACGGCCGGATCGCCTGGCTCGGAAGGCCGGTCGTGCTCGCCGCCGGGCGGCGCTTCTTGATCCTTCTCGGCGGCCACCGCGGCGGCGGAGAGGAGCGTCGCCGCGGTGAGGCTGCCCCAGAGGACGGCCGAGCCGCGGGCGGCGAGTGCGGTGATGACCGCCGGGGAGACGGCGAGGCCGAAGCCCGTCGAGGCCTGGAAACGGGCGAGGGCCCGGCCGAGCACAGCCGGTGGAGCGAGGGCGGTGACGAGCGCGGTGGCGCTGCCGGCGTAGATGACCTCGCCGAGGGTGCACACCACCGACACGGCGGCGACGGCCGGAGGACCCCAGCCGGGACCCAGGGAGGTGGCCATGAGGAAACCGAGGTAGGACGCGGCGAGCACCACGCCGCCGAACGCCAGCACGAGCCGGCGGGGAAAGGCCGACAGCAGGACGGTGACCGGCACCTGCAGGGTGACCACCAGCGCCGTGTTCACCACGAAGATGGCCGCCGACCACACCGGGGACGCGTGCAGCTGGGTCACCAGCACCAGCGGGATCGCGACTTCGAAGAGGTTGAGGCAGAAGACGTAGGTCACGTTGGCGGCCAGCAGCGCGACCATCCGAGGCGCGGGTCCCCGGCGGACGCCTTCGGAGGCGGCCGGATGCGCGCGGAGGCGGACCGACCACGCCAAGGCCGCCGCGGCCGCATAGGCGAGCCCGGTGACACCCGCCAGCACCCGCAGTGCGGTGGGGCCACCCGCCAGGCACGCGGTGGCGACGAGCGCACCGACCCCCAGCGCGGCGTTGCGCAGAGCCCGGCCGCCGGCGAGCGCGGCGTCGCGGTCCCGGCCGCGGGCCACGGTGGCCACCACCGCCGCGTGGGCCGCCGGCCAGGCTTGGTGGCCGATGCCGAGGAACAGCGCGGCCGCCGCGAACAGCCAGGTGTTCCCGACCGGGGCGGTCAACAGCAGCCCGACGCCCAGCACCCGCACCAGCATCGCCGCCGCCACGACCGTGCTGCGTGCGCCCCGGTCGAGCCAGCGGCCGACCGCGGGCGTGCACGCCAGTGCCACGACGACCCCGGCGGTCATGGCGATGCCGGTGACCGGTGCGGACAGCCGCAGCACGGTCACGCCGTAGAGCAGCAGGAAAGGCCGGAGCATGCCGGTACCGATCGCGTCCACGGCCAGCGCAACGGCGTAGCGGGGGCCGCCCGAGGCCCGGACCAGGGCGTGCGGGCCGATCTTGGTGGGGAGTGCCATGACGTCAACCGTGCGTTCCGGCGCCGGGCTCGCCACGCCGGTTGACGAACCTCGTCAACCGGCGCGGTCATCCGCGAACCGGCCGGTGACAATGAGCGGATGACGGTGCGGATCGACCTCAGCGGCCTGCCGGCCGAGCGGGTGCGGTTCACCGCGTCACCGCTGGCCGAGCTGACGGCGATGCTCCACGTCCTGGCCGAACCCGGGCACCACCCGGAGTTCGCCGGCTGGGCCGCGGACGTCCGGGCCGGCCTGCGGCCGGAGCTGGCCGAGCGCCTGCGGGAGGCGGAGTTCCTCTGGCGTTCGTCACGGGCCGACTTCCTGGTGCCCGCCCGGCCACGGCCGACGCTGGCCGAGGAGCTGGACGACGTCGACCGGATCGACGACGAAACCTACGTGGCCGCGGCACTCGTCACGACGTGCGGCAGCAACCGGGTCCGCTTCGGCGCGCCATCACCGCTGGCCGACGCGGAAGCGCGGGATCGGGCCCTGGACCTGGCTCAAGCCCGCGGAGCGCTCCAGGAGGCCTTCGCGGAACGGCTGCTCGAGGATCCGGCCGCCGTGCGGGCGCGGGTGCGGAACACCCTCGAGCAGTGCGCCGAGGCCTTCTTCGACGCCGCCTGGACGCGTGTCGCCGGGCAACTCGCCGCGGACCTGCGGCTGAAGAACGACCTGCTGAAGCGCCAGGGCCTCGCGGCAGTGCTCGCCTCGGTCTCCGGCGCCGTGACCCTGGCGCCGGAGGGCGACGGCATCGTCGTGGACAAGCTGCAGGACAACGCGACCGCCGCCGGCGGTGCGCCGGTCCCGTTCCTGCCCAGCGTCTTCGGCCGCCCGCACCTGGTGGTGATCCACGCGCCCGGCTGGCGGCCGGTGGTCCAGTACCCCGTCGCCGAGGCGGGGCCCCTGGCGCAGGTTTCGCTGGAGACGGTCACCCGCCGGCTGGACGCGCTCGCGCACCCGGTGCGGCTGCGGCTGCTGCGCACCTTGGCCCGCGGCCCGCACACCACCGGCGAGCTGGCCCACGCCTGGGGCCTGTCGCCGCCGGAGGTTTCGCGCCACCTGGCTGTGCTGCGCCGGGCGGGCCTGCTCACAGCTCGCCGGGAGGGGCGCTACGTCCGCTACGCCGTCAATCTGCGTGATTTGACGACGCTGGGGGCCGACGTTCTGGCGGCCGTGATGCGTTGAGCCGGCCTCCGACGCTGGAGTAGAACCGGAAGCGTGCCGGACGAAAAGACTTCACCGTCACGGCGGAGCGGCCGTTCGACGCCGGCCTCGCGGCGCTCCTGGCGGTCGTCGCCGACGGGCGACCGCAGCGGTGTTGTGGCGGCTGTGGCGACGGGGACGCGGCCGCCGCTGGGGCGCCCCCGGCGCCCGGCCGCACCCGAACCCTGGGTCTCGCGATACTGGCGCTGGCCGCCGTCGAGTTCGCCGCGGTCTGCGTCACCACCGTGCTGCTCGACCTGGGCGGCGGCTCGGCCGCGCTGTCACCAGCGGAAGGGATCGGCTTCATCGGGCCCGCGACGGTCAGCCGCGCCCCAGGGTGAGGACCTCGTCGAACGCCGCGCGTGACTCGCTGACGAGGTCGGCGGCGGTGCGGGCACGACGTCGGCCCGTCTCGTAGCAGGCGAGCGCGATCTGCGCGGCCAGTACCGCGGTGGCTTGCGAGGTGCCGCGCTTCCGCAGCACCTCGCTGAGGTCCGACGCGAGCTGCTGGGTCTTGAGCGCCTCACGCGCGCGCAGCTCGAGGTGCTTTTCGACCAGGTCGGTGTGGCGCTCGTACGTGTCGAGGTCTTCCGTCACCTGGGCGCAGACACCCAGGACGATCGGGCGCAGCTGTTCGACGGCCTCCCGGCAGTCGCCCGCGGCGCCCACCTTGTCGTCCGCGCCCGCCACGGCGATCGCGTCCAGCACCGCCTGCTCCTTGGCGAAGACGACCTCCGTCTTGTCGCCGAAGTAGCGGAAGAACGTCGTGCGGCCCACCTCGGCGCGCGCGGCGATGTCGCTCACCGACACCGCGTCGTACCCGTGCAGTGCGAAGAGCTCGTCGGCGGCTTCGATGATGCGCTGCCGCGCGCGCAACTGCTTGCGCTGGACGAGGGATTCGGGCGTCTGTTCGGGTGTCACCGACCCATCATAGGCGCTCACGGCTCTCCGGCTCATATGGCACTGAGTGTGCTATGGTACTGAGTACCAAATCGTGGAGATGATTCATCTCCGCCGCGAAAGGACACGATCGTGATCGAAGAGAAAACCGCGGTGGCGCCGCACGGTGTGCCGTTCCTGGCGGGGCGGGACACCGCCCCGGCGTACTGGGCCTTCGGCGCCCTCTGGGTCGTCTTGGCGGAGTCCGGGCAGACCGGGGGAGCGTTCTCGGTGATGGAGCAGTGGATGCCGTCGGACGGCGGGCCGCCGCCGCACGTCCACCCGATCGACGAATGGTTCAACGTCCTCGAAGGCGCCATCGAATTCCGCGTCGAGGACAAGCCGCCGATGCGGGCGACGGCGGGTGACTCGGTGTGGATCCCGCGGGGAACGGTGCACAGTTTCACCACGCGGAGCGCCGCGCACGTGTTCAACGGCTATACGCCTGGTGGCTTCGAGCAGGTCATCATGGGGCTGGGCACTCCCGCGGAGCGCCGCGAACTGCCGCCGGCGGATCTCGGGTTCGAGCCGCGCGCCGCGGCGCAGCTGATGGACAACTTCTGGTCGGCGAGCGCCGAAACGGGCTGGGCCAAGAAGTGGATCCAGTGAGCGGGCGGACGTCGTCCTAAATGGACGGTGTGCTGTGCGTGCCTGTCTCCAGGGCTGGAGGAGTGCGGGTGGCCGGGCACTCCGGGCGCAGTTCCAGGGTGCAGCACTTGGGGCCGCCGCCGGACGCCCGGAACTCGGAGAGGTCGACGGGGATCGGTTCGTAGCCCCGGTCGCAGAGGCGGTCGGCGAAGTGGGTGCTGCCGGACGGGATGACGACGTGGTGGCCGTCGGACACCGCGTTGAGACCGAAGTGGCGGGCGTCCTCGGCGGTGGCGAGCAGAGCGTCCGGGTACAGGCGCTCGAGCAGACGTCTGCTGCCCGCCGAGAACGCGCCGGGGTAGTAGGCGATGGTGCCGGCGTCGAGGGGCAGCAGGGCGGTGTCCAGGTGGTAGAAGCACTCGTCGACCAGCCGCAGGGAAATCACCGGGTGGCCGAGGAACTCCTGGGCCTCCAGGTGCGTGGCGTGTTCCGTGCGGAAGCCGGTGCCCGCCAGGACGTGCCGTCCGGTGAAGAGGAAGTCGCCCTCTCCCTCGCCGATCCCCTCGGACATCGCGACGGTGTACGTGCCGGTCGACTCCAGCCAGCGCTTGTGCGCTGCGGACTCGGGTTTTCTGGTGGCACTGCGGAACCGCGCCACGAACGCGCGGCCGCCGACCACGACGGCGCCGTTGGCGCTGAACACCATGTCCGGCAGGCCCGGCACCGGATCCAGCAAGCTCACCCGGTGCCCGAGGCGCGTGTAGACGTCCACCAGGGTGCGCCACTGCGACAGCGCGCGTTCCCGGTCGACCACGTGGTCCGGCCGCATCCAGGGATTGCTCTTCTCGGTGACGTCGAAGTGGACCGGGGCGCACATCAGGTAGTGCCGGCTCATGCGTCCGGTACCAACGCCAGCACGCGGGCGGGGAACGCGGTGGCGCTGCGGGCCTTGCCGACGCCGACGACCACCGTGGCGCCGAGCGGCGGAACTTCGGACAGGGCCGCCATCATCTCCACCTGGTAGCGGTCGTGCTCGAAGATCCGGGCCTCCGCCGGGTGTTGCCTGCGGGCGGCCTCCTCGGCGGTCGACCCGTCGGCGTCGGAGGTGGCCCGGTGGCCCGGATCGGTGTCGATCGTCTCGTGGCCGAAAGCCGTGGTGTTCCGTTGCCCCACCAGGAAATCGATCGCGGCGACGGTCCATCCCGGCGACCGGATCCGGCCATCGGGTTCGCGGCCGCGCATGGCGTCCTGGCTCGGCCACCGGTTCGACCAGTCCGACCGGAAAGCCACGAACGCCTTTTCCGGCACCCGCCCGTACCGCCGCTCCCAGTCCAGGATGTGCGGAACGTCCAGGCAGGTACCGGGATCACGGGCCACTTCCGCGGACAGGTCGACGACCACCAGCGGCAGCACCAGTTCGTCCGGCCGCAACCGGTCCACGGTGCGTCCGCCCGCACACATGTGCGCGGGGGCGTCCACATGGGTCGCCCAGGCGCCCGGGAGGCTGTGCCGCTGCAGGTCGAACCCGTCCCGCCGGAGGCTGAGCGCCTGCTCGCGGCACTCCCCGGCGAATTCCTCGGAGCCCGCCACGCCGGGGCCGAACGCGTGCGTCAAATCGACAACTCGTGACGTCTTCGGCCGCATCAACACGCTGCTCAGGATGAGTCGGCTGGTATTTCGTGTCCATGGTGTCGCGCGAGGTCGACCCGTTGGTATGACAGTGCGGTTCTTTTCCGCTACCTGACCGCCGATGCCTTGGTCTGATCGTGCCATCGGGGACTCGTCAGTGTCATCCAGGGATCGGTGCGCTGCTCGCCGTGGTTCAGGCTTGCCCAGTCGCCCGGTCGAGGCCGTCGAGGATGAGGTCGAGCCCGAACTCGAACTCGTCGGCGAAGGCGAACCCCGTCTTCGCCAGTTCGGTGACCACCTCGGCGAGGTACGGGTAGTCCTCGAGCCCCGACGGCTGCCGGTCCACGACGGCTTCCTGTCGCCGCGCCGCTTCCGCCGGGATGTCGCCGGCGAGGGTCTTCTCCTGGAGGGCGAACCCGTAGACGTAGGCGTCCATCAGGTTGTACGCGTGCACGGCCAAGCGGAAGGGAAAGCCCGCGTCGCGGCGGAGGCACCGCATCACCGCGTTGTGGTGGTGCAGGTTCGCCGGTCCCGGCGTGCCCGTCTCCATCCGGCCGACCGCCCACGGGTGGCGGAGCAACGCCTGCCGCATCGACGCCGCGCGGCTGCGCATGGCGGTCCGCCAATCGACGTCGACGGGTACCTCGACCTCGGCGAAGACCAGGTCGACCATGCCGTCGAGGAGCTCGCGCTTGTCCGCCACGTGCTTGTAGAGCGCCATGGGCACGACGCCGAGCCGGTCCGCGAGCCTGCGCATGGTCAGTGCCTCGAAGCCGCCTTCGTCCGCCAGTTCGACGGCGGCGCGCAGCACCTTGGCGCGGTTGAGCCGCTCCCGGCCGCCGGCCGCGGCGGTGTCCTGCATCCGGGTCCTCCGCTTCGCGTCTTGACAGGTGTACATCGTACGCCTAGCTTGGGCGCGGTAGAGGTGTACGTTGTACACCTCGGTCGCACCCCTCTCGGAGGAGCAAGGCATGAGACCCGGCAAGACCAAGCAGTTCTCCCTGGCGCCCAGCGAAAGGGGCCTTTCGCGGGCCGCCGGAATCGCCGCCGCGATCGCGGGGGCGCTGTTCATCGCGGTCCAGGTCGGCCACCCGGCCATGGACGTCTCGCTGGTCACCACCACCGACTGGGCCGTCCGCAGCACGGCGAAGGCGCTCATGGCCGCACTGGCGCTCGCCGGCATCACCGGCATGTACCTGCGTCAAGTCCGGCAGACGGGCATCCTCGGCTTCCTCGGGTACGCGTTGTTCGCCGTCGGCTACCTGCTCATGCTGAGCATCGAGGTCGTCGCCGCCGCCGTTCTGCCCGCGCTGGCGAACACGGCGCCCGGCTACGTCGCCGACGTCCTCGCCGTCGCTTTCGGTGGCACCGCAACCCACGGCATCGGCGCCATGCAGACCGTCATCGCGGTCAGCTCCGTCGGTTATCTCGCGGGCGGGTGCCTGTTCGGCATCGCGTTGTTCCGGGCGCGCGTCCTGGCCCGGTGGGCCTCGGCGCTGCTCGCCGCGGGCACCGTCGCCACGATCGCGCTCGCGGTGCTCCCGGAGTCGTTCAACCGGCCGTTGGCCGTTCCGACGGGAGTGGCGCTGATCGGCTTGGGCATCTCCTTGTGGCGGGCGCGACCGGCCGCGGTCGTCGGCGACCCGGCGCCTTCCGGTGTGGAACACGCCGTCGCGTGATGGTCGTCCCGTAGCCGGTCGAGTCACTTCGGCGACGAACCGGCCGAAGTCAACCAGTTCGTGTTGAGCCGAAGGTTTTGCCCCCGCAGCCCTCGCACTTCCAGGATCGGTGCGGCACAAGGAACCGATACGGAGGTCTGCAGATGAAGTGGGTGCGTACGGCACTGCCCGTGGTGGCGGCTGCGGTGGCCATGGCTGCGATGGCCGCTCCGGCGTCCGCGACCGCGGGAACCGATGCGGGCTTGACCCAGCGCCTCGCGGCCCAGGGTGGCCGGCTGAGCGCCGATGGGGCGTGGATGAGCATGCCGAACGGTGTGGACGTGTCCCTGACGCCGATGGTGTTCGGCGACTGTCCCGGTGGCTGGGTGTGCCTGTGGAAGGACGGCGGGTACAGCGGACGCATGCTGAAGTGGAGTGACCCGGGCACGCGGGTTCCGCACCTGAGCGACTACGGCTTCAACGACCAGATGTCGTCGTGGGCGAACCGCGGTTCGCGCCTGGCGCGCTGGTGGACCGACGCCGAGTACAACGGCACCCACCACGACATGGCCGCCGGGACCTCCGAAGCACACGGTGGCGGCGACACGGCCAGTTCGTTCGCGATCTACTGAGCCGTTCACCGGGGAGTGGCCGCCAGGCCGCTCCCCGGGCGCTCGCCCAGCGGGTCCTGGGCGCCGAGCAGACTCGCGCCGGCTTCGGTCAGCGCGTGGTGCACGCTGCGCCCCGACCGTTCGCTGCGGACCAGGCCCGCGGCGCGCAGGATCGCGAGGTGCTCGCTGACCGATGACGGCGCCAGCCCGGCGCGTTCGGCCAAGCGCGCCGACGAGCGCGGCACGTCGAGCGCGGTCAGCAGCCGTGCGCGGGCGCGTCCCAGCAACCCGGCGAGGGCGTCGCCCTTGGGTTCCGCCGGGATCGGTGCCCGCACCCCCGGAACCAGCGGGTAGACCAGCACCGGGCGGTCGGCCGGCTCGACCAGCGCGGCCGGCTGACCCCAGCAGAAGTAGGACGGCACGAACGTGAGTCCCCGGCCGCCGAGGTCCAGCTCGCATTCCGGTGCCCGCACGTGCAGGAACGGCGGCTGCCAGCGCAGCTGTTCCGCCGGGAACGTCCGGAAGAATCCGGCCAGGCCATCCGTCTGAAACGCTTGGCGCCGGATCGCCCAGTCCGCCTCCGCGCAGGCGACGACTTCGGTGGCGATCGGCCGGATGAGGGCGTTGTAGTACGTCATCAGTGCGCCGGCGAGATACCGGCGGGCCTGTTCGTCACCGTCGCACAGGTCCGCCCGCAGCCGGCCGCGCGGTCCCGACGTCCGGCTGAACTGCGTGGACATCAGCTCTCGCGGCGTCGCGCTCACCGCTTGGATGCCGTGCCGCAGCGAATGGGTCGCGGTCACGGGAGTCAGGAAATCCGGGAAGTACTCGGCTTCCGGGCACAACCGTCCGAGCTGGAGGGCGCAGTCCCGCACTCGCGCGTCGGCCTTCACCACCTCCTTGGCGAAGCCGCGCCACCCTCCGAAATCCGGCGAACCGCCCGATTTGTGCAACACGTGCAGGCTGAGGGCGATCTCCCACATCGGATCCGGCTTGCGGGCCAGGGACACGAGCTTCAGGTCGGCGGGTGAAAAACGGATGATCATGCGGTCCCCCTCCGTGCCCGCACCAGGTTAACCGCCTGTCCGTCGGACAGTGCCGCTTTTGCGGAGGTAGGGCCGGTGGCTCACCGGCTCCGGGGAAACGCCGCCAGTCCGCCGGCGATCAGCCGGGCCGCTCGCTGGACGTCTGCGGTGACCGCTCGCTTGATCTGCTGGGGGCTGCGCTTCCCGTCCAGGTGCCGGCGCAGGCTGCGGAACTGGATCTGCCACAGCCCGAGCAGGGCGACCGCGGCGATCTGCGGTTCGGGGTCCTCGGCGGGCAGCTGCGCCCGCGCGGCCAGCGCTGCAGCCGCCTCGGACGCCAGGTGCTCGCTCGACTCCCGCTGGTGCGCCCGGAGCGAGGGAGTGTCCTGGATCATCGCGGTGAACCGGGCGTGCTGGGCACTGGCTTCGGCCGGGTCGTCGTGGCCGGCCAGCCAGGACGTGATGGCCTTCAGCTCGTCTGCCAGGATGCGCAGGACCGCGTCGACCGGGTCGACGGCGGGATCGGCGAGCCCGGCGCGCAGCACGTCCACCAGCGCGGCCGGGTGGTCCAGGATCAACGACTCCTTGGTCGGGAAGTGGTTGAAGACGGTCTTCTCGGACACCTCGCACGCCTCGGCGATCTCGGCCACGCGGACGGCGTCGAAACCCCGCTCGAGGAACATGGCCGTCGCGGTGTCGGTCAGCTTCTGCCGCAGCTGCCGCTTCTTGCGCTCGCGCAACCCTTCGGACTTGCTCGACTCGGACTGCCCGGTCCAGTCCACCGTCTTCAGGCTCATGCCGTGAGTGTAGGACGGCGCCCGAGAATTTTCTAGTGACCGAATATTTACAGCGTCCGGCGGCTCGCTCCGGCTAAGGTCGTGTTACTGTAGAATTTCTGTCACTGTAGAGATCGTCGAGGAGTGAAGATGAGTGAGATGCGAGTCGTGCGTGACTACGCCCAGGCGCCGAACGTCGTCTGGGCCGCGCTGACCGACCCGGCGTTGGTTCCCTTGTGGACGTCGACCGGCCAAGGCGGGCGGCCGGAGGGGTTCCGGACGGAGGTGGGCACCAGGTTCAAGTACATCGGCAAGCCGTTCCCGGGCTGGGACGGCATCGTCCGGTGCGAGGTCCTCGAGGTCGAGGAGCACCGGCTGCTGCGCTACGACTGGCGCAACAAGGAAACCGACGAACCGACGGTGGTGACGAACATCCTCGAAGCGCTTCCGGACGGCGGCACGCGGCTGACCTGGGAGCACACCGGTTTCCGCGGGGTGGAAGGGCTGTTCATGGCGAAGCTGCTCGGCCGCGTGCGCCGCAAGATGCTCGACGAAGGGCTGCCGGCGGTCCTGAACGACCTCGACCAGCACGGCCGGCTCCGGCCCGGAAGCACGCTGCGCCCGCGGGGATGACGGCGCCCGGCTCGGACGGCGGGACTTTGGGCGGTGAAGGGGGACTCAGCCGGGCGCGCGGGCCGGCCGTCGCGGTGGCCATGATCGCCGTAGCGCTCTGGGTCGAGCGGACCTGGAGCCGACGCCCAGTGCGATGAGCTCGGAAGCGCTTCGACGGGCGCGCCCGCCGATTCGTCCCGGCGGGGCTGGTAGAAACGGTTCGACCGGTTTCCGCGGGGAAACGCCGGGGGAGGAGGGCGATGACCAGCGGGGCCGGGCCGGTGGAGCGGCAGCTGCGGGCCTCCGTGGCGCACTTCGCCGGGCCCGCGCGGGCCGTCGCCACCGCCGTCGTCGGAATCTTCGGCGTGGTCGCCACACCCGGGACGGCGCTTCCGCTCGCCTTCGGGCTGCTCGCGCTGACCCTCGTCGCGGGCGTCGTCGACGTCGCCGGTGGGCCTCGGGCCTCCTTCGCCCTCTCCGTCCTGCGCGCTGGAGCCGTCGGCGCCGCGCAGCCGTGGCTCGGCTCCGTGCCCGGCGAAGCGAGCCTGTGGGCGGTAAACGTCCTCACCCTCACCGCCATCACCTGGCAGTGGGAGCACCCGCCGCGGGTGACTGTTCCCGCGCTCGTCGTGCTGCTGGCCACCGGGTTCTTCGCGGGTTCCGGGGCGTGGCTGCCCGTCGTCCCGCGGGTGGTCGTGGAAAGCGTGCTGGCGCGGCTCGCCTTCGTCGTACTCCTGCGGTCGACCGCGCGGACCGACGCGGCGCGCGCCGAAAAGGCCGCCGCCGTGCAAGCCGCGGCCCTCGACCGCGACCGGCGCCGCCGGGAGCGGGAGTACCTGGCGCTGCTGCACGACACGGCGTCCGCGACCTTCCTCGCCGTGGCCTCCGGCGCGGTCGCCGACCCCGCCGCGGTGGCCGGCTACGCGGCCCACGACCTGGCCGTCCTGACCGGCGGGCACGATCCCGGCGCCGAGGACACGCCGCTCGACCTCGAAGCCGGACTGCGCATGGTGCTCGCCGGTCGCGCCCTGCCGGTCGAGGCCCGCTGGACGCCGGTGCCGCTCGTCCCGGCGTCGGCGGCGCTCGCCCTCCTCCGCGCGGCCGAAGAAGCGCTGCGCAACGCCGAACGCCACTCCGGCGCCCGCTCGGTCGCGGTGCACCTGGACCCGGCTCCCGGCGGCGTCACCGTGACGATCGCCGACAACGGCGCCGGCTTCGACCCGGCGGCGGTCCCGCCGGCCCGCCGGGGCGTCCGCGGCTCGGTCGTCGAGCGGATGCGCATCGCCGGCGGCACCGCGGAGATCACCTCGCGTCCTGGGGCGGGTACGACGGTGACGTTGAGGTGGTCGTGTGCCTGGACGACCGGTGCGGATCGTCGCGGCCACGCGGATTGTGCTGCTCGGCGGCACCGCGGAGTTCACCTCGCGTCCTGGGGCGGGTACGACTGTGATGCTGAGGTGGTCGTGTGCCTGAACCACCGGCCCGGATCGCCGCGACCACCCGGATCGTGCTGCTCGGCGTCACCGCGGTCATCCAGCCCGCCCTGAGCCTCGCGCCGCTGCTGCGCCACCAGGCCGGTTACCGGCCGCCGTTCGCGGCCGCCCTCGGCTATGGCGTGCTGACGGCCGTCACGCTCGGGTGCGCCTGGTGGCTGCTGCGCCGGAAGCCGCTGCCCGCGCCCGTCGCCTTCGGCGGCACGCTGGTCGTGCTCGCCGCCTCCTCGCTCGTGACCGCCGCGCTGCCGCCGGACTCGTTCTTCCGCGAGGCGCACTGGTCCTTCGGGCTGGTCGGCTGGCACCTGCTCGTCCTGCTCGCCGACCGGATGCCGGTGCTGCTGACCGCGCTGGCCGCGCACGTCACGGCCAGCGTCGCCCAGTTCCTGCTCGCCGGCCCGGTCGCCCGCACCGAGCTCGGCGACGCCGCGATCGTGCTGTTCGGCGTGACCACCTTCCAGCTCGCCGTCGCCGGGTTGGTCCGGCTGCTCGGCAGGCGGGCGGGCGAAGCCGCCGCGGCCGCCGCCGAGCGCGATCGGCTCGCCACGCGCGCCGCCGTCGCCGCGCAGGCCGGGAGGGACCGGCAGGCCGGCTTCGCCGAGCAGCTCGGCGCCACCCTGCCGCTGCTGGCCGGCCTCGCCGACGGCACCGTCGACCCGCGCACCGCCGACACGCGCGCCCGGTGCGCGCTCGCCGCCGCGCAGTTGCGGCGGTTGTTCGCCGAGAACGACGACGTCCCCGACCCGCTGGTGCACGAAGTCGCCGCCTGCCTCGACGTCGGCGAGCGGCGCGGGGTCGCGGTGGCGCTGGCCGTCAGCGGCGACGTCGTCGACGTCCCCGCCGCAGCCCGCCGCGAGCTCACCGGGCCGGTGCTCACCGCGCTGGCCGCCGCCCGCACGCGGGCGCGGGTCAGCGTGCTCCGCACACCCGAGCTGGTCCGCGTGGCCGTGGTCGCGGACGGTTCCGCGGCCGTGACCGGATCCGCGGCGGTCCCCGTGACGTCCCACTCCCGGGACGGGCAGACCTGGCTGGAGGCGCGATGGCGACCCGAGTGACGGCCGTCGTCGTCGACGACCACCCGGCGGTGCGCGCCGGCGTGGCGTACTGGCTGGCGGCGGGCGACCCGCCGATCGACGTCGTCGCCGAGGGCGAGGACGTCAAGGCCGCCTGGCTGGGCCCGGGCGCGGACGCCGACGTCGTGCTCTTCGACCTGCACCTGGGCGGCCCCGCGCCGGCGTTCGGCGACCTGCGGCGGCTGGCCGAAGCCGGGCGCCGGGTCGTCGTCTACTCGATGCGCGCCGACGACGCGGTCGCGCTGCAGTGCCTCGAGCTGGGCGCGCTGAGCTACCTGACGAAGGCCGAGGGCGCCGGTCACCTGGTGGAGGCGGCCCGGGCCGCGGCGCACGACCGGCCGTACACGCCGCCGTCGCTGGCCGGCGCGCTCGCCGGCGACCGCTCGGAGACGCGGCCCGCGCTGTCGGCGCGGGAGGCCGAGGTGCTCGTCGAGTGGTTCCAGTCGGAGTCGAAGGAGTTCGTCGCGCACCGGCTCGGCATCTCGACGAGCACGGTGAATTCGCACCTGGAGCGGATCCGCGTCAAGTACGCCCGCATCGGCCGCGAAGCGCCGACCAAGGCCGCGCTCGTCGCCCGGGCCATCCAGGACGGCCTGATCGGCGTCGACGACCTGTGATCGTCCTGTGGTGCGAACGACCCACACCACCGGCGGCGGCCGCGGGTTAGCGTCCCGCTGACGGAGCCGCGAGGGCGCCCCGTTCGGGTCGCCGCGACTGTCCTGGGGGCGGCCGCGGCGCTCGGGCTCCGCCCCGCCGGAACCCGTCCGGCGGGCTGTCCGAGGAGATCCATGAAGCACGTCCGCACCACCGCCCCGGCTCCCGCCGCGTCGGAGCCGAGCTCGGCCGCCCCGGCACCCTCGACGGGCGCGGCCACCCCGGCGGGTGCGGTCACCGAGCCCGGCACCGGACTCAAGCTCGGCCAGCGCGCGGTGGTCCCGTTCAAGTTCGGCACGGCCAAGTCGGGCACCATCGCGATCACCGTGACGGCCATCGAGAAGGGCGACAACGCGGACCTGGCGAAGTACGGCGACAAGGCGAAGGGCATCACGCCGTACTACCTGCGCGCGAAGGTCGAGAACATCGACGGCGCCGACCTGGCCTACGCGTCGCTGAGCCTGCACGCCCTGGGCCCCGGCGGCCGCTCCACCGGCGTCATCATCACCGGCAGCACCGACCGCTGCGAGTCGGGCTCGGCGGGCAAGGACTTCACGACGGCGGGTGCCACGTTCGAAACGTGCACGCTGCAGGGTGCGCGCGAAGGCAACTCGGTCGAGGCCGCGACCTACGACAAGGGCGACGGGTACTACAAGTCCCCGGTCGTCTGGACGCGCTAGCCGGAACGGGTCCTTCGGCGACCGCCTCGGTCACGACCCGCGCGGCCGGCCCGCAGTGGCGGATCATCCGTCGCGGGTGCCCCCGTGTTCCTGAAGACTCGGTACCTTGCCGAGCGGGTCGCGGTGCTCGGCCACGGGCGGGTCCGCCTTCGGCGGGCCCGGTCGTGCGGGCGCGTCGCGTAGGCTGATCCCGGCGCGCCGGGAAGTCTGGTCGGCATCCGGATCTCGGATCGGAAGGACCGGCTGATGCGCGGCGTGGAAACCGTTCTGTTCCTCGTGGTCGTGGCGACCGTGGTGGCCACGTTCGCCCGGCGGTGGCGGGTGCCGGCGCCGTCGCTGCTGGTCGTCGTCGGGGTGGTGGTGGGGCTGCTGCCCGGCGTCCCGGCCGTGCAGGTGACGCCGGAGGTGATCAGCCTCGTCGTGCTCCCGCCGCTGCTGTTCGCGGCGGGGGAGGAGCTGCCGTGGCGGGACCTGCGGGCCGTCGGACGTCCGGTCGCAGTGCTGTCGGTCGGGCTGGTGCTGCTGTCGGCCGCGGCGGTCGTCGGGATCGCCGTCGCGGTGACGCCGTTGCCGGTCGGGATGGCGTTCGTGCTCGGTGCGGTGCTGGCGAGCACGGACCCGGTCGCGGTGACGGCGCTGGCGCGGCGGCTGGCGCTGCCGCCGCGGGTGCAGGCGCTGATACAGGCCGAAAGCCTGTTCAACGACGCGACCAGCCTGCTGCTGTTCCGGGTGGCGCTGTTCCTGGCCGTCGCCGGGGGAGCCGCGTCCTGGGGCCGGACGCTCGCGGAGTTCGGCGTGCTCGCGGGCGGCGGGGTGGCGGTCGGGGTGCTGACCGCGCTGGGGGCGTTCGTGATCCGGCGGCGCACCGAAGACCCGGTGCTGGAGACGGTGATTTCGCTGGTCACGCCGTATGCGGGGTATGTCGTTGCGGAGTCGGTCGGCGGATCGGGGGTGACGGCGGTCGTGGTCGCGAGCGTGATCCTCGGGACCCAGGCGGAGCGGCTGACGACCGCGCGGATCCGGCTGCAGGTCGGCGCGGTCTACCAGACCGTGGTGTTCCTGCTGGAGAGCGTCGTGTTCGGCCTGATCGGCCTGCAGCTGCCGGTGCTGGTCCGGCGGGTAGCAGGCGGCGGCGCGTGGTGGCTGCTGCAGGCGCTGGCCATCGCGGCGACGCTCGTCTTGGCGCGGCTGCTGCTCGTGTTCCTGCTTTCGGCGCTGCGGCAGCGGCGGGTCGACGGCCGGATCTCCTGGCAGGTACCCGCGGTCGTGTCGTGGGCGGGCGCGCGGGGTGTGGTGCCGCTGGCGGCGGCGCTGTCGCTCCCGGTGGCCACTTTGGACGGTTCCGGGCTCCCATCGCGGGACCTCGTCCTGCTGCTGACGACGGCGGTGATCGTGCTGACGCTCGTGGTCCAGGGCTTCACGCTGGCGCCGCTGGTCCGCCGGGCGGGGATCGCGCTCGACCCCGCCGACCTGCGCACCGAATACGGCACCGCACGCCGGAAGCTCGCCGAAGCCGGCCTGTCCCACCTGGCGCACCTGGCCGAAACCGAGTCCGCGCCGGCGTTCGTGGTCGACCAGCTGCGGGCGGCCTGGCAGGCGCGGCTGGACCACATCCGCGGCGACACCGGCGAGGAGGCGGCGGACTGGGTGCACGCGATCGACTACCGAGCCCTGCGGCGGGAGCTGATCGACGTGGAAACGGCGGAGCTGACGCGGCTGTTCGAGGCGGGCGGAATCACCGACGGCACCCGGCGGCGCATCCAGCGGCTGCTGGACCTGGAACACGCGGGGCTGGAGGACTGAGCGGGCTCACCGCGAACCCGTCGGCGCTAAGGTTTCGTAAATACGCGTGAAGCCCGCCTGGAAGCGGCCGCGATGTCCGGCGTCCGGCCACAGTGGACCGGTAGGGTCCGCTCGTGACTGCCGAGGCGGAGGGGGAGTACGTGAGCCAGGCGGACATTGCGCCGTCGCCCGCGCGTGACGTGGTGCGGCTGGGGCTGGTGATCGGCGCGCTCGGTGTCGTCTTCGGGGACATCGGGACGAGCCCGATCTACACCCTGCAGACGGTGTTCGACCCCGCCGACCCGCACCCGGTGCCCGTGAGCCGCGGGAACGTGTTCGGCGTGGTGTCGCTGATCTTCTGGTCGGTGATGATCATCGTGACCGTCACCTACGTGCTGCTGGCCATGCGCGCCGACAACGACGGCGAGGGCGGCATCATGGCCCTGATCACGCTGCTGCGCCGGTGGGGTGCGCAACGCGGCAAGCGCGCAGCCGTCGTGCTGGCCGGGCTCGGCATCTTCGGCGCCGCACTGTTCTTCGGCGACAGCATGATCACCCCGGCGATCTCCGTGCTGTCCGCGGTCGAGGGCCTCAAGGTCGTCTCGGACGGCCTCGGCGACTGGATCGTCCCGATCACCGCCGCGATCATCGTCGGGCTGTTCCTGGTGCAGCGCCGGGGCACCGCCGCGGTCGGCCGGGTGTTCGGGCCGGTCATGATCGCCTGGTTCGTGACGATCGGCGGCTTCGGCGTGGCCGGCATCGCGGGGCACCCGGACATCCTCGAGGCACTCTCGCCGACCTACGCCATCGGGTTCATGGCCGGGCACTTCGACATCGCGTTCTTCGCGTTGGCCGCGGTCGTGCTGTCGGTGACCGGCGCCGAAGCCCTGTACGCCGACATGGGCCACTTCGGCCGGCGCGCGATCACCCGCGGCTGGCTGCTGCTGGTCCTGCCCGCCTGCGTGCTCAGCTACCTCGGCCAGGGCGCGCTGATCCTCGAGGACCCGGCCAACGTCGGCAGCCCGTTCTTCCTGCTGGTGCCGTCGTGGGGCCGGCTGCCGCTGGTGGTGCTGGCCACGGCGGCGACGGTGATCGCGTCCCAGGCGGTGATCACCGGCGCCTACTCGGTCGCCGCGCAGGCCGCCCAGCTCGGGTACCTGCCGCGGCTGCGGATCGCGCACACGTCGGAAACCGAGCGGGGCCAGATCTACGTCCCGTGGATCAACTGGCTGCTCATGGTTTCGGTGCTCACGCTCGTGTTCGCGTTCCGCAGCTCGGCGGCGCTGGCGTTCGCGTTCGGCATGGCGGTGACCGGCACGATCACGATCACGACGCTGCTGTTCTTCTACATCGCCCGGTCGCGGTGGGGGACGCCCGCCTGGCTGGTCGGCCTCGGCGCGAGCGCGCTGCTGGTGGTGGACCTGCTGTTCGTCGCGGCCAACCTGACCAAGCTGGTGCACGGGGCGTGGCTGCCGCTGCTGATCGGCCTGACGGCGTTCACGATCATGACGACGTGGCAGCGCGGCCGCCGGATCGTCACCGCCGAGCGCGAACGCCGCGAAGGCTCGCTGCCGGAGTTCATCGAGCGGCTGCGGGAAAGCCCGGTGCAGCGGGTCCCGGGGACGGCGGTCTTCCTGAACCGGGGCGGGCAAACCGCGCCCTTGGCCCTGCGCGCCAACGCCGAGCACAACCACGTGCGGCACGAACAGGTCGTCATCCTGTCGCTGGAGACCGAACCGGTCCCGCGGGTGCCGGTCGAGGACCGGGTGACCGTCGCCGACCTGGGCCATCGACCCGGCCCGGACCGAAGGCCGGCTGCAGCTGGACGAGGCGTCGTACTTCCTGTCCAAGATCGAGCTGCAGCGCGGCCCGGAACCGACGATGGCGGGGTGGCGGAAACGGTTGTTCATCGCCACCTCCTACATCACCGCGGACGCGGCGGAGTACTTCGCCCTGCCCCGCGACCGCACGGTCATCATGGGCTCCCACATCGAAGTGTGAGCCCGGGGGAGCGACTTTCGCTCAGGTGATCCGGACGATGACCTGCTCGTTGGCGTAGGAGTACCCCTCGTAACTCACGGACAGGCCGGTGCGCTCGACGCATTCCCGCAACGCCCGGTATTCGTGGTCCTGCCAGCCCGGGAAGTTGAAGAACTCGTCGAACACGAGCACGGAACCCGGTTGCAGGCGCGGGCCGACGAGGTCCAGCACGGTCTTGGCGGAACTGTAGAGGTCCGCGTCGACGTGCACGAAGTCGACCGGTTCGGGATGGGCGGCGAGGAAGCCGGGCAGGGTGTCGGCGAACCAGCCGACGATCAGCTCGGCTCCGGCCACGTCGGGGAGCCTGTCGACGCCGAAGCTGCCCGCCGGGAAGTCGATGCGCCAGTCTTCGGGCAGGCCCTGGAACGAGTCGAAGCCGAAGACGCCGCCGGCGGTCCGTGCCGCGGCGATGATCTTCAACGTCGTGCCGGTGTAGACGCCGAATTCGAGCGCCATGCCGCCGGTGGGGGCCAGGGAAAGCGCGTGTTCGAGTGTCCGGTGTGGATCGTCGAACCGCGGTGCCTCGGGCATGTGGGCGCGGACGAACCCGGCCGATTCGAGGGCGGCTTGCCGGTCGGCCGCGTAGACGACGTCGCGCCGCGTGCGGATTTCGAACTCGATGAGCCGGTCGTAGATCCGCCGGTTCTCCGCCCGGAGTTCGGCGAGCTGCTGTTCCTGCCGTGCCAGCAGCGGCGTGACGGCCTCCGTCACCGTGTCCTTCAGCCGGGTCCGAATCGGTTGCAGCAGTCGGTGCCGCCACGATGCGTGCATTGCGGGAATGATCCTCTCGTCGCCGGGTGGCGAGCGTAGACCATTCGCCGTTGTGTGTCGCGAAATCCGGCGTTCGAGAATTCGGTGCCCACTCAGCGTTCTCTCAGGATCAGCTCGAGGGACCGTTCAGTACGCTGTCCGCCAGGTGGCGGGAAAGGGTGGCGGATGACGCTGGTTCGGCTGGTGGCTGTGCTCGTGCTGGGCGCGGCAGTGGCGTTCACCGCGACAGCTTCCGTGGCCGGCGTCGGCAGGGACGGCGCGGCAGCGCCGGCGCCATCAGCGCCGCCGGTCCCGGAAACCGTCCGGCCGAGCCCCGCGGCTTCGGCACCGGCGCTGGACCGACCGGCCACGGCGGTCGTGACGTCGTCGCCGGCCACCACCCCGTCGCAGCCGTCGCCGTCCACCACCATGCTCGGGAGTTCCGCTGTCCCGACCGGACCGGCGAGACCCGGGAGCGCCCGTGCGCAGGTGGCGGATCCCGCCACCCGGCTCGCCGTCGGCGCCTTGTTCTCCGGCGGCGAGCACTACTGTTCGGCCAGTGTGGTGGACAGTCCGCACGGGAACCTCGTGTTGACGGCCGCACACTGCGTCCACGAGGGCGCCGGGGGCGGCGCCTACTCGGACGTGACGTTCGAACCCGGCTACCACGACGGCATCGCGCCGTTCGGGGCGTGGACCGTCTCGCAGGTCTTCGTCGCTCCCGGCTGGGAATCCGCTTCCGACCCCGATCTCGACTTCGCCTTCCTCACGGTTCGCCAAGACGGCAACCCGGCGACGCTCCAGAGCCTGACGGGAGCCAACCGGCTGGGCATCGACCGCGGCGACCCCGACCCGGTCACGCTCACCGGCTATCCCGACTCGACCGACCTGCCGGTGACCTGCCAGGACACCGCGACCCGGTACTCCGCGAACCAGCTGCAGATCTCCTGCCCCGGATTCCCGCAGGGAACCAGCGGCAGCCCGTGGGTCCTCGACGCCGACCCGGCGACGGATCTCGGCACGGTCATCGGAGTCATCGGCGGTTTCGAGTCCGGCGGCGACGATGACGTCTCCTACAGCAGCTCCTTCGACTCCGACGTCGAAACCCTTTACCGAGCCGCCATCACGGGCTAGGTGCGCGCTCGCTGGCCGGGCCGGGTTCGGGACGGGCCTGCGCGGGTTGCAGCGCGTCGACCGCGTCCGGGCTGAGCCGGTCGGGGTCGTGCAGCAGGGAGCCGACGGCCGACTTGAGGACGGCGAGGATCGGTACGGCCAGCAGGGCACCGGCGATGCCCGCGACCTCCAGCCCGACGGCGATGCCCAGCACGACGGCGAGCGGGTGCAGGCGGACGGCCCGGCCCAGCAGCAGCGGTTGCAGCACGTGGCTTTCCAGCTGCATCACGCCGATGACGACGGCCAGGACGATGATCGCGCCGACGAAGCCGTTGGTGACCAGCGCGACGAGCACCGCGACCGCGCCGGTCGCGACGGCTCCGATGATGGGGATGAACGCGCCGATGAAGATGAGCGCGGCCAGCGGCACCGCGAGGGGGACGCCGACCAGCCAGATGCCGATCCCGATGCAGACCGCGTCCACGCACGCCACGGCGACCGTGGCGCGCACGTAGCTGACCAAGGACGCGAACCCGCGCCGGCAGGCGACGTCGGTGCGGTCGCGGACGTTCCCCGGAACGATCCGCAGCGAGAAGGACCAGATCCGCGCGCCGCTGTAGAGGAAGAAGATCAGCGTGAACAACGTCAGCAGCGCTTCGGTCAGCACGCTTCCGACGGCGGCGGCCGTGGTCAGCGCCCGGCCGGCCAGCTGCGAAGTGTCACCTTGAACGGCCTGCACGGTCTGGTCGAGCAGGTGCTTGATCCGGTCCTGGGACAGGTGCAGCGGTCCGTGCTGCAGCCAGGCGTCGAGGCTCGAGACACCGGCGCCGACCTGGCTCTGCAACTGCGGCAAGGCACCGATGACGGTGGTGATCACGAGCGTGAGCACCCCGGCGACGACCAGCAAGCCCACGACGACGGCGATGACCGTCGCCAGGACGCGGGGCACGTGCCAGCGGACCAACCGGTCGACCAGCGGAGCGAACAACGCGGCGAGCAGCAGGGCCACGCCGACCGGCACCGTGACGGCCGCCAGGTAGCCGCACAACCAGCCGAGGAACCCCACCGCCGCGACCACGACGAGCAGCCGCCAGCCGGCTTCGGCCGCGACCCGCAGGGACCACGGCAGGGCGTCGACCGCCTCGGCACGGTGGTTCGAACGCTTCTGACGGCGCGCCGGCGCCGTTGCTTCCTCGATGGCCATCGCCCTCCTTCGCCGTGCCCGGGGTACCCCGAAGTGGAGGTGTAAGCGCATGGTTTCTCTCAGCGTTCTCACAGCGAGACCTACGACGGGTCGCGGTGGCGTAGATCCGGCTCGCGCATGCCGCTCAGCCCGTGCGCCGCAGCCTTGTCCACAATGGACAGGAGGTCGACGTCGTCGTCGGTGATCTCCAGCAGCCCGGCCGTGCGCACTTGGCCGACCAGCTCGTCGATCTGCGCGATCGGGATCATTCGACCCGGTGTCGTGTACACCGGCGGCACGAAGAAGATCACCGGACACGGCCGCGTCGCGCCCGACGACCGCGAGGTGCGGCTGGTCGTCTCCGGCCCCGCCGCCTCCGACAATCTACACTCGTGTAGAAGTGGAGGGTGAACGCCGGTTGGCAGGAAGGGGGCGTTCGGATGGACGGGGGCGTCATCGACGGTGGCTGGTACCTCGACGTGGCCGGGTTCGCCCGGTCGACGCCGTGGTTGCACGGTTTCTTCGAGGTCTACACCGATGCCGGCTTGGTGCTGCTCGCGGTTCTCGTGGCGGTCGTCTGGTGGCGAGCGCGCGGCGAGCCGGCCGAGGTCATGGCCGCGGTCCTGTGGGTGCCGCTGGGGGTCCTGCTGGCCTACGGGCTGAGCAACCTGGTGAAAGTCCTGGTCCGGGAGCCGCGTCCGTGTCTGCGTTATCCCCGGGTGCCGACCGTCGCGCCGTGCGACTTCGCCACGGACTACTCGTTCCCGAGCAACCACGTCGTGTTCGCCGTCTCGGCGGCGGTCGGGCTGCTGCTGGTCGCCTGGCGCGTCGGCCTGCTCGCGCTCGCCTTGGCCGTGCTCGTTGCGTTTTCGCGGGTTTACCTGGGTGCGCACTACCCGCACGACGTCCTCGCCGGAGTGCTCCTCGGGGCGGCGGTGGCCTGCTGCGGTCTCCTGCTGCGGCGGCCGCTGACCGCGCTCGTCGTCCGGGGGCGCGCCGGTCGGATGTCCCGGCTGGTCGGAACGGTGGAACGAGTTCCTGGTGCTGTTCGCGGGGACCGGTCTGCTGATCGGGTTCTGCCCGCCCGGTGATCCGCTGCTGTTCGCCGACCGGCGGGCGCCGTGTTCAGGCGGCGGTCTCCGGCCCGATCGCGGTGGCGCCGAGGTCGGGCAGCGGCCGGCCGCAGATTTCCTGGGCTTCGGCGGCGGTGAGGCCGAGCATGCGCAGCAGGTCCTCGGTCATCTGGTCGGTCGTGGCGGCGTCGTCGCGCTCGGGCTGCCGGTGCAGCAGGTGGCCGAGGCCGAGCGCGGTCCCTGCGACCGTGACCATGGCGAGTTCGGTGTCGGCCACGGTGAAGCGGCCCGCTCGTACGGCGGCCTCGATGTCGCGGCGGACGCGGGGAGCCAGGCCGCTCTCCGCGGAGGCGAGTTCGAAACCGTGGTGTAGGAGCACCTTGCTGAGTCCGGGGTGCATCCGGTGCAGGCGCCCGGTCAGCCGGAAGCTCTGCGCGAAGACCTGCGCCGGGTCGTCCAGGCCGGTGGTCAGCTCGTCCAGCAGGGCGCCGTGGACGTCGAGGGCGTCCTCGACCGCCGCCTGGGTGATCTCCAGGATCGGCACCGCGGTCTTCCCCAGAAACGTCTGACTGATGACCTGCTTGTAACTGACGATGTCGTCATGGCTCAGCGACTTCCGGCCCCGGTTCGGTGGACGGTACCGGGCCTTGGCTCGTGCAGTGGGCCCGCACGAGGGGCAGGAACACGTCGTCGACGATCGAGCGGACGCGTTCGGCGCCGGGGGGTTGGAGGTCCATGAGCAGGTCGTGGCGCACGAGGTCGAACGGCAAGGCGAGCACGGCAGGCGGAATGCGTTCCGGGTCGAGCTCGCCGCGGGCTGCGGCCTGCCGGTAGATGGTTCGCGTCTGCGGGAGCAGCTGGTCTCCCATGGCCTGCGCGCGGATGTCCGCGGGCGACAGGCCGGTGGCGGCGAGCAGCCCCGAGAACGCCGTGGCCGCCGCGATGGCGAAGAACCCGGCGAGGGAGTCGCCGAGTGCGGTCAAGTAGTGGATCAGGTCGTCGCGCAGGTTGCCGGTGTCGGGCACGGCCACCGGGTGCGTCTTCCGGTACCGGTCGAGGACGGCGAGCACGAGTTCGTCCTTGTTCGCCCAGCGGCGGTAGAGGACCGGCTCGCTGGTGCGGGCGCGCTTGGCGATGGATCCCATGGTCAGGCGCGCGTAGCCGATCTCGGCCAGCTCGTCCCACCCGGCGTCGAGGATGGCGGCTTCGAGCGCCGCGCCACGCCGCCGGGTCGGCGGGGCGGGATCGAGCTCTGGTGCGGCCACCCCGTCATCTTAGAAAGGTTTGCCTTTCTCGCAACTCCCGCTACAGTCTAAGAAAGAGATTCCTTTCTTGCGGGAGATGTGATGAGCGAGCCACGCAATGCCGGAGCGGGTGCCACCACCGTGTTGGTCGTCGGTGCCGGTCCGACCGGCCTCACGCTGGCTGTCGAGCTCGCACGCAGCGGCGTTCCGTTCCGGCTGATCGACGCGGAGCCCGGGCCGCGTCCGGGCTCGCGCGGCAAGGGCGTGCAGCCGCGCACCCTGGAGATCTTCGAGGACCTCGGCATCGCCGGGCGCGTGCTGGCGAACGGCCGGCAGGCCATGCCGATGAACTCGACGGCCCCCGACGGCCGGGTGACGCGCGGCGGTGCGATCCCGGAGTCGCTGGCGAACCGGCCGGACATCCCGTACGCGGCGAGCCTGATCACGCCGCAGTGGCGGGTCGAGGAGGCGCTCCGGCTCCGGCTCGAGGAGCTCGGTGGCTTTGTCGAGTTCGGCACCACGCTGGTCGGCTTCACGCAAACGGGCGACGGCGTCACGGCCGAGGTCGTCACGGACGGCACGGCCACGACCGTCGCCGCGCGGTGGCTCGTCGGTGCCGACGGAGGACACAGCGTCGTCCGCAAGCAGACCGGCGTCGCGTTCGACGGCGAGACCCGCGAGGACGTCCGGATGGTCCTGGCGGATCTTCCGGTTTCCGGCCTCGGCCGGGACGCGTGGGAAACCTGGCGTCACCCGGCCGGCATCCTGAGCCTCTGCCCGCTTCCCTCGACCGGGCTGTTCCAGTACGCCGCCACCCTCGCGCCCGGCGCGAAGGCCCGGCTCGGCCTCGCGGACCTCCAGGCGACCCTGGAGGACAGAACGGGCCGGACCGACATCCGCCTCCGCGAACCCGAGTGGACTTCGGTGTGGCGCGCCAACATCCGCCTGGCCGAGCACTACCGCACCGGGAACGCGTTCCTGGCCGGCGACGCGGCGCACATCCACTCGCCGGCCGGCGGGCAGGGCATGAACACCGGAATCCAGGACGCCCACAACCTCGCCTGGAAATTCGCCGCCGTCGTGAACGACGGTGCCCCACTGGCGCTGCTCGACTCCTACGAGGCCGAGCGCCGCCCGGTCGCCGCGCACGTCCTCGCGCTCTCGAACACGCGCCTGGCCAGGACCATCGAAACCAACGCGGTCCCGATCGACCGCGACGCGAGCACGATCCAGCTCGACGTCGGATACCGCGGATCCGCCCTGGCCCGCGACGACCGCGACGAGCGGGCAACCCTCCGCGCCGGAGACCGCGCCCCGGACGCGACCGGCCTGGCCACCGTCGACGGAGTCCACCGCCTGTTCGACCTGATCGGCCGGGGCCAGTTCACCCTGCTCGACTTCGGCTCCACGACGACGCTTCCCCGAACCGCAGCCCGGGTGCTCCACGTCGTCGCGCAGCCGGCCGCCGAAGGGGAGATCGCGGACCCCGCCGGCCACCTCGCGGCCGCCTACGGTCCGTCCGGCAGAACGCTCGTCTTGATCCGTCCCGACGGCTACATCGGGCTGATCTCCGACGCTGGCAATTTCCGGGCCGTCACGGACTATCTCGCCGCGTTCGGCTGATGCCTCTCACTCGGAAACCGCTGCGCCCCGTCGACTTCGTGCGGTGAGCGATCCCCGGACCGGCTGAAGCCGAGCTCACGGCCGGCGCCGGTGATCACCGCGGTGCGGCCGGTCAGATCCGGGAGGTCGTTTCAGTCCACTTGGTCATGCTCCTGGCCAACGGCCCGCACGAAAGGGCAGGAAGGACATGCCCAGCCACTGATCGGCAGGTCCTGATCGAGCGGTTCCCGGAGGGGTGGGATCACGTCGTGGCGGCTTGGCGGGCTCGGTAGGCCCGCATCTTGTGGCGGGCGCCGCAAACGGACGTCTCGCACCAGCGGCTCACCACGTTGGGGGAGCGGTCGTAGAACGCCCACCGGCAGTCCTCGGCCGCGCAGGCCTTCAGGCGGCGCAGTGATCCGTCGAGGCCGGCCGTCACCACCGCCGCGAGCACGCGGGTGATCGCCGTGTCCAGTGCGGTCGCGTTGTCGCCGGTGAACTGCACCGAGCCGTCCGGCTGGAGCAGGGGGCGGGTGCCGGTGCGGGCCAGTTCGGCGTTGAGCGTGCTCGCCGCGTCCTCCGTGCCGGCCAGCAGCCGGCGCAGGGCCTCGCGGAACCGGCGTACGCGGGTCAGGTCCGCCGGTGTCGGCCGGGCCGGGCACGGCAGTTCCTCGGCCGCCGCCCACGCCAGCAGGCCCGCCGGGGTGGTCAGGTCGTCGCGGTTCTCCAGGAGCTCGCTGGTGTTCACCAAGCTCTGGACCACGCTGAGCGGGGGTGGTGCGGCCGGACGTGGAGTCATGCCGGTCAGGTTACCAGTGACACCGCTTGCTGGTTACCCGAGCGCGGGAACGAGGTGGGTTTACCGGTTTGGAAAAAGAAATCGCGGGTACTGCCGCCGAGGTGGGTTACCAACACAGCCGTCTGTTGGTAACGTTGACGCCAAGGAGGTGAACATCGTGACCGAAACCACCGCTGAGCCGGCCCGGACGCTGCGTCCCGTGCTGCCGGTGGCCGCCGCCGATCTGGCGGACGGCATGGCGTTCGGTGCGCTCGCGGCCTCGGTCGGGATGGGTGTGCTGGCCCCCGTGGCCATGTCGCTGCTGGTCTTCTCCGGCAGCGCCCAGTACGGCGCGGTCGCCGTCATCGCGCAGCACGGGTCGGTCTGGGCCGTGGTGGGCGCGGCGGCCGCGCTCAACGCCCGCTACCTGCTGATGGGCACCACGATCGCCCCCGCGCTGACCGGGTCGCCCTGGTCGCGGGCGGGAACGGCGATGCTGATCACCGACGGCTCGTGGGCGGTCGCCCACCGCGGCGACGGGCGGTACGACCTGCGGACCCTGCGGCTGGCGGGCGCCCTGTGCCTGTGCGGCTGGACCGCGGGAACCGCGCTGGGTGCCGTCCTCGGCGACGCCATCGGCGACCCCGGACGGCTGGGGCTCGACGCCGCCTACCCGGTGTTCTTCCTCGGCCTGCTGCGTTCGCACCTGAAGGACGCGCGCGCCTGGGGCCTGGCGGTGCTGGGTGTCGTCACCGCGGCCGCGCTGGTCTTCTGGGCGCCTCCGGGGATCCCGGTGCTGGTGGCCGGGGCCGCCGGCGGCGTCACCGGGGCGATCCTGGGGGCACGGCGATGACGTACCAGTGGACGATCGTGCTGGCCCTCGGCGTCACCGCGCTCATCCTGCGGGTCGTGGTGCCGCTCGCCGCGGGCGGCCGGGAGCTGCCCACCTGGCTGCGCAACGCGCTCACCTGCGCCACGCCGGCCCTCATCGCCGGGCTGGTCGTCACCCTGCTGTGGCCGTCTTCGGGTGACGTGGTTTCGGTGCGCACGGCCACCGCGCTGGCGGGTGTCGGCGTCGGGATCGTCCTGCTCGCCGGCAAGCGGTCGATCCTCACCGCAATGGTCGGCGCCGCGGTCGTGACCGCGCTGCTTCGGCTGGTTTTCGGCTGATTTCGCCGCGGCGGGCCTGCCGTCGAACGAAAATCGCGGGGTGAAACCGCGCTGATGCGGAAATGAAGCTCCTCCGGCGGAGAAGCTGAATCGGGCGGCAACGGCGGCGATGCTCTTTTGGAGTGACCCGCCTTGTCGTACCGGCCACGGCCGGTGAAGAGGAAAACGTTTACCACCCGCCCGATGGGCGTAGTTTGCCTGCCGCGGGTGGGTGGTAATTCGCCAGTGGGATCACCCTGGCGGGGGAAAAACCGGTCGGCGTGCTCCCTGATTGAACCCGGTCGGAAAGCCAGTAATACAGATCCACCCGCGGTCGGGAACGAGCCGCGGGTGCAGATTGGGGGACGTCGTCGTGAAAGGTGCCGTGCCGGCCGCGAGCAGCCGGCCGCTGGGAGGCCACGTGCCCGGGAACGAATCGGAGCCGCACCACGGAACCGCGGTCGTTCGGAGAGCCGCCGTCCCGCAGCGGAACCACGGTTGGCGTGCGGCGGCCGTCCCCCGGAAGTGCCGCCCGCGCGGGGAAGGGAACACCCGCCCCGGTGCGGGGGCCCGCCCCCGCGCCACTCGCCTGGCCCGGCGGTGATCCGCGCCGTGGACACCGCGTCTCTCACCACTTTCCTGAGCGTGGCCGAGCAGTCGAGCTTCACCAAGGCCGCGAACGACCTGAGCGTCGCCCAGCCGACGGTCACCGCCCGGATCAAGAAACTGGAACGCGACCTCGACTGCGACCTCTTCAACCGCACCGGCGCGCTGATCCGGCTGACCCACGCCGGCCACCGGTTCCGCCGGTACGCGCACAAGATCGTGAAACTGAGCCGGCTGGCGGAGGAAACCGTGCTCGCCGGGACCACGCCCGGTGACGCGCTGACCGTCGGCGCCGACAGCGGGCTGACGTCCTACCGGCTCGTGCCGATCATCGAGTACCTGTACCGGCGGCACCCGGACCTCGCGCTGGAAATCCGGCCGCTGGAGGAAGATCCGTGGAGCCGGATCGGGGATTCCGACGTCGACTGCGCGTTCTTCATCGACGTCTGCGAATCGTCGCCGAAAGCGGAATCGACGTTGCTGTGCCCGGAGCCGCTCGTGGTGGTGACCGGCCAGGACGGCCCGCTCGGCCCCGAGCCCGTGCCGACGCCGCGGCTGGCGAAACAGCCGTTGCTGTGCGCCCACCGCGGCAGCGGGTACCAGCGCCTGTTCGAGCAGACGCTGGAAAACGCGACCGACACCCGGATCCGCGCGCTGTCGTTCGGGTCGATCGACGCGGTGAAGCGCGCGCTGACCGCGGGTCTGGGCATCGCCCTGCTGCCCCGGCTCAGCGTCGCGACGGAGCTGGCCGAGGGCCGGCTGGTCGAGGTGCCGTGGACGGCGCCGTTCCAGGTCTTCACCCAGCTCGCCTGGCACCGCGAGATGCGCACCGACCCGCGCTTTTCGGTCCTGCTCGACGCGGCGGCCCGCGCCACCGCCGAGCAGGTCGCCGACGCGGGGCCGCATCGGGCCCGCCGGACCGCCCTCTGAGGGCTGTTCCGGCCGGTCCGGCCGCCAGAGTGGCTCTCAGGTGCCCGGCCTACCTGCGCCCACGGTTGTGGCGCCCGAGTCAGCGTGGTCGCCGTAGCGAGAGGGTCGATTCGCGTTCCTGAAGGGTCGGCTCGCGTCCCCAGAGGGTCGGTTTGCGTCCCTGGAGGGTCGGTTCACTTCCCTGGCGGGGCGTCTCGCGCTCGTGAAGGGTCGATTCGCGTTTCTGAAGGGTCGGCTCGCGTTGCTGGAGGGTCGGCTTGCGTTCCCAGAGGGTCGGCTTGCGTGCCCAGAGGGTCGGCTTGCGTGCCCAGAGGGTCGGCTTGCGTGCCCAGAGGGTCGGTTCGCGGATGACCTGATGTTTGCCGGGACGCAGTTCCCGCGAGTCGGCAGAACGTGCGTGGCCCGGGCCGGTGCATCCGCCCGGGCCGCGTTGCGTCGCGGCTACCGGTGAGCGCGAAGGCGCCCGGCCCCTCCACCCGCGGAACGGGTCGAGGGGCCGGGCGCCGGTGTTCCTCAAGCTCCGAGCGGGTACTGCTCCCGTCCGTAGAGCACCGTCGGAGCCTCGTTCGTGTCGTGCAGCCACACGACCCGGCCGACGACGACCGTGTGGTCCAGCAGGGTTGCGGTGTCGCCCACCTCGCAGACCAGTGCCACTCCCGAGGCGGACAGCACCGGGATGCGGCGCTCGGGCCGCCACGGCACGCCGGCGAAGCGCTCGGCCGGGCTGCCGACGGCGAACTTGCGGGTCAGCTCGCGCTGCGCCCAGGACAGCGTGTTGACGGCGAACCGGCCGGTGTCGAGGATCGCCGCCAGCGTGCGGCTGCGGGTGGCCAGCGACACCAGGACGCTCGGCGTGTCCGCCGACAGCGACATGACGGCGTTGGCCGTGCACCCGACGGGGTCGTCGCCGTCGATCGTGGTGAGGACGGTGACCCCGGTCGGCAGCTTCGCGATGGCTTGGCGGAAGCCGTCACAGGACACGAGCCCGTCCACCGCCGTCGGCGGTGCGGTCACGTTCGTGGTTGTCATGATCTTCCCTTCCGGGGCGGTGGTGGTCATCCGCGCTGCCCGATCGCGTCCGCGGTGAGTGCCGAGCGGTCGATCTTGCCGTTGACGTTCAGCGGCAGCGTGTCCAGCACGCTGAGCCGCCGGGGCACCATGTACCCGGGCAGCCGGTCCGCGACGGCGGTGAGCAGCGGGTCGCTCTCGAGGCCCCGGCCCGTGCACACGGCTTCCAGTTCGGTGGTGCCGCCGCTGCCGGGCAGCGCGAGCACGATCGCGTCACGCACCCCGTCCTGCTCGCGCAGCACGGCTTCGATCTCGCCGAGCTCGACGCGGTAACCCTGCACCTTGACCTGCTGGTCCGACCGTCCCAAGTGGACGAGCGCGCCGTCCTGCCAGCAGACGCGGTCCCCGGTGCGGTACCAGGCGGAGTCGTCGAGCTCGTCACCCGCGCGGTGCGGCCGCGCGCTCTCGTCGCCCGGGCCGAAGTGGTAGAACCGGCCTTCGTTCGCGGCCGGGTCGAGGTAGCCGGGGAACCGCTGCGGTCCGCGCGCGCAGAGTTCGCCTTCCACGGCCGGGCGGCCCTGGTCGTTGAGCACGAGGTGGCTGACGCTGGGGTGCGGCTGCCCGATCGGCACGGTCCCGTTGGCGGTGTCCGGCCAGTCCGCCGGGTCGGCCGGCAGCCGGAACTGCGCGCAGCTGATGGTCAGTTCCGTGGGGCCGTACAGGTTCTCCATGACACCGCCGGGCGCCGCCCGCTGCCACGCCCGCGCCTGCTGCGTGGTCAGCGGTTCCCCGCAGAACAGGCTCCAGCGCAGCGACGGCATGCTGCCCGGCCGCAGGCTGCGCAGCCGCTGGGCGTAGGACACCATCGACGGCACCGCGAACCAGTGGGTGAGTTCCTTCTCCGCGACGAACCGGACCGGTGCCAGCAGGTCCTCGCGGCTGGGGACCACGAGCGTCGCGCCACCGCTCCAGGCCGTGAACATGTCGAACACCGACAGGTCGAAGGTCAGGTCGAAGGTCTGGGAGACGCGGCTGCCCGGCGCCATGCCGTACCGCGGCACGACGTGGCCGAGGTAGGCGCAGACGTTGCGGTGCCGGATCGGGACGCCCTTGGGCCGCCCGGTCGAGCCGGAGGTGAACAGGATGTAGGCCAGCTCCCCGGGCTGCGCCGCCGGCGGCGGGCGCCGGGCGCCGTCCTCGGTCATGACGAGTTCCGGCACGCCGAGGCCGGCGGGTGCTTCGGTGAGCACCAGGTCGAGCTCGGCCGCCTCGGCGATCATCCGGTTGCGGTCGTCGGGGAAGGCCGGGTTCAGCGGCACGACGGTGCTGCCGAGCCGTTGCGCGGCCAGGTAGCCGGCGTAGGTGAGCACACTGCGCTCGGCCAGCACGCCGATCCGGGCGGGCACCGCCCCGGCGGCGTCGGCGGCCTCGGCGGCGATGTGCCCGGCGAGGTCCTGCAGTTCGGTGTAGGTGAGGGTCCGCGTCCCGACTTCGAGCGCGGGGGCGTCGGCGTGCTTGGCGGCCGACGCCGCGAACCACTGGTACAGGGTTTCCATCGTTCTCATGCCTCCCGGTCACGGCCGGCGGTGGTCTTGTCGTTGGTGTGCAACAGGTCTTCGAACGTCCGCTCCAGCAGTCCGCGCCGGGGCCTGCCCCGGGCGGCGGACGCCGCGGCGAACCGGACGACCTTGGGCAGCTCGCCCCAGCTGACCGCGGCCGCGGCGGCTTCGTCGGCGCCGATCTCGCCGTTGGCGGCGAGCACGTCGAGCCGGTAGGTGTAGTGCCGGCTCGCCGCCCACAGGTCGTCGCCGTAGCGGGCGGCGGCGGTCTCGTCCTCGGCCAGCACCTTGCTGACGCGCTCGAGCACCTCGGGCAGGACGCACGCCCAGCCGCCGGGATCGGGCGCGGCGGGAGCGTCGCCGGTGGTGCGCGCCAGCCAGCGGAACCGGTCGGCGTGCACCGGTTCGACGGCGGCCCCGAGCGCGTGGCGGTCGCGGTTGGCGATCTCCGCCGGCCACGGCGTGTGCGGGGCCAGCGCGCGCTCCAGCGTGGTGTCGTCCAGCCAGCCGAGGAAGGGTTCCTGCGCGCCGAGCGGGGTCAGCGCGTGGAAGTGGTCGGCCACCAGCCACCGGTCGTCGCGCCGGCCGAGCAGCAGCAGCCAGTGCGGCGAGTGCGCGGTCTCGGACGCGGGCGACCAGGGCAGGTGGAAGGTGTCGGCGACGGCCAGCACCCGGCCCGAGCGGGCGAGTTCGGCCTCGAGGTGGCCGGCGGCCGCCGGCCAGTCCTCGGCGCCGCGGTAGCCCAGCGGTCCGGGCGGCCCGGTGTCGTCGACGCGGGTGTGCTGCGAGAACACGAGGCCGCAGTCGTCGGACCGGACGGCCAGCCGCACGGCGTGCGCCAGCCGGGTCTTCACACCCGGGTCGTCGGGTTCGAGGTAGGCCACCAGGTTGGTGGTGTAGCAACTGAGTTCCGGGACTACGTCCGGAGCGTCGATCAGGTGCACGTTGGCCTCCGTGGTCGGGGAAGGTCCGGTGGGTGGAAGGCGCAGCTGAGCGGCACCGGGGAGAGGTGGCGCAGGCTGAGCCAGGTGAAGCCGCCCCAGTGCCCGGACAGCGCGCCCGGGGGGACGTCGATCGCCCACGGCCGCCCGGCGAGCCCGGTGCCGGCGGCCTTGACGCAGGCCTCCTGCACGGTCCACACCCAGGCGAACTCGTTCGCCCGCCGGGCCCGTGGCAGGGTGGCGACGGCTGGGGCGTGCGGGCCGAGACACCGGCGCAGGGTCGAGTCGGCCAGGTCGGCCGGGGGCAGCTGGACGTCGACGCCGACGTCCCCGTGCGCGCAGACGGCCGCCGCGATCCGGTCGCCGTCGTGGGAGATCGTGATCCCGGGCAGCGCAGGGTCGAGGCCGAGGCGCGGCTTCCCGGCGGGGTCGGTGCGGATCGGCAGCGCGGCCAGCTCGGGCCGGACGCGCCGCAGCAGCCGCCGCAGGAGGTGCCGCCCGGCGAGGAACTCCCCGCGGCACCACCCCGGCCGGGTCCGGGCGTCGGCGGCGTCCCGGCCGAGGGCGGGCGGATCGCCGAGCTCGGCGCGGTGGGCGGAGGCGACCCAGACACCGGGCGCGATCTCGGTGCCGTCGATGGTCACGTCCGCGAACCCGGCACTCTCCCGGGGAAGTGCCGCCTCGGTGGTCATGCGCGCAGTTCCGTCAGGAGTGCCTCGGCGTCGTCCGCGACCGCGCCGAGCATCAGCTCGGTCACCCCGCCGCCGATGCCGAACACCGCCGCTTCCGCGCGCAGCAGCTGGAGACCGTCGTCGGCGAAGCCGTCCGCGCCCCGCCAGCGCGCGCAGCGCGACAGCACGTCGTCGGCCGTGAGGCCGACCGCCGCCTTCAGCACCGCCCCGCTGGTCAGGTCGTGGTCCTCCACCACCCGCTCGCCCAGTGCCTCGTACAGTGCGCGCAGGGCGCGCACCCTGACCAGGCAGGCCGCGAACTCCTGGCGGACGGATTCGTGGTCCCACAGCGAGCGCCCGTCGATCTCGCGCCGGGTCAGCGCCGCCCGGGTCTGCGCCAGGACGCGGCTGGTCAGCGCGGTCGCCCACTGGGCGCCCGCGAGCCGTTCGGTGCCCATGTGCCGGGCGAACAGCGCCAGCCCGCGGCCCGGCCGGCCCAGCACCGCCGACGGCGGCAGCCGCACGCCGGAGAACTCGACGTGGCCGATACCGGCGCCCGGGAGCAGGGTCGTCGCCGCGGGCGTGACCCGGACCCCGGGGGTGTCCGCCGGGACCAGGACCCAGGTGAACGCCGTGAAGTGGCGGCCGGGCCGGTGCCGGGCCAGCACCAGGAAGTACGCCGCGCGGGTCGCCGTGGTCACCCAGCGCTTCGCGCCTTCGACCCGGACGACGTCCTCGCCGATCTCGACCTCGGTGCCCAGCCCGGTGAGGTCGGAGCCGGCCGCCGCGGCGTCGGTGGCCGCCAGCGCGACCTCGCACTCGCCGTCGGCGACCCGGTCGAACTCCGGCCCGGTCGCGGTGGCCAGGATCGGCAGCGCGCTCGCCGACTGCACCAGCACGCTCAACGTGACGCCGTTGTCGCCGCGGGCATCGACCGCGCGCAGGGTGGCGCCGAGCCGCCCGGGGTCGGCGACCAGGCCGGTCGCGGTGCGCCGGCGGTACTGCTCCCGCAGCACCCCGGCGGCACCGAGCCGCTGCCACACCCGCGCACCACCGGCGTCGGAGTCCACAGTGGACAGCAGGTCGCCGTCCAGGACGGCTGCCTCAGGCAAAGCGCACCTCCTGGTCGAGCAGGGTGAGCCGGCCGTCGGCGAGGTGCAGCCGGTCGTTGCTGTAGTTCAGCACCGCCGAGCGCAGGTCCCGCAGCGACTGCTCCAGCCGCGTCGGGGAATCCCGCAGGTAGCCGTGGCGCATCCCGACGGCGTCGACGAGCTCGTCGACCGCGCGGTAGCACTCCTCGGCCGCGGTGATCTTCACGGCGTTGATCAGCAGCTGCACCTTGGGCGCACTGAGGTCCGCGGTGGTTTCGACGACCTCGCGGGCGTGGCCGATCAGCGCGTGCACGGTGTCCAGCCGCTGGCGCGACCGCGACAGCCGGGTGAGCAGCAGCTCCGAGCTCAGGTCCGTCCGGCCGCGGCTGCCGCGCAGCGCGCGGATCACCCGGGACAGCGCCCCGGCCGCGGTGCCCAGCCAGCAGGACGCCCAGCCGAGGTGGGCCAGCGGCCCGAACACCGTGGTGACGATGGTGTGGAAGTCCCCGTGGCGCCCGACGACCTGGTGGGCGGGCAGCCGCCCGCGCAGCCGCAGGGCGCCGCTGTCGCTGGCGCGCATGCCCAGCGGGTCCCACCCGCCCGCCTCCTCGATCTCCACCTGGTCGCGGGCGGCGTAGACCAGCGACACCTGGTTGTCCGCCTCGGCGTCCGGGGAGCGCATCGTGATCAGGAACCCGTCGGCGTGCTTGCCCCCGGTGACGATCGGGGCGAAGCGGTCGACGAGCAGCTCGCCGTCGCGCCAGGCCGCGGCGGACTCCGCGGTCAGCAGGTGCCCGCCCTTGCCCGCCTCGGTGGTGACCGAGCCGAGGTAGAGCCGGCCCGCGGCGATCTCGGGCAGCAGTTCCGCACGCAGCCTGCCGTCGGCGTGCGCGAGCACGGCGGCGACCTGCTGGCAGTGCATGGCGAAGATCATCGCCAGGGACATGTCGGTCCGGCCCAGCTCGGTGCTGATCTCGAGCACGTCGGCCAGCGAGCCGCCGAGGCCGCCGTCCTCGGCGGGCACCAGCAGGCCCAGCAGGCCGGTGGCGCGCAGTTCGTCGAGCGCCGCCACCGGGAACGCGGCCGTGGCGTCGGCCTCGCGGACCTGCTCCTCGGCGACCTTGGTGACGCGCCCGGCGAGTTCGGCGAGCGTGGCGGTCACGACGACACCCCCTGGCGCTCCAGCTGGGTGCGCACGGCGGTCCACAGGGTCGCGCCGGTGGCGAAGGTGGCGTCGGTGATGTCCTCGTCCGGCAGCGAAATGCCGAAGACGTCCTCGATCTCGAACAGCACGTTGATCGACTGCATCGAGTCGAGCCCGCGCTCGCGCAGCGAGTCGTCGGGGCCGAGCTCGCGGCCGTTGAGGAACTTGAGGAACGGGGTGAGCAGTTCGGTCATGCGGGGGTCCATCGGTTCACTCCTCTTCGTTGTGGTCAGTGGTCCTGACCAGTTCCACGCGGGAGGTCCGCGCGGGGGTGCCGGGGCGGTCGCCGTCGACGACGACCTCAGCCGGCAGGGGGTGTCCCAGGAAGGCGACGAGGCTGGCGCACAGCCCGTAGGCGCCGACGTTCGGCACCGTCACCCGGTCGCCGGGACTCAGTTCGGGCAGGGCCGCGTTGCGGGTCCAGGTGTCCAGCGGCGTGCACAGCGGGCCGGCGACCAGCGCGTCGAGCACCGGCGGCCCGGCCGGGCCGAGCACGTGCGGTGACAGCGGGGGCAGCCGCCGCATGCCCGACATGCCACCGAGGTGGTTGATGCCGGACTCGAGCACGACGATGTCCTTGCCCTGCGACCGCTTGACGTCCAGCACCGCGGTGACGAGGATCCCCGCCGTGCCGACCAGGTACCGGCCGGACTCGAACACGACCTCCGGGCCCTGCTCGCGCCAGCCCGGCAGCTTTTCGGCGAGCAGGTCGTCGAGCCCTTCGCGCAGGCCGGGCAGCTCGCTCGCGGTGCCTTCCTTCGCGAAGGGAGCACCGAAGCCGCCGCCGAGGTCCAACGTCCGGAAGCGGACGCCGTGCGGGGCCAGGGCCTCCCGCAGCCGGGCGGCGGTGTCCAGCGCCCGGCGGAACTGCCCGATCAGGTCGTCGACCTCGGTCAGGTTGGTGCCCATGTACAGGTGCAGCCCGGACGCCTCGGCGTGCGCACCCCCGGCGAACCGGGCGGGCTCGGCGAGGATCCAGCCGGTGTCGGCGCCGAACTGCGACGGCACCCCGGTCATCGCCAGGCCCTGGCCCGGCACCGGCTGGTCGTCGTTGACGCGCAGCAGGTAGCGGGCCCGGACGCCGGCCTCGCCGGCGAGCCGGTCGAGCTGGCCGATCGCGTACGGGGAGTCCACGGAGAACTCCCGCACCCCGGCCCGCAGCGCGGCGGCGATCTCGGCGTCCCGCTTCGCCGGCCCGGTGTAGAGCACCTGGCCGCCGGACCAGCCGGCGTCGAGCGCGGCCCGCAGCTCGCCGGAGGAGCAGACCTCCGGCCGGGCCCCGGCTTCGCGCAGGGTGGCCAGCACGTCCGGGTGCGGGTTGGCCTTGAGCGAGTACAGCAGCCCGGTGCCCTCGGGCAGGGCGCCGTCGAGCCGCCGGTGGTTGCGGCGGACCTCGGCGAGGTCGTAGACGTAGGCGGGGGTCGGGACGCCGGCGAGGTCCGCGGTCACCGCCGGGCGGTCAGCGAGCGCTTCCACTCGACGCCTCCTCCACGATCGAGGCCAGCGCCTTGCGGTCGACCTTTCCGTTGCCCGTCAGCGGAAGCGCCTCCACGCGCAGGCAGCTGCCCGGGATCTTGAACTCCTCGATCCGGGTGCGCATCCCGTCGAGCACGCCTTCGGCGGCCAGCTCGCCGGTGACGAACAGCCAGGCCGGGCGGGTGTCCTTCGGGACCAGCACGGCGGCTTCGCGCACGCCGGGCACGCCGCGTGCGGCGGTCTCGACTTCCGTGGCGCTGACGCGGAACCCGCGCTCCTTGTAGATGTCGTCGCGGCGGCCGTCGAAGTAGAGGTAGCCCTCCTCGTCGAGCCGGCCGTAGTCGCCGGTGCGCAGCTCCGGGAACAGCCCGTCCACCCGCGGGAACTTCTGCGCGGTCAGCTCCGGCCGACGCCAGTACCCGGCCATCACGTTCGGGCCGCGCACGACGATCTCGCCGACTTCGCCGGCCGGCAGCCGCGCGCCGGACTCGTCGATGACGAACACCTCGGTGCCCGGCAGCGCCCGGCCGCTGGAGCCGGGCCGGTCCAGGTCGCCGTCCACCGGCATGATGGTGGCGCGCTTGCATTCGGTGAGCCCGAACATCAGCTGCACCCGCAGGCCCGGGATGGCCGCGCGCAGCGATTCCAGCGTGCCGGTGGGCATCGCCGCCCCGGTGTTGGTGAGCAGCCGCAGGGCCGGGGCGGGCTTCGGGCGCCGCCGCAGCAGCGCGCTGAGCGCCTCGGCGACGGCCGGGACGGCGGGCAGCACGGTCGCGTTCGCCCGCACCAGGTTGCGCACCAGCGACGGGCCGACCTCGGTGGGTGCGCCCAGCACCAGGTTCGACCCCGCCGTGACCGACAGGAACACCTGGTAGAGCCCGTAGTCGAAGGACAGCGGCAGCGGGCTGTAGACGACGTCGTCGGTGCGGTACACCAGCACCGACGCGATCGCCGCGGTGGCGAACAGCAGTTGCTGGTGGGTGCTGACCACGGCCTTGGGCAGCGACGTCGTGCCCGAGGTGTAGATCAGGCACACCGGGTCGACCGGCAGCGGGGGAGCGGGCAGGGCGACGTCTTCGCCCGGCCCGGCGGCGAGGTCCTCCACCGAGGCCGACGGGACGCCGGCCGCGTCGGCCGAGCGCCGCACGTCTTCGTCGCCGGTCACCACCAGCACCGGCTCGGAATCGGCCAGCACGTGGTCGAGGCTGCTGCCGCGGACTTGTTCGTGCAGCAGGGAAAACGCGACCCCGGCGCGGGCGGCGCCGAAGACCACGGCGGGCAGCAGCGTGCTCGCCGGCGCGTTGATCAGCAGCCGGTCCCCGCGGCGGGCACCGCGGGCGGCCAGCGACGCGGCCACCCGCTGCGCGGCGGCAGCCAGTTCGCCGTAGGTCACCGACGCGTCCCGGCAGGTCAGCGCGGTCCGGTTCGGCCACAGCCGGGCGGCGTGGTCGAGCAGTTCGTGGAGCACCCGTGGGGAGTGGGTCATCGTGATCCTCCTGCGTCCAGGACGGCGCGGCAGAGGCCGTCGACGTGGGTGAGCTTTTCCGGGACCAGGTCCTCGGCGGCGAATTCGACACCCAGGTCGTGTTCGATCCGCTCGACGATCTCCATCATGCGGAAGGAGCTGAACCCCGGGATGTCGCCGAGCGTGCGGTCGCCCGCGGCGGGCCCGGCGCCCAGCACGGTCTTGATCACCGCGGAGACGGACTCGCGCACTTGCGCCGGGACCTCGCCGCGGTCCACTTCGGACTTCGTGACCGGGGTGGGTGCGTCGAACGCCGTGTGGTCGGCGGCGAGGCAGTCGGCGAGCCTGCCGAACACCGAGCGGGGTTCGTCCCGGCCCGCGGCCACCCGGCGGGCGGCCACGTAGACCTGCTTGGCGAGCGCGTCCCACTCGGCCAGGTGCGCGCGGACCGCCTCGGTGTCCGCGCCCATCGCGGCGGCGTGCAGCCGTCGGCTGCGGGTGAGCAGCCAGGTCTGCAGCGTCAGTCCCCGCAGTGCCCGCACCCGGTCCGGGAAGTCGGCGTACGCCGAGACGTACGTACCGGCATCGGCCAGCTGCACGAGCGGCGTGCGCTCGGCCGGGCGGTCCGCGGCGGCGAGGCCGAACGTCAGCGCGCCGTCGGGCAGGGCTTCGGCGAGTTCCGCGTGGCCGAGCGGCCACCGGCCCGGGCGGGCCGCACCCCACTGCGTGTCGTTGTGGTAGCCGTCGACGACGGTGAAGCCGTCGCCGTCCGGCTCGACCAGGAAGCTGTGCTGCAGGTGCTCCTTGCCGTGGTAGGGGACCCAGGGCAGGTGGTAGGCGTCCGCCACCGCGTAGCAGCCGGGACCGGCTTGGAGCTCGGCCACGGAGGCGACCCGTGCCCGGCGGGTGACGCGCAGGCCCAGCAGGTCGGCGGCTTCGGCCACCTGCGAGTCGACCTGCGGCTCGACGGTGGGCAGGCCGTCCGCGCCCGGCCGCGGCCAGAAGCGCAGGACGCGGCCCATCGCCAGGTGGGTGCCGTCGCCGTGCAGGCGGTCGGCGAGCTCGGCCAGGTTCACCTGGACGCAGTCGAGCAGGCGGTGGTCCAGTGCGTCAGACATGACGACCACTCCCCGCGACCGCCAGCCCGGGAACCGGCTGCAGCCGGTCCATCGCCGTCACCAGCGCCTGTTCGACCGGCGGCTCGCTGCTGAGCTCGCCGTCGAGCAGCTGCTGGTAGGCGGCCAGGTCCAGGTAGCCGTGCCCGCTCACGCAGGCGACGACACCGCGGGACGACCCGCCCCCGGCGGCCAGCCGCGCGGCCACGGCCAGCGCGTGCCCGGACTCCGGCGCGGGCAGCACCATCTCGGCGCGGGTGAACGCCTGCCCGGCTTCCAGCGCCTCGACCTGCCCGACGGCCTGGGCCGTGACCTGGTCGCGGTGCCGCATGGCGGAAATGACCTTCGCGGCGCCGTGGAAGCGCAGGCCGGCCGAGTGCGAGTCGGGGATCGGGTAGGAGCTGCCGATCGTGTACATCGCCTCCATCGGGCTGACCCCGGTGGCGTCGGTCTTGTCGTAGGCGTAGACGCCCCGGGTGAGCTTCGGTGTGGAGGCCGACTCCGCGGCGACCAGCCGCGGGCACTCCGTGCCCGTCGCGGCGGCCTCGGCGAAGAACGGCAGGGCGATCCCGCCGAAGTTCGAGCCCGCCCCGACGCAGCCGACGACGGAGTCCACAGTGGCCTCCAGCCCGGCGAGCTGCTCGATGGTCTCCAGGCCGATCACGGACTGGTGCAGGATGCTGTAGGTCTCGCCGCTGCCGATGCAGAACGCGGCCCCTTCGGTGCGCCCGGCGTACTCGACGGCTTCGCCGATGGCCAGTGCGAGGCTGTTCACCCCGCCGCCGGTGCGGGCGGCCACCTCGGTCAGCTCGCTCGGGCTGGCGTGCACGGTGGCGCCGAGGCTGCGCATCAGCGTGCCCCGGTAGGGCTTCTTCTGCAGGCTCGTGCCGACCATGAAGACCCGGCAGCGCAGCCCGAACATCGCGCAGGCGGCGGCGAGCGCGGTGCCCCACTGCCCGGCCCCGGTCCCGGTGACCAGCTCCTTCACCCCGGCCTTGGCGTAGTAGTACGCCTGCGCCAGCGCGGTGTTCAGCTTGTGGCTGCCGGAGATGTTGCCGCCCTCGTACTTGACGTAGATCGGCACCCGGGCGCCGACGGCCTCTTCGAACCGGCGGGCCCGCCACAGCGGCGTGGGCCGGAAGCTGCGGTAGGTGTCGAGCACCTCGGCGGGGATGTCCCAGAACTCCCGGTTCTGGGACGACTGGCGCACCAGCGCGAACGGCAGGTTGACCGACACACCGGTGTCCGAGCCGCCCGCGGGCGCCTCCGGGCTGCGGTCGGGCGGCAGCGGCTCGTCCAGGTGCGGCAGCACGCTGCGCCAGCTCGTGGGCAGGTTGACGGCGGTCATCACAGCTCCTCCGTTTCGCGGGCGCCTTCGGCGACGACGTCGACGAGGTCGTCGACGGTCCGGAAGGTGCGGCCGACGAAGAGGTCGTCGGGCAGGGTCACGTCGAGGGTGTCCTCGAGGTGCACCAGCATCCCGACGAACCCGAGCGAGTTGATGCGCAGCAGGTCGCCGTTGAGCGGTTCGTCGCCGGGGATCTCCTCCGGTGCCAGCGAAAGCCGGGATTCGGCGATCACCACGCGTTTCACCGAGTCGGTGACGGTCGTGCGGTCGGGTCCGGTCATCGTTGCCCTCCAAGGGGTTCAGCGGTTCGGTTGCGTTGTCCGGTCAGGAATTCGTCGAGGTGGGCCAGCACGGCCGGAAGCGCTTTCCGGCCGAACACGTCGAAGTGGCCGCAGTCCAGTTCGCGGGTCCGCAGCCGCGCGGACAACCGGGTCCAGCGCTCGACCTGGGTCCTGCGGTGCGGGCTCGCGCACGCCATCAGCAGCGCGGGCCCGGGGTGCGCGCTGGTCACCCGGTGCCGGCCCGACGCGGTGACGTGGGCGTGCGCGGTGGCTTCGGCCCACGGCTGGTCGCGGTGGGCGACCCGGGCGTGCACCGACCGCATGATCCGGCCGACGACGTCGTCGCGCTGGGCCGCGGTGCGGAACTCGTCCCGGCGGGTGAAGCTGTCGATCATCACGACCGCGGGAGCCGGTCCGGTCGCGGCGAGCCGCGCGCCGAGCTCCCAGGCGAGTACCCCGCCCATGGACCAGCCCACCAGCAGGTCCGGGCGGCGCGGCAGGCCGGCCAGCAGCGGCAGGTACCGCTCGGTCATCGCGTCGATCGCGGTGTCGGGCCGCTCGCCGGTGAAGAGGCCGCGGGCGCGGATGCCGCTCACCCCGCCGCGGCGGGCCAGCCGGACGGCCAGCGGGGTGTACGGGCTCAGGCCGCCACCGCCGGGGTGCACGAGCACCGCGTGCGGGGCGTGCGGGGCCTGCGGCCGCCGGCTGAGCGGCAGCAGCAGCGGCGGCGCGGACGCGGGCGCGGTCATCAGCTCGCCTCGCGCAGCCGGCCGTGCGCCTCGACCACCCAGCAGTGGTTCACCAGCGCGGCCAGCGTGATCGGCCCGCGGGCGTGCAGCCTGCTGGTGCTGATCGCGATCTCCGAGCCCAGTTCCAGGGTGGGACCGTCGTTGAGGCGCAGAGAACCGTTGACCACGATGGTGGCCGCGTCCACCCGGTCGGTGAACGCCCCGGTGACCGCGGGGTCGGTGGCGGCGATCGCCTCGCTGTGCCCGGAGCCGTACCGCTGGATGAACTCGACCGCCTCGTCGGGCGAGTCGACGGCCACGACACCGATGGTGCTGTCGAGGAACTCCCGGCCGAAGTCGTGCTCTCCCAACGGTTCCACCCGCCACTGCCCGGCGCTTTCGGGCCGCCGGATGCCTTCGCCGACGCGGACGGTCAACGGACGGCCGTCGCGGCGGGCGCCCTCGAGCAGCGCGGCCACGAACTCGTCGGCCACCGGCCGGTCGACCAGCGCGATCTCCAGCGAAGTGCACCCCGCCGGAGCGGGCAGCTTGCTGTCCAGCGCGATCGCGACCGCCTGGGCCGGGTCGGCGCTCGAGTGCACGTAGAGGTGGTTGACCCCGCCGCCGCTGGCCAGCACCGGGATGGTGCTCGCCCGGTGGCAGTAGTCGACGAGGGACGGGCTGCCGCGGGGGATGAGCACGTCGATCGCGTCCGGACGGCGCAGCAGCTCCCGCAGCAGCGCGCGGCCGGGGTCGTCCAGCACGGTGACCAGCCCGGTGGGTAGCCCGGCGTCGGCCAGCGCGGCGGTGACGACGGTGCCGAGTTCGGCGTTGGTCCGCGCGATCTCCTTGCCACCGCGCAGGATCACGGCGTTGCCGGCCGCGACGTTGAGCAGGGCGCCCTCGACGGTGACCGTCGGGCGGGCTTCGAAGATCATCAGCACCACGCCCAGCGGCCGCGGTACGCGGTGCCGCACGCCCCAGTCGCCGATCGGCGTGCCCGGCGGGCGGCGGGTGAGTTCGCGCAGTTCGCCGGCGACCGTCGAGGTCAGGGCGGTCAGGTCGGCCAGGTGGTCCGGGGTCAGCCGGAGCCGGTCGACGAGCACGTCGGGCAGGCCTTGTTCCCGCGCCCGTTCGACATCGGCGTCGTTCGCCACGCGGATCCGCGGCCACGCCGCGCCCAGCCGGCGGGCCAGCGCGGTGCAGAACCGGCCGTACGCCTCGGTGCCGAGCGGCGGTGCCGCCACGGTCGCCGCACGGGCGGCGTCGATGATCTTGTCCGTCATTTTTTCCCCGTCCCGAACCGGTTTTTCGGCCACGGCGGCGCCGCGGCGATTCCGGTGATTTCCCCCGTCGAGGGATCACGCTGCCACCGGGAATTGGTAATGGCAATCGTGATCATGGCCGTGCTGATGGGCTCATCAACACTTTCTATGACCGCATCGGCGCCCCCTTGTTTCGCGATTTCAAACGTTGACTGTGCGGAAATTTCCTTGGAGTGTCGGGAGGCATGGAGCATCGTCGATTGGGCCGCAGCGGCCTCTCAGTGAGCAAGATTTCCTACGGGAACTGGATCACCCACGGATCCCAGGTGGCCGAGGAACAGGCGAAGAAATGCGTCGGCGCGGCGCTCGACGCCGGGATCACCACGTTCGACACCGCCGACATGTACGCGAACACCCGCGCCGAAGAGGTGCTGGGCCGCGCGCTGGCGGGCCTCCGCCGGGAAAGCCTGGAAATCTGCACCAAGGTGTACTGGCCGACCGGCCCCGGCGGCCCCAACGACCAGGGCCTGGGCCGCAAGCACATCATGGAGTCGGCGCACGGTTCCCTGCGCCGGCTCGGAACCGACTACCTCGACCTCTACCAGGCCCACCAGTTCGACCCGACGGTCGAGCTGGAGGAGACCATGCTGGCCTTCGCCGACCTGGTGCGCCAGGGCAAGGTGCTCTACTTCGGGGTCTCGGAGTGGACCGCCGAGCAGATCACCCGCGCCGCCGCGCTGGCCCGCGAGCTGCGGATCCCGCTGATCGGCAGCCAGACGCAGTACTCGATGCTGTGGCGGGTCATCGAAGCCCAGGTCGTCCCGGCCTGCGAGCGCGAGGGCATGGGCCAGCTCGTCTGGTCGCCGATGGCCCAGGGCGTGCTGACCGGCAAGTACCGGCCCGGCGAGCAGCCGCCGGCCGGCTCCCGCGCCACCGACGGCGAGGGCAGCGGCTACATGGTCCGCTGGCTGCAGGACGACGTTCTCCGCCGGGTGCAGGAACTGCGTCCGATCGCCGACCAGCTCGGCCTGACGATGGCGCAGCTGGCCATCGCGTGGGTGCTGCAGAACCCCAACGTCGCCACCGCGATCACCGGCGCCTCGCGCCCCGAGCAGGTCACCGACAACGTCAAGGCGGCCGAAGTCGTGCTCGACCCCGCCGTCATGCAGAAGATCGACGAGCTGCTCGACGGGGTCAGCCGCTTCGACCCCACCCTCATCGGCGTGCCGCTGACCGCCCTCGTCTGATGCCGGGCACCGAGTGGGCCTACGACGGGAAGCGGTACCGGACGCACCGCTTCCCCGCCGGAGTGCGGGCCCGGATGAAACCCCTCAACCGCAGCGACAACTGGCACGCCGGGCTGGCCTGGCTCGAGGACGTCGCCTGGATCGCGGGGTGCGTCGCCCTCTGCGTCACGGTTTCGTGGTGGTGCTACCCGCTGGCGGTGCTGGTCATCGGCGCCCGCCAGCGGGGGCTGTCCACGATCCTGCACGACTGCGCCCACGGCGTCGGAGCGGCCGACCACCGGCTGCGGGCGCTGCTGGGCACCGTGCTGACCGCGTACCCGATCTTCCAGCAGTTCTACGCCTACCAGGTGTCGCACGTGTTCACCCACCACCCGCGGCTGGGCGATCCGGACCGCGACCCGGACCTGCGGTTCTTCATCGAGCAGGGCGCCTACCGGGCCGCCTCGCCGCGGGCCTACGTCCGCCGGGTGGTGCTGGTCCCGCTGCTGGGCAGCCAGACCTGGGCCTACCTGCGGTACCTGGTCCGCAACCGGTACCGGGTGCTGCGCGGCGGCCGGGACCGGGCGGCGCCGCGGGACCGCGGCGGCAAGCGGCTGCTCGACCGCGTGGGGTTCTGGGTGTTCTGGGCCGCCGTCTTCGGCGTCTCCTGGTGGCAGAGCTGGACGGTGGAACTGCTGCTGTTCTGGTTCGTGCCCTACCTGACCAGCTTCCAGATCCTCGGCTGGTACATCGAGCTCTCCGAGCACACGCCGCTGGTCCGGGACGCCCGGGTGGACCTGCACATGACGCGCAACCGCAAGAGCCGCGGCTGGGAGAAGTTCCTGACCGGCATCCACAACGACAACTACCACCTGGAACACCACCTCGATCCGCGGACGCCGTTCTGGAACCTCGGCAAGGCGCGGCGGGTGCGGCTGGCCGACCCGGAGTACGCCGCGGTCGACGCCGCCCTCGGCGGGCTGTTCACGCGCGGGCCGGAGGGCCAGCCCAGCGCCGTCACCGCGATCGTCACCTCCATGTCGGAAGCGAGGGAGCACGCTCATGCCGGTCACTGACCGACCCGCACCGAAAACCTTCCGGCGCGTAGAATCCGCGGTGCTGCACGCCGGCGCCGAACTGCGCACCGGCCCGACCACCCCGGTCATCACGCCGATCTTCCAGACCGCGGCCTACGAACTGCCCGACACCGGCGCCGCGGCGGCCATCTTCGACCTCACCGAGGACGGCCACGCCTACACCCGGCTGAACAACCCGACCTGCGACGTCCTCGAAGCGCGGATCGCCGCGGCGGACGGCGCCCCGGCGGCGCTGGCCGTCGCGTCCGGTCAGGCCGCGACCACCGTCGCGCTGCTCAACCTGTGCCAGGCCGGGGACAACATCGTCAGCTCCGACGAGCTCTACGGCGGCACGTGGAACCTGCTGGCCAACACCTTCGCCCGGTTCGGCGTCGAGACCCGGTTCGTCAGCCCGGAGGACCCGAAGAACTTCGCCGCCGCCACCGACGAACGCACCCGCGCCTACTTCGGCGAGACCCTGCCGAACCCCAAGCTGCGCATCTTCCCGGTCGAGGACGTCGCCGGGCTCGCGGAGCAGAACGGGGTGCCGCTGGTGCTGGACAACACGCTGCTGCCGATGGTCTGCCGCCCGCTCGAGTTCGGCGCGCACATCCTGGTGTATTCGGCGACGAAGTACATCGGCGGCCACGGCAGCGCACTGGGCGGGCTCATCGTGGACGGCGGCACGTTCGACTGGACCCGGCACGCCGACCGGCACCCGCTGCTGACCGAACCCGACCCCGCGCACGGCGGCGTCGTGTGGACCGAAGCCGGCGCCGGGCTCGAAAGCGCGCTGGGCCGCAGCCCGTACCTGCTGAAGGCGCGGGAAACGCTGCTGCGCGACCTCGGGTCGTGCCTGAGCCCGTTCAACGCGTTCCTGCTCATCCAGGGCATCGAGACGCTGCCGCTGCGGATGCGCGCGCACGGGGAAAACGCGGCCGCGGTGGCGCGGTTCCTCGCCGCGCACCCGGCGGTGGCCTCAGTGCGCCACCCGAGCCTGGCCGGCGGCGAGCAGGAGGAGCTGCTGCGGCGCTACCTCGGCGGCAACGGCGGGCCGCTGGTGCAGTTCGAGCTCACCGGCGGCCAGGCGGCGGGTCGCCGGTTCATCGAGGGCCTCCGCCTGTTCGCGCACGTGACGAACATCGGCGACGTCCGGTCCATGGCCACGCACCCGGCGTCGACCACGCACGCCCAGCTGCCCGAGGCCGACCAGCTCGCCGCGGGCGTGACGCCGGGCTCGATCCGGTTGTCACTGGGCCTGGAGCACCCCGGCGACCTGCTCGAAGACCTCGGCCGGGCGCTGGAGGGCGCCCGGTGAGCGCCCGGCCGCTGGTCGCGCTGGCGGCGTCGGCCGAACCGGTCGACGACGTGGCGCACATCGCCGTGCGCGAGGTCTACGTCCGGGCCCTGGAACGGGTTTCCGGCTGTGCGGTGGCGATCGTCGGCGGCCCGGCGCCGTACCTGGCGGACGTGATCGGCCGGTTCGACGGCGTCGTGTTCGGCGGGCACCAGATCGACGTGCAGCCCGCCTGCTACGGCGGACGGCCCCGGCTCGCGCCGGCGGACCCGGCCCGCGACGAACTCGCGCTCCGGGTCCTGCCGGCGGCGCTGCGGGCGCGGGTGCCGGTGTTCGGGATCTGCCGGGGCCTGCAGGAGCTGAACGTCGCCCTCGGCGGCACCCTGCGCGACCTGCCCGGCGACGAGCACCGCGAAGACCTCTCGCAGCCGCGAGACCGCCAGTACCTGCCGGCGCACGAGATCCGCCTCGGCGAAGGCGGCCTGCTGCGGCGGCTGCTGGGCACGACGGCGGTGTCGGTCAACTCCCTGCACCACCAGGCGATCGACCGGCTGGCGCCGGGCCTGCGGGTGGAGGCGGTGTCGGCCGACGGCGTCATCGAAGCGGTTTCGGCGGACTCGGACACGTTCGGTCTCGCCGTGCAGTGGCACCCGGAGTGGTACGCCGGCCGCGACCCGGTCTCGACGGCGCTGTTCCGCGAGTTCGGCCGTCAGGCCTTCGCCCGGTCCACGTCGAGCACGGGCATGAACAGCTGGGCGAGCGGCCCGATGGCGCAGGCGTAGAGGACGGTCCCGATCCCCACGGTGGCGCCGAGCAGGAACCCGATCAGCAGCACGGCGAGCTCGATGCCCCACCGCACGGCCCAGATCGGGTGCCCGCGCGCGGCGAGCCCGGTCATCAGGCCGTCCCGCGGCCCCGGTCCGGCCTGGGCGCCGAGGTAGCAGCCGGTGGCGAACCCGTTGAGCACGACCCCGCCGACGAGCACGGCCCACCGCAGCCACAGCTGCCCGAACGGCGGGAGCACGGCCAGGGTGAGGTCCATCGAGGTACCGACGAGCAGGACGTTGCAAAGCGTGCCCAGTCCGGGTTTCTGCCGCAGCGGAATCCACAGCAGCAGCACGGCGGCGCCGATGAGGTTGGTCCAGACGCCGATGCTGAGCCCGGCACTGCGGGTGAGCCCCTGGGCGAGCGCGTCCCACGGCTCGACGCCCAGCCCCGCCGCGACCACGAGGGCGTCGCTGAGGCCGTAGAGGACCAGCCCGGAGAGGAGCTGGGCGGTCCGCCGGACGGGTTTCCCGGGTGGGATGAGCGGCGATTGCAGCAGATCGGCAACCCGCACGCGCACCCCCCGTTTTCCGCGAGTCTACGGGGTTTCCTTCGACGCCCTCGAGCGTGTCCGGCACCCGGGGACCGCCGTTGCGGCTCAGCCCAGCACCGTGCCCGTGTTCGCGGTGTTGCGCTTGCGCTTGCGGGAAAACGCACCCAGGTCGATCTCCAGCCCGGTGCGCGGGGCCCGGAACCGGACGGGCACGGTGTCGTGGTCGGCGCCGCCTTCCACCCGCGTGATCAGCTCCGCCATGAGCTGCCCGACGACCGGTGCGTTCTTGAACTGGTTGCCGCTCGTGCCGATTGCGACGTAAAAACCCGCGAGCTCGGTGCGGTCGTAGATCGGCGTCCAGTCGTCGGCGACGTCGTAGACGCCCACCACGCCTCGCGCGCGGTTGGGCACCGCCAGAGCGGGCCACCGGCGCGCGGCTCTCGTCACCTGGGCCTCGAAGACCGCGGCCGTCGGGTGGAGGCCGGCGGTGTCCGGGTCGTCGAGCCACGGCAGCGGATCGCACTCCGGTTCCGTTCCGCCGACGAGCAGGTTCCCGCCGGTTTCGCCGCGGAAGTAGGTGCCCAGGTCCATGTCCGCCACCACCGGCCCGCCGTAACCCTCGTGGACCGGCACGTGCGCCACTTCCTGCCGCATCGGGCGCACCCCGACCGTGAAGCCGGCACCCACGCCGGCCAACCGGTTCACCGCGCCCGACCACGGACCGGCCGCGTTGACCACGACGGCACCGGCAATCCGCGTGCCGTCCGACAGCCGCACCGCCGTCACGCGCCCGTCGGCCGTTTCCACCGCGATCACCGTGCTGCGGAAGCGGAACTCCGCCCCGCGCGCCGAGGCGGCGGCGGCGAGGTTCACGGCGGCGAGACCGGGGTCGGAGACGTAACCGGCATCCGGGGTGTACACGCCACCGAGCGAGTGCTTCGCGTCTTGCCAGAATTCCTCGGTGTCGAGCCGTTTCGGCGGCCAGTAGCGGCCGACGTCGATACCCGGGACGCGCTCGGCCAAGGTCGCGCTGTCCCATTCCTCGTAGGGAACGCCGATCTCGTCGAACAGCGGGAGCCACGACGTGCGCGGGGCCGCCTCGACGTCCAGCATGACCAGGCCGCTCCTGCGGAACACCGCGAGGTCGCCCACGGCGTGCCCGAGGTGACCGGCCCAGTCGAGCCAGGCGGACTGCGCCTCCCACGCCAACGCCACCCCGGCGGTGGTGGAGAAGTTGAACCGGACGATCGCACTCGATGCCGAGGTCGACCCCTGGCCCGGTCCCGCGGCCCGGTCGAGCACGACCACCCGCCGCCCCGCCCGGGCCAGCTCGAGGGCGATCGACGCCCCGATCACCCCGGCCCCGATCACCACCACATCGGCACTCGCGCGCTCACCGGGCACGGCAGGTCCTGAGGTAGCTGAGGAACGAGGCCTGCAGACCGGTCACGTGCGTCTCGCGCAGGACCGCGCTGGTGACGGCTCCGCCGCGGGCGGTCAAGCGGTGCAGGACGGTGGCGGCGTTCTTCGTCAGGTTCTGGTACACGGGCAGGCTTCCGAGCAGCTCTTGGTCGTTGATGGTCAGGTGCAGCGCGGCGGCGGGCAGGCGGTCGCCCAGTTCGTCGAGCCGCGCGAAGACCCGGCTGTCCGCACCGACGACACCGGGGCTGCCCGCGCCGATGCTCTCGAAGAGCGTGCTGCCGGTGAGCCAGGTGTAGAGGCTGAAGAGCCCGCCGTAGGAGTAGCCGAAGAGACCGTGCCCGCTCGCGGCGGTGCCGTAGTCGCGCTCGATCCGCGGGTGCAGTTCCCCGGTGAGGAAGCCCAGGAACGCATCCGCGTGGGTGTCCCGTAGTTCGGCGAGGTAGGCGTCGGCGTCCTCGCGGGTCATCGCGCCGGTCCGGATGCCCGTCTCCACGGCGTCGACGAACTCCGGGGCGATGGGCTCGCCGGGTGGCACGAGGTCCCGGTTGCGCAGCCGGGCCCAGTGCTGCGCGTCCTCGCCCGCGTAGCCGACGCTGACCTGGATGTAGGGCCGGATCGGGTGCATGGGGTCGTTCTGGGTGACGATGAGCGGAGCCGTCATGCCGACGGCCCAGTTGCCGTCGAGCACGTACACGGCGGGCGCTCGCGTCGTGGCCGGGTCGTAACCCGGTGGCGTGGTGACCCAGACGCCGTAGTCGTAGCCTCGGCCGGACCTCAGCTCGAAGTAGTCGGTGTCGGCGAGGCAGCCCTGCCACATGGTGCTCATCGGAGGTCCTTCACGATTCGGCCGGCCTGGAGCACCAGGACGGCGTTGGCGGGATCGGCGAACAGCTCCGGGTTTTCGACCGGGTTGCCGTTCCACAACACGAGGTCCGCCTGCGCGCCGGGAGCGACGACGCCGGCCCGCCCGGACAGGCCGAGGATCTCGGCGTTGGTCTTGGTGGCCGCCACGAGGGCGGCCATCGGGGTTTCGAGCTCCGCGCGCAGCCTGAGCTCTTCGCCCCGGCGGTCCTGAGCCGGGCCGATGAGATCGGAACCCAGCCCGATCCGCACCCCGGCCTCCTTGGCCGCGGCGAGCCCCTCGGCCATCCGCTCGCGCACACCCAGCACCCGATCGCGGGTCGAGGGGTCGAGGCCCGCTCCGGCGGTGTCGTGCAGCAGCTGCTCGACGACGGCGAACGTGGGCACGAGCGCGACCCCGCGAGCGGCCATCAGCGCGGCCGTGGGCTCGTCGATGCCGGTGCCGTGCTCGACGCACCGCACTCCGGCCTCGACCGCGTTCCGGATGCCGTCGTTGTTGTGGGCGTGGACCGTCACGTAGGTGCCGCGCGCCTCGGCTTCCTGGACGGCGACGGCGATTTCTTCGACGGTGAACTGGGTGTCGGCGAGCCGGTCGTGCGCGCCGACCACGCCGCCGGTCACGCAGAGCTTCAGGAAGGAGGCTCCGCGGCGGAAGGCCTCGCGCACGTTGTGCCGCAGTTCGTCCGCGTTGCCGGACAACATGGACAGGGCGCACAGGCCGGGGAGGTGGTGGCTGGTCCACAGTTCGGTCGGCTCCCAGTCGGCTCCGTAGTAGCCGTGCCCGCCGATCTGGCACTGGACCGGTCCGCACGAGAGGACGCGCGGCCCCCTGACCTTGCCCTTCGCGATCGTGGTGACGAGGCCGCCGTCGACCCCGCCGGTGTCCCGGACGGTGGTGAAGCCGGCGTCGAGCGTCGCGCCGGCGGCGGCGAAGATGTCCGCCGCGAGCTCGGCGGTGCTGATCCGGAACGAGAACTGCGGCTGGATCGGGCTCGACAGGCCCAGGTGGACGTGGGCGTCGATCAGGCCGGGCGTCATCGTCAGGCCGGTGGCGTCGAGGCGCTCACCGCGTCCGCCGGTCGCGCCGACCTGGGTGATCTGCCCGCCTTCGATGCTGACGTCGACGTCGACGGGGTCGCGACCCGATCCGTCGACGACCGTCGCGCCGACCACCTGGCAGCGTTCCACGGGTCATTCCCTCCACTGGTCGCCGACTGGGACCATGTGGGCAACACGGCGTAGCCAGTCTCTTTTCCAATGGATAAACTGTGGGAGTGATCCTGTCAAGCAGCGAACGCACCGGCGACGCCCGCGAGCGGCTACTGGCCCGGCTTCTCGACGCCTTCGGCGAGGCCCTTCCTTCGCCGGAGGTCTCGCTGCGGGAGATCGCCGCCAGGGCCGAGACCAGCCACGCACTCCTGCGGTACCACTTCGGGTCGCTGCCGGGCGTCCTGGCGGCGATGCTCCAGGCGCAGCGGTCCCGCGACAACGAGGCACTGCTCGAGACCGCGCGGCAAGGCACCTTCGACGACCTCGTCGTGGCGATCTGGCGGGCCTACACGCGCCCGGGGCAGCTGTCGCGGGTCCGCGGCTTCTTCCACGTCGTCGGACTGGCCGCGCACAGCCCGGAGGACTTCCGTGAGTTCATCGACTCGCTCGGCGACCTGACCGGGGTGCTGGCCTCGCTCGCCGAACGCGAAGGGCTCGAGGCCGGGGAAGCGCTGACTCTGGCCACGGTGACCGTCGCCGCGATCCGGGGCCTGCTCCTGCAGGAAGTCCTGACGCCGGCAGCGCATTCGGAGGACGCGATCGCGTTGATCCTGCGCATGGGCGAGGACCGATCCGGTCCACGGGCCCGCCCGGGGCGTCGAGCGGGCGCCGGACGTTCGCGGATCGAGGGTCAGCAGACCGGGAGCGCCTCGTAGCCCTCGGCGAGGTAGGTGTCCAGCCGCCGTCGACGCTCGGCGATCTGCCGTTCCTGCCGCACGAGGTCGTCACGGACCCGCCGGACGCGCGCGAGGAGTTCGGTGCAGTCGCCACGCGGGTGCTCGTCCCGGGCGCAGGGCAGGATGTCGCGGACGACGTCGGAGGACAGGCCGGCGTGGAACATGTCCTGGACGAACGCGACGACCTCGACCGACTCGGGGGCGTACTCGCGGTACCCGTTGGTCCGGCGCTCGCTGCGCAACAGGCCCTGCTGCTCGTAATAGCGCAGGGCCCGGGTGCTGACGCCGGTCGCCTTGCTCAACTCGCCGATGCGCATGCCCCAGTTCAGCTTGACCTTGACACCGACGTCAAGGTTTAGCGTCGAGATCATGACCACAGCAGCGCACTTGCGCGACAAATTCGCCGTCGTCACCGGCGCCTCCACCGGGATCGGGGCGGCCATCGCCGAGCGGCTGGCCGCCGGCGGCGTGCACCTCGTCCTGGTCGCCCGCAGCGCGGACAAGCTCGACGAGGCGGCCGCGCGGCTGAGCCGTCGCCACGGGGTGACCGTGCGCGCCCTCCCGCTCGACCTGGCCGCCGCCGACGCACCGACGCAGCTGGCGAAGACGCTGGCCGACGAGGGGATCGAGGTGGAGCTCCTGGTCAACAACGCCGGCGTCAGCACGCAGGGGCCGGTGCTCGACGGCGATCCGGCCCGGTTCCGGTCCCTGATCGACGTCAACGTCACCGCCTTGACCGAGCTCACCACGCTCCTGGTGCCCGCGATGGCCGCCCGCGGCCACGGGGCCGTCGTCAACATCGCCAGCACCGGGGGATACATCTCTGCTCCCTACCTGGCGGTGTACGCGGCGACGAAGGCGTACGTCGTCTCGTTCACCCAGGCCCTGTGGGCGGAAATGCGCGGTACCGGGGTCCGGGTGGTGGCGGTCAGCCCCGGTCCCACGAAGACGCCGATGAACACCCGCGGCTCGCGCAGCGCCGAGGCGGTCGCCGCCACGGTCGTGCGGGCCCTGTCCGGCACCGGCCCGGCGGTCATCGACGGCCGCACCAACGCCCTGACCGCTCTGCTGTTCTCCCGGCTGCTGCCGACGCGCCTGGGCCTGGCCATCGCGCGCCGGATCATGGCCCGAAACGCGGTCTGAGCGGGCCGGCACGTGCCGGCACCGCGGCGCGCCAGGTGGTGTTTGATGTCCGCGTGGAGCAGAAGAAGTCGTCCGAGCGGCTGGTGTTCTTCACCGACGCCGTGGTCGCGATCGCCCTGACGTTGCTGGTCCTGCCGCTCACCGACCTGGTGCCCGAGCTGGTCGCGGAGCACAAGCCGGCGGTCGAGGCGGTGACGCACAACTGGTCGAAGATCGTCAGCTTCCTGCTGAGCTTCGTCGTGATCGGCCGCTTCTGGGGCGTCCACCACCGGATCTTCGAGCACGTGCGGTCCTACAGCCCCTGGCTGATCCGCGTCAACTTCTGCTGGCTGCTGACGATCGCGCTGCTGCCCTTCCCGACCGAGCTGATCGGCGCGTACCGGTCCGAGCGCTTCACCGTGCTGTTCTACCTGGGGACGCTGCTGGCCAGCAGCCTGTGCCACACGACGATGGTGTTCCTCATCCGCAGCGACCCGGACATCCGCGGGGACGCCGAACCGGTGTCGGACGAGGTGTTCTGGAACCACGCGCTGAGTTCGGTCGTCTTCGCGCTCGCGGTCGTGGTGGGGTTCGCCGAACCACCGTTCGGCTACTACGTCCTGCTGCTGCTGCTGTTGTTCCCGGGGCGGATCGCCTTCTGGCTGCGGGCGCGCCGCGCCGATCGGTGAACCGGTCCGGTTCGGAAGCCGTTCAGTCCTGATCGGACAGCGGCAGCGCGAGCCGGAAGCAGGCGCCTGCCCCGACCGCGGTCTCCAGTTCGACGTCGCCGCCGTGCGCACGGGCCAGCGACCGCGCGATCGCGAGCCCCAGCCCGGCGTCGGCGCCGGCTCTGCGCGTCCGGGAGCGGTCGGCCCGGTAGAAGCGGTTGAAGGCGCGGCTCGCCTGCCCGCTCGTCATTCCCGGGCCTTCGTCGGCCACTTCGAGCACCGCGCGGCCGTCCGCCGTGCCGACGCCGATGCGCACGGGCGTGCCCGGCGGTGTGTGGGCGGCGGCGTTGCCGACGAGGTTGGTGACGACCTGCCGCAGCCGGGCTTCGTCGGCGTCCACCGGGGCCGGGCCGGGCGGGCCGGAACCACCGGGCCCGGTCAGGGAAACCACGCGCGCCGGGTCGAGCGCGCGCAGGTCGTGCCGGGCGTCGACGGCGAGGGTGCGCAGGTCCATCGGGGCCCGGTCGAGCTGCTCCTCGGGTGCCTCGTCGAGCTGGGCCAGCAGCAGCAGGTCTTCGGTGAGCGCGGTGAGGCGGGTGGCTTCCCGGTCGATGCGCCGCATGGTTTCGTCCACATCGGACGGTCGGGTCAGCGCGCCCATCCGGTACAGCTCCGCCGAACCCTTGATGCCGAACAGCGGCGTGCGCAGTTCGTGGCTGACGTCGGAGACGAACGCGCGCATCCGCGCCTCGGACGCGGCCCGGCCGGCGAAGGCGCCTTCCAGCTGGCCGAGCATGGTGTTGAGCGACGCCGCCAGGTGCCCGAGCTCCGTGCCGGGTCCGGCGAGGACGGGGACCCGCCGGGTGAGATCGCCGCCGGCGATCGCCGCGGCCGTGTGCTCGATCCGGCGCAGCGGCCGCAGTCCCCGGCCGAGGGCGAACCAGCCCGCCGCGGTCAGCACGACGAGCAGCGCGGCGCCGGTGACGACGCTGCTCGTCCGCAGCTGGGCGATCGTGGCGTCGGCTTCGGCGAGCGGCGCGGCCGTGACCACCCGCCCGCCCCAGCGGACAGCCGGCCGGGCGACGGCCCGCCAGCGCTGCGACCCGTCGGCGGCGTCGAGGTCGACGGCCGTCCCGTCGGCGGGCACCGTGCGCAGGGCGTCGAGCGGCGGTAGCGCCGCGCCGTCGACCCGGGAGGAGTGCAGGCCGCCCGCCACCGCGCCGCCGGCGTCGAGATACACCACGTACGGAGTGCCGAACAGCTCGAGCGCGGGGTCGACGAGGTCGGGCCGCACCGTGGGGCTCGCGGCCGGCGGCGGCCCCGCCGCGAGCGAGATCAGCTCGGTCATCGAGTGCAGCTGGCTGTCGAGACGCTCGAGCTGGAAGCGCTCCAGCTGGTCCGAAACCAGCGTGCCGATGAGCGTCAGGCCGGTGAGCAGCAGGCCCGCGGTGAGCAGCAGCAGCCGGGCTCGCAGGGACAGCCGCCTCACCGGCGGGGCTCCCGCAGCACGTAGCCGACGCCGTGGACGGTGTGGATGAGCTTCGGCTCCCCGGTGTCGACCTTGCGCCGCAGGTAGGAGATGTAGGTGTCGACGATGCCGGCGTCGCCGCCGAAGTCGTCGCGCCAGACCCGGTCGAGGATCTGCGCCTTGGACACCACGCGCCCGGCGTTCTCCACCAGGTAGCGCAGCAACCGGAATTCGGTGGCGGACAAGCGGATCGGCGTCCCCGCGAGGGTCACCTGGTGGCCTTCGGCGTCGAGCGTGAGGGCGCCGACCGCGAGCACGCCGGCCGCGTGTCCCGCGGTCCGGCGGAGGATCGCGCGGATCCGGGCGATCAGCTCCGCCAGGTCGAAGGGCTTGGTCACGTAGTCGTCGGCGCCGAGGGACAGCCCGGTGACCTTGTCGGACTGGCGGTCCCGCGCCGTGAGGAACAGGACGGGCACCGGCGCGCCGTGGCCGGAGCGCCGTTCGCGCAGCCGCCGGACCACCTCGAAGCCGTCCAGGTCCGGGAGCATGACGTCCAGCAGCACGAGGTCGGGCGGTTCCGCGGTGGCCGCGGCGACGGCTTCCCCCGCCGTCGCCGCGGACGTCACGCGGAAGCCGGCGAACCGCAGCGCGGCGGAGAGCAGCTCGCGGACGGTGGCCTCGTCGTCCACCACCAGCAGCCGGGACGTCATCGCTTCCATGCCCGCGAGGATACGGAGATCCCGTCGGCGAGCAGGCTGCCCGCGAAGCCCGCGAGGGCGCCACCCGCAAGCCCGGCCACGAGCGCGAGCAGCGGGTTCGCGGTCAGCCCCGCGCTGAAGACGGGCAGGGACAGACCGAACGCCGAGACGGTGAAGTCGACGGAAACCCGGGACAGCAGCGTCACGACGGCGAGCGCGACCCCGATCGCCGAGCCGAGCCGGACCGCGCTCGCCACCGCCCGCCGCAGCGGGTCGCCGGGCCGTCGGCTCCGGACGGCGACGCCGCAGGCGAGCAGCACCGCCACCGCCACCCAGGACGCCGGGCCGCCCGGGGAGAGGTGCGGCGCGCAGGAGAGCAGGCCCGTCGTGCCGGCCGTCCACGGCACGCCGAGCCCCAGCACCAGGACGCCGGACACCAGCTGGGGCAGCACGAGCAGGACGGCGCCGGCCGCGGCAGCGCCGCCGAACGCCCAAGCGACGGCGAAGCACGCCACCGCGCTTCCGCCCGCCAGCCACCACAACGCCCGTGAGTTGCTTTTGCTCAAGGGAAACCGCGTGATGATGAAGCAGACACCGACCACCACGAGCACCCAGACCACCGCGCCCAGCACCGTCGGCCCGGCCGCCACGGAGAAGTCACCCGAGACGGGCAGGCGTGGTGAACCGCCGGTCCGGACGCAGGTTCCGGTCGTGACGCCGGCGGGCACCGACAGCCTCCCGCGAGCAGCCGAGGCGAACGCGCCCAGCGCGACCGGAAAGGCGACCGCCGCCACGGCGCCGCGGACCAGCAGTCCCTCCTCGCGCCGGCGCAGCAGGATCCGGCCCACGACCACCGCACCCGCCAGGGAAACCCCGAGCGGCAGCAGGTGGAGGCTGCCCCGCACGGCCAGCGGGAGAGCGCCCGCCGGGGCCGCGCCGACGTCCGCCGAGCCACCGGCGGCCAGCGCGACGGCCGCCGCGGTCATCGCGCCCAGCCCGCCGACGCGGCCGGCGCCCAGGAGCGCCAGGCCGGCCGCCGCGACCCCCGCCATGACCAGCACCGCGGCGACGGCCGCGGCCAGCCCCCGGGCCGCTTCCCGCATCAGACGTCCCGGCGCCGGAAGGTGGCGAACGCGGCGGCCAGCACGACGGCGACCCCGGCGCACATCCCGGCCAGGTTCAGCCACGGGTGGGGGAAGTCCGGGTCGGGCACGGTCTTCAGGACCGCGGACGCGCCGAGCGTCGGCCAGTAGAAGAACAGCTTCTGCAGCCACGACGGGAAGAGACCGGCGAGGGCGGGGACCAGGAAGACGATCCCGACCAGCGTGGCGAGCGCACCGGCGGTGGCGCGCATGATCGTGCCGAGCCCGACCGCGAGCAGCGCGATCGCCGCGAGGTAGAGGCCGCCGCCGGTCACGGCGGAGAGCACGCCGGGATCGCCGAGCCGCGCGTGCGGCACGCCGTGGGCGGCGAGGACGGCCTGGCCGAGGAAGAAGGCGCCGAACACCAGCACCTGGCCGGCGACCACCGCGACGGCGACGGCCACGACCACCTTGGCCGCCAGCAGCCGGTGCCGCCGGGGTGTCGCGGTCAGCGAGGTCCGGATCAGGCCGGTCGCGTGCTCCGAGGTGACGACGAGGATGCCGAGCACGCCGATCACCAGCTGCGCGACGACGTACGACGCCAGGCTGCGGTTGGTGGGGTCCCACGGCCCGTCGCCCGGGTAGGTCTTCGCGGCGGCGTTCATGGCGAGGGCCGTGACGCCGAACCCGACCGCGAACAGGCACGCCAGCGTGTACCAGGTCGAGCGCAGGCTGCGCAGCTTGATCCACTCCGCGCGGACGGAGTGCGTGAACGACACGCTCATGCGGAGGCCCCCTGGTAGTCGACGCTGTCCTTGGTCAGTTCCATGAACGCGTCCTCCAGTGAGACGCGCTGCGGCGTCAGCTCGGCGAGCGCGACGCCGTGGTAGGCCGCGAGCTTCCCGATCTCCGCACTGGTCATGCCGGAGACGACGAGCGAAGCCTCGACCCCTTCCCGCACCGCGGCCCCGGCGGTGGCCAGCAGGCGCGCGAAGTCCGGGTCGGGCGTGCGGACGAGCACCGTGCCCTCGCCGCGCACGAGCTCGCTCACGGCGGTGTCGGCGACCAGCTTCCCCCGGCCGATGACGACCAGGTGGTCGGCCGTCTGCGCCATCTCGCCCATGAGGTGGCTGGACACCAGCACAGCCCGGCCCGCACGGGCGAGGGACCGCATGAAGTCACGGATCCAGCGGATCCCTTCGGGGTCGAGGCCGTTCACCGGCTCGTCGAAGATCAGCACCCCCGGGTCGCCGAGCAGCGCCGCCGCGAGGCCGAGCCGCTGGCGCATGCCGAGCGAGAACCCGCCCGCCCGCTTGCCGGCCACGCCGTCCAGCCCGGTCCGGTCGAGGACTTCGCCGACCCGGCGGCGGGGGAGGCCGTTGCTCACGGCGAGGGCCAGCAGGTGGTCGCGGGCCGTCCGGCCACCGTGGACGGCCCCGGCGTCCAGCAGCGCGCCGACCTCCGTGAGGGGTACGGGCAGGTCCCGGTAGCGGCGGCCGCCGATGGTGACCGAGCCGCGGGTCGGCGCGGCCAGGCCCACGATCATCCGCATGGTCGTGGACTTGCCGGCCCCGTTCGGCCCGAGGAACCCGGTGACCTGCCCGGGTGCGACGGTGAACGACAGGTCGTCCACCACGGTGTCGGGCCCGTACCGCTTGGTCAGGCCCCGGATTTCGATCGTCATGCGGCGAGCGTGGCGCGCCCGCCTGTCCGGTTCCTGCGAGCTTCTGGGAGAACTCTGAGAGCTCCGCCGCCCGGGGCGGCGCGGACGCGGGTGTTCCCCGGAAATCGCAACCGCGAGGGCCGCCTCGACGTCAGCGAACGGCGCGGTGAGGGGTCGGCGGGCGGCCGCTCAGCGCCACCAAGGGCGGTGGCGCTGGGTGGCCACCACGCCGGCCGGCTCGACGAGTTCGGCGAGGCGGGCGGAGATGTGCTTGAGGTGCTCGTGGACCCACAGCGCGCAGGCGAGGTCGCGCACCGAGGCGCCCGGCTGCTCGAGGAGCTCCGGGAAGGCGGGCGGGGCGAGCATGGGGACGTCGCCGTGGTCGGTGCGGTCCAGGCGGGAGGCCAGGTGGTCGTACCAGGCGGCGAGCTGGCCCGCCTGATCGCCGAGGAGCCGGCGGAACGGGTCCGGCTCGACGTGCGGGTTCGGGAGCCCGGCCAGGGAGTGCGCGGTGAGCCGCGCGCGGACGGTGCCCATGACCAGCCGCCACAGGTCGGGCTTGGGGACGTGCTTGGTGCCCTGCTCGCTGAGGAACCCCCGGAGCGCGTCGTCGAGGCGGGCTCCGGCCGCGGTCGCCGCGGCGGGGGAGGGCGGGTCGTGGCGGAGGCCGAGCGCCCACTGCGCGGCCGCCGCCAGGTACGCGCCGCCGGCGCGGAACGCGTCGGCGAGGTCGTCGGCGACCACGGCCCTGGCCCCGCGGGGCCAGAACAGCGCGCCGGCCACCAGGCACACCGCGCAGCCGATCGCGACGTCCTCGATCCGCACGACCCCGATCTGCCAGCCCGCCGGGGCGAGCAGGTTGAACAGCACCGAGACCGTCACCGTGAAGGCCGCCTGGCCGGCGGTGAAGGGCAGCGCGCCCGGCGCGTAGCCGGCGACCAGCACCGCGATCGGGAGGGCGATCCACAGCGCGGGGGCGCTGGTGCCGATGACCAGCAGCAGCACCGCACCGACGACGACGCCGAGCGCGGTGCCGATCAGCGCGCGCAGCGCGGTCGACCCGGTCGCCGCCGCGTTGCCGCGCAGCACGGACAGCGTGCCCAGCACCACCCAGAACCCGTGTTCGACGCCGCTGGCCCCGGCGACGACGACCGCCGCGGTCAGGGCCGCCGCGCCGCGGAGGCTGTTGACGAACCACACCGAGCGCAGGCTCGTGTGCGGCGAAGCGACCCGGGCCAGCGAGGCCATGGAGAGCCGGCGCGCCGGGCGTCCGCCGGGCACCGCGGCACGGGCTTCGGTCACCGCCTCCCGGACGGCGAAAGCGCCGGTGCGGGCGTGGAAGGAAAGGTGCACCGCGTCGACGTAGCCGGGATCACCGGACCCCAGCGCGCGCAGCCGTTCCACGCTCGCCTCGATCCGGCGGTCCAGCTCGCCGGCGTCTAACGAGCCGGGCTGACCGGCCAGCAGCCGGGAAACCTCGCGCAGGCCGGCGCTGGTCTCGGCGAGGAGCTCCCGTTCGACCTCGGGGGCGCCGCTCAGGTCCGGGTACTCGCTCGTGGTGTCGGCGATGACCGAAGCGCACCATTCGAGCAGGCCCACCAGGGTGTCGAGGGCCTGGTCTTCGGCGGCCAGCCCGGTGGGGCGGTAGGGCGTCGCGGTGAACTCGTCGATCAGGTGGTGCTTGGCTTCGACCGCCGCCTCGTGCGCCGCTGCCACGTCCGCGCCGCCGCGCAGAGCCGCGTCCAGGTGGTCGGCCAGCGCGCCGGCCGCCCGCGCCGCCGCGTCCCGCAGGGCCGTGGCGGGGGACCGCGGCGAAAGCAGGAGGACGGCCGCGGTGCCGACCACCGAGGCCAGCCACCAGCCGCCGAGGCGGGCGGGCACCATGCTCATCGTGCCGGGGGAGGCGGCCGGGAGGACGTAGGCGAGGAGCGCGGCGACGCCGCCGGCGGCCGCGTCGGGTCCGGCGACCCCGCCGAAGAGCACCAGGAAGGTGACGACGAGCGTGACGACCGCCGCCAGCGGCAGCGACGCACTGGCGGCGGTGCCGATGACCAGCAGGACGCTGCCCGTGACGGCGAGTCCGAAGTGGGCGCGCAGCTTGTCCCGCCGGCCGCCGCCGAACGAGGCCATGACCAACGTGGCGAACCCGCCGAAGGCGGCGAACGTCGCCACCTGCAGGTCGCCGATCACCGTGGTGCTGAACGCGAAGAGGACCGGGACCACCAGGGTGGCGCGGAGGGCGCGCAGAGCGGCGCTCTCCGACCACCGCGGGATCCAGTCCCGGGGCGCGGCCCGGCGGGTCTTCAGAGCGGGGGAGTCGATCGCCACGCGCCGAGCATAGACGGCGACGGCGTCGCGAACCTCCTGCCGACGAGTCCGCGGCCGGTCAAACGGTGAAGCGGTCGGGATCGGCCGCGGCCCAGTCTTCCGCCCAGTCCCGCGGCGGTTCGGACAGCAGCTGCCCGGGCGCGAGCCAGTCGTAGAGCTCCGCATAGGACAGCACCTGGTGCGGGTCGACGCGGCGGCGGAGCAGGTGCGGGCGCAGCTCGGCGGGGAACCGGACGCCCATCGACGCCATGATCTGCTGCGCGCCGGCCACCGTGGAACGCTGGAAGCGTTCCACCCGCACGGACTTGTCTTCGACGTCCAGTGCGCGGGCGCGGCGCGGGTCCTGCGTGGTGACGCCGGTCGGGCAGCGGTTGGTGTGGCAGCGCTGGGCCTGGATGCAGCCGACGGCGAACATCATCGCCCGCGCCGCGTTGGTGTAGTCGGCGCCCTGCACGAGGCGCTTGACGATGTCCGCGCCGGTGGCGATCTTCCCGCTGGCGCCGAGCTTGATCCGGTCGCGCAGGCCGGTCCCGACGAGTGCGTTGTGGACGGTGATGAGGCCTTCGGTCAGCGGGGTCCCGACGTGGTCGGCGAACTCCAGCGGCGCGGCGCCGGTCCCGCCTTCGGCGCCGTCGACGATGATGAAGTCCGGCGTGACGCCCTCGGCGAGCATGGCCTTGCAGACGGCGAGGAACTGGCGCCGGGACCCGAGGCAGAGCTTGAACCCGGCCGGCTTGCCGCCGGCCAGTTCGCGCATCGAGGCGACGAACCGCACGAGCTCCCGCGGGGTGGAGAACACCCGGTGGTAGGGCGGGGAGATGACGCTCTTGCCCTGGGGGACATCGCGGACGCGCGCGATCTCCGCGTTCACCTTGCCGCCGGGCAGCACCCCGCCGATGCCGGGTTTCGCGCCCTGGGACAGCTTCAGCGACACGCACTTCACGGCGTCGTGCGCGGCTTTGTCGGCGAACTCCGCCTTGTCGAAGTCGCCGTCGGAGGTCCGGCAGCCGAAGTAGCCGGTGCCGATTTCCCAGACGAGGTCGCCGCCGTGGCGCAGGTGGTACTCCGACAGCCCGCCTTCGCCGGTGTCGTGGGCGAACCCGCCGAGCGCCGCGCCCTTGTTGAGGGCCAGGATCGCGTTCGCCGACAGGGAGCCGAAGCTCATCGCCGACACGTTCAGCAGCGCCATGTCGTAGGGCTTCGTGCAGTCGGGGTCGCCGATCCGGATCTTCGGCGGATCGTCGGGCGGCGCCACCGGCGCCATCGAGTGCACCAGGGACTCGTACCCGTCGGCGTAGACGTCCCGTTCGGTCCCGAACGGCTCTTCGGCGTCGGTGCCCTTGGCCCGTTCGTAGACGATGCTGCGGACGTCCCGGTCGTACGGGCGGCCGTCGAAGTTGCGCTCGACGAAGTACTGCTGCAGCTCCGGCCGCACCGCTTCGAGGAGGAACCGCAGGTGCCCGAGGATCGGGTAGTTCCGCAGGACCGAGTGCCTGCGTTGCGCGAGGTCCCAGCACCCCACGCCGGCGAGCAGGAGCAGCGGCACGGCGAGCAGCCACCACCACGGGCCGTCGAACAGGGCCAGCGCGGCGGCGCCGAGGGAGAGCAGCGACAGCACCGCCACCACACCGAATCTGAGCACGGGACCGAAGCTAACGGCGGCACCTGAGGAGTGCAGGGTGAGCAGGGCGTTCACGCCACGGATGGGGCATTCGTCCCGTGTGCCGCCGCGATCACCGCCCGCGGTGGTGTGCGGCGCGGGTGGCCGGGGTATCCAGCCGGTATGACGTCGATCGGCTACTTCCTTTCGTGCGAGCAGTACGGCCCCCGCGAGCTCGTCGCCCAGGCCCGGGCGGCCGAGCGCGCCGGGTTCCAGCGGCTCTGGATTTCGGACCACTTCCACCCCTGGAACGACGCGCAGGGCCAGAGCCCGTTCGTCTGGTCGGTGATCGGCGCCCTGTCGGAGGCCGTTTCGCTGCCGATCACGACGGCAGTCACCTGCCCGACCGTCCGGCTCCACCCGGCCGTGCTCGCCCAGGCCGCCGCCACCGCCGCGGTCCAGCTGGACGGCCGGTTCGTGCTGGGCGTGGGCTCGGGGGAGGCGCTCAACGAGCACATCCTCGGCGACCCCTGGCCCTCGGCCGGGCAGCGGCTGGAGATGCTGGAGGAGGCCGTCGAGGTCATCCGCAAGCTCCACGAGGCGGGGCTGCGCGGCGAAGCGGTGAGCCACCACGGAACGCACTACGAGGTGCAGGACGCACGGATCTACACCGTGCCGGAGCGCCCGGTGCCGATCTACGTGTCCGGGTTCGGGCCGCAGGCCACGAAGCTCGCCGGACGGATCGGCGACGGGTACTGCACGGTCGTCCCGGACGCCGACCTGGTCCGCGCCTTCCGCGAAGCCGGTGGCGGGGACAAGCCGGTGCAGGCCGGGATGAAGGTGTGCTGGGACGCCGACGCGACTGCGGCGCTGGACCGGGCGCACCGGCTGTGGCCCAACGACGTCCTGCCCGGACAGCTGGCCCAGATCCTGCCGCGGCCGGAGGACTTCGAAGCCGCGACGTCGTTCGTCCCGCGCGAGGCCGTCGGCGAGGCGATCGTGTGCGGCGACGACCCGAAGGCCCACGCCGAACGCGTCCGCCAGTACGTCGACGCCGGCGTCGACGAGGTCTACGTGCAGCAGGTCGGCGACGACCACGAGGGTTTCTTCCGCGGCTGGCAGGAGCACGTCCTGCCCGAGTTCCACTGACGGCCGCGCTCAACCCACGGGTGGACGCCTGTTTCCATCCGGAGCTTGAGGATTCCGGCGGCGTGCCGTCCTAGCCTTCCTGGTGGTGACCGGGAGGGGGACGTGGTGGTGGTAGCCGAGGTGCGGACCGGGCGGCGCGAGTGGACCGCGGTGGGGGTGATCTCGGCCGTCGCCGCGGTGGCGTGGGGCTGGGCCTTGTGGAGCCGGCCGCTGCAGCCGTACTACGCGGCGGCCGTGCATTCGATGTCGCACGACGGCACGGCGTTCCTCTTCGCGGGCTTCGACCCGGCGGGCGTCGTCACGGTCGACAAGCCGCCGCTCGCCTTCTGGACGCAGGCGCTCGGCGTGGCCGTCTTCGGGTTCCACCCGTGGGCGATCGCCCTGGTCCAGGTGGTCGAGGGCGTGGCCGCGGTGCTGGTGCTGCACCGGGTGGTCCGCCGCTGGGCCGGCCCGCGGACCGCGCTGCTCGCCGCCGCGCTCTTCGCGCTGACGCCGATCACCGCGGCGATCAACCGCGACAACCTGCCGGACACCCTCCTGGTGCTCCTGCTGCTGCTCGCCGCCTACGGCGTCACCCGGGCGATCGACGACGCCCGGTGGCTCGCGTGGGCGGGGGTCTTCGTCGGGCTGGGCTTCCTCACGAAGATGCTCGCCGCGTGGATCGTGCTGCCGGGACTCGCGGCGGCGTACTTCGTCGCGGCGCCCGGCTCACGTGGCCGGCGGCTGGCGTGGCTCGGCCTGGCCGGCGCGGTGACGCTGCTCGTGTCGCTGGCGTGGCCCGTGGTCGTCACCGTCTGGCCCGGGGCCAAGCCGTTCGTCGGCAGCACCACGGACGGCTCGGTGTGGCAGCTGGCCTTCGGCTACAACGGCGTTTCGCGGCTGGTCGGCGGCACGACCGGCGTCGGCGGCGGCTACAGCGCCACCGTCGGCGCGGCGCTCGGCGGCGACGCGGGTCCGCTGCGGCTGTTCGACGCGGAAGTCGGCGGGCAGATCGCCTGGCTGCTGCCGCTCGCCGTGGTGTCCCTGGTCGTCGCCGCGTGCCGCGCTCGCGGAGCCGCGCCGCGGACGAAGGCGGGCTGGGTGCTGTGGGGTGGCTGGCTGATCGTCGGAGCCGCGGTCTTCTCGTTCACCGGCGGCATCTTCCACGCGTACTACACCGCCGAGCTGGCCCCGGCCATCGCGGCGCTCGCCGCCGCCGGGCTGGTCACGGCGTCGAGCTGGTCCCGCGGCCGGGCCCGGTTCGTCCTGCCGGCCGCGGTGGCGGGGACGGCGGTGCTCGCTTTCGTCCTGCTCGACCGGACGCCGGACTGGCTGCCGTGGCTGCGGTACACCGTGCTGGTCCTGGCGCTGCTCGCCGTCGTCGCGGCGCTCGTGCGGGCGCCCCGCGTCGCGGCCGTGGTCGGCTTGGCCGCCGTCGTGGCCGGGCCCGCCGCCTTCGTCGCCGACACCGCGGTGCGGCCGGGGAGCGTGCTGCAGAGCGCCGACCCGGCCGCCGGGCCACCGTCGACGGCCGTGCTGCACACCGTCTTCAGCGACAACATCGGTGGGAGCGCCGCGGCCGGGTACGTCCGGTTCATCGACAGCGCGTACCGGCTCAGCCCCGGCCAGCGCCAGGTGCTCGCGTTCGCGCAGACGTCGCCGGCCGACGTCACCCTGGCCGTCGAGGGCGGTTCGTACGGTGCGGAGCCGTTCCTGCTGAACACCGAAGCGCGCGTCGCGCCGCTCGGTGGTTACCTCGGCTTCGACCCGGCGCCGTCGGCCGCCCAGCTCCCGCAGTGGGTCGCGGCCGGGAAGCTGCGGTTCGTGCTGCTGCCGCAGGTGTTCGTCGACATCGCCCGCGCCGGGGCGGGGCGGCCCACCGCGGCGGCGGGCGACGCGGGGGAACTGACCCGGCGGGTCCGGTGGGAGGCGAAGCACTGCCGCCCGGTGCCGCCGGCGCGGATCGGCCCGGACGCGGCCACGGCGGGAGTGCTGCTCGACTGCGGCGTCGAGCTGTGACCTCTGTCCGGAGCACACATAACCGGGAGTTCGGGCGGCTCTCGGCGGCTCTGGTTCCGGACCACTTAGGACGGACGCGGAACCGGGCCGGAAAGTAAGTTTCACCGGCAGAACGAATGATCATTGACCTCGCCGCCGGCCGAACTTATCGTGAGTCCGGTCTCTTCGGTTCGGCAACCGGACGAATTCACGAAGCACAGCAACCGCATTCGGCGGAGGGGGAGGACTCCCCTTGCCGTGCGGGATCGCGAGCCGGACCTGACCCGAGAAGGCGATCGGCCGAGCGGTGGATCCGGCGACGAAGGCGGAGGAATCGATGAAACGGGTGATCCGCGGCCTGCTGGCGCTGGTCCTGATGCTGCCGCTGACCGTCACGTTCCTGACCGCGGGTTCCGCCGCGGCCGCCACCTTGACCAGGGTCACCGACTTCGGCGCGAACCCCACCAACCTCGGCATGTACGTGTACGCACCCGACACGGTGGCGGCGAAGCCGGCGCTGCTCGTGCTGGTCCACTACTGCAGCGGTTCGGCGGGCGCGATCTTCAACGGCAACGGCCACGACTACGTGACGGCGGCCGACCGGTACGGCTACGTCATCGTCGTGCCGGAAGCCACCCGTGACGGGCACTGCTTCGACGTGTCGACGAAGGCGGGCCTGACGCGCAACGGCGGCAGCGACTCCACCGGGATCATGTCGATGGTGGCCTGGGCCCGCCAGCGCTACAACGTGGACCCGGGCCGCATCGTGGTCAGCGGCTTCTCTTCGGGGGCCATGATGACCAACGTCCTGGCCGCCGAATACCCCGACGTGTTCTCCGCCGGCGCCGCGTTCTCCGGCGTGCCCGCGGGGTGTTTCGCCACCACGGACGGCTCGTTGTGGAACAGCCAGTGCGCCGGCGGGAACGTCATCAAGTCCGCACAGCAGTGGGCCGACCAGGCGCACGCCATGTACCCCGGTTACACCGGCGCGTACCCGCGGATGCAGCTGTGGCACGGCGACCAGGACACGACGCTGGCCTACCCCAACTACGGCGAAGAGATCAAGCAGTGGACGGCCCTGCACGGGCTGAGCCAGACGCCGTCGGCCACCGACCACCCGCAGTCGTCCTGGACGCGCAACCGCTACGGCGACACCGGTACCCACGCCCCGGTGGAAGGGATCGTCGTCGCGGGCACCGGGCACACCCTGCCGCAGAACGGGATGCTCGCGTACGCGATCACCTTCCTCGGCCTCGACAACAGCGGCGGTACCGGAACCCGCAGCGGTCCGGTGCGCTCGGTCGCCGCGGGGCGGTGCCTCGACGTGCCGGCCCGGTCGACGACGCAGGGCACCCGGTTGCAGCTGTGGGACTGCAACGGCGGGACGAACCAGACGTGGACCGCGACGGCCGCTTCCGAACTGACCGTCTACTCCGGAGACACGCTGCGCTGCCTCGACGCCGAAGGGGGCGGAACCACCGCGGGCACGGCGGTGATCATCTGGGCCTGCCACGGCGGAGCCAACCAGAAGTGGCGGAGCAACGCCGACGGCACGATCACCGGCGTCCAGTCCGGCCTCTGCCTGGAGGCCGCGGCCGGTTCGACCGCCAACGGGACGGCGGTGCGGCTGGGCACGTGCGGTGGCGGCCAGAACCAGCAGTGGACCGGCCCGGCCTCGGCGGCGGGGTGACCACGGCCGCCGGTCCGCGGGAGGAACACACCGGGACGTGGCGACGGTTCCGGTAACGCGGCGCCGTGCACCGGCGAACCTGAGCCGACTTCGGATGCTGTCACACCAAACCGGTCACCGGGTGGGCATCACCGCTGTTGCGTGGCCGCGGTCACGAAGTTCTGGGCGACTTCCTTCAGTTTGAGGTTCTGCTCCTGCGACGCCTTGACGAGCAGGCCGAAAGCCTCTTCCGGCTCGATGCAGTGCAGGGCCATGAGGATGCCCTTCGCCTGGTCGATCACCGCGCGGGAGGTCAGCGCGGCGCGGAGCTGGCTCATGGTTTCGCGGGCGACCTGGTGCCGCAGCGTGCTGCGGAGCGCCCCTTCGGCGGCGGCGGTGTACAGGTCCAGCAGGGCCGCGTCGAGGGCGCCGAAGCTGTTGCCGCCGGTGTCGTAGAGGTTGAGCGAGCCGTGGTACTGGTGGTCGACGACCAGCGGGGCGGACAGGTAGGCGACGACCGAGCACTCAGCCGCGGCCGCGGCGAACTCGGGCCACCGGTGTGCCACCTCGGTCGCCCTGACGCGCTGGAGTTCGCCGGTCCGGGCGGCCTCCAGGCAGGGCCCCCGGCCGGCCTCGTACTGTGCGTGGTCAACCTGGTGCGCGCTGTCATCGGTCGCTGTCGCCGTGTAGGGGGTCCCGTCGCGCAGCAGCGTGATGCTCGCGATTTCCGCGTCCGGCACCGCGTGGATGACCTGCCGGCAGACCCGCTGCAGGGCCGTCAGCAGCTCCTCTTCCTCCACGAAGGTGCCGGCCAGCCGGTCCAGCGCGTCGGTGACGTCGTCCACTCTTCGTACGGCGTCCCGCTCCCGGAGCAGGTTGTCTTCCATGTGGTGCTCCCTCGAGGTAGCGCTCGGCGATCGAGCGTTCGCGCCCGGTGTGGACCAGGTCGTGGCCCCTTTCCGTGGGCACCACAGTATGGTGCGCGAGCCGGGCTGCCGGTCGAGTCACCCCGCGAAGCCGGCTCGCGCTGCGTCTTGAGTGCACGCCTGTACACTCAATTGGCATGTTCGCTCTCGACTGGCCCGGCGCAGCCGCCCGCCTCGTGCGGGGTGGTGGGTGATGGCCGAAACCGGGATGCGGCCCCCGGCGTCGCCGCTGCGGCGCCGGGCGCTGCGCGCGCTGCGCTGGCTGTTCACCCCGCTGCAGCCGGACGACTACCTCGAACTGATCAACCCCTTGTGGTCGACCCGCGAGCTGCGCGGGCGGGTCGAACGGGTCGAGCCCGAGCGCGGCGGGGCCGCCACCGTGCTGATCCGGCCGGGCTACGACTGGGTCGGGCACCGGCCTGGGCAGTACGTGCGGCTGGGGGTGGTCATCGACGGCGTCCACCACTGGCGGGCGTACTCGCTGACGTCGAGCCCGGACCGCGCGGACGGGCTCATCTCGGTCACGCCGAAGAAGGTCGACGGCGGGGTCGTCTCGCCGTACCTCGTCGAGCGCGCGCGGCCGGGGGAGCTGGTCCGGCTCGGCGAGGTCGAAGGGTCGTTCACGCTGCCGGACCGGCTCGGCCGCGGCCTGCTGTTCGTCACGGCGGGCAGCGGCATCACCCCGGTCATGAGCATGCTCCGGCACCTGGCGGACGGGCCGGGACTGCGCGACGTCGTGCACGTCCACTCCGCGCGGGAGGCGGACGGCGTCATCTTCGGTGACGAACTGGCCGCGCTGGAGAAACAGCACGAAGGCTTCCGGCTGGAGCTGCGCATCACCGGGCGGGACGGCCGGTTCACCCCGGCTGAACTGGACACCCGGTGCCCGGACTGGCAGGAGCGGGAGACCTACGCCTGCGGCCCCGGCGAGCTCCTCGACGCCTTGCAGGCGCACTGGAAGGAACACGGCGCCGTCAGCAGGCTGCACCACGAACGGTTCCAGCCCATCGTCGGTGGAGAAGGCGCCGAAGGGGCCGGCGGGACGGTGCGCTTCACCCACCGCAACGTCGACGCGGACTGCCCGCCCGGCACCCCGATCCTCGTCGCCGGCGAGGAGGCGGGCGTGGACATGCCGTTCGGCTGCCGGGTGGGCGTCTGCCACACGTGCGTGCTGCCGATCCGGGAAGGGCGGATCCGCGACCTGCGCACGAACGTCGTCAGCGAGATGCACAACGAGATCGTGCGCACCTGCGTGCACGGCGCCGAAGGCCGGGTCACGGTCGACCTCTGAGCGCGGAAAGGAACCCATGTCCCCGACAACGCACCCGTTCGCCCACCTGAGCGAGGCCCAGCTCGCCGAGCTCGCCCGCGAGTTCGACGCCATCCACGACCAGGTCCGCGCCGACCTCGGCGAGCGCGACCGCCGGTACATCAAGGGCGTCATCCGGCTGCACCGGCAGATCGCGGTCGCGGGCCGGGCCCTGCTGCTCGGCTCCCGGTCCAAAGCGGCCTGGGCGGCCGGCACCGGCTGCCTGGCGGTCGCGAAGATCCTGGAGAACATGGAGATCGGGCACAACGTCCTGCACGGCCAGTGGGATTGGATGAACGACCCGTACATCCATTCGTCCACTTGGGACTGGGACACCGCCTCGACGGCGGCGGCGTGGAAGCATTCGCACAACTTCGTCCACCACACCTACACCAACATCCGCGGCAAGGACAAAGACCTCGGCTACGAGATCATGCGGATCGACCCGCACCAGCGGTGGCACCCGGCGTACCTGGCGCAGCCGCTGTACAACCTCCTGCTGATGGCCTTCTTCGAATGGGGCGTCGCGGTCCACGACTTGGACATCGAGGCCATCCGCGCCGGGGAGAAGCCGCTGAAGGACGTCTGGCACGACATCAAGGGCATCTCGGGCAAGGCCCGCGACCAGATCCTGAAGGACTACGTCGGCTGGCCGCTGGTGAGCGCGCTGGCCGCGACCGCCGTCGGCCGGCTGAGGCAACCCGAACCCCGTTCGCGGCGCCGGGTCCTGGCCGACCGCGTCCGCGGGCGGGGGTTCCGGGGCGCGCTCCGGGCGCAGCTCGCCGCCGTCCGGGAGGAAGGCGGCGGTACGTTCGCCGCGACGTTCTGGGCCGACTTCACCGCGAACATCATCCGCAACGTGTGGGCGCACTCGATCATCTTCTGCGGCCACTTCCCCGACCAGACCTACACGTTCAGCCAGGAGGAGGTCCGCGACGAGACTCGCGGCGGCTGGTACGTCCGCCAGCTCGTCGGCGCGGCGAACATCACCGGCTCCCCGCTGTTCCACCTGCTCAGCGGCAACCTCGGCTACCAGGTCGAGCACCACCTGTACCCGGACATGCCCAGCAGCCGCTACGCCGAGATCGCCCCGCAGGTGCGGGACATCTGCCGGCGCTACGGCCTGCCGTACAACACCGGCCCGTTGTCCCGCCAGCTCGGTTCGGTCCACCGCACGATCCTGCGCCTGGCCTTCCCCGGCGGGAAGCCACGCCCGAAGCCCGGCCCGTACCGCGGCGACGAGGTGGCGCGCCGGGCCGCCTGACCACGGCCTCGGCGGGCGGCCGCGGCTCGGGATGACCGGTCGGCAACGTCTACGCGGCGACGGCGGACGAGTCCCGGCAAGGGCACGACGGACGCCGTGCCCTGCTGCGGGACACCCTCCGGCGGGACGATGGCGTCGTCACCGGGCCAAGGCGTCGCGGCGGGGGCGGATCGTCGTCCACACCAGCAGCGCCGCGGCGCCGTACGCCGCCGTCATCGTGATGCTCATCGATACCGGGCTCGGGCCGCTCAGCGACGCCAGCGGGCCGACCAGGGGGCCGACCGCGAAGGCCGACATCCCCAGCAGCGCCGCGGCCGCGCCGGCGCGGGTGCCGTGGTCGGCCATCGCCAGGGCCGAGCCGTTGGGCTGGGTTGCGCCGCCGGTGAACAAGATGACCGCCAGCGGGATCAGCACCCCCGCCAGGCCCGCGCCGAGGAGCGCCGCGGCCAGCATGGCCGCCGCGGCCAGTGCCGTGACCGTGGTGGCGATCAGGTACATCCGGGCCGGTCCCAGCCGGCGCACCACCGCGCGGTTGACCTGCGCGCCGAGGATCGACATCGCCGCGTTCGCCGCGAAGCACAGGCTGAACGTCCGTGCGGACAGCGAAAAGCCGTCCTGCAGGACGAAGCTGACCGACGTCAGGTACGTGAAGAAACCGGCGCCGCCGCAGGTGCCGACCAGCAGGTAGCGGACGAACAGCCGGTCGCGCAGCAGCACGCCGAACTCGGCCGGGCGGCCCCGGGCGCCCGGGGCCAGCGTCTCCGGCAAGGACACCAGCGTCAGCAGGAACAACGTCACCCCGATGCCGGCCAGGACGACGAAGATGCCCCGCCAGCCGATCCACGCCTCCAGCTGGCCGCCCGCCAGCGGCGCGACGATCGGGGCCAGCGCGCCGACCGTGGTGAGCAGCGCCAGCAGCTGGACCAGCTCGATCCCGGACGCGACGTCGCGGGCGATCGCCAGGGACAGCACGATCCCCGCCGAGCCGCACAGGCCCTGCAGCAGCCGGGCCACCAGCAGCACTTCGATCGACGGCGCCACCGCGCAGACCAGCGACAGCACGGCGAACAACGCCGTCCCGGCCAGCAGCGGGCGCCGGCGGCCGAAGCGGTCGCTGAGCGGGCCCACCGCCAGCTGGCCGAACGCCAGGCCAAGCATGCAGATCGACATCGTCGCCTGGGCGAGGCTCGTCGACGTGTGCAGGTCGGCCGCCAGGCGGGGGAGGGCGGGCAGGTAGAGGTCCATCGAGATCGGCCCGAAGATCTCCAGCAGCCCGAGGACCACCGCCAGCCGGCGCCGGTTCACGAGAGGAGTCGCCGCAGCCAGGAAAGCCGGGCCGCGACGGCGGCGCGCGACACCTCCGCGCCGGGGGAGAAGCCGGCGAACGCGTGGTAGCCGCCGTGCCAGACGTGCAGCTCGGCCTGGCCGCCGGTGGCCCAGATCCGCAGCGCGTACTCGGTCGCCTCGTCGCGGAACACCTCCGCCGCGCCGACGTCGATGAAGGCCGGCGGCAGGTTCGAGACGTCCGCGGCGCGGGCTGGGACCGCGTACGGCGACGCCTCCTCGGTGCCGCGCACCGGGCCGAGCAGGGCGTCCCAGCCGGTGTCGTTGTTGTGGCGGTCCCACGCGCCGATCCCGTCGTACTGGCGGGCCGACGCCGTCGCGTTCCGGTCGTCGATCATCGGGCACAGCAGCACCTGCCCGAGCAGGTGCGGGCCGCCGCGGTCGCGGGCCATGAGCGCGACACCGGCGGACAGGCCGCCACCCGCGCTGGCCCCGGTCACGACGATCCTCGCCGGGTCCACGCCCAGCTCGGCCGCGTGCTCCGCCAGCCACACCAGGCCGGCGTAGCAGTCCTCGACCGCGGCCGGTGCGGGGTGCTCCGGCGCCAGCCGGTACTCCACCGAGACGCCGACCGCGCCGAACCGCAGCACGTCGTCCACCAGGCCGTCGATGCCGAAGAACCGATTGCCGAGGATCATCCCGCCACCGTGGATCGAATAGAACGCGGGCGCTCCGGTGACGCCGCCGCGCGGCCGGACGATCGTCAGCGTGATGTCCGGCGCGCCCGGCGGTCCGGGGACCGTGCGCTCCTCGACGTCGACGGGCCGGTCGCCGACCTGCTGCTCCAGCGAGGGGACGATGGTGGCGAAGTGGGCCCGGTTCGCCAGGATCGTGTCCGCACGCAGCGGGATCCGCTCGACCAGCTCGAGGAACGCGGCCAGGCCCGGCTCGAGTTCCGGGTCGTAGGGGACCGGCTTCACCGCGCGATCCCGAGGATCCGGCGCAGCCACGAGCTGCGCGTGGCCAGCGCGTCCGCGGTGACCGGCCAGGCGGGCGCATAGATGTCGAACCCGTGGCACGCGCCGCTCCAGACGTGCAGCTCGGCCGGCCCGCCGGTGGCCCAGATCCGCAGCGCGTACCGGACGTCTTCGTCGCGGAACGGCTCGGCGCTGCCGACCTCGACGAACGCGGGCGGCAGCCCGGACAGGTCGGTGGCCCGGGCCGGGGCCGCGTACGGGGACACCGCGTCCGTGCCGGCGGCCTCGCCGAGCAGCGAGCGCCAGCCGGCCTCGTTCGCCTCCGTCGTCCACGTGCCGAGCCCGCGGTACTGGCGGCTCGCGACGGTGGTGTTCGTGTCGTCGATCATCGGGCACAGCAGCAGCTGCCCGGCCAGGTGCGGGCCGCCGCGGTCGCGGGCCAGCAGCGCGACGCCCGCGGACAGCCCGCCCCCGGCGCTGCCGCCCATGACCACGACCCGCTCGGGGTCGACGCCCAGTTCGGCCGCGTGCTCGACCGTCCACACGAGACCGGCGTAGCAGTCTTCGACCGGCGCCGGGTGCGGGTGCTCGGGCGCGAGCCGGTACTCGACGTTGACCGCCACCACGCCCAGCTCCAGCACCAGCGCGAGCAGCCGGGGCGTGTCCATGGCCCGGCAGCCGACCATCATCCCGCCGCCGTGGATGTTGTAGAGCGCCGGGACCGGGCCCGTCCGCTCCCGCGGCGAGAGGATGGTGACGGTGAGGTCGGGGGCGCCGTCGGGACCCGGGATGGTCCGCTCTTCGACGTCGACGGGCGCGTCGCCGACGACCTCGGCGGCCGGCGGGAACTGCGCGGCCATGGCCCGGCGCAGCTCCGGGATGGTCTCCGGGGTGAAGGGCGGGGCGTCCGGCCGGGTCACCTGGGCCAGCACCGGGAGCAGCGCCGGATCGAAGGGGACGGGGATCTGCTCGGACATGGTCACGGTCCTTCCGGGTCGACGATCCCGCGGTCGGCCCAGAAGGGCTCGACCAGGGCGCGCAGCTCGTCCGCGCCGATCCGCTCGACCAGCTCCGACGCGGCCAGGTTGTCCTCGACCTGGGCCGTCGTGCTCGTGCCGACCAGCGTGGTGACGTTCGCGGGGTGGGTCAGGGTGAAGGCGACGGCGAGCCGCGCGGCGCTGGTGCCGAGCTTCTCGGCGATCGCGACGAAGTCGGCGGCCGTGCGGCTGATGGCTTCCCGGACGCCGCCGGGGTCGCGGCCGATCTCGCGGGTCAGCTCGGTGCGCCCGGCGAGGATGCCGCCTTCGAGCACGTCGGACGCCTGCATGGTGAAGCCGTCGGCGAACAGCCGGGCGAACGGCTCGCCGTCCGGGATGGACCGCCGGGCGACGCTGTACTTCAGCTGCGCGATCTGCGGCCCGTCGACCCCGCGCGCCGCGGCGATCTCACGCAGCCGCCGGATGTTGCCCGCCGACCAGTTGTTGACGCCCCACGCCCGGATGAGCCCGGCGCGGGTCAGCCCGGCGAGGTCGTCGACCAGGTCTTCGAGCGCGACGTCGTCGCGGCGCAGGTCGCCGAGGATCACCAGGTCGGCCTGGTCGAACCCGCCGCGGAGGAAGGCGTTCTCCAGCTGCGGCCGGAAACCGTGGTCGCCGAACGCCTCGATCCACAGCTTGGCCGAGACGAGGTACTCCGCGCGCGGGATCCCGGACGCGCGCATGACCGCGCCCCAGAGCACGTCGGTGTACGTCGGCGGCATGCCGGGGCCGCCGTAGACGCCGACGTCGAACAGGTTCACGCCCGCGGACACCGCGGCGCGGACCATGGCGACGGCGTCGTGGAAGTGGATCCGGTCGTAGATGTGCCACGAACCGAGGGAGAGCGCGGAAACCTCCACATCGGACGAACCGACGCGGCGGCGGGGCAGGGTGGACACGAAACCTCCTCCAGTGGTCAGGGAAGACGGGGGTCGATGACGGCTTTGACTTCGTCGAGCCGGTGCATGGCGGCGATCCGCTCGGACGCCGAGGACAGCCCCGACGGCGTCCCGAAGAGCTTGTCCCACGGCATCCGGCCGGCGAAGGTGCGGAAGAACGTGATCGCCTCGTGGTAGTCGGCGATGTCGCCGTTGAGCGAACCGACGACGGTGAGTTCCTTGCCCATCACCGCACCCAGCGGCACCGGGACTTCGGCGGGCCCGGTGCTGCCGACGACCACGACCGTGCCCCGCTGCGCGGCCATCGCCACGGCTTCGCGGCCCACCGAAGGGGCACCGGCGAAGTCGAGGACGAGGTCGCCGCCGTGGCCGCCGGTGAGGTCCCGGACCTGCTCGGTGATCTCCTCGGAGCCGGTGTCGCCGACGTCCACTGTGGCGTCCGCGCCGAACTCCGCCGCGAGGGCGAGCCGGGACGCGGGCGCGCCGACCGTGGTGACCGTGCCGGCGCCGGAGATCCGCGCGACGGCGGTGGCGAAGAGGCCGAGCGCGCCGGAGCCCTGGACGACGACGTTCGACCCCGGCCGCACGCCGCCCGCGCGCCCGTAGGCCCGCAGCACCGTCTTGGCCGCGCAGCCCGCCATGGCCGCCCACGTGTCCGGCACTTCTTCCGGCAGCAGCAGTTTCGCCGCGTTCGGGACGACGTAGGCGTACTCGCTCAACCCGGCCGTGGCGTACGGCGGGACGTCGGAACGCTGCAGGAACCCGTAGCCCCGCCGGGAACACGCGACCGGCTGGCGCAGCACAGTGCAGCCGTAGCACTCGCCGCACGTCGACTCCGACCAGCCGATCCGGGCGCCTACCGGGATTTCGCGGCCGAGCGCGTCCCGGGTGGACTCGCCGACGGCGACGACTTCGCCGGCCATTTCGTGGCCCAGCACCATCGGCAGCATGCCCGGGAAGGACATCTTGCCCGACCAGATCTCCACGTCGGTGCCGCAGAGCGTGGCGCACGAGAGGCGCACGAGCGCGGCGCCGGGCTCGAGCTCGGCCGGCAGCGGGAGTTCGGTCAGGCGCAGCGGTTCGCCGTGCCCGGTCAGCACCGCCGCGCGGGTGGAGGTGGGGATGCTCATCGCGCTCCTTCCGGCGCCGCCGTAGGAGATCGGCCGCGTGATGGGTTAGTCTACGGCCGTTGACGAAAATGTCGAGACCTCACACGAACTTCGGGGAGCGCCTGTGCCGACACCTGTCGCTGATCTGGTCCTGCGGGGCGGTGCCGTCCACACCTTCGCCGGCCCCGGCGGCGCGACCGCGCTGGCCGTCCGGGCGGGCCGGGTCCTGCGCGCGGGCACCGACGCCGACGTCCGCGCGCTGACCGGCCCGCGCACCGAGGTGGTGGACCTGGGCGGCCGGGCGGTGCTGCCCGGCATCAACGACGCCCACCTGCACGCCACCTGGCTCGGCGCGCTGTGGCCGGACACCCTCTTCGGCGACCACGGCGCGCCCGGCCCGGGCCCGGAGCGCCCGCTGCGCACCGGCGCCGAACGCCGGGCCGCGATCCTGAAGGCCGGCGACCTGCTCGCCCGGCTCGGCATCACCAGCTACACCGAGCCCGGGCTCGGCCCGGGCGAGGACGCGGGCAGCACCGGGGCGTTCGGGACGTCGGTCGTGCAGGAGTACCGGGGGCTGGCGGCGGAGGGCCTGCTGCGGGCGCGCGTCACGGCGTTGTGGCTCTACGGCGAGCTGGACGGCCCGAGCACGGTCGAGGACTACCGCGCGGGCCTGGCCGCACTGGACGCGCACAGCCCCGACGAGCGGGTGCTGCGGTTCGCCGGGGTGAAGATCTTCGCCGACGGCATCCCGCCGATGCGCTCGGCCTACACCCACCGTTGCTACGCCGACGGCAGCCGGGCGCAGCTGCTGGTGCACGGCGAGAGCGACGCCGACCGCGAAGCCAACCTGACCGCCATGGTCCTCGCCGCCCACCGCGCCGGCCTGCAGGTCGGCGTGCACGCGACCGGCGACCGCGCGGTCGACCTGGTCCTGGACGCGGTGGCGCAGGCCCGCGCCGAACACGACGTCGACCTGCGCCACTACGTCATCCACGGCGACCTGGTGAGCCCGGCGCAGCTGACGCGGATGGCCCGGCTGGGGGTCGGGCTGTCCGCTCAGGCGGGCATCGCCGTCCGGACCGTGGGTGCGGTGGACGCGGCGCTCGGGGCGGGCCACGCCGAGCGCGCCTGGCCCCTGCGGACGGCGCTGGCGACCGGTGTGCCGCTGTGCCTGACATCGGACGCCCCGGTCCTGGCGCCCGACTGGCGGCGCGAGATCGCGGCGGCCGACACCTGGATGGGCCCGGCGGCCGACCCGCGCGAGCGGATGGCGGAACTGCTGCGCTGCTACACCGTGCACCCGGCGCGTCAGGACGGCGCCGAGGCGTGGAAGGGGACGCTGGCCGAGGGCATGGTGGCCGACCTCTGCGTGCTGGCCGCGGACCCGCTGACCCTGACCCCGGCGGAGCTGCCCGACGTCGAAGTGGACCTGACGATCCTCGGCGGCCGGGTGGTCCACGAGCGGTAGGCCCCGGCCAATGCACCCCAATGCGGCCTTCGGTGCGTCAGACGCACCGAAGGCCACATTGGGTGCGTCTGACGCAACCAAGGCCACATTGGGGCGCTCGGGGTCGGCCGTCAGGTGAGCAGCTGGCCGCCGTCGACCGGGACGCTCGTGCCCGTCATGTGAGCTGCTCGCTCGCTCGCCAGGAACACCACCAGCCCGGCCACGTCTTCGACCGAAGCCATGCGCCGCAACGGGATCCGGCTCAGCCAGGCTTCGCGGGCCGGTGAGCCCTCCGGCAGGCCCGCCGCCAGCATCGGCGTCAGCACCGGCCCCGGGGCGACCGCGTTGACGCGGATGCCGTGCCCGGCCAGCTCGATCGCCGCCCAGCGGGTCAGGGCGTCCACGGCCGCCTTGCTGCTTTCGTAGCCGCCCATGCCCGGGGTCGGCTGGCGGCCGCCGATCGAGGACAGGTTGACGATCGCCCCGGGCCGTCCGCCGGCGACCATCTGCCGCGCCACCTGCTGGGTCACCAGGAAGGTGCCGTGGACGTTCGTGCGGAGGATGCCGAGCATGGCGTCGCCGGGCAGGTCCAGCAGCGTGCCGTGCACGCTGAGCAGGCCGGCGTTGTTCACCAGGACGTCGACGGGACCGGCCGACTCCAGCGCCCGGGCGATGGAGTCCTCGTCGGTGATGTCGGCGTCGACGCCCCGCACGCCCAGTTCCGCGGCCGCCTCGCCCGCGCCGCGGACGTCGGCCAGCACGACGTCGTCGCCCTCGTCGCGGAACGCCGCGGCGATGGCGCGGCCGATCCCGCCCGCCCCTCCGGTCACCAGCACGGTACGGGGAGTGCTCATCAGCGATTCCTTTCGCGCAGCGGACTTTATAGTATACAACCGTAGAAAATAAGCCATCGGCACGCAGGAGGAAACAGTGCGACGACGACAACTCGGTGACCGTGCGGTCCCGGTCCTGTCGCTGGGCTCGTGGAACACCTGGGACCGGGTGGAGTTCGGCGAGGCGGTGACCATGATCGCCCGTGCGGCCGAGCTCGGCTGCGCGTTCTTCGACGTCGCCCACTACGACATGGGTCCGCACGCCGAGAACGCGCGCACCGACCTGATCTTCGGCGAGGCGGTGCGCGAGGCGGGGCTGGCCCGCGAAGAGTGGCTCTACTGCGGGAAACTCTGGCTCTGGGACTACCCGCGCACCGGGTTCGGGCCGCAGCTGCGCACCGCGCTGGAGCGGGTCGGGACCGAGTACGCGGACTTCGTCGTGGTCGGCGACTACTTCGGCGAGCTCGACGTCGAACGCGTGGTCGCCGACGTCGCCGAGCAGCTCGACGCCGGCCGGTTCACCGCCTGGGGCGTCAACAACTGGCGGTTCGCCGACGTGCGCGCGGCGATCGACGTCGCGCGCCGCCGTGGTCTGGTGCCGCCGTCCTTCGCCCAGCTGAAGTACAGCCTGGTGCGCCGGGCGATGGCCGAAGGCGAGTACTACGCGCCGCTGTTCGCCTCCGGGGAACTCGCCCTGCAGGCGTCGGACATCTTCGAAGGTGGCCTGCTGGTCGGTAATTTGCGGCCGGACCGCAAGATCGGGGCGGATGTCGGCGGGATCCGGGAGCGGATCGCCGCCGCGTGGCCCGCGGTGCGGCGGGCGGCCGGCGAGCTCGGCGTCTCCCCGGCGCAGCTCGGCATCGCCTTCTGCCTGGCGAATCCGGCGACGGCGAACGTGCTCGTCGGGGCGTCCCGGCTGGCGCAGCTCGAGGAGAACGCCGCCGCCGTCGAGCTGGCGGACGCCCTCGGTGCGGAGCGGATCCGGGCGCTCACCGAAGAATTCTCCCTCGACGGCGAAGTTGCGGCCGACGGGACCTGGTGACAGCGCCGGTTTATGTCTACAGTCGTAGAAACTTCCCGCCCTCCCGAGAGGAGTTCCCCGATGACCGCCCCCGTCCCGGACCGCATCGTCGACATCGCGATCGGCTACATGGGAGCCAAGCAGTTGTTCGCCGCGTCGCGGATCGGGTTGTTCCCGGCGCTGGCCGACGGTCCCCGGACGGCCGGCGAGCTCGCCGGCGTCACCGGCGTCAGCCCCCGCCTGGCCCGGATCCTCGCCGACGCGATGAACGCGCTCGGGCTGCTCGACCGCGAACACGGCCGGTACCGCCTCGCCGCCGACGCCGAGGCGTACCTCAGCGGCCGGGGAGCCACGGATCTGACGCCGTTCGTCCAGTTCCTCAACGAAATCAGCTACGGGCACTGGCTGCAGTTCGACACCGCGGTGGACTCGGGTGAGCCCGGCGACCTGCAGATGGACGGCGGGCGCTGGGCCACGTTCATGGGCGGGGTGATGCGGTACAACGCGCTGCACGCCGCCATGCTGGCCCGGGCGTTCGACTTCACGCCCTACCGCTCGCTGCTCGACCTCGGTGGCCTTTCCCCCGAGTTCTCGCTCGGTGCGTTGCGCGCCAACGACGCCCTGGCGGTGCGGTTCGTCTTCGCGCCGGACTTCACCGAAGGCGTCACCAGTGCGGTGAAGTCCGCCGGGTTCGAGGACCGCGTGCGCGTCGAGCCGGCCGAAACCGAAACGGCCGCCCCCGGCGGCGACCACGACCTCGTCCTGCTCAACCACGTGGTCCACCGGTTCACCGCCGAGCAGAACCGGGCGATCGTGGCGAACGCCCGCGCCGCCGCCGCGCCCGGGGCGACGTTGCTGCTGCTCGACTTCTTCCTCGACGACGACGAGCGGCAGCGGCCCATCGACGCGCTGCACGCGGGGGAGTACTTCGTCATCGACGGCACGGTGGTCTACCCCGAGGCCGATGTGTACGGCTGGCTGGCGGACGCCGGCTGGCGGGTGCGGGAAGTCCTGGCCCTGCCGGGAAGCCCGCGCGTGCTCGTCGCCGAAGCGGTCTGACCCGAAAGTGTGCCACGCCGTGGCGGCGGCCCGTTGATTTTATAGCCGACAGTCGTAGACTAACCCCGGTCGAGGGTGAGCCCGGTCTCACCCGCACCCCGGGAGTACCCGAAAGAAGGACTCAATGACGAGGACACGGAGAGCGGCGTTGGCCGCGGCGGTGGCGCTGGTGGCCGCCGCGGTGGCCGGGTGCACCGGATCCGGTGGGGCCACCGCGTCCGGGGCAGGCGGCACCGACGAGCTGAAGGCGGGGGTGTTCCTGGACGTCACGTCCTGGGACCCGGCCAACGCCGACATCGGCTTCGACGGGCCGTACCTCTCGGCCGTGTACGACCCGCTGGTCGCGCTGGACAAGGACGCCAAGCCGGTGCCCGCGCTGGCCACCTCCTGGGACTGGACGCCCGACCGCAAGACGCTGACCCTGCACCTGCGCCCGGGCATCACCTTCGACGACGGGCAGAAGTTCGACGCCGCCGCCGCGGTCGCCAACCTGAAGCACCTCAAGACCGGCGTCCGGTCCGGGCAGGCCTACCTCAACGTCGCGAGCATCGACGCCAAGGGCACCGACGCGGTCGAGCTGCACCTGTCCAAACGCGACGACGCGCTGCTGTACTTCATGGGGCTCGGCCGCAGCTGGATGGCCTCGCCCGCGGCGATCCAGGCGAACACGCTGACCAGCGGCCCGGCCGGTTCGGGGCCCTACACCTACGACAAGGCGCAGTCGACCCCGCAGTCGCAGTACGTGTTCACCAAGAAGCCGAACCACTGGGACAGCGCGACCTACCCGTTCCCGACCGTGCGGCTGTTCCCGATCACCGACCAGACCGCGGCGTTCAACGCGATGCTCTCGGGCCAGCTCAACGTCCAGTTCGCGAACGCGGCCAACCTGCCCAAGGCCCAGCAGAACGGCTGGAACGTCGCCAAGAAGGCGGCCTCGTGGGTCGGCGTGCAGTTCGCCGACCGGACCGGCGAGCAGGTCAAGGCGCTCGGCGACCCGCGCGTCCGGCAGGCGATCAGCCACGCCTTCGACGCCGCGGGCATCCTCAAGGCGGTCGGCAACGACGCCGGGACGGTCACCGACCAGCTGTTCCCGGTCGGCAGCGCGACCTACGACGAGGGTCTGAACGGCAAGTACAAGACCGACCTCGCCCAGGCCAAGCAGCTGCTGGCCGACGCGGGGTACGCGGGCGGCTTCTCGGTGAAGATGCCGATGTCGCCGATCTTCCAGGCGTGGCAGCCCGCCGCCAACCAGACGTTCGGCCAGCTCGGCATCAAGGTCGAGTGGCAGGACATGGCGATGGCCGACTACCAGAAGAACGCGCCGACCTACCCGATGTTCCTGGCGGTCATCGCGATGGACGGCAACGACATGGCCACGCTCACCGACCAGGTCACCTCGGCCCAGTGGTACAACCCCAAGCCTTCGGTCGACGCCTTCCCCGACGTCAAGGCGCTCGTCGACCAGGCCGAGCAGGCCGAGCCGGGGCCGGCGCAGACCGCCCTGCTCAAGCAGCTGAACACGAAGCTCGTGGACCTCGCCTGGTGGGACGTCTGGTACCAGGCCGACAACCTCTACTACAGCGTCAAGGGCATCACGGTCACCCCGGTCACCGGCATGATGTTCCCGACCCTGCGGTTCATCCAGCGCGGCTGACGCGCCCGTCCCGCGGCGGGTCCGTCCACAGCGGACGGGCCCGCCGCCGAGGGAGCCGGATATGCTGACTTTCGTCTTCAAGCGCCTGGCGTCGGGGGTCCTGCTGCTCGTGCTCGTCACGAGCGGGACCTTCTTCCTCGCGCACCTCGCCGTGGGCGACCCGACCGCCGGGTTGCTCGGCAACAGCGCGACCCCCGCCCAGCAGGCGGCGTTGCGCGCCAAGATCGGCTACGACCAGCCGCTGCTGACCCAGTTCTGGACCTGGGCCTCCCACGCCGTCACCGGGGACTTCGGCACGTCGTGGCGCAGTTTCCAGCCGGTCGGCGACCAGATCGCGCTGCGCGTGCCGGTGACGCTGTCGGTGGTCGTGGCCGCCACCGTGCTGGCCGCGGTGGTCGGCGTCGCCGCGGGCGTGGCGTGCGGGCTGCGCCCGGGCGGCCTCGGCGACCGCGTGCTCAAGCTGGCGTCGGTGGTGCTGTTCGCGCTGCCCGGGTTCTGGCTCAGCCTGGTGCTGGTGACCTGGTTCGCGCTGCGGCTCAAGTGGTTCCCGGCGGTCGGGTACGTCTCGCCGGAGGAGTCGGTGGGCGGCTGGCTGCAGTCGATCACGCTGCCGGCGATCGCACTGGCCCTCGGCGCGATCGTGATGATCGCCGAGCAGCTGCGCAACAGCTTCCTGCAGGTCGCGGGCCAGGACTTCGTCCGGACGCTGCGGGCGCGCGGCCTGTCGAAGCGCCGGGTGACCGCCCACGTGCTGCGCAACGCCTCCCCGGCCGCGCTGACCGTGCTGGCGTTGCTGTTCGTCGGGCTGCTCGGCGGCGCGATCGTCGTGGAGATCGTGTTCAACCTGCCCGGCATCGGCAGCCTGACGCAGTCGGCGTCCCAGATCGGCGACATCCCGGTGCTGCTCGGCCTGACCGCCGTGACCGTGGTGTTCGTCGTCATCGTCAACTTCCTGCTCGACCTCGTGCTCGGGTGGGTCAACCCGAAGGTGCGCCAGCGATGACCGCCGTCCCGCTTCCCGTCGGCCCGGCGCCCGTCAAGCGGGTGTCGCTGGGCCGGCGCTACCTCCGCCGCCCGCTCGGGGTGGCCGCCCTCGCCGTGTTCGCCATCGTGGTGGCGGTCGCGGTGCTCGCCCCCTGGCTGGCGCCGTTCGACCCCGACCACCTCGACTTCGCGCTGTCCCACGCCACACCCGGCAACGGGCACCCGCTGGGCGGCGACTCAGCCGGCCGCGACGTCCTCAGCCGGCTGCTCTACGGCGCCCGGACCACGCTCTACGGCGCGCTGATCACCTGCCTGACCTGCGTGGTGCTCGGCGTCCCGGCCGGGGTCGCCGCGGGGTACTTCGGCGGGGTGACCGACCGGGTCGCGTCCTGGATCAGCGACGCGCTGCAGTCGGTGCCGGTGATGATCGTGCTGCTGGTGGTCGCCGCCGGCACCGGCCAGAACTTCGCGGTCCTGATGGTCACCCTGGGTGTGCTGCTGGCCCCCGGCCACTACCGGATCGCGCGGGCGCGGGCCCTGACGGTCTGCCGGGAGCCCTACATCGACGCTGCGCGCGTGTCCGGCGTGACGACCTTGCGGATCCTGCGCACGCACATGCTGCGCGCGGTCTACGCCCCGGTCATCGTGCAGACGGCGCTGACCGCCGGGATCGCCATCGGCCTGCAGGCCGGGCTGCAGTTCCTCGGCGTCGGGTCGGCGTCCACGCCCAGCTGGGGCCAGATGATGAACGACGGCTTCCAGACCATGCTCAGCTACCCGCTGATCCTGCTCTGGCCCTCGATCGCCCTCGGGCTCACGATCGCCGCGCTGGCGTTCATCGGCTCGACCCTCGCGGACCTGGTCAGCGTCCGGGTCGAGCTGCCCACCGCCCGCCGTCGCGCCCGCGTCCGCCGTGAGCTGGCCGCCGCCCCCGGGGCACTTTCACGGGAAAGTGCCCCGGGCGGGCCGAGTGGGGCGCACGTGCACGAGGTCGGGGGCAGTGCCCTGCGCGTCGAGAACCTGCGGGTGGGTTACGCGACCCGCGAGGGCGTCAACGAGGTCGTCCGCGGGGTGTCGTTCGACGCCGCACCCGGCGAGGTGCTGGGCATCGTCGGCGAGTCGGGGTCGGGCAAGACGCAGACCATCTTCTCCGTGCTCGACCTGCTCCCGGCCGGCGGCACCGCGGTCGCCGGCGGCATCTGGGTCGGCGGCGAGGAGGTCGGGCACCGGTCGCCGAAGGAGCGGGCCGCCCTGCTCGGCCGGGCGATCGGGTACGTGCCGCAGGAGCCGATGACCAACCTCGACCCGAGCTACCCGATCGGCCACCAGCTCGTCGAGCCGCTGCGGCGCGTGCACGGGCTGGCGAAGGCGGAGGCTCGGCAGCGGGCGCGTGACGTCCTCGTGCGGGTCGGGATCCAGGACCCCGACCGGGTCCTGAAGGCCTACCCGCACCAGATCTCCGGCGGCATGGCCCAGCGCGTGCTCATCGCCGGTGCCGTCGCCGGGCGGCCGTCGCTGCTGGTCGCCGACGAGCCGACGACCGCGCTCGACGTCACGGTCCAGGCGGAAGTCCTCGAGCTGCTGCGCGAGCTGCAGCGCGAGTACGGGATGGCGCTGGTCATCGTGACCCACGACTTCGGGGTCGTGGCCGACATCTGCGACCGCGTCGTCGTCATGAAGGACGGCCGGGTCGTGGAAACGGGCCCGGTCGAGCGGATCTTCCAGCGGCCGGAGGACCCGTACACCGCGGAGCTGATCGGTGCTTCGCTGGACGACGCCGCCTGCCGCGACGAACTCGACGAAGCGTGTTCCCCGGCCGGGGTGCGCGGAGAGGAAGCCGCTCGATGAACGCCCTGCTGGAGGTCGACGACCTCGTGGTGGACTACCGGCTGCGCCGCGGGGTCGCCTTCCGCGCGCTGGACGGCATCTCGCTGTCGGTCGGGCCGGGGGAGTGCGTCGGCCTGGTCGGCGAAAGCGGCTCGGGCAAGTCGACGCTCGGGAAGGCCGTGCTCGGCCTCGCCGCGGTCACCTCCGGGCGGATCACCTTCGCCGGCCGGGACACCACGCACCTGCGCGGCGCCGCCCGCCGCCGGCTGGCGGGCGACGTCCAGGTCGTGTTCCAGGACCCGTACGGCTCGCTGGACCCGACGATGACCGTCGGCGAGGTGCTGGCCGAGCCGCTCGTGGTGGCCGGGACGTCCCGCGCCGACGCGCGCCGGGCCGTGGCCGCGATGCTCGAGCGCGTGCGGCTGCCGGCCGCCGCGGTGCACCGGTACCCGAGCGAGTTCTCCGGTGGCCAGCGCCAGCGCGTCGCGATCGCGCGGGCCCTGGTGCGCCGTCCCCGGCTGGTGGTCTGCGACGAGCCGGTCAGCGCGCTGGACCTGACCACCCAGGCGGCCATCCTCGACCTGTTCGTCGACCTGCAGCGCGAAACCGGGGTGTCCTACCTGTTCGTCTCGCACGACCTCGGCGTCGTGCGGCGGGTCTGCCACCGCGTTTGCGTGCTGTACCAGGGAAAGATCGTCGAAGCGGGGCCGACCCGCGCGGTGACCGAGGTGCCGGAGCACCCGTACACCCAGCGCCTGCGCCTCGCGTCCCCCGTCGCCGACCCGGCTCGCCAGGCCGAACGCCGCGCCACGTGGCTCAGCCTGCGCGAGCCGGCATGACCTAGAGTCGGTAGCCATGCCGAAGGTCATCGACCACGACGAACGACGCCGCGAAATCGTGGCCGTCGCCAAGAAGCTGATCATCGAAGGCGGCTTCGAGGCGGCGACCATGCGCAGCATCGTGACCGCCGCCGGGTTCGCCAACGGCGCGCTCAAGCACTACTTCGCCAGCAAGGACGACATCATCGCGGCGACCTTCGAGAGCGTGCTGCGGGAAACCGAGGCGCTGCTGGCCGGCCTGGACCCCGGGCTCGGGCCGGCCGAAGCGCTGCGGGGGTTCGTCGAAGGCGCCCTGCCGCTGACCCCGGACCGGATCGCGGCCGGGCGCGTGCTGCTGGCGCTGTGGGACCACTCCGTGGCCAACCCCGGCCTCGCGGCGCAGTACCGCGACCTGCTGACGGGCTGGCGGGCCGAGCTGTGCCGCCGTCTGGCGGCCGCGCGGGGCAAGGGCGAGCGGCCGAACGCGCGCGCGGTCGGCGTGCTGGCCGACGAGATCATTTCGGTGACCATCGGGGCCACGGTGTCGAGCCTGATGTACCCGGTCGGCGAGCTGGTGACCCGGTATCGCTCCTACGTCGACAGCCTGCTCGCCCGGATCACCGATTGAGCGGTTTTCGTCTACACTCGTAGAATGAACGCTCTCCCCGTCACCCGTACTTCGCCGGCCGGCGCGGCCGGACCGCCCGTCGTGCTGCTGCACGGCTTCGCCTCCAGCGGGGCCGCCGACTGGCCCGCGCGGCGATGGGCCGGCCCCCTCGCCGAAGCCGGCCGCGAGACCTTCGTCGTGCACCTGCCGGGCCACCCGGACGGGCCCGCCGTCGCGGCCGTCGAGGACGTCACGACGGGGGTCTTGCTGCGCCGGCTGGCCGACGCCGTGCCCGACGGCGAGGTCGACGTCGTCGGTTACTCCCTCGGCGCCCGGCTGGCGTGGAGCCTGGCGGCCGAGGAGGTGCTGCCGGTCCGCCGGCTGGTGCTCGGCGGCCTGAGCGGGATGGATCCCTTCGCCGCGGTCGACCCGGCGGCGCTGCGGGTCGCGGTCCGCACCGGGGCGGCGGAGGACCCGCTGACGGCCGGGATCGCGGGCGTGATCCGCGGCGGGGACGCGGACTCCCTGCTGCGGCTGGTGGAAGGCCTGGGCCGGGAGCCGTTCGACCCGGCGGGCGCGGTCCCGAAGGTTCCGACGCTGTTCCTCGCGGGTGCGGCCGATCCCGTGGCGGCGGGCATCGAGGAGGTGGCCGGCCGCCTCCCGGAGGCCCGGCTGCAGCACGTGCCCGGCGACCACCAAGGCGCCTTGGCGACCGAAGAGCTGCGCACGGCGGTGTTCGGCTTCCTCCGGGGCTGAGCGTGCCCCGAACGGCGTCATAACACCTCGCGGCGGCGGAAGTCATGCCCCCGCCGACCGGCCGCGATGCCGCCGACCCGCCGAAAGTCGGTGCCGCACAACGGAAAGCGCGTCCTAGCATCCGGATCCCCGTGGGTGGGCACCCGGCCGCCCCGTGACGAGGGAGACGCGCCGATGCGGAAGCTGCTCGCCGTTCTCTGCTGTGCCTTCGTGACCACGATCGCGGTGGCCGCCCCGGTGTCCGCGGCACCGGGCGGCACCGTACCCGGCCTGACCGGCGCCGCCGCCAAGGCGGCGGCCGGCCCGATGGCCGAAAAGTTCCGCCGGCTGCGCCACCCGGAGTCCCTGGCGCAGCGGCACACGTTCTGGGGCCCGGAACCCCAGCTGTCCTCGGGCGCCGACGGCGTGGTCGTGACCCAGAGCATCACGCCGGGCCTGCGGCTCTCCAACACGAACGACGTCGTCTACGCCCCGACGATGAAGCCCACCGGGCACTCGTGCATCGAAGTCGTGACCGCGTACGGGCTCGGCGAAGCCGCCCAGGTCTGGGCCTGGGACTGGTGCCGTTCGGTGGCGCCGGCGAAGGTCGTCCCGATCGACAGCGCCTTCCTGGCCACCTACACCAGCACGGTGGACGGGCACCCGGCCTACACCGTGCAGGAGGTCCGGACCAGCTCGGCGGGCAACGGCTGGACGGCGTCGCTGCGCAACGTGAAGACCGGCGCGTGGGACACCCTGTTCAGCCAGAGCGGCAGCGACCAGAGCTCGCTGAACGAAGGCTGGGACATCTTCGAGCTCTACGCGACCCGCAATCCCGCCACCGGCAACGCCTACTACTGCTCGGACGCGCGCGGCGCGGTGTTCGAGTCGAGCTCGCTGCAGCTGCGGATCGGTGGCCGGTGGGTCGCCGCGTCGCCGTCGAACTCGCCGCTGCAGCCGACCGCGAACCCGCGTCCGGCCGACTACGACTGCTCGACGCTGCGGTTCGAGGTGCCGTCGCCGAACAGCACCTGGCGCGTCACCGTCTGAGTTCAGCCGGCCCGCAGCAGCTCGCGGCCGCCCGCGTGGGGGCTCGGTGGCAGGTGTCGTGGGCCCGGCGGTAGGCGATGGTGAGGTGTTCGCTCGGATTGGCGGGTCGAGGGCGCGACTCGCGCGGCCGTGGTCGGTGCCTGCGCGCCGGGGAAGCGGGCTCGGCGCCTCCCGAACCTCCACGGTCTGAGCTCAGCCGGCCGGCAGCAGCTCGCGGCCGCCCGCGTGCCACCAGGTGTCGAACGCGGCGCTGCAGCCCTGCCGGCCGGCGTAGCTCGCGACGACGGCCGCGTGGACCTCCTCGATGTGCGCCGCCACCGGCGTGCCCGGGCGGTAGCACAGGCGCAGCTCCTGCCACAGGGGCGCGCCCTCGATGGCCCGCACGGCGATGGTCCCGGGCCGGTCCCGGCGCGTCGCCAGCGCGGGCGCGACGGCCATGCCCGCGCCGACGAGGTCCAGCAGCGTCGCCAGGCACTGCGGCCGGTGCGGCTGGTCGAGGGCCACGCCGCGGCGGCGGCACTCCCGCTGCAGGTACGCCGACCACCGGGTCGTGCCCGGCGGGTCGTCGGCCCACGGGTGCTCGCCGAGGGCGGCGAACGGGACCGCGCGCGTCCCGGCCAGCGGGTGGTCGGGGGAGAGGATGACGAAGACCGGTTCCCGGGGGTGCACGACCAGCGTTTCGACGCCGTCGGGGAGCGCGAAGCCGGGCAGCGGCGGCAGGTAGACCAGCGCGAGGTCGAGCCCGCCGGCGGCGAGCTGGGCGAGGGTGGCGGACTCGTCCGGGTCCTCGTGCACGCTGACCCCGCGGCTCCACGGCCGGTCCCGCAGCCAGCGCGACACGGCGAGGTGCAGGAACCCGCAGTACCCGCCGACGCGCACCGGCCCGGCGGGCGCCCGCCGTTCCCCGATCCGCTCGGTCAACGCGGACACGCCGGCCAGCACGCCCCGCGCATCGGCCACGACGTCGGCCCCGAGCCGGGTGGGCACGCACCCGCTGGGCGACCGGACGAAGAGTGCCCCGCCGACGGCCTGTTCGACCCGCCGCAGCAGCCCCGAGAGGGCGGGCTGCGAGACGTGGAGGAGCCGGGCGGCCCGGCTGAGACTCCGCGCATCGGCCACGGCCACGAGCGCGCGCAGGTGGCGCAGTTCCAGCTCCACGCTCCCACTGTAGGCGGCTTGATCAGCGGGGACATCCGACTCGAGTCGGGCGGTCCGCCTCGGCCGCAGGTCGGCCGTCGGTTCGCTCCGGGACGACTTGGGCGGACCGCTCGTCGACCCGGGTTTGCTCCCGGGCACCCGCCGGGCCGTGCGGTTCGGCTCGAGCGCAGGTCGGCCGTCGGTTCGCTCCGGGACTTGGCCGGACTGCTCGTCGACCCGGGTTTGCTTCCGGGCACCCGCCGGGCCGGGCAGCCGGGCCGGAACAGCCGCCGCCGACCCCGCCGATTCCGCCGCCGACGCCGACGCCGCCGCCGATCCTGCCGATCCTGCCGATCCTGCCGATCCTGCCGATCCTGCCGAGCCGGTCACCGAACCCGGCGGCTAGACCGCAACGGGGGCGCGCATCGGGGCCCTGGCGAAGTCCGCCATGCCTTCGGCGAACCCGATCGAGGGCAGCCAGCCCAGCTCCGCCTTGATCCGCTTCGGCGAGGCCACGATGTGGCGCACGTCGCCGATGCGGTACTCGCCGGTGATCACCGGCGGAGGTGTGCCGGCCGCCGCGGCCAGGGTGGCCGCCACCTCCGCGATGCTGCGGGGGTCTCCGGTGGCCACGTTGAACGCGCGGAACCCCGGGTGCGCCGCCGTCAGGGCCGCCACGTTGGCCGACGCGATGTCGCGGACGTGGATGAAGTCGCGGCACGGCTTGCCGTCCTCGAAGACGCGGGCCGCCGCGGCGCGCTCCACGGCCGTGCGGAAGACCGCCGTCACGCCGGAATACGGGCTTCCCGGGGGCATCTCGGGCCCGTAGACGTTGTGGTAGCGCAGGGCGACCGCCTGGCCGCCGGTCTCGCGGGCCCACGCGCCGGCCAGGTGTTCCTGGGCCAGCTTGGTGACCGCGTAGACGTTGCGGGGCGGATCGAGCGGGTCGTCCTCTTCGACCGGACTGTCCACGACGGTCAGGCCGCACTCCGGGCAGGTCACCTCGAACCGGCCCGCGTCGAGGGCTTCCTTCGGACGGCGGCCGGGCCGGACCCGGCCGTGCACCGGGCAGTCGTACCGGCTGTCGCCGTAGATCACCACCGAGCTCCCGAGCACGAGCTTGCCGAGGCCGAGCTCGGTCATCGCGGTGACGAGCCGCGCGGTGGCGAGGTCGTTGCACGTCACGTACCGCGCCGCGTCGCGGATCTCCTTGCCCCGGCCGACCATCGCGGCTTGGTGGCAGACCGCGTCGACGCCGCGCAGCGCCGAGACCACTGTGGACTCGTCGCGCAGGTCGCCGTGCCGGAACTCGACGCCGTCGGGGAACTCCGGTGGCGACCCGGCCGGGTGCACGTGGGGGAGCAGCGCGTCCAGGACCCGGACCTCGTGCCCGCCGGCCACCAGCGCTTCGACGACGTTGCGGCCGATGAACCCGGCGCCGCCCGTGACCAGAACTCGCATTCCGCCTCCTGCCTCTCGTGGCTTCCCACGGTCTTCGGCGGTGCTCGGCCCGGACTCGAATGCGGCTGGACCCGCGCGCCATACCGTCCGGCCGTCCGGATCGCGGAGGCGCGGATGTGGGGAGAGGCTGTGGTGCTCATGTCTGGTCGGGTGGCCGCGGACGGCGCTACCGATACGGCGGTGGTGATCGGGAGCGCGGGGTTCATCGGACGCCGGCTTTCGGCGACGCTCGACCTCGCGCGGGTGCGGACGGCGTGCTTCACCCGGCAGTCGAGGTTCCTGCTCGACGGCGAGCTGGCCGCCCCGATCTCCGAGGCCGGGACCGTGTTCTACCTCGCGTCCAGCATCAACCCGGCGCTCGGGGAAACCCACCCGGAGCTGGCCGAGGCCGACCACGTGCTGTTCCGCACCCTGCTCGACCGGCTGCGCCGCCGGGACAACCCGCCCACGGTGGTGCTGACGAGCTCCGGTGGCACCGTGTACGACCCCGCGTTCGCCCCGCCGTACGCGGAAACCTCGCCGCTGAAGCCGTCGGGCGCCTACGGCCGGGCGAAGGTCGCCCTCGAAGAGGAACTGCTGAGCCACGCGGGTGAGCTGCCGGCGGTGATCCTCCGGATGTCCAATGTGTACGGGCCGGGCCAGCCGACCGGGCGCGGCCAGGGCGTGCTCGCCCACTGGCTGTCCGCCGCGCTGGATTCCCGGCCGCTGCGGCTGATCGGCGACGTGACCGCGACCCGCGACTACGTCTACGTCGACGACGTCGTCGACGTGATGCGGCGGCTGCGGGGCGCCGGGCCCGCGGAACCCCTGATCCTCAACGTCGGCTCCGGCGTGCGCACCTCGCTGTCGGACCTGCTGGACGTGGTGCGCTCGGTCGTGGCGCTCGACCTGCGGGTGGAGTTCCAGCCGAGCCGGCTGTTCGACCGGCAGGACGTCTGGCTCGACGTCGGGGAGGCCGAGCGGGTGCTGGGCTGGCGGCCCGGGACGTCGCTGGCGGAAGGCGTGGCGGCGACCTGGCGGTCGTGGCTCGCCGGCGCGGCCGTCACCGCCGGGGTCAACGAGCTCCAAACGATTTTCGAGACCATCTGACCAGGCTGTTCCGGAGTAACCCGACTGCAGAGCGAGGGACCGAATGTTAGCTGAAATGCTCGCCCGTTCCGGCAAGGTGCTGCTCGAGAACGTGCCGCCGGACGGCCGGAAGTACTGGGCGGCGCGGTTCTGGGACCGGGCGGCGGCGGAGCAGCACCCGCTGCTGCGCGAGCACTTCCTCAGCCAGAAGGAAACCATCGGGAAGTACCTCGAGAAGTACGGCGCCGAGACCGGGCGGGTGCTCGAATTCGCCTGCGGCACCGGCGAGTTCACCGGTCTCGCGGCGACCCGCACCGCGGCGAAGAGCATCACCGCGCTCGACATCTCCCAGCAGGGCCTCGACATCGTGCGCGGCCGCGTGCAGCACGAGGACCTCAAGCTCGTGCTGGGCGACTTCTGGGCCGAGCACGACCTCGGCTCCGCGGACCTGGTGATGTGCGTCGACGCGATCCACCACCTCGGCGACGTGCGCGAAGTGCTGGAGCGGCTCAAGACGTTCATGGAGCCGGGCGGGATCTTCGTCGGGAACCTCTGGACGGGCGACAACTTCCACGACTTCGAGCGCAAGCGCTACGGCACGCTCAACCACCTCCGCCGCACGGCGGCGTTCTTCAGCACGGCGGTGGTCATCCGCGCCTCGGGCGGCCGGATGAAGACCGGCGCGTACCGGACGCAGCTGCTGACCAGCGCGGAAGGCACCGCCATCCTGAACGAGGTGTTCACCGAGGTGCTGGAGCTGGACGTGCACCCGCACTTCATGTCGTTCGTGGCCACTGCCTGACCCGTGTCGTGGGTGGCGGGCGTCCGCCACCCACGACAGGTTTTCACGAAGCCCGCGCGACGACCTCGTCGAGCAGCCGGGCCTGGGTGAGCAGCGTTTCGCACTCGAGGGCGCGTCCGGCCCGGTCGTCGACCAGGCTCGCGAAGTGCCGCAGGACGTTGCGGAACTGGTCGTCCGCCGGGAGGCTCCGCTCTTCCACCACGTCCTGGGACTCCAGGCGCAGCACCGGGCGCGCCGTGGCCGGCGGGGTGAACGCCCGGTCCAGCGTCAGCCGGCCCTCGCTGCCCCACACCGACATCGTGCTCCGGTAGCTGTGCACGAACCCGAACGAGCACTGGGCCGCCACCTGGCCGTCGCTCAGCAGCGCGCTGCCGGACACGTCGACCTCGCCGGAGCGCACGAGCACCGCGCCGGCCACCTCGGGGGTGTGCAGGTAGGGCCAGGCGGCGCGGATCGGGTAGCACCCGGTCTCGCGCAGCGAGCCGCCGCCGAGGGCGGCGGAGTACCTGATCCCGGACGGCGCCGTCGGCGGGATGCCGAAGTCCGCGGTGATCAGGCGGGGCTCGCCGACCACGCCCTTGGTCACCAGCTCCGCGACCTCGGCGTGCTGGGAGTGGTGCGGGAACGCGAAGTTCTCCATCACCACCAGCCCCCGCGCGGTGGCGAGCTCGACCAGCCGCGCGGCCGCGGCCGTCCCGAGCGTCGCCGTCTTCTCCACCAGCACGTGCTTGCCCGCTTCGAGAGCGGCCTCCGCCCATTCCTGGTGCAGCGCGATCGGCAGCGGGATGTACACCGCGTCGACGTCCGGGCGCGCCAGCAGCGCCGCGTAGCCGGTCACCGCCTCGCCGCCGAACCGGGCGGTGAAGGCCGCCGCCTTCGCCGCCGACCGGCTCGCCACCGCGGTGACCGGCAGGCCCGCGGCGGCCATCGCCGGAACCGTCTTGCGCGCGGCGATGTCGGCGCAGCCCAGTACGCCGAACCTCGGCGCGGTCACCACCGGATCGGCAGCTCGGCCGGGCGGGGGAACGCGGTCGCGAGGTGCCACCGCAGCTCGTCCACCGGGGTGCCCAGCGCGAGCGGGATCCGCCGGGCCACCAGGGTTTCCAGCAGCACCCGCAGTTCCAGCCGGGCGAGGGCGGCACCGAGGCAGAAGTGGATGCCCGCGCCGAAGGCCAGGTGCGGGTTGTCCGTGCGGTCCAGCCGGAGCTCGTCCGGCGCCGCGAACGCGGATTCGTCGCGGTTGGCGGAGTTGATCAGCGGGATCACCGGCTCACCCGCCCGGATCGTCACCCCGCCGAGCTCGACGTCTTCGAGCGCGATCCGCAGCGAGCCGAACCCGCCGGCGACCTGGCTGTAGCGCAGCGCCTCTTCGACGGCGGTCCCGATCAGCGCGGGATCGTCCACGATGGACTGGTACCGCACCGGATCTTCCAGCAGGTGCACGAGAAGGTGGGACACTGCGCTGACCGTCGTGTGGTAGCCGGCGATCAGGATCGTCATCGCGAGCGTGCGCAGCTCCTCGTCGTCGAGCGAGTCGCCGTCCTCCTGGGCCTGCAGCAGCCGGGTCAGCAGGTCCTCGCCCGGCCGGGCGCGCTTGCGCTCGATCAGCCCGGTGAGGTAGCCCATCAGCGCGCCCGCGGCCTCGCGCGCCGCGTCGGCGTCCGCGCCCGGTCCGCCGACGGTGAGCACCTTGTCGCCCCACTGCCGGAACTGCGCCTGCTCGGCGGGTTCGACGCCGAGCAGTTCGCAGATCACCGTGATCGGCAGCGGCAGGGCCAGCGCGGTCACCGCGTCGGCGGTGGTCCCGGCGGCCAGCATCGCGTCGACCAGACCGGCCGTGATCTCCTCGATCCGCGGCCGCAGCGTGTCGACCCGCCGCTGGGTGAACTCGCGCGAGGCCAGCTTGCGCAACCGGGTGTGGTCCGGCGGGTCCAGGTTCACCAGCGACCGCGAGCCGCGGTGCACCGGGATCAGCCTCGGCGCGTCCGGCCGGGTCATCGCTTCCTTGCTGAACCGCAGGTCGGTGAGGACGGTCCGGACCTCGGCGTGGCGCAGGACGAGCCAGCCCTCGTGGCCGCCGGGAAGCTGCACCCGGGTCACCGCCGCTTCCGCGCGCAGTTTCGCGTACTCGTCGAGCGCTTCCCCGGGGGTGCGCACGCGGAAGGGGAACGCGGGCAGTGCCGTCACGGCTTCGGTCATCGGGATCCTCACCAATCGATCGGTTCGCGGGAACGGAAGAAGGTGCCGGTCGGCCCGTCGTCGGGCAACGTGGCGGCCCAGGCGATGTCGGCGGCCGCGGTCGCGGGGTCCCCGTCGGCCGCGGGCATCATGCGGGTGCGGACCCGGCCGGGGTTGACCGCGTTGACCAGCACCCCGCGGCCGCGCGCGGAGTTCGCGAGCAGCACGGTCACGGCGTTCAGCGCGGTCTTGGACAGGGCGTAGGCCGGCGCGCCGGTGAACAGGCCGTGGCTGAACGCCCCGGTGCCGCTCGAGACCATGACGATCCGGCCCCAGCCGCGGTCGAACATGCCCGGCAGCACGGCCTGGGACACGCGCAGCGCGCCGAGCGCGTTGACCGCCAGGGTTTCGGCGACGAGCTCGGGCGGGACGGACTCGGGCGGCGCACCGGCGTCGAGGAGCACCCCGGCGTTGTTCACCAGGACGTCGACCGGGCCGGCCTGTTCGAGCGCGGCGGCCACCGAGCCGGTGTCGGTGACGTCGAGCCGCACCGCCCGGCCGGTTCCCGCGGCCTCGGCGTCGGCGAGGTGCCGCGCCGACGCGACGACCTCGAAGCCGGCGTCGGCGAGGTGACGGCAGACGGCGAGCCCGATGCCGCGCCCGGCCCCGGTGACCAGCGCCCTCAAGACAGCCCCTCGCCGAGCAGGCCTGTCCCGGACAGGGCTTCGGTGAGCAGGTCGAGCTGGCGGAGTTCGGCCGAACACGGGAAGAGCACGAGCTCTTGGCAGCCGGCGTCGGCGTATTCGGCGGCGGTGCGGGCGAGCGCTTCCCGCGTGAGGAGCGTTTCGCCGATGACCCGCTCGGTGTAGCGGCCCATTCCGCGGTAGCAGCCGCCGAGGTAGGTGCGGGCCAGCGTGCCCCCGTCCGGTCCGAGCGCGAAGTAGGCCAGCGCGACCAGCCGGGGTTCGTCGGTGCGGCCGGCGTCGGCCCAGGCCTTGCGCAGCCGGGTGAGCCGGTCGGCGTACGGCTCGGCCGAGCCGCTCCCGGAGATCCACCCGTCCGCGCTCGCCGCGGCCCGCCGCATCGCCGCCTCGGAGTGGCCGCCGACCAGCACCGGCGGGGGCGTCGCGGGGGTGGGGCCGATCTCGCCGTCGCGCCAGGTCCGGCGCAAGGTGGTGATCAGCTCGTCGAGGTGCCGGCCGCGCCGGGTGAACGACGTGCCGGTGACGTCGAAGTCGTCGCGCCGCCCGCCCGCGGCGAGCCCGAGCTCCAGCCGTCCGCCGGACAGCTCGTGCAGGGTCGCCGCCTGCTTGGCCAGCACGGCCGGGGTGCGGGTCGCGCCGAGCAGCACCGTCGTGGACAGGCGGATCCGGCGCGTCGCTCCGGCCGCGACCGCCAGCGCGGTGAGCGGCTCGTGGTTCGGGTAGACGATCCGGTCGAGCACCCCGAGCGTCGAGAAGCCCCTCGCCTCGGCCGTCACGGCCCAGCCGAGCAGGTCCGCGCCGCGGGTGCCCGGAACCATCGCGGGCAGGCCGACCCCGATCCGCATGCCGGTCTCCAGTCTTTCCGGTGGCAGCTTCGCCCCGCATGCTCGGCGGGCGGACTCGAACCTCGTTGGGACCCGGCTGGGACTCCCGGCCGCGCCGTCGAGCCGGGTCCCAACGAGGTTCGACCGGCGGTGACGAACCTGGGGCCGCGCGCGTGTCCCGCACGTGTATCCGATCCAGAGGAAGAAGACCGTTATGGTGCGCATGTCCCTGCGGCGAGGTGGGGTGGTGACGGCCGTCTTCACCGCCACCGCCGTCCTGACCGGCGGTACCGCCGCGTTCGCCTGCGATCCGCGGCCGCTGCCGATCGCCGGTGCCACGGCGGTGCGGGCCGCCGACGGCAGCTACCAGCTGAGCTGGTCGCCCGCGACCGACGTCCGCTCGGCGTCGGTGTACGCCGCCACCCACCCGATCGAAAAGGCCCAGGACGGCGTGCTGGTCGCGAAGGACGCCACCGGGGCGGCGACCGTGACCGGCCTGGCCCCGACGACCCGCTGGTACTTCGTCATCGTGCCCGGCGGGGCGAGGCTCGGCGAGGGGGTGGCCGCGAAGCTGGTCGACCTCGACGGCGTCAAGAACGCCCGTGATCTGGGTGGCTACCCCGCCGCGGACGGGCAGCGCATCCGGTGGGGCACGATCTTCCGCAGCGCCCGGCTGACGCCCGCCACCGCGACCGGCCGCGACGAGCTCGCCGGCCTGGGAATCCGGGAGGACGTGGACTTCCGCTCGACCGCGGAAGCGACCGCCGAGGGCCCGGACCCGGTGCCGGCCGGCGTCACGCACATCGCGGAACCGGTCGGCGACCCCGACCAGGCGGTGCCGCCGGACCCGAAGACCCCGCCGTCCACCGGGGACCTGATCATGGACAACTACCGGCTGCTGGTGTCGAACCCGAACCTGGGCCACCAGTTCGTCGACGCGCTGACCCACATCGCCGACGCCCGCCAGCGGCCGGTGCTCTACCACTGCACCGGCGGCAACCACCGCACCGGCTGGATGACGGTGCTCCTGCTCAAGGTGCTGGGAGTGCCCGACGACGTGATCCGCCAGGACTACCTGCTGTCCTCCGGCACCACGGGCGCCTACCTCGACGCGGCCTACGACCAGGTCAACCTCGACTACGGGTCGTTCCCGAACTACCTCGCCGCGCTCGGGGTCACCGACCAGCTGACCCGGCAGCTGCGGCACGCGTTGCTGGAGACCCCGCGGTGAAGCCGACCACTGTGGACGTCCTGGTGGCCGGCGGCGGGCTGACCGGGCTCGCCGCCGCCACCTTCCTCTCCTGGCTCGGCGTGCGCACCGCCGTGGTGGAGCGGCATTCCGGGACGCTGATCCACCCGCGGGCCCGCAGCATCAACCCCCGGACGGCGGAGCTGCTCCGCCAGGTCGGGCTCGCGTCCGCGGTCACCGACAGCGGCGGCTACGTGAGCGAACTGCCCTCGGTGTACCTCCTGCGCGCGGTCACCCTGGCCGGCGAGGAGCTCAGCCGCACCGAACAGCGACCGCCCGCCGACGCGGGTGGCGGTGCCGAGGTCAGCCCGTCCGGCTGGGGGATGATCGACCAGGACCGGCTCGAGCGCGTGCTGCGGGAGCGGGCCGAGGAGCTCGGCGCGGACGTGCGGTTCGGGCACCGGCTCGTCGGTCTCGACCCCGACGACGCCGGGGTCACCGCCACCGTGTCCACAGTGGACGGCGAGCGGACGATCCGGGCGGCCTACGTGATCGGCGCCGACGGCAACGGCAGCACGGTGCGGTCGCTGCTCGGCATCGGACGGCACGGTCCCGGCCGGCTGAGCCACGTCGCGAGCATGGTCTTCGACGCCGACCTGTCCGGGCCGATGCGCGGCCGCCACGACCCGGCGAACGGCCGGTTCGTCGCGTCGTGCCACCTCACCACGCCGGCCGAAGGCACGGTGCTGTTCCCGCACGGCGGCGACCGGCGCTGGGTGTTCAACACCCCGTACTTCCCCGAGCGCGGCGAGCGGATCGAGGTCTTCGACGACGAGCGCTGCGTGGCCGCCATCCGGACCGCGACCGGCGTGCCGGACCTGCCGTTGTCCCTCGTCCCGCAGTTGGAGAACGGCGTGCGGGTGCTCGGCTACGAAGTCGGCGCCCTGGTCGCGGACACCTACCGCGCCGGGCGGGTGTTCCTCGTCGGCGACGCCGCGCACGTGATGCCGCCGACCGGCGCGTTCGGCGCCGGCACCGGCATCCAGGATGCGCACAACCTGGCCTGGAAGCTCGCGCACGTGCTGAGCGGCCGGGCGGGGGAGGCGCTGCTGGACACCTACGACGCCGAGCGCCGTCCGGTCGCGGAGTTCACCCTGGGGCAGGCGCTGCTGCTGATGAACGCGCGGGGCGGAGCGAAGGTGGCTGCGCCCGCCGGGCACGAACTGGTGCCGTACGACGCCGCGGTGTTCGGGTACCGCTACCCGGGGCCGTTCGCTCCCGGCGACGGACCGGTGGCGCTGGAGCCCGCGGAGCTGACCGGGCAGCCGGGCACGCGGGCGCCGCACTTGCCGGTCGGCAGCGGGTCCACGCTCGACCGCTACGGCCGCGAGTACGTGCTGCTCACCGGTACCGAAGTGGACACCGGACTCCGGTCCTTCGTGCTCGACGGTATCGCGCAGGCTCGGCATGGCATCATGGCCACTGGTGCGCTGCTGGTGCGTCCGGACGGGTTCGTGGCTTGGCGCAAGGAATCGGGCTTCACGCCCGAGGACTTGGGTGATGTCTTGGCGGCACTGCACTGCCGGGAACCGGTGACGGTCTGAAGCACCGCTGAAGCGCCTTCGCCGGGGTCTTCCCGGCGAAGGCGCTTCAGTCGTTTCGGTTGCGTGGTGGTCGGCTTTCGTCTGGAGGTGTGGGTGGTGTCGGATTGCCTTGGTCGGTGCCCACCACCCCGATGCCCGATTGTGACTACGGCCGGTGGTGCCGCGTCAAGGCGGGAAAGCGTGCCTTGACCCGGCACCACCGGCCGTGTTGGGGCTTCGGATCGGGGTGGGGGGAGGGGTCTGGGTGGGGTGCGGGTCTCGCTGTCGGCTTTCCGTTCGAGCTGGTGGGGCATCTGCAAGGCCGCCGGCCGCAAGGCCGCCGGCCGCAGGGCCCGCCCTCCCTGGGGGAGCCGCCCCGCTTCAGCTTATCGGCGGCGGCCGACGGAAATCGCCGGGAAGTGGCCGCCGAGGGCGGGTTGTCCACAGACCGGGCTGCTTGTGGGCAACTCGGCGCGGTCGCTCCGGCACGGCGCTCGCCACCTCCGGTTCCTCCGCCGCGCCGCGTCGCCGCGCCGCCGCCCGGTGCCCCCGCCGCGCCGCCGCACCCGGCGTGCGGGCGCGACGGCGTTTCGGGAGAACGGTCAGACCAGGGATTCCAGCAGCGCGTGCAGGGTGGCCTTCGGGTCCTGCCCGGCCTCCGTCGTGCGCCACGCGACGAAGCCGTCCGGGCGCACCAGCACCGCACCGTCCGGCTCGACCCCGTAGGCCTTCGCCCAGTCGGCGCCCTCGTCCTCCACCAGCTCACGGCCGATGCGGAACGAGCGCAACGGCACCGCGGTCTCGGTAGCGACCACCGTGGCCGCGTCGTGCCACCTCTCGCCGTCGGGGCCGGCCAACAGCACGTACGAGCCGAAGAACAGCTCGACCGCCGACACGCGCTTGCCGTCGCGGCGGAGCCACACGTGCGGGGCCCGGGTGCCGGGCTGGCCGGTCAGTTCCAGGCGCGGCGTGAGCACCGGGGCGTTCTCGTCCTCGACCGCGATCGCCGAGGACGCGTACCGGTAGCCGAGGGTGACGATGATGTCGTCGACCATCCGGGCCCGGTCCGCTTCCGAGGCGTGGCCGTGGCGGATCCGGTTGCGCAGCAGCGCCTGGTCGGCCATGGCCGTCCCGAGTGGACGCCGCTCGGCGTCGTAGCTGTCGAGCAGGCGTTCGCCGGCCCAGCCGCGCAGGACCGCCGCGAGCTTCCACGCCAGGTTGTGCGCGTCGTGGATGCCCGTGTTGGCGCCGAACCCGCCCGCCGGCGGGTGCACGTGCGCGGCGTCCCCGGCGAGCAGCACCCGCCCGGACCGGAACGTGGTGGCCACCCGCTGGGCGCCCTCCCACGGCACGGTGCCGACGATCTCGACCTCGAGGTCGGGCACCCCGGCCGCGTCCCGCACGACCTGGATGCACCGCTCTTCGGTGAAGTCGGCCGGTGACTCCTCGGCCGGGTCGTACAGCGCGGCGCCGGCCCACGGGTCGCACCCGTGCAGCCGGGACAGCGTCATCACCGTCGGGCCCTTGGTGGCGTAGGCCAGGATGAACTTGCGGTCGTGCATGACGCTTTCCAGGCGCGGGGCCCGGAAGTAGATGCTCAGGGCGTGGAAGACCGTGCCCCGGCCCTCCTGGGTGATCCCGAGCGTGCGCCGGACGAAGCTGCTCGCGCCGTCGGCGGCGACGAGGTAGTCGGCCTCGATCGTGCGCCGCGTGCCGTCGGCGACGGACTCCAGCTCGGCGGTCACCCCGTCTTCGCCGACGGTGAAGGAGACGAGCTTGGTGCCGAACTCCAGCGTGGCACCGCCCGCACGGGCCTGGTCGGCCAGCACGCGCTCGTAACGGTCCTGGCCGCAGCCCATCACCCGCTGCGGGCTGATCTCCGCGCCGTCCAGTGACGGCGACTCGACGACCTCGGCGGTGCCGATCTCGGCCAGCGTCGGGGTGCGCAGGATGCCGCCCTCGAAGTACGGGTGGGAGTCACCCATCTCGAGCGCGCGGATCTCCTTTTCGATGCCCGCCGCGGCGAAGATCTCCAGCGTCCGGGCCTGGATGCCCGGTGCGCGCGGCAGCCACGACGTCGAGTCGCGGCGCTCCACCAGTGTCGGCGCGATGCCGTGCCGGGTCAGGAACAGCGCGGTGGACAGGCCGACCGGGCCGCCGCCGACGACGAGGACGGGTACCCGTGCGGAGCTCATGCGGGCTTCCGGGCGATGACGAGGGTGTCGTGGTCGCCGAGGCGGACGGTGTCCACATCGGACAGCCCGGCCGCGGCGAGGTACTCCTGGCACTCGGCGAGGGTGTACTCGGACCCGCCGGGCGAGAGCAGCTGCATGTTGAGGCTGATCAGCGTGTTCCACGGGTCGGCCGGGGCCGGTTCCAGCAGCATGTCGTAGATCAGCAGCGCACCGCCCGGGTTCACCGCCCGCGCCATCCGCGCCACCAGTTCGGTCCGCTCGGCGGGGCCCCAGTCGTGCAGGACGTGGCCGGTGACGACGACGTCGGCCGCGGGCAGCTCGGTGGTGAACGCGTCGCCGCCGGCGAACCGCGCCCGGTCGGTCAGCCCGAAGCCGGCGATGTGCTCGTCGAACATGGGCTCGATCGGGGGCAGGTCGAACACCGTTCCGGTCAGGTGCGGGTGGTCCTTGAGCACCTGCGCGAGCAGGTTGCCGCGCGCGCCGCCGACGTCGAGCACCGTGCGGTGGGCGCTCCAGTCGAACTTCGACGCCAGTTCCGGCGCCAGCGGCCCGGAAACGGCGTCCATCATCCGCAGGAAGTTCCGCAGGTGGTCGGGGTTGCCCATCATCTTCTCGAAGGCGGCGGCCTGGTCTTCGCGGCCGGCCAGCTGCGGTTCGCCGGTGCGCAGCAGCCCCGAGAGGTTCTCCCACGCCGGGTACATCATCCGGTTCGCGCGTTCGAGGAACGCGCCGCCGTAGGTCGGCTTGGTCTTGTCGAGGTAGGTCTCGGCGGCCGGGCTCGCCGTGTACTTGCCGTCCTCGTGGTGCACGAGTCCGGTGCAGGCCAACGCGGTCAGGAAGTCACGGGCCGCGCGGGGGTGCAGCCCGAGCGCCGCGCACAGCTCCTCCTGGGTCGCGGGCCCGGCCGCCAGCCGGGTGAAGAGGCCGAGCTCGACGGCGGCCAGCACGACCTTCGCTTCGGCGAACGCGATACCCAGCCGGTTGATGTCGTTCAAAGTGGACGGACCGCTCACATCGGTCTCCTTTCGGGGCGTCGGCCCGAACAACACCACCGGGCGCTCGAAAAAGACTCGGGTCCGGTTCTCCCGGCGGCCCTCGCGCGCGTGGCCGGCCGCGCGCGCGAGGCCGCGAGTCCTTCTCCAGCCGTGCTCGAAGCGACGCCCGCATGCTCCGCGCCATGGTCCTAGGTCGCCCACGCTGGTTCGTCACGTTGTTCCTCACGGATATGTGGGAACGCTTCAGCTTCTTCGGCATGATCGCGATCCTCGCGCTCTACGCCGCGGCCCCACCCGCCCGCGGCGGGCTCGGCCTGCCGATGGGAACCGCAGCCGCGCTCTTCGGCGCGTACGTCGGTCTCGTCTTCATGGCCGCCATGCCCGGCGGCTGGCTCGGCGACCGGGTGCTCGGCGAGCGCCGGGCCGTAGTGCTCGGCGGCTCGGGCATCGCGCTCGGGCACTTCACCATGCTCGTCCCGGCCGCCGCCGCGACGTGGGTCGGGCTCGGGCTGATCGCCGCGGGCACCGGGCTGCTCAAGCCGAACATGCTCGCGCTGCTCGGCCGGTTCCACGGACCCGGCCAGAGCGCGCAGCGCGAGTCGACGCTCTCGCTGTTCTACGTCAGCATCCAGCTCTCCGCGCTGGTCGCGCCGCTGGTGACCGGGTTCCTGGGGGAGACCGTCGACTGGCACCTCGGGTTCGCCGCCGCGGGGGTCGGCATGACCTTCGGGATCGCGCAGTTCGTGCTGGGCAGCCGGTCCTTCGGCGACCTGGGCCGCGAACCGGGGCACCCGGCCTCGCCGGCCGAGCGCCGCAAGGCCGGGCTGATCGCGGGGATCTCCGCCGGCGTCGTCGCCGTGCTCGCGGCCGCCGACGTGCTGGCGGGCACGTTCACCCTGATGCACGTCGTGATCGCGATGGGCTTGCTTTCGCTGGTCGCGCCGGTGGCCTACTTTCTCGTCCTGCGCCGCAGCCCCGCGCTGAGCGTGCCGCAGCGCAGCCGGGTGACGGCGTTCGGCTGGGTGCTCGCCGCGACCGCGTTGTTCTGGATGTTCGTCATCCAGGGCAACTCCCTGCTCAGCCTGTTCGCCGAGCACGCGACCGACCGGCGGCTCGGCGGGTTCACCATCCCGGCCGGCTGGTTCGCCTCCGCGACCCCGTTGTTCATGCTGGTGCTCGCGCCGGCGCTCGCGGTGCTGTGGACCCGCGCGGGCGAGCGCATCTCGCTGCCCGTGAAGATCGCCATCGGGCTGGCCGCCGCCGCGGGGTCGATGCTGCTGATGAGCGCCGCGTCGGGGCTCGCCGCCGGCGGCCTGGTCTCACCCTGGTGGCTGATCGCGGTCTACCTGCTGCTCGCCCTCGGCGAGGTGGTGCTCGCGCCGGTCGGCCTCAGCGCTTCGGTGGACGTCGCGCCGTCGACCTTCGCCGGGCGCACGATGGGGCTGTACTGGATGTGCTCGGCCTTCGGCGCCGGCATCGGCAGCCAGCTCGTGCACCTGTCCGCGGTGCTCCCGCGCCCCGTCTACTACCTCGTGCTGGCGGGCGCCGGCCTCGGCTCCGGGCTCGCGCTGGTGCTCGCCCGGCGCTCGCTGACCGCCCGGCTCGCCGTACCCGCCACCGGAGCACCCGCCGCGCCCGCGGTGGCCGTCGCGGCCCGCTGAGTTCCCGCCCGAGGAGCGCCGATTCCCCGCGGAATCGGCGCTCCTCCCGTTGTCCGCCTTCCCGTGCTCGAAAAACCGGCCGGGGAAATAGTGCGGAACGAAATACTTCGGAAAGGAAGTGCCGTGAACCGGACCCGGGATTTCGCCGCATTGACCGTGCTGTGCTTTCTCAACGAGGGCGACCGGCACCCGTACGAGATGCTGCGGCTGATCCGCCAGCGGCACAAGGACAACATCGTCCCCGGGCTGCCGCGCAGCATCTACCGGGCCATCGAGCGGCTGCAGGCCGACGGGCTGATCGAGCCGGTCGAGACCACCCGGGAGGGGCGCCGCCCGGAGCGGACGGTGTACCGCATCACCCCCGACGGCGGCGAGGAGATGGCGACGCAGCTGTCCCGCCTGGTCACCACACCGGAGGAGATCCCGGCCTTCGGCGCGGCGTTGTCGCTGCTCGGGAACCTGGACGCCGACCTGCAGGTGTCGGCGCTGCGGCAGCGCCGGATCCGGCTCGAAGGCCTGCTCGCCGAGTACGCCGCCCAGCTGGCGGCCGCGGGCCCGCACCTGGAGTTCAAGCGCGTGATGGAGCTGGACTACCTGTGCGCCGTCGGGCACGCCGAGCTGGACTGGCTGCGCCGGGTGCTCGCCACGATGAGCGGCGATCCGGCCCGGGCCGGCTGAGCGGGAGAATTCCGCGCGCTGCCCGCGGGAAAACGCGGCCGTATCAAAATTGCGACCAGAGTTCGAACCGTTCTCGAATGCGGCCGACGAACATCGTCCTGCCCGCGAAAAACATCGGGACATCGCTTCAGGGAAGGGCGGCACGGGTGGAACGCACACTCATCGTGGCACGCATGGATCCGGGTTCGGCGGAATCGGTGGCCGGGATATTCGGCGAGTCCGACGCCGGGGAGCTCCCGGCGACGGTGGGCGTGACGGCGCGGTCGCTGTTCTCCTACCAGGGCTTGTACTTCCACCTCATCGAGGCCGAACGGCCGCTGGCCGAAGGGCTCGCCGCGGCCCGCAAGAGTCCCTTGTGGACCGACATCAACACCAAGCTCGACGCGTTCATCACCCCGTACGACCCGCAGACCTGGCGCGGTCCGGCCGACGCGATGGCGCACCGCTTCTACAGCTGGCGGGCCGCCTGATGGGACAGCTCAAGGTGGCGTCCTACGCCGACGCCGAGCCCAACCGCCGCCGCGGCGGCGAGCTGCGGGTCGTCCTCGGCCCCAAGACCGCCGGCGCCACGACCGGCTTCCTCGGGGTGCTGACCCTGCGTCCGGGCGAGTTCGTCTCGGAGCACTACCACCCCTACTCCGAGGAGTTCCTCTACGTCACGCGCGGCGAGCTGACCGCCCGCGTCGACGGCGCGGCTTACGTCCTGCGTCAGGGCGAAGGCCTGGTCGTGCCGAAGAACGCCCGCCACCGGGTGGAGAACCACACCGGCGAGCCCGCCGAGGCGGTGTTCCACCTGTGCCCGCTGGCCCCGCGCCCGGAGCTCGGCCACGTCGACACCGAGGAGCTGCCGGCGCCGGCCGAGGCCCAGCCGGCCGTGGGGGCACCGTGACGAGGACCGCGGTCATCACCGGCATCGGCGTCGTCGCCCCGGGCGGCATCGGCACCAAGGCCTTCTGGGCGTTGCTCACCGAAGGCCGCACCGCGACCCGGCCGATCTCGGCCTTCGACGCGACGGGGTTCCGCTCGCGCATCGCGGCCGAGTGCGACTTCGAGGGCGAGCTCTACGGCCTGACCACCGAGGAGTCCGGGCGCCTCGACCGCGCGGCGCAGTTCGCGCTGGTCTGCGCGGACGAAGCCGTGCTCGACAGCGGCCTGGACCCGGGTGCGCTCGACCCGTACCGGCTCGGCGTCACGATCGGCAGCGCCGTCGGCGCCACCATCGGGCTGGAGAACGAGTACCTCACCGTCTCGGCGGCGGCCCGCGACTGGGTCGTCGACCCGGCCAAGGCCGCCCCGCAGCTCTACGAGTACCTCGTCCCGAGCAGTTTCGCGGCCGAAGTCGCCTGGCGCTGCGGCGCACAGGGCCCGGTCGCCACGATCTCCACCGGCTGCACCTCCGGGCTCGACGCGATCGGCCACGCCGCCGGGCTCATCGAGTCCGGCGAGGCGGACGTCATGCTCGCCGGGGCCACCGACGCGCCGATCTCGCCGATCACCGTCGCCTGCTTCGACGCGATCAAGGCCACGTCCCCCGACAACGACGACGCCGCGCGCGCGTCCCGGCCGTTCGACCGCACGCGCAACGGGTTCGTGCTCGGCGAAGGGGCCGCCGTCTTCGTCGTCGAGGAAGCCGAAAGCGCCCGGCGGCGCGGCGCGCACGTCTACTGCGCGGTCTCCGGCTTCGCGACCAGGGCGAACGCCTACCACATGACGGGGCTGAAACCCGACGGCCGCGAGCTGGCCGAGGCCATCGAGGTCGCGCTTCGCCGGGCCGGGCTGCCCGGCGACCGCGTCGGGTACGTCAACGCCCACGGTTCGGGCACCAAGCAGAACGACCGCCACGAGACCGCCGCGGTCAAACGCAGCCTCGGCGCGCACGCCTACCGCGTGCCGGTCAGCTCGATCAAGTCGATGATCGGGCACTCGCTCGGCGCGATCGGCTCGCTGGAGGTCGCGGCCTGCGCGCTGGCGCTGGAGCACCAGGTCGTACCGCCGACGGCGAACCTGCACGAACGCGACCCCGAGTGCGACCTCGACTACGTGCCGAACGTCGCCCGGGAGACCGGGCTGGACACCGTGCTCTCCGTCGGCAGTGGCTTCGGCGGGTTCCAGACGGCCGTCGTCCTGACCCGGGAGCCGGTGTGACGACGGCGACTGTGACGACGGCCACCGCCGTGATCACCGGCATCGGGGTGGTCGCACCCAACGGCGTCGGCGTCGAGGACTTCTGGGCGAACGTGCTGGCCGGGCGCAGCGGGCTCGCGCCGGTGACCCGGTTCGACGCCACGGGCTACCCGGTCTCCCACGTCGGCGCGGTACCCGACGAGGCGGACGCCCTGCCGAACCGGGTCACCGTGCAGACCGACCGCTGGACCCGGCTCGCCATGATCGCGACCGAGGAGGCCCTGCGCAACGCGGGCATCGGCGCCGCGGGCGAACGGGACTTCGACGACTACGACCTCGCCGTGATCACCGCCAGTTCGTCCGGCGGCAACGAGTTCGGCCAGCGCGAGATCGAGCGGCTGTGGAGCAGCGGACCGGAATACGTGTCGGTGTACCAGTCGATCGCGTGGTTCTACGCGGCGACCACCGGCCAGCTGTCCATCCGGCACGGGATGCGCGGCCCCAACGGCGTCGTCGTCGCCGAGCAGGCGGGCGGCCTGGACGCGCTCGCGCAGAGCCGGCGGGTACTGCGCACCGGCACCAAGGCCGTGGTCACCGGCGGCACCGAGGCGGCGCTGTCGCCGTACGCGCTGGTGTGCCAGGGCGCCGCCGGGCAGCTCACGAGCGGCGAGTACCTGCCGTTCGACGTGCGGGCCTCCGGCCACGTGCCGGGCGAGGGCGGCGCGATCCTGGTGCTGGAGGACGAAAGCTCCGCCCGCGCCCGCGGGGTGTCCGAAGGGTACGGACGGGTCGCGGGGTACGCGGCGACGTTCGACCCCCGGCCGGGCTCCGGCCGCCCCGGCGGGCTGCTGCGGGCGATCACCGGCGCGCTGGCGGACGCGGGCCTGCGGCCGTCCGATGTGGACGTCGTGTTCGCCGACGGCGCGGGGACGCGAGCACGCGACGCCGAGGAAGCCGCGGCACTGGCCGGGGTGTTCGGCGCCCGCGGGGTGCCGGTCACGGTGCCGAAGACGATGACCGGGCGGCTGGCCGCCGGCGGCGCGCCCCTCGACGTCGCCTGCGCGCTGCTGGCCATGCGCGACGGCGTCCTGCCGCCGACCATCGGCGTCACCGAACCCGCCTACGAGCTCGACCTGGTCACCGAGCCCCGGCCCGCGCGGGTGCGGACCGCGCTGGTGCTGGCCCGCGGCTTCGGCGGGTTCAACTCGGCGCTCGTGCTCACCCGCTGAAACCCCGACCACGAAGGAGGAGAACGTGCTCACGTTCGAAGATCTGAAACAGGTCCTGCGCACGTGCGGGACCGACGAGTCCGTCGACCTGGACGGCGACATCCTGGACGTCGAGCTGGCCGACCTCGGCTACGACTCGCTCGCGGTGCTCGAAATCGCGGCGCGGCTGCAGCAGCGTTCCGGGCGCGAAATCCCGGAGGAGGTCACCGCCGAGTCGATGACCCTGCGGCAGCTGCTGGGCTACATCAACAACCCCGTTGGGATCGCCTGAGATGGCCGCGCACACGGACAACAGCGTGTTCATCGAGGCGCCGATGGAGCTGGTCTGGCAGCGGACCAACGACGTCGAGTCGTGGACCGAGCTGTTCGACGAGTACGGCGAGGCCACGGTGCTCGACCGCGGCGACGACCGGATCACCTTCCGGCTCGCGCTGCACCCGGACGAGAACGGCAAGGTGTGGGCGTGGGTGTCCGAACGGCGCCTCGACGAGGCGGCCCGCACCACGCTGTCGCACCGCGTCGAGACCGGCCCGTTCAAGTACATGACGCTGTTCTGGGAGTACACCGAGGTCGCCGGCGGGGTGCGGCTGCGCTGGGTGCAGGACTTCGAGATGAAGCCCGGTGCGCCGCTCGACGACCACGCGATGGCCGCCCGGATCAACGGCAACAGCGTCCGGCAGCAGGCGCGGATCAAGCGGCTCCTCGAACAGGCCGCGCGCGAAGCCGAAGTGCCGGTCTGAGCGCATGGGCTACCAGATCGCCGCGCTGCTCGCGCTGGTCTGCGGCGGGATCGCCGCGGGCGACATGTTCTGCACGACCGTCGGGCTCGCGCCGATGATGCAGGTGCTGTCCTACCGGCGGTACGTCGAGATGGTGCAGTACCTGCAGCCGCGGTACGACCCGGCGATGCCGATCATCAACGCGGTCGCGCTGCTGGCCAACGTGGTCGCCGCGATCACCGCGCCCTCGGGCGCCTGGTTCGTGGTCGCCGCGGTGCTCGTCGCGTCGGTGATCGCGGTGTCGGTCGCCAAGGCCGTGCCGATCAACCGGTTCGTGCTGAAGCTCGACCCGGCGGACGAACCGCCGGACTGGCCCAGCCGGGACCCGCGGGCGCGCTGGAAGGCGTGGAACACCGCCCGCACGGTCCTGATGGCGGCCGCGCTGCTCGCCGACGGCATCGCCGTCCTGTACTGACACTGCGAAGGAGAGACATGAGCATCAGGCTCGACGGCAAACGGGTGCTGGTCACCGGCGGGACCGGCGGGATCGGCCGCGGCCTGTCCCACGCGTTCGCCGGGGCGGGCGCCGGCCTCGTCACCTGCGGGCGGTCGGACGCCGAAGCCGCCGCCAAGATGTCCCGCGAGCTCAAGGAGATCGGCGGGGAACACCACGTCGTGCTCGCCGACGTCACCCGGCCCGACCAGGTCGACACGCTCCTCGAAGAGTGCCGGACGCGGCTGGGCGGGCTGGACGTCCTGGTCAGCAACGCCGGCGCGATCAGCCACATCCCGTTCGGCGAGCTGCCGCTCGAGGAGTGGAAGCGCGTCCTCGACACGAACCTGACCGCGGCCTACCTGCTGATCTCGAAGGCGCTGCCGCTGCTTTCCGACGGCGCGTCGATCGTGCTGATCGGCTCCCGCGTGGCGACCGTCGGGATCCCGCTGCGGGCGCACTACACGGCGTCGAAGTCGGCGCTGATCGGGCTCGCGCGGTCGCTGGCCAAGGAGCTGGGCGGCCGCCGGATCCGGGTCAACGTGGTGGCGCCCGGCGTGATCGAGACGCCGGAACGCCCGCTGCCGGACGAAGTCAGGCAGCGTTACCACCAGCTCACGGCGATCGGCAGGCTGGGCAGCCCGGCGGAGATCGCCAACGCGGTGCTGTTCCTGGCCAGCGACCTGTCGTCCTACATCACCGGCGAGACCGTCCACGTCGACGGCGGAATCTGAAAGGGAACACGATGGCCGACACCGAGGTCTTCCGCGTCATGCTGCGGATGGAGGTCCTGCCCGGCAAGGGCGAGGAGTTCGAGAAGGTCTGGTACGAAAGCGCCGGCACGATCACCGGCCAGCGCGCCAACCTCGGCCAGTGGCTCTCCCGCGGCGACGAGGAGGAGGGCGTCTACTACATCGTCAGCGACTGGGTCAACGAGGAGCTGTTCCGCGAGTACGAGCGCAGCGAGGAGCACCTGGTGCACCGCGGCAAGCTGCACCCGTACCGCAGCAAGGGCTCCATGCAGACGATGCGGGTGGTGCACAACCTGACCGGGGCCGGCGCCGGGGCCCGGGCGTGAGCCGGGTCCGGGTGCTGATCTACGCGTCGGCGCCGGAGGGTGACGCCGGCGGCGTCACCGAGGCCTACCACCGCATCAGCACGGAGCTGTCCGGCACGCCGGGCCTGCTCGGCAACGAGCTGATGCAGTCGCTGGGCGAGGCCCGCTCGTTCGTCGTGATGAGCGAGTGGGCCGACCTGGACGCCTTCCGGGAGTGGGAGACCGGACCGAGCCACCGCGGCACGACTTCGCCGCTGCGGCCCTACCAGGACGCCTCACGGGGCAGCGCGTTCGGTCTCTACCAGGTTGTGGCCAGCTATTAGGAGTCCGTTGTGGAGGCCATTGTGGATGCCGTGCTCGAGGTGCTCGTGCTGGCGGGCAGCGGGATCGCGGCCGGCGTGCTGTTCTGCGTGGCGCTCAGCGTGGTGCCCGCGTTCCGGGGCATGGAGCCCGAGCAGTACGTGGCCGCCCACCGGCTCATCGGGAAGAACTACGACCCGGTGATGCCGCTGACCGTGCTGGGGACCGCGGTGGCCGACGCCGTGCTGGCGATCACCAGCGCCTCAGTCCTTTTCGGACTGGCCGTGGTGCTGCTGCTCGGCGTGTCCGCGGTGTCGCACCTGGCCAACGTGCCGATCAACCGGTCGGTCAAGACGCTCGAAACCGTCCCGTCCACTTGGGACGACCCGCGCCCGCGGTGGCGCAACTGGAACCTGCTGCGGACCGGTCTCGCGATCGCCGCGCTGCTGGTCAACGCGATCGCCGTGGTCGCGGCCGGATAGGAGGCAATGCGTGGAACTGGGGTTGAAGGGCAAGCGGGCGCTCGTCACGGGCGGCACCCGCGGGATCGGCCGGGCCGTGACGCTCGGGCTGGCGTCGGCCGGCGCGACCGTGGTCGCCGTGCACCGGGAAGACACCGCCGCCGCGGAGTCGCTGCGGCGGGAGCTCGCCGAGCTCGGCGGCAGCGTCGTGCGCGCCGACGTGACCGTCGCGGCGGAGGTCGCGCGCGTCGCGGAAACCTGCCGGGAGCAGCTGGGCGGGCTGGACGTGCTGGTGAACAACGCGGGCGTGCACGGGCACACCCCGCTGGCCGGGCTGGACCTCGCCGAGTGGACCCGGCTGATCGACACCGACCTGACGTCGATGTTCCTGGTCACCCAGGCGTGCGTGCCCCTGCTGGCCGAAGGCGCCAGCGTGATCAACGTGGGTGCCTCGGCGGCGTTCCGCGGGATGGCGGGCACGGCGCACTACACCGCGGCGAAAGCGGGCGTGGTCGGCCTGACCCGGTCGCTGTGCAAGGAGTTCGGCGGGATCAGGGTCAACACGATCGCGCCGGGCGTGATCGACACCGGCGACGAGCTCCCGCCGCCGGTCGCCGAGCGGGTCAAGCGGATGACCGCGCTGGGCCGGCTCGGCACCCCGGAAGAGGTCGCCGGCGCGGTGCTGTTCCTCGCCAGTGACCTGTCGGCCTACGTCACCGGCGCGCTGCTGGCCGTCGACGGCGGAATGTGAACCAGGAGGCTTTGCCATGCCCTACGCGGCCATCACCTACGACATCAAGCCCGGCTTCGAAGACGAGATCGCGGAGATCTTCGCGAACTTCAAGCGGGCCGATTCGCCGATCATGCGCGACGAGAGCGGCGCCGAGGTCGGCAGGCTCCTCGGCACCGCGGTGTTCATCCGCGACGCGCAGCTGGTCCGGTTCATCCACTACGAAGGCGACTTCTCCCAGATCGGCAGGCACATGGCCCGCCAGGAGGGAGTGCACCTGGTCGAGGAGCAGCTGAAGCCGTACCTCGCTTCGGAGCGCAACACCGAGACGCCCGAAGGCTTCCGGCAGCACTTCGCCAAGAGCGTGATGCGGTGCATCTCGCAGATCTCGGTACCGCCGGCCGCGTTCGCCGCGAGCTGAGGCCATGGACACCAAGACGATCGCCGTGCTCGGCCTCGGCGTGATGGGCTCGGGCATGGCGGCGAGCCTGCTCGGCCACGGTTACCTGGTGCTGGTGCACAACCGCACGGCCGCCAAGGCGGCCCCGCTGCTCGACCGCGGCGCCGAGCTCGCCGCTTCGGCCGAGGCCGCGGTGGCGGGCGCCGACCGCGTGCTGCTCAGCCTCGCCGACGAGCCGGCGGTGGACGCGGTGCTGGCCGCGGCCGGGCCCGCGATCCGGCCCGGGCTGCTCATCGTGGACACCTCGACGGTGTCGGCCGGGTACTCCCGGGCGCTGACCGCCCGGCTCGCGGCCGCCGGCGTGACCCGGATCGAGGCGTGCGTGCTGGGCAACCCGGCGCAGGCCGCGGCCGGGGAGCTCCGGGTCCTCGCCGCCGGCGCCCGCCCGGGCGTCGAGTCGGCGGACGACGTGCTGTCGGCGATCGGCCGCGAGGTGTCCTACCTCGGCCCGGCGGGCAACGCGGCCACCACGAAACTGGTGTTCAACCTCCTGCTGGGCGGCCAGGTCGCGGCGCTGGCCGAGGCGGTCAACTACGGCGTGGCGGCCGGCCTCGACCGCGACCGCCTGCTGGCGGCGATCGGCGCGAGCGGCTTCAGCTCGAAGGTCCTGTCGTTCCGGGCGGAGCTGATGCGCTCGCGCCGCTACGAGCCGGCTGCGTTCCGCTCCGCCCTGATGGCCAAGGACCTGAAGCTGGGCACCACCGCGGCGGCCGAAGCGGGTGTCGGGACACCGGTGCTGACCGCGGCCGCACTGGCGTACGAGGCGGTGGTCGCGGCCGGAGCGGGCGACGCGGACGCCGCGATCCTCATCGATCTCGCGGACGAGGTGACCGGCGTCGGCCGGGGTTCGGCGGTTCGCGCCGACGCGGACTCCGCTGCCGACGTGGTGAATGCCGCGGGCGCGGTGACCGGCCGGGCGGCCGAGGCCCGCACCGACACCGCAGACCTCGCCGCCGACCCGGATCCCGCCGGTCGGCGCGACGGCGAGCCGGTCGCCGCGATCCTCATCGACACCCCGGGAGGTCCCGCGTGACGCTCACCCAGCCCGCGCTCACCCAGCCCGCCCTCCTCCGCTCACTGGACGAGCCCGCCCTCGAAGTGGCCGAAGCCGGGCGGAAGGCCGCCCGGCTGGCGCAGCTGCGGCAGGCCGGTTTCCCGGTGCCGCCGGGGCTGGTGCTCACCGTCGCCGCGTTCGAGGCGGGCGAGTTCTCGGCCGAGGTGCTCGCCGCGCTGCAGTCGGTGGCCGGGCACTTCGGCGACGTGCCGCTGGCCGTGCGGTCCTCGGGCGTTGCCGAGGACGGGGACGAGCAGTCCCACGCCGGGCAGTACGAGACCGTACTCGGTGTGTCCGGGTTCGACGAGCTCGTCGCGGCCGTGCGCACCTGCTGGGAGTCGGCCGACACCGCCCGGCTGCGCGAATACCGCGGCCGCGCGGACCGGCCGGGGCTGGCCGTGCTGGTCCAGCCGCTGGTCGCGGCCGTCGCCGCCGGGGTGGCGTTCACCGCCGACCCGGTCACCGGCGCGCGCGGCACGGTCCGCGTCGACGCCGTGCCGGGGCTCGGCGACCAGCTGGTCTCCGGCCGGGCCGTGCCGGACGAATGGGCCGTCACGGACACGCCCGCGCTGGTCCGCGGGCCGCACGGGGTGCTGACCGCGGAGCAGGCCGGCCGCGTCGCGGACCTGGCGCGCCGCGTCGAGGCCGACGCCGGCTCGCCGCAGGACATCGAATGGGCGTGGGCCGGCGACGACGTCGTCCTGCTGCAGGCGCGCCCGATCACGGCGCTGCCCGCCGCGGGGCCGGCGCCGGTCGCGATCGAGTTCGAGGTGCCGCCGGGGTTCTGGCTCCGCGGCGGGTACACGCTCAAGCCGCTGTCACCCATGAACACCTCGACCTTGATCCGGGCGGTCAACCGGACCAGCTCGAACCTGTTCACCTACGCGTTCGGCGAGCGGGTCGAGGTGCGCAACCTCGGCGGCTGGTCCTACGTGCGGATCGTGCCGCTGGCCTCGGTGGACGCGGTGCGCGAGCGGGCGGCGGAGGTGGTCGCGGCCGGCCGGGCCGACAAGCACGGCGAGATCGTCGACCGGTGGTACGCCGAGTGGCTCCCGGGACTGCGCGCCGCCCTGACCGGAGTCCGGTCGGTGGTCCTCGGCGAGCTGCCGGGGCCGGAGCTGATCGCGGAACTGGACCGGCGGGTCGAGCTGGCCTACGAGGCCCAGCGGCTGCACTTCCTCGTCGGCGGCGTGTCCAGCATGGTCTGGGGCGAGCTCGGCGTCGTCTGCCGTGACCTGCTCGGCTGGGGCGCCGCGGAGATCCTGCCGATGCTGACCGGGCTCCCCGGCCGGGCGGCCGAGCCCGCGCGGGAGCTGACCCGCCTGGCGCGCCTCGCCGAAGGCGACCCCGGCGTGCTCGAGGAGCCGTCCGGCGAATTCGCCGAAGCGTTCGACGCCTACCTCGTCGAGTACGGCCAGCGCTGTCTCGGCGCGGACCTCGCCGAGCCGTCGCTGGCGGAACAGCCGCGGCTGGTGCTGAGCCTGATCCGGGACCGGCTGGACGCGGGCACCGATCCGGAGGCCGCCGCGGCGGCGGCCGTCGCCGAGCGCGAGGTGACCGTCGTGGCGGCCCGCGCCCGGCTGTCCGGAGCGGAGCTCGCGCGGTTCGGACGCGCGCTGGCCCGCGCGCAACGCGCGTTCCCGCTGCGCGACGACACCGGGTTCGAGGCGCACGTCGCCTGGGCGCAGGTCCGGTACGCGCTGCGGGAAGTGGCGGCCCGGCTGGTCGCGGGCGGACAGCTGGCCGACGTCGACGACATCTTCCTGCTCACTTTGGACGAAGCACGCGCCGCCTTCGCTTCCGGTGCGCCGCAGCAGGATCTGGTGTCGCTGCGCGCCGGGCAGCAGGCGTGGTCGCAGGCCCACCTCGGCCCGCAGACCTACGGCGAGTACCAGAGCGGGCCCGACCGGGAGGCCGTGCTGGCCGAACTGGCCCCGGCCGACCGCGCGGTGCTGGAGCCGATGTTGTGGATCGACTCGGTGTCCGAGCTGGGCGCCGGGCACCGGGCGGCGGCGGGCGACCGGCTGCTGCGCGGGACGGCGGCGTCGGCGGGCCGGTACACCGGCGTCGTGCGGGTGGTGATCAGCGAGCGCGAGTTCGCGAAGCTGCGCCCCGGCGACGTGCTGGTCTGCCCGGAGACGACGCCGCAGTGGTCGGTGCTGTTCGGCGGCATCGGCGCCCTCATCACCGACACCGGCGGGCTGCTCTCGCACCCGTCGATCCTCGCGCGCGAGCACGGCATCCCGGCCGTGGTGGCGACCGGCAACGCGACCGAGGTCCTGCGCGACGGCCAGCTGGTCACCGTGGACGGGACGACCGGCGCGGTCGAGGTCCTCGGCGCGTCCTGACCGGCCACGTCCTTCTTCCCCGGAGTGTCCCATGCGAATCCTGGTGACCAGCTACCCCGCCGTCTCCCACCTCTACCCGGTGGTGCCGCTCGCCTGGGGGCTGCGGGCCGCCGGGCACGAGGTGCGGGTGGCGGCGGCGCCGTCGTTCGCCGACGCGGCGCGCCGCACCGGGCTCCCGGTGCTGCCGCTGGGCGAGGACGTGGACGGAACGGTGGCCTGGCAGGGGTTCGACCCCCGCGCGGGCGACCGCACCGAGCGGACGATGCGGATGTTCCGCCTGACCGCCGAGGGCTGGGCCGGCGCGCTCGTGGCGGTCGCCCGCGACTGGGCGGACGCCGTCCTGTTCGACCCGCGCGAGTACGCCGGCCCGGTCGCGGCCGCGGTGGCGGGCATCCCGTCGGCGCGGGTGCTCTACGGGGTCGACCACACCTACGCCCAGCGCGCGGGGGAGTGGCCCCTGCTGGCGCCGCTGTGGGCCGACTGGGGCCTCGGCGAGCCGGATCCGTCCGGCACGGTGACGATCGATCCGTGCCCGGCGGCCCTGCAGGTGGAAACCCCGGGTTCGACGTGGCCGTTGCGCACCATCCCCTACAACGGCTCGGCCGTGGTCCCCCGAGTGGCCGCCCCGGCGGGCCGTCCCCGCGTCTGCCTGACCTGGGGCGCGTCGTTCGGGGGCACCACGGGCAACCTGGACCCGGTCCGGGTGGCGCTGGCCGGGCTGCTGCGCTGCGGGGCCGAGGTGCTCGTCGCGGTGGCCCGCGGCCAGCGGCCCCTGCTGGGCGAGCTGCCCGACGGCGTCCGGGTGCTGGAATCGGTGCCGCTGCACACGATCCTGCCCGGCTGCGCCCTGGTCGTGCACCAGGGCGGCGCGGGCACGGCGCTCACGGCCGCGGCCTGCGCGGTGCCGCAGCTGGTGGTCCCGTTCAAGGGCGACCAGGTCACGCACGCCGGCCGGGTGGCGGCCGCGGGCGCGGGCGTCCTGCTCCCGGCGGCGGAGCTCACCCCGGAGGCGGTCGCTTCGGCTGCGGCCGGGGTGCTCGCGGACGCGGGTTACGCCCGGCGGGCGGCGGAGATCGCGGCGGAGAACCAGTCGCGTCCGGCCCCAGCGGCGGTGGTGGCGCAGCTGGAGTTCCTCCTCCGGTGAGGCGGGCGGTGCCGGCGGGGGAGTGGTTGCCCGCCGTCGCGGGTCCCGAGCGCCCCAAGGTGGCCTTCGGTGCGTGAGACGCACCCAAGGCGGCCTTCGGTGCTCCATCCATGCCCCCACCACCGCCCTCAACGGAGGCGCTCCGCGCCGCAGTCCTGGTTCAACGCAACCAAGGCCGCCTTGGGGCGCTTGAGCCGGGTCGCCGTCAACGAACCTCGGATGCGCGACACCTGGTGCCGGCCGGGGTGGCCGGACCGGCCGCACACAGACGGGAACGGCCGACACGCCGGGGAGTACCCCGTGTCGGCCGTTCCGTTCACCGTATGCACTTCTCCTGGCGGCAAGCCCGCCGTTCGCCGGTTCCGGCGGGGCGGTCCTCCACGAAACCACTCCGCCGGTCCCGGTCGCCGCTCAGCCGGGGACGGCGATCCCCGTCTCCGCCTCGCGCGGGATGGCGACCACCTGGAGCAGGTGCGACGGCCGTTCCGCCCCGGTGCAGAAGTCCTTGAACAGCGGCGGCAGGGAGTAGTGGAACTCCGGGCCGTCGGCCTGGACCCGCACGCGCAGCATGTTCGCCGCCACCAGCCGGTCGAGGGCGTCCTCCGCCTCGCGTTCGCTCGCGTCCACCACCGCGACCGCGTTCTTCGCCGTGAAACAGTCCAGTCCGGACTCGCACAGCCGGGTCAGCACCTGCCGGTCCCGTGGCTCGAGCGCGGCGAGGTCCTCCCGGAACGGCCCGTGCAGGTCGACACCCGCGGCCTGCAGCTCCGGGCGCAGGCCGTCGTCGCCGATGACGCGGGCCGCCAGCTTGGTCACCGGCCAGTGCCGGTTGACCGACAGCCGCTCGCCCAGCGCGCGCAGCGCCACCGGGAGACCGCCGCAGCGGTGGACCACCGCGGCCAGCGTGCCCCGCTCGTGCAGGATGTTCCGCGAAGTGACCACCTTGGACATCAGCGCGACACCGTCGTCGGTCGACATCGGCTCCAGCAGCATCGGCACCAGCCCCGGCAGGGAGCCGGTGAGCCGCCGTCCGGTGGCCAGCACCACCCAGCGGCCGCCGGGCAGGAGCGGCCGGATCTGCGCGGCCGACGAGACGTTGTCCAGCAGGATCAGCCCGCAGCCGCCGGCGGTCCTGGTGCGGAACAGCTTGGCGCGCTCGGCCTCGCCCACGGGCACCTCCGCCGCGGGGACCCCGAGATCGGTCAGGAAGCTCCCGAGGACGTCGGCCGGCTCGGTGTCCGGGCCGAACTCGGCGAACAGCTGGCCGTCCGGGAAGCGCGACCGGGCCGCGTGCGCGGCCCGCACCGCGAGCACCGTCTTGCCCACCCCGGTCATCCCGGTCACCGCGAACGTCCGGCCGGCCGACCCCTCGGGGGTGAGGAGCCGGTCCAGCTCGGCCAGCTCGGCGGTCCGGCCGGTGAAGTCCGACAGGTCCGCGGGCAGCTGCGCCTGGACGATGTTCCGCGGCGAAGGCACCGTCCCCGCCCGCACCACCGGCGTCGTCTGGCGCAGCGAGGGGGAGTCCGAGAGGACGTTCTGGTGCAGCCGCTGCAGGGTCGGCGAGGGGTCGATGCCCAGTTCGTCGTCGAGGCAGCGCCGGACCTCGTGGTAGACCTGCAACGCCTGCGAGCGCCGGTCGCACCGGTACAGCGCGAGCATCAGCTTTGCGTACAGGTCCTCGTGCAGCGGGTACTTCGCGATCAGCCCGCGCAGCTCGCCGACCAGCTCGTGGTGCCTGCCGATCTGCAGGTCGGCCTCGACCCGCATGCCCAGCGCCTGCAACCAGGCCTCGTTGAGCTTCGCGGCGTGCGCGTCGAGCAACGGTCCACGCTGGACGTCGCACAACGCGTCGCCCCGCCACAGCGCGGTCGCCCGGTGGAGCAGCTGCGAGGCCCGCAGCGGGTCACCCGCCTCCAGCGCGTCCTTGGCGGTGCCGGCCAGCTGCTCGAACTCGTCGGCGTCGACGCTGCCCGGCGCGATCCGGGCCAGGTAACCCAGCGGTTTCGTCACCAGCACGCCGTCGTGGCTGTTGCCGGCGGCGCAGAACAGCTTGCGCAGCTGGTAGATGTAGGTCTGCAAGGTGGTCAGTGCGCTCGCCGGCGGGTTCTCCGGCCAGATCTCCTCGATGAGCGAGGTCACCGGCACCAGGCCGCCGTGGCAGAGGACCAGCAGCGCCAGGACGCTGCGCTGCTTCGGTGCGGTCGGTGTGAGCAGCCTGTCTTCGTGGGTCACCTCGAAGGTGCCCAGGGTATTGAATCTCATGACTTCCCCCAGCGGTAGGCATAAGAACATGTAACCGGAGGATAGTGATTCGACTATCCGACGGCACGCCGAAATAGCCGACCGCTATCCCCAGTTCGGTGCAAAAGGGCTGCCCTCACCCCAGATTTAGCGCTTTCGCACCGTGCGGCTGACAGTATTCGCCGGTGGTGGCGGTGTCAAGATTTCCCCGAGAGGGCCAAACGTTGGTGGGGAGAGCTCCAGGGCGACCGGCTCGCGGCCGGTGAAGTCGCGGTGAGCAGCGAAGACCCGATGACCCGGGCGATTCGCGCGTATTCGCCCGTGTTTCCCGTTAGATCCGGTTTATCCCGATGGTCGGGTGCGTCACGAGCGGTGAATATAAATGCACACGCGGTGTTCGCGGTGGTAACAATTGCCGTGAATATCAATTCTATCTTAAGTCGTCACAATATGAAAAGAGAAGCGCCTCTCGGAACCGGGGGGAGTTCCGAGAGGCGCTGAGGGGAGGCTCGCTTCAGTGGGTGGCGACGAACTCCTTGAGCGTGCCGATGACGAACTCGATCATTTCCGGGGTGATGCCCGGGTACACGCCGATCCAGAACGTCCGCTCGGTGACGATGTCGCTGTTGGCCAGCGAGCCGGAGATGCGGTGCGGCCGGTCGAGGTAGGCCGGGTGCCGGGTGAGGTTGCCGGCGAACAGCCGCCGGGTCCGGATCGCGTTGGCCTCCAGGTGGGCGATCACCTCGCCGGCGGTGAAGCCCGCGTCCGGGCGCACCGTGATCACGAACCCGAACCAGCTCGGGTCGCTGCCCGGGGTCGGCTCGGGCAGCAGCAGGCCCGGCAAGCCGTCGAGGCCTTCGCGCAGCTGCTGCCAGTTCTGCTTCCTCGCCTCGACGAAGTCGGGCAGTTTCGCCAGCTGGCTGAGCCCCAGCGCGGCCTGCAGGTCCGTGCTCTTGAGGTTGTACCCGAGCTGCGAGAACACGTACTTGTGGTCGTAGCCGGGTGGCAGCGTGCCCAGGGAGAAGTCGAACCGCCGCAGGCAGCGGTCGTCCTCGCCGGGCTCGCACCAGCAGTCGCGGCCCCAGTCGCGCAGGGACCTCGCCAGCCGCTCCAGCTTCAGGTCCGAAGTCAGCAGGCAGCCGCCCTCGCCCATGGTCAGGTGGTGGGCCGGGTAGAAGGACACGGTGGCGAACTTGCCGAACGTCCCGGTCAGCCGGCCCTGGTAGGTCGACCCGATGGCGTCGCAGTTGTCCTCGATCAGGTAGCACCCGTGCCGCTCGGCCAGCTCGGCGATCTCCGCGACCGGGAAGGGGTTGCCGAGGGTGTGCGCGATCATGATCGCGCGGGTGCGCGGCGAGAACGCGGCTTCGACCCGTTCGGCCGTCGTGTTGTAGGTGCCGAGTTCGATGTCGACGAACACCGGGACGAGGCCGTGCTGCAGGATCGGGTTCACCGTGGTCGGGAACCCGGCCGCGACGGTGATCACCTCGTCGCCGGGCCGCAGCCGGGCGTCGCCGAGCTGGGGCGAGCACAGCGCGCTGATCGCCAGCAGGTTCGCCGAGGAGCCCGAGTTGGTGAGCAGCGCCTTGCGCCGCTTGAGGGTCCTGGCGAACGACGACTCGAACTTGGCCGCGATCCCGCCGGAGGCGATCCGGAGGTCGAGCGCGGCCGCGACCAGCGCCACGCGGTCGTCCGCGTCGAGCACCGCGCCCGAGGACAGGATCGGCGTCTCGCCGGGGACGAACTTCTCCGGCCCGGGGGCCTGTGCTTGGTGGTAGCCGCGGACCTGCTCCAGCAGGAGCGATCTCGCTGAATCGGCCATGTCGTATCCCCTGCTCTCGGGTGACGGAAAGCTGCCGAAGTGTCGCGATGGCGGCTATAGACCCGCTCGACCCCGGCTCGCGAGCGGGCGGCTGGACGGCGAATCCAGTGCGGCCCGATGGCGCCTTGGTCCGGTGTGGCCGTGATCAATGGGCTCGCCCGCGCGCAAGGGTGCCGCGGACGTGACGTGCTGGAGGAAGTGTGAGCACTGGCGGCCGGCGGCCGAGGGCGATGCGCGTGCTGTTCGTCATGTGGGGCTGGCGCACCCACCTGCATCCGGTCGCCCCGCTGGCGTGGGCGCTGCGCGGAGCCGGGCACGAGGTCAGAGTGCTCGGTCAGCCCGCGCTCGGCCCGGCGATCACCGAGCTCGGGCTGACCGCGGTCGCCGCCGGCCCCGACGTCGACGTGCTGCCGGATTTCCGGCAGTTCGTCCTGCCCGCCGAAGCCGGGCCCGCGCCGGCGCCGCCGGCCGACGGGGTGCCACGGGCGTTGAAGCTGTTCGCGCGGCTGGCCGGGGAGATGGCGGGCGACGCCGTGCGGTTCGCCCAGGCCTGGCGGCCCGACCTCGTGGTCGCCGAACCGACGGCGTTCGCCGGGCCGCTGGTGGCGGCCGCGCTCGGGATCCCGTCGGTCCGCCACCTCTACGGGCCCGACCTGGTGGCGCGGGCCGCCCGGTTCCTGCCCGGCCTGCTGGAACCGATCGGGGGACGGCTCGGGGTCGGGCCGGTCGACCCGCTCGCCGGCACCACGATCGACCCGACCCCGTCGTGCCTGCACGCCCCGGGCGACCTGCCGCGGCGGCTGGTCCGCTACCTGCCGTGCTCGGGTCCGGAGCGGGCCGAGGTGGTGCTCGGCCCGGTGGCGCGGCCCCGGGTGTGCGTCACCTGGGGGCACACGATGGAGCTGCTCGGGCCGGAGTACTTCCTCGCGGGGGAGACCGCCCGCGCGGTGGCCGAACTGGACGTGAACGTCGTGCTGGCGGTTTCGGCGCGGCAGCGCGCGCTGCTCGGCGACCTGCCGCCCACCGTGTCGGTGTTCGTCGACCCGCCGCTGGACCGGCTCCTCGCCCACTGCGACGTGCTGGTGTCCCAGGGCGGCGCGGGCAGCGTCCTGACCGGGCTCGCCGCCGGGCTGCCCCAGGTCGCCGTCGGGCAGCTGCCGGACCACCTGGCGATCGCGCGGCGGCTCGAGGCCGCGGGCGCGGGCCGCGCGCTGGCGGCCGCGGAGTTCAGCGCGGCGGCGGTGGCCGGCGCGGTGTTCGACGTGCTGCAGCGCAGCGGGTTCGCGGCGGCGGCGCGCCGGGCGCGGCTGGAGAACGAGGACCGGCCCGCCCCCGCCGACCTCGTCGCGGACCTGCGGTCGCTCGCCGGGAGGTGAGCGATCCTCCAGCCGTGCCCCAAGCGCGGCTGCGAGGTTCAGGACATTCGGCGTCTCAGAAAGGAAGTACGCGAATGCGCGTGCTGTTCTCCGCGTGGGCGTGGCCCCCGCACTACTACCCGATGGTTCCGCTGGCCTGGGCGCTGCGCAACGCGGGGCACGAGATCCGGGTCGCCGGTCCGCCCGCGCTCGCCGAGGCGATCACCATGTCCGGCCAGCCCGCCGTCGAAGTCGGCGAAGACTGCGACTTCAGCCAGCTGACGCGCGACACGATGCACATCGACCGGGACGCGCCGGCGACGGTGGAGCTGTGGAAGCAGCTGCGCAAGCCCAAGGGCGAACGCGCGCTGCGGATGTTCGTCGACATCGCCGAGACGATGGTCGACGGCCTGGTCGAGTTCGCCCGCGCCTGGCAGCCGGACCTGGTCGTGCACGGCCCGACCACCTACGCCGGCCCGATCGCCGCCGCGGCGGTCGGGGTGCCGAACGTGCGGGTGCTGATGGCGCCGGACATCGCCTACCGCGGCCGGGACATCGAGCCGGTCCTGCTGCGCCCGCTCGCCGAGCGCTTCGGCGTCACCGAGTTCAGTCCACAGGGGACGCTCACGGTGGACCCGTGCCCGCCGAGCATCCAGCTCCCGACGGACTACCCCAAGCAGCTCATGCGCTACATCGCCTACAACGGGCCGGCCGAGGTGCCGGAGTGGCTGCTGGAGCCGCCGTCGAAGCGCCGGGTGTGCATCACCTGGGGCACCACCCTGGCGAAGGTGAACCCGAACCTGGTGCTGGCCGGGCAGATGCTGGAGGCGGTCGCCGGGATCGACGCCGAGGTCGTCGTCACCGTCGCGCCTTCGCACCGCGAGCACCTGGGCCCGATCCCCGACGGCATCCGGGTGGTCGACGCGCTGCCGCTGCACCTGCTGCTGCCGACCTGCGACCTGATGATCCACCAGGGCGGCAACGGCACCACGATGACCGGGGTCGTCAACGGCGTCCCGCAGCTCATCGTGCCGCAGTTCCCCGACCAGGCGTTCGTCGCGAACCAGCTGGCGCCGACCGGGGCGGCCGCGGTGCTGCTGCCCGAGGACGCCGGGCCCGACACCGTCCGCGGGCTGGTCACCGACCTGCTCGAGAACCCCCGCTGGCGGGCCGACGCCCGGCGGCTGGCCGACGAGGCCAACGCCCAGCCCGCGCCCACCGAGATCGTGCCGGTGCTGGAACGTCTGGCCGCACGCGAGCACGCCACCGTCTGAGAGGTGAACCATGCTGGCACGCAAGGATCTTCCCCCCGAGTTCGCGGCCTGGAACGAGAAGTGGGGCGCGCCCTACGGACACCGGTCCGCGCGGCTGCTCGCCGAGGGCAAGCGGCCGATGCAGCGGCCGCTGGAAGCGCTGGCCGATCCGGCGAACCCGGACTACGGCCCGTTCGCCTTCCAGTACGCGAGCGGCACGCGGGTGCACGAGTACCCGTGGGCGTTCGCCGTCGCGGAGTTCACCCCGGGCATGCGGGTGCTCGACGTCGGCAGCGGGCTGAGCGGCCTGCAGTTCGTCGCCGCGCTCGAAGGCTGCTCGGTGGTCAACGTCGACCCGTCGGCCCGTGAGGACTACAACGTCTGGACCGACCCGGGCTACCTGCCGCTGTCGCCGCGCGAGCACCAGCTGCTCAACACCACCTTCGGCACCGACGTCGAGCTGGTCGCCGCCCGCCTGCAGGACGCGGACCTCGAGCCGGAGTCGTTCGACCGGGTGCTGTGCCTGTCCGTCCTGGAGCACGTGGACCTCGCCGAAGGCGCGGACATCGTGCGGGCGAGCACCCGGCTGCTGAAGCCGGGCGGCAAGCTGGTCCTGACGGTGGACGCCTTCCTGGACCTCCGGCCGTTCGGCGTGCTGGAGCAGAACATGTGGGGCATCAACCAGGACGTCGGCGCGCTGATCGAGGCGAGCGGGCTGGAGCTGGAGACCGGCGACCCGCGGGAGCTGCTCGGCACGCCGGAGTTCGACTTCGAGCACGTGGTGAAGTCGCTGCCGGAAGTGCTCGTCTCCGCGATGTACCCGGTGATGAGCCAGTCGCTCGTGCTGCGCAAGCCCGTGTGATGGCGGGACTGCGAACCCCCGCCCGGCCCGTCGTGGCCGGGCGGACGGCGTCGGTCGTGACGGCGACCGGGCTGCGGAAGGTCTACCCGGCGAAACGGGGCCCGGTCGAGGCCGTCGCCGGGATCGACCTCGACGTCCGCGCGGGGGAGTTCTTCGGCCTGCTCGGCCCGAACGGCGCCGGGAAGTCGACCACGATCGGCATGCTGACGACCCTGGTGCGGCCCACCGCCGGCAGCGTGCGCATCGCCGGCTTCGACGCCGAGCGCGAGCCGGTCCAGGTGCGACGGCGGATCAGCCTGGTGAGCCAGACCAACTCCGTCGACCGGGAGCTGACCGTCGAGGAGAACCTGCGCTACCGGGCCCGGTACTGGGGCGGCACCCGCGCGGCGGCGCGGCGGCGCGCGGACGAGCTGCTCGAGCAGTTCGGCCTCGGCGACCGCCGCGGCGCGATGTTCTACCAGCTCTCCGGCGGCCAGCTGCGCCGGATGATGATCGCGCGGGCGCTGGTGCAGCGGCCGGAGATCCTCTTCCTCGACGAACCGACCGCGGGCATCGACCCGCACAGCCGGGTCAACGTCTGGGACGTGCTCGGCGAGCTGCACGCCTCGGGCCAGACGATCGTGCTCACCACGCACAACATCGAGGAGGCCGAGCGGTTCTGCCGCCGCGCGGCGATCATCGACGGCGGCCGCGTGCTGGTGTGCGACGAAGTGTCGTCGTTGATCGCCTCCGCGGGCGGGATGTCCCTGGTGACCGCGACCTACGACGGCCCGGTGTCCGAACTGGACTTCGGCGCGCTGCCGGTGGTGCGGGACGGCGCTTCGGTCCGGGTGTCCACGTCGGAGACCGACGGGCTGATCGCGGAGCTGGTCGCTCTGGGTGCCGCGGCGGGCCGCCGGTTGCTGGACGTGACCACGGCCCGCCCCAGTCTCGAAAGCGCGTTTCTCAGCCTGACCGGAAGGGCGTACCGGGCATGACCACGATCAGCACGCCGGCGGTGTCCCCGGCCCGGGTGTTCTTCGCCTTCCTGGCCCGGGACGTCCACGTCGTGTTCCGCAAGCAGCTCGGCGGCCTGCTCGGCCGGGTCCTGGTCCAGCCGTTGCTGACGGTGTTCGTGTTCTCCTACGTGCTGCCCTCGATTTCGGGCGGGATCGGCGGGACGTCGGGCACGGTGCTGGCGCCGGGCATCCTCGCCAACTCGATGCTGTTCGCCGGCCTGCTCGGCGTGACCGTGCCGCTGATCACGGAACTGTCCTACCCGAAGTCCATCCAGGACCGGTTGCTGACCCCGGTTCCGGTGTGGGCGGTGGGGGTGGAGCGGGTGGTCAGCGGCGCGGTGCAGTCGCTGTTCGCGGCGGTGCTGGTGCTGCCGATCGTGACGTTCCTGCACGCGCCGGGGCAGGCTCCGGCGCTGTCCTATTCGGACTGGCCGCTGCTGGTGCTGATGCTGCTGCTCGGCTCGGTGTTCTCCGCTGCTCTGGGTCTGCTGCTCGGGTCGGTGGTGGAACCTGCGCAGGTGAACGTGCTGTTCAGCATCATCATGATTCCGTTGATGATGCTCGGTTGTGTTTACTACCCGTGGGCGGCGTTGGGTTCGGTGCGGTGGTTGCAGGTTGCTGTGCTGGCGAATCCGGTGGTTTATCTGAGTGAGGCGCTGCGGGCTGCGTTGACGCCGGGTGTGCCGCATCTGTCGGCTTGGGTGGTGTTGGTCGTGCTTTTGGGTGGGACTGGTGGGGTGGGGTGGTTGGGGCTGCGGGCTTTTCAGCGGGCCGTGTTGGGGTGAAGGTGGTTGGTGCCTTTCTCTGCCAGGGCCTTTCCCTGCTGTGGGAGGTTTAGGCGGATGGGTTGTCTGCCGTGGCGGGGTGTCTGCTGTGGTGGGTTGGCTGCTGCGGGCGGGCGGGTTTCTGTCGCGGCGGGTTGTCTGTCGCTGTGGGTTGACTGCCGCAGCCGCCCTCTGCCGTAGCTTGGCGGGTCCGACCTCCCCCGCCCCTCCGGGGGGATTTTCAGCCGGCGGTTTTGCGGTGAGTCGTGGTTTGGCCGGCGGGATCGCAGCGCTCCGTGGTTCGGGTGGCGGTTTGCAGCGACCCGTGGTTCGGCTGGCGGGATTGCAGCGCTCCGTGGTTCGGCTGGCGGTTTTGCGGCGAGCCGCGGACCGGCTGGCGGTTCGCGGCTCGCCCGCTGGCTGAGCTGCGGGCGGGCTCAGCTGGCCAGGGCCACGAGGCCCTCGACCACCTCGGCGGGGCTCGGCTGCTCCCGGCTCTCCTGGGCCAGCCCGGCCGCCGCTTTGCCGTAGGCCGCGTTGTCGAGGATCTCGGCCGCCGCCCTTTGGATCGTCTCCGGGTCCGCCTCCGGGAGGTCCAGCTTGATGCCCGCACCCGCTGCCGACACCAGGCTCGAGATGAGCCGCTGGTCCGGCAGCTGGGGGATCATCAGCTGGGGGGTTCCGCAGGACACCGCCGTCAGTGCCGTACTCGGGCCCGCCTGTGAAATCAGCAGGTCGCAGCTGGGCAACAGCGCGTGCAACGGGATTCGCTCGACTATCCGGACGTTGTCCGGCACCGGGCCGACCGCCTCCAGGTCGTCGCCGGCCACCGTGGCCACCACCTCGACCGGCAGGCTTGCCGCCGCGTGGACGAGCCGGTCGATCACGCACTCGTAAAACGCCAGCTGGGAGCTGGTCGTTCCGTAGGTCACGCAGATCCGCGGGCGGGTCCGCGGTTCGGCCGCCCATGGCGGCAGCACCGTCGCGCCGTTGAACGGGACGTAGCGCATGTGCCGCCGGGTGAATTCGCCCGGTACCTGCAGGGTGGGCGGGCAGTGGTCCACGGTCACCGCGCCCGCGACGTCCACTGTGGACAAACCGAGCGAGGACGCGGTCGCCGCGAGCGCCGCCGGTTCGAAGGACCGGACGTAGGAAAGGATGTCGACGCCCCACAGGTGGCGCACGGCGGGGATGTCCAATGCCTTCGCGACCAGCGCCGCCGCGTAGGTGCTCTCCTCGAACACCACCAGGTCCGGGCGCCAGGACCGCATCAGCGCCAGCAGCGGGCCCGCCATCTTCTCCGCTATCCCGGCGTAGGCGGACACCGTGCGGGACTCCGTGCCCGAACCGCGCACGCGGGGGTCCGCCGCCAGCAGCCCGGCCACCGCCGGCTCGATCTCCTCGTCCCGCCCGACGGCCACCGCGGGCAGCCCGGACGCCCGCACCACCGGAACGAGGGACGGCTGGCTCGCGACCCGGACGTCGTGGCCCGCCGCGCGGAAGGCCCAGCCCAGGGTCACCATGGGCTGGTAGTGCGTCGGCCACGCCCACGTGCAGAACAGAATTCGCATGCCCGCACGGTCTCTTGCCCGCCTCGGGAACGGCTCGAACCTGCTTCGCCACCGCCACCGCCACCGCCACCGGTCCACCGCCGCCCGCCGCCGCCGCCGCAGCCGCCGCCGCAGCCGCCGCAGCCGCCGCCGCAGCCGCCGCCGCCGCCGCCGCAGCCGCCGCCGCAGCCGCCACCGGCCCGCCGCCGACCGCCCAGCGGCCCACCGGCCCGCCGCCCGCCTACCGGCCCGCCGCCCACTGGCGCTCCGGTCCACTGCCGACCGTTCTCCTGGCCCGCCGGCCCGCCGGCCCGCCGTCCACCGGCCTGCTGCCCACCGGCGCTCCGGTCCACTGCGGACCGTCCACCCGGCCCGCCGTCCACCGGCCCGCCGCTCACCGGCGCTCCGGTCCGCCGACGACCGCCCACCCGGGCCGCCGCCCACCGGCGCTCCGGCCCACTGCCGACCGTCCACCCGGGCCGCCGGCCCGCCGTCCACCCGGCCCGCCGCCCACGGCCCGCCACCCGCCGGCGCTCCGGCCGTCCGCCGACCCGCCACCGGACCACCCATCCTGGACCCGGACTCCAGCCGGTCTGGCGACCGTGGCCGCACTACTGGGTGGAGGTGAACCGGCGTGCGCGTGCTGCTGGTCTCGTGGGCCTGGCCGTCCCATGTGCGGCCCCTGGTGCCGATCGGGTGGGGCTTTCGCGCGGCGGGGCACGACGTCCGGTTCGCCACGCAGCCCCGGCTGGCCGGCGCGGTGACCGGCGCGGGGCTGCCCGCGGTGTCCGTGGGCGGCGGTGGCGACCACACCGCGTTGCTGGCCCGCGCCCTGCGCCCGATCCGGCCGGGCCCCGAGACCGGTGCGGCCCCGAGCACCGGCAAGCGGCTCGGGCTGTCGGTCGCGCTCGCCGAAGACATGGTCGATGACCTCGAGGCGTTCTGCCGCCACTGGGCGCCGGACCTCGTGCTCTACGAGCCGACCACCTACGCCGCGCCGCTCGTGGCCGCGAGACTCGGCTTACCGCACGTGCGCGTGCTGTGGGGCGTCGACTTCCACTCCCCGGCCCGCGCCTTCGAAAACCTCGCCTTCGCCGAACTGTGCGAAAAACTCGGGATCGACCGCTTCGACTCGGCCGGCACCGCCACCGTGGACCCGTGCCCGCCGTCGTTGCAGGTCGACGTGCCCGGCCGCGTCCTGCGCACCAGGTACGTTCCCTACAACGGGACCGGCGCCGTGCCGGGCTGGCTGTGGACCGAGCCGCGCCATCCCCGGGTGGTGCTCACCTGGGGGGTCTCGCCGCAGTTCAAGGGACCGGGTGAATGGGACGCCGCGGCGCGGCGGATGCGGGCGCTCGTCGCGGCGCTCGCGCGGCCGGACCGTGACCTGGTGGTCGCGGTGTCGAGCACGGACGCCCTCGGCGGGGACCTGCCCGACGGCGTCCGGGTGGTCGAGAACCTGCCGCTGCACCTCGTGCTGCCGAGCAGCGCGGTGCTGATCTCGCGCGGCGGCGCCGGATCCATGATGACCGGGATCGCGGCCGGCGTGCGGCAGGTCGTGGTGCCCGAGTACTTCCCGGACCTCGTGCCGTCCCAGCGGCTGGCCGCCACCGGAGCCGGTGCGCTGGTCGAAGACGACGACCCGGAGTCGGTGCGGGCCGCGCTGGACGCGGTCCTCGCCGACGAGGCGGCCGCCGCTGCCGCCCGGCGGCTGCGGTCCGAGGTGGCCGCGCAGGCCACGCTCGACGAGACGGTCGGCGAACTGCTGACGCTGGCCGGCCGCCGGTGACCCCGTGATCCGCCCGACGGCCGTCGCCGGCCGAGGAGGCCGTATGCGCTTGCTGTTCGTGTCGTGGGCCTGGCCCTCGCACCTGTTCCCGATGGTCCCGACGGCGTGGGGCCTGCGGCTGGCCGGGCACGAGGTCGTGCTCGCCTGCCCGCCGTCGCTGGTGCCGGTGGCGGCCCGGACCGGGCTGCCGGTCGCCCGCATCGGCACCGACGTCGACCTCGCGCCGCGGATGAAGTCCTTCATGGACGGTGCGAAACCTCGGCGGGAGCGGCGGACCCCGCTCGACATGTTCGTCCCGGTCGCCGACGCCATGGCCGGTGACCTGCTCCGGTTCGCCCGCGACTGGCGCGCGGACGTCATCGTGCACGACCCGACGACCTACGCCGCCCCGGCCGTCGCCGCCGCGCTCGGCGTGCCGTCCGTGCGGCACCTGTGGGGCGTGGACTTCACCTACCCGCTGCGGATGTTCGAGGGGACCGCCTTCGCGGATCTCTACGAACGGCTCGGTGCCGGCGCGTGCGTGGTCAGCGGGGACACGCCGACGCTCGACCCGTGCCCGCCGGGCCTGCAGCTGCCGGTGGAGTACACCCCGGTGCGGATGGCCTACCGGCCCTACAACGGCACCGCGGTCTACGAGCGCCGGCTCCGCGGCCGCGGAATGGTGCCCCGGCTGTGCGTCACCTGGGGGACGACCAGCGGGAAGTTCGGCGCGGCCGGCTCGCTCCCGGCGCTCGTCTTCGCCGCCGCCGCCGACCTGGGCCTCGACGTCGTGTTCGCGACCTCGGGCGCCGAGGCGTTCGGCCCGGAGTACCCGAAGACCTGGCAGACCGTCGTGATGCAACCGCTCAACCTGGTGCTGCCGGGCTGCGACCTGGTGGTCCACCCCGGGGGCTCGGGCAGCGCCCTCACCACCGTGCTCGCCGGGTTGCCGCAGGTGTGCCTGCCGCTCATCCCGGACCAGGAGACGAACGCGGCCCAGCTGGCCGGCGCCGGGGCCGGGGTGCGGGTCGGCGCCGACGGCGCGACCGTCGAAGCGATCCGGGACGTCCTCGCCGAGCTCCTGGCCGACCCCTCGTTCACCGAGGCGGCGGCCGCGCTGCGCGAGGAGTCCCGCGCGTTGCCGGACCCGGCCGCGGCGGGCGCCGGGCTGCTCGCCGCGGTGGGAGGCTGACGTGCGCGTCCTGCTGACCTCGTGGGCCTGGCCCACGCACTACTTCTGGCTCACGCCGATCGCGTGGTCCCTGCGGGCCGCCGGGCACGAGGTGCTCGTCGCGGTGCCGCCGGGCGCGGTGACCGGGGTGACGCGCGGCGGGCTGCCGGCCGCCGCCGTCGGCGCCGACTTCGACGTGCTGCCGATCATCGAGAAGTACTACTGGGCCTCGCCACTGGCCGAGGAGGCCGCGGCGGGCGAGCTGACCGACTGGGACGCCGCCCGCGCGGCGGGTGAACAGCCCCTGTCCGTCTACGCGCTCATCGCGAAGGTCATGCAGGACGACCTGGTCGCGCTCGTCCGCCGGTGGCAGCCCGACCTCATGGTGTTCGACGCGGTCACCTACGCCGGACCGCTCGCCGCGGCCGCGTGCGGCGTGCCGGCGGTGCGCCAGATCTGGGGCGTGGACTACAGCTCGTACCTCACCGGGTTCGCGCCGCGGGCGCTCGCCGCCCACCGGGCCGCGCTCGGCCTCGACGACCTCGACGTGCTCGGGACGGCCACGCTCGACCCGTGCCCGCCGAGCCTCCAGCGCCGCGACGACGTGCGCCGCCTCTTCGCCCGGCACCTGCCGTTCAACGGCTCCGGCACCGTCCCGCGCTGGCTGCTCGAACCGCCGCGCCGCAAGCGGATCTGCGTCACCTGGGGCACCATCGCGCACGTGCTCGGCGAGCGCGCGTTCGGCGTGGACAAGGTGCTGGGCGCCTTCGCCGAGGTCGACGCCGAGGTCGTCTGCGCGGTGTCGCCGCGGGACCGCGCGCGGCTCGGCGCGCTGCCGGCGAACGTCCGGGTGGCCGAGAACCTGCCGCTGCACCTGCTGCTGCCCAGCTGCGACCTGATCGTCTCCCAAGGGGGCGCCGGTGCGGTCGCGTCGGCCGTCACCGCGGGCGTGCCGCAGGTGTGCGTGCCGCACTTCGGCGAGCACGTGGTCAACAGCCGGGCGATCGCGGACGCCGGCGCGGGCGAGCTGGTCCCGCTCGACGCCGCGACCGTGGAGTCCGTGGGGGCCGCCGTGCTGCGGGTGCTCGGTTCCGCGTCGCACGAGAAGGCCGCGGCGGCGCTGGCCGAGGAGGCCGCCGCGCAGCCGGCACTGTCCGAAGTGGCCGCCGGGTTGCCGGAACTGGCCGGGGTGAAAGGGAGCGGCCCGTGCGGGTGATGTTCACCTTGTGGAACTGGACGACCCACCTCTACCCGATGGTGCCGCTGGCGTGGTCGTTGCGCGCGGCGGGGCACGAGGTGGTCGTGGCGACCCAGGCGGGACTGGTGCCCGCGGTGCGGGCCACCGGCCTGCCCGCGGTGGCGGTCGGCGCCGACGTCGACACCGCCGCGATGATGGGGCAGTACGTGCAGCGCGCGCGGCGGCACGACGCCCAGCTCGTGGAATGGGCGCAGATGCGCCGGTTCGGGCCGCGCAACTGCTGGCTCGGGGTGGCGGCGGCCGAGGCGATGACCGGCGGGCTGCACGACTTCGCCCGCGCGTGGCGGCCGGACCTGGTGGTGTTCGAGGCGACGACGTACGCCGGGCCGATCGTGGCGCAGCTGCTCGGCGTGCCCGCCGTCCGGCACACCTGGGGGATCGACTACGCCTGCCTCACCCGGGAGTTCGAGGACGAAGCACTGGCGGACCTGTGCGCCCGGTGGGGCCTGCCGGGCGTGGAACCGCTGGGGGAGGTCACCGTCGACCCGTGCCCGCCGAGCGTGCAGGTGACGCCGGGCGGGCCGGTCCCCGGCGTGCCCGAAGTGACCCGGCTGCCCATGCGGTACGTGCCCTTCAACGGACCCGGGGTGCTGCCCGGCTGGCTGACCGAACCGCGACGCGGCCGGCGGATCTGCGTCACCTGGGGCATGTCGAACGGGCGGTTCGACAAGGAGCTCGTCGTCACCGGCCGGGTCGTCGAAGCCCTCGCCGGGCTCGGCGCCGAGGTGGTGGCCGCGGTGCCGGCGGCGGAGGGGGAGGCGATCGAGGCGGTCGCGCCGAACGTGCGGGTGGTGCGGGGACTGCCGTTCCACGCGCTGCTGCCGACCTGCGACGCGGTGGTCTCCCAAGGCGGCCTCGGCACGCTCCTGACGGCGGTCGACGCCGGGGTGCCCCAGGTCGTCGTGCCCCAGCGCGCGGACCTGATCCTCAACGCCCGTCAGCTCGTCGCGGCCGGTGCGGCCGATTTCGTCTTCCCCGGCGACGGTTTCGAGGAGCTGCTGACCGAAAAGGTGGCCGCCGTCCTGGCCGGTTCCCTCGACGAGGGCGCCCGGAAGCTTTCCGCCGAGCTGCACGAGCTGCCCACCCCGAACCAGATCGCCGCCCGGTTGCCGCTGCGCGAAGCGGCGTCGACCGCCGCTTGAGGCCGCGTGCCGAGGATGGCCGCCAAGGAGGAACACATGACCACAGAGACGCTGTCCGTGCTGCACGGCCCCCGGGAAGCGTATTCCGAAGGCGCGCGCATCGAAGAGCTGGTCGCGCGCACCGCCGAGCGCTGCGGTGACGCGGTGGCGCTGCGGTGGCGGGACACCGAAGTGACCTACGCCGAGCTCGTGGCGGACGCCGCGGAGGCGGCCTCGGCGCTGGCGGCGGCCGGGGTCGGCCCGGGTGACATCGTGGCGGTCCGTGCGCCGCGCACCCCGCGCCTGGTCGCGGTGCTGCTCGGCGTGCTGCGCACCGGCGCCGCCTACGCCTGCGCGCCCCCGGACTGGCCGCTGGACCGGGTGCGGCAGCTGATCGAGCGGACCGGGGCGAAACTGCTGCTGAGCCACGAGCCGTTCGCCGGGGTGTCCACACTGGACATCGACGCCCTGCCGGGCGGGGCACCGGTGCCCGCGCACGGACTCGACGGCACGGCACCCTTTTGCGTGTTCCTGACCTCCGGCAGCACCGGCGTGCCGAAGGCCGCGCTCGCGCCGCACACCGGCGTCGCCCGCACCGCCCTCGACCGGCGGCACGGGCACGACGGCCGGATCGTCTCGCTCCAGCAGGCGAACCCGGCGTGGGACGTGTTCGCGTTCGAGCTCTGGGTGCCGTTGATCAAGGGCGGCACCGCCGTGCTCCACGACGGCGGGCACCTCAGCGGCCCGCAGGTGCGCGCGCGGATCGGCGAGGGCGTGACGCTCATCGCGATGGCGTCGACGCTGTTCAACGCGCTGGTGGACGACGACGTCGAGTGCTTCGCCGGCGCGCGCGTGCTGTTCGTAGGCGGCGAGCGGGCTTCGGCCGCGCACGTGAAGCGGTGCCTGCGCGCGCACCCCGGCCTGCGGCTGGTCAACGCCTACGGACCCGTGGAGAACACGGTGAGCACCACCGCGTGGTCCACCACGGACCCGGACTTCGGCGACGAGGTCCCGATCGGCACGCCGTCGGTGAACACCTCGGTGTACCTGCTCGACGAGGACCGCCGGATCGTCCCGGCCGGGCAGACCGGCGAGATCGTGACCGTCGGCGACGGCGTGTGCTTCGGGTACGTCGGCGACGAAGCCGAGACGGCGAAACGGTTCGCCACGCTGGCCTTCGACGGGGTGCCCCGCCGCGCGTACTTCACCGGCGACCTGGCGCGGCTCGACGAAGCGGGCCGGCTGGTGTTCGTCGGCCGTCGCGACCGGCAGCTCAAGGTCCGCGGGGTCCGGATCGAGGCCGAGGAGGTCGAGCGGATCGTCGAGGCGGTGCCCGGCGTCACCGCCGGCGTGGTGGTGCCGCTGCCGTTCGACGCAGCGGTGAAGACCAGCCTGGCCGCGTTCTACGTCGGCGAGGGCGTGCCGCCCGAGCTGGTGCGCAAGGCCGTCGCCGCGGTCCTGCCCGCCGGCTTCGTCCCCGACGTCGTCCTCGCCGTGGCGGAGTTCCCGCAGCTGCCCAACGGGAAGCTCGACCAGCGAGCGCTCGCCGAAGCGGCGGCGGGTGCGGGCTCCGTGCCGTCCGCCGACGACGGCGTGGGCCTCGAAGCCGCCCTGCGGGAGATCGCCTCCGAGGTGCTCGGCTACCGGGTGGGCGTCGACGACGACATCTTCGACCGGGGCGCCACCTCGCTCACCGCGATCCGCATCTGCACCCGGGTCGGCGCGCTGTTCGGCCGGCTGGTCGCGGTGCCCGACATCCTCGCCGCGCGCACCCCGCGGGCCATCGCCGCGGCTGTGGGCGCGGCACCGGCCCTCGAGCCCGGTGCCGGCGGCCACCGCGACCCCGGACCGGAGACCACCTACGAGCCGGAGTACGTCCCGTTCACCGTCGCCGAGTTCTGGCACGCCCAGAAGCAGGCCGGCCACCTCGAGGAAGCCGTCGTGCCGGTGATCTACCGGATCAGCGGCGGCGTCGACCGGGCCGCGCTCGGCCGGGCGCTCGACCACGTCGTCGCCCGGCACGAGGTGCTGCGGGCCCGGTTCGCCGAGGGCGGCCGGACGCCGAAGGTGCGGATCCACCCGGCCGCCGAACTGGCCGGGCTGCTGACCGACCGCCCGGCGGCCACGACGGCGGACGCGGTCCGGGACGCGTGCGTCTGGGTGATGCGCCCGTTCGACCTCGGCGCGGACTTCCCGATCCGGGCCGCGTACTACCCGGTGTCGGCCACCGAATCGGTGCTCGCCGTGGGCATCCACCACATCTCGTTCGACGGGTGGTCCGGCCAGGTCTTCGCCGCGGACCTGGTCCGCGCCTACGACGCCTTCCTCGCCGGGCGGCCCGGCCTGGCCGAGTGGCCGGCCAGCTACTACCGCGTTTCGGCCGAGCAGTGGGAGCAGTACCGCGACCGGTACCCGGTCGCGGTCTACACCAAGCAGACGACCATGGCCGACGCGCCGGAGCTGCACTTCCCGCTGCCCGGCCCCCGGCCGTGGGGCGGACCGGCGGCCGAGGTCGGCCTCGACATCGACGAGGTGCTGCTGCCGGCGGTCGGCCGGGCCGCCGCCGCGGTCGGCGGCACCGTGATGGCCGTCTTCTACGCGGCCTACGTGCTGCTCCTGCGGGAACTGACCGGCGAACAGTCACCGGCGGTCGCGCTGCCGACCACCGGGCGGTTCACCGAAGAAGCCGGCGACGTCATCGGGTGCCTCGCGAGCATGGTCCCGATGCGCCCGCCCGCGGAGATCGACGACCCGGCCGAGCTCGCCGCGGCCGCCGCACGGCAGCTGCGCGAGGTGATGCGGCCCCCGCTGGTGCCGCTCACCGCGGTGATGCCGTCGATCCCCGACGGCCACCAGCGGCACCCGCTGCTGCAGGCCTACCTGCTGCAGGAGGAGATGCCGCCGGGGGCGGTGCGGTTCGGCGACGCGCGGGCCGAGCTGGTCCGCGTGCCGCCGCGCAACGCCCTGCCGGAGATCACCCTGGAGCTGTGGCCGCACCCGGCCGTCGGCGGGGTGCTGCGCTACCGGACCGACGCGATCGGCGAGGAGCAGGCCCGCGGCCTCGCCGCCCGGCTCATCGACCACGTGACGCAGGTCGTCCGTGCCCTGGAGGGAAAGCTGTGACTTCCGAGAATGCTGTTACGCCCGACATCGAGTCCCTGATCCGGGCCGCGAGCGGCCGCCCGGACGAGGTGCGAGCCCGGCTGGACGCGCTCGGCCTCGCCCGGGTCGCCGAACTCGCGGTGGCCGAGTGGACGCTGCGGCTCGACCCGCCCGTGAACCCGCTGGAGATCCACATCGGACTGTCCGTTTCGGACGGCCGGGAGTCCGCGGACCACACGTGGGTGCTGCGGGCCGGCGAGCCGGTGCGCGTGCTGCCGGGCCTGCACCCCGGCTGCGACGTCCGGCTGCGTTACGACGCCGGGGACCTGATCGCCGAACTGTGGGGTCCCTCGCGCGGGCGCTCGTCGGCCGCCCGCGCCTACGAACTGGCGACCGCGGCGGACACCTCGTTCCCGCCCCGCGAACGCCAGCCCTCCATCGCCGCGGCGTCGGCCACCCTCACCGCGGCGCTGTCGGCGCGGGCGCCGGACCTGGGTGCGCTGGCCGTCCGGTACGGCTCGGACAAGTGGGGCCAGACGCACTGGTTCACCCAGCACTACGAGCGGCACTTCGCGCCGCTGCGCGAGGAACCGGTGCGGCTGCTGGAAATCGGCGTCGGCGGCTACGAGGACGAGGAGTCTGGTGGCGGTTCGCTGAAGATGTGGCGCCGCTACTTCCCGCGGGCCTCGGTGTTCGGGCTCGACTACTTCGACAAGTCCCGGTTCTCCGGACCGCGGCTGACCGTGGTGCGCGGAGACCAGAACGACCCGGCCCAGCTCGACGCGCTGGCCAAGGAGCACGGCCCGTTCGACATCGTGATCGACGACGGCAGCCACATCAACGAACACGTGCTCACGTCGTTCCGGGCGCTGTTCCCGTACGTGCGCACCGGGGGCTTCTACGTGATCGAGGACCTGTGGACGTCCTACCTGCCCGGCTACGGCGGCGACGACCGCGATTTCGGCGTGCCCACGACGATGCTCGGGTTGCTGAAGACGCTGCTGGACGACCTGCACCACCAGGAACGTGACACCGGTGGCGAGCCGTCGGCGACCGAGGCCGGGCTGGTCGGCATGCACGTCTACCACAACATCGCGTTCCTGGAGAAGGGCCGCAACGCCGAAGGCGGCATCCCGCGCTGGATGCCCCGCGCGCCGCACTGGTGAACCCCCGGTGTTCCCCTCGCCCCGCGGCGAGGGGAACACCGGCGTCAGGTGAGGACCGGCGCCGCCAGGTAGCGGTCGAGGACGCGCTGGTAATAGGTCGGGCCGAGGCCGAACCGGGTCACCACGTCGGGGATCAGCCGCGTCAGCTTCGCCAGCGAAACCGGCACCGCCGACGTCGTCCGCGGCGGCTGCGGGCAGTACTCGCGTTCGACGCACCGGCCGAGCCGGTCCTCGATGTGCCGGATGATGTCGTCGATCGGCACCGCCACCCCGGACCCGAGGTTGACCACCCCGGTGACCCCGCGCGCCAGCAGGATGTCGATCATCGAGATCGCGTGCTCGACGTCGAGCAGGTCCCGGTGCGCGTGCTCGTAGACGCGCACCCGCCCCGACCGCACCTGGGCGACCAGCGCCGGCAGCAGCTGGTGGGCGCGCTGGTTGTGGCCGACCAGGTTGGTCATCCGCAGGATGAGGTGCTCCACTCCGGAGTGGGCGACCACGGCCTCCATGGCCAGCTTGTGCCTGCCGTAGGCGAGTGGCGGGAAGACGACGTCGTCCTCGCGGGTCGGGCAGTCGGCCGCGCCGTACATCGCGCCCGACGCCGTCGACAGGTACACCAGCCGCTCGCCGGTCCGCCGGCAGCGCCGGAGGGCGTCGTACAACACCGCCGCGTCCTTGCCGTAGTCCTCCGGCGAGGTCACGGTCGTGGTCGCGACACCGGTGGCGAGGATGACCGTGCGCGGATGGTCGATGCCGTGTTCGTGCAGGTTCTTGGCCATGAAACCGCGTCCGATGATCTCCACCGGTGCTCCTCTCGGTCCGGGTCGGCCCAGCCCGGATCGTCGGGCGCCGGACTCGAAGGGCCGTCCAATGTGGCTCACGCGGGTTGTCCTTCGAACGGAGGACACCCCGGATCGATCGTTCGCACCTCGCCGCGGGCGAACCGGGGTCGCTAGCCTGGCGCCATGCTGAAGGATTCCGTGATCAGGACGCGCGGCCTGCGGAAGAAGTACCGGGACACCGTGGCGCTCGACGTCGTGGATCTCGATGTGGAGCAGGGCGAGATCTTCGCCTTGCTCGGGCCGAACGGCGCCGGCAAGACGACGCTGACCGAGATCCTCGAGGGCTTCCGCGACCGGGACGCCGGCGAGATCGACGTGCTCGGCGAGGATCCCGGCAAGGCGAGCCTCGCCTGGCGCACGCGGGTGGGCGTCGTCCTGCAGAACTCGCAGGACTACGCGCAGCTGACCGTGCTCGAGGTGCTCACGCACTTCGCCTCCTTCTACCCGGACGCCCGGCGCCCGGCGGAGCTGGTCGAGGCGGTCGGGCTGAGCGGTCACGAGCAGAAGCGGGCCGCGCAGCTGTCCGGCGGCCAGCGGCGGCGGCTCGACGTGGCGCTCGGCCTCGTCGGGCGTCCGGAGCTGCTCTTCCTCGACGAACCGACCACCGGCTTCGACCCCGAGGTGCGGCGGCAGTTCTGGGACCTGGTGGCCGGCCTGCGTGAAGAGGGCACCACGATCCTGCTGACCACGCACTACCTCGACGAGGCCGAGCACCTGGCCGACCGGGTCGGGGTGCTGAGCAAGGGCGCGCTCGTGGACGTCGACACGCCGGCGCGCCTCGGCGGGCGGCACCTGCTCGAGGCGGTCGTGTCCTGGACCGACGCCGACGGTCCGCACGAGGTGCGGAGCGCGAACCCGACGCGGACCGTGCTGGAGCTGGCCGCGCGGTTCGGCGACGACATCCCCGGCCTCGCCGTCCGGCGGCCGACCCTCGAAGACGTCTACCTGAGCATGATCGGAGCGACCGGTGACTGAGACGAAGACCGCGGACCGGGCGATCCGGCTCCCCGTGCCCGCGTGGCGGATCGGGCTGGCGCGCGGCTCGCTGGAGATCAAGCAGTTCTTCCGCGAGAAGGGCCAGGTGATCTTCACCTTCGCCCTGCCGGTGATCATGCTGGTGCTGCTGGCGAGCATCTTCCGGGGCCGGATCGGCGACACCGGTGTGGACGCCCAGCAGATCTACGTCACCGGCATGCTGGGGGTCGGCATCCTGTCGACCTCGTTCCAGAGCATGGTGCTCCAGGTGGCGGGCGAGCGCGCCAACGGCACGCTGAAGCGGCTGCGCGGGACGCCGATGCCGCGCAGCGCCTACTTCGTGGGCAAGATCGCCGTCGTGCTGGTGTCCAGCCTCGGCCAGGTGGTCGTCCTGCTCGGGGTCGGCACCCTCTTCTTCGGCCTGCACCTGCCCTCCGACGCGGCGCACTGGCTGACGTTCGTGTGGGTCTACGTGCTCGGCATCGTCGCGTGCACGCTGCTCGGCCTCGCCTACTCGAGCGTGGTGCCGGCCGCGAGCGCGGGCGCGATGGTGTTCCTGCCGGTGATCACCCTGCAGTTCATCTCCGGGGTGTTCATCCCGTTCAACCAGCTGCCCGACGTGCTGCAGAAGATCGCCTCGGTCTTCCCGCTCAAGTGGCTCTGCCAGGGCATGCGTTCGGTGTTCCTGCCGGACGCCTTCCAGCAGTACGAACCCGGGCTGTCCTGGGCGCACGGGCGGGTCGCGCTGGTGCTGGCCGGGTACGGCGTGCTTGGGTTGGTCCTGTGCCTGACGACGTTCCGCTGGAAGGGTCGCGACGACGGGTGAAGGCTCCGGTGACGTCCGCGGAGAAGGACGCCAGCGGGCAGGGCTGGCTGCTGCGGATCCTGCTGGGCTGGCACGCGTCCTTCGCGCTGATGGGGGTCGTGCTCGTCGTGCTCGCCGCGTTCGAGCGCGACCCCTGGTTCGTCTACGCCGTGGTCGCGCTCATCGGCGTCGCCTACGCCGTGGTGGGCGCGCCCGCGCTGGGCGGCACAGCGCCGGCCGGCCACGGCTGGTTCTTCCTCGCGCTGGCCTTCGCCGGGACGCTGGGGATGGTGGCCGTCGACGGGCTGATGTCGATCGCCCTGTACGTGCTCCTGCCCGCGGCGTTCGCCCTGCTGCAGCCCATCCGGATCGCGGTGTGGGCCTGCCTCGCCGTCACCCTGGCGAGTGACGTCCTGATCCTCAGCCGCCGCGGCTGGACGCCCGCCGCGGTCTCCGACGTCGCCGTGCAGACCGCCACCGTGTGGCTGTTCGCGCTGCTCGTGGGCTTCTTCGTGACCCAGCTGCTCACCGAAAACCGGCGGCGGGGGGAGCTGATCGCCGAACTGGAGAACGTCCGCAGCGAACTGACCGAGTCCTACCACGAGGCCGGCGTCCAGTCCGAACGCTACCGGCTCGCCCAGGAGATCCACGACACGGTCGGGCAGGGCCTGACCAGCCTGCTGATGCTGATCCGCGCGGCCGACGCGGCCATCCCCGCCGACCCGGAGCGGGCGCACGAACGGCTCGCGCTGGCGCAGAAGACGGCGACGGACAACCTGGCCGAAGTGCGTGCCGTGATCAGCGCGTCCGGGCCCGCCGGGCTGAGCGGGTCGCCGCTCGACGTGGCGATCGGGAAGGTCGTCGCCCGGCTGGGGCAGGAGCTGGGGATCGAGGCGACCGCGGAAGTGCTCGGCGAGCCGCGGGCGCCGTCGACCGACGTCCAGGTGGTGCTGCTGCGCGCGGTGCAGGAGGCGCTGGCCAACGTGCGCAAGCACGCGCACGCCACCCGCGTGCGCGTGCGGGTGCGCTACCACGCCCGGTCGGTGGAGCTCGAGGTCGCCGACGACGGCCGCGGCTTCGTGACCGACGGCGCCTCGGGCTTCGGCCTGGCCGGGATGCGTGCGCGGGTCGAACAGGTCTCCGGCATGATGACGGTGTCCAGCACGCCCGGTTCGGGCACGACGATCAAGATCGAGGTGAGCTGTTGAGCATCCGGATCGTGCTCGCCGACGACCACCCGGTGGTGCGCGCGGGCCTGGTCGGGCTGCTCGCGATGGAGGCGGACTTCGAAATCGTCGGCGAGGCGGCCGACGGGGCCGAGGCCGTCGCCGTGGCCGCCGGGCTCCGGCCGGACGTCGTGCTGATGGACCTGCGGATGCCGGAACTCGACGGGGTCGCGGCGACCGCGCGGATCGTGGCCGAGGTGCCGGGCTGCCGCGTGCTGATCCTGACCACCTACGACACCGACCAGAACATCGTGCACGCCGTCGAAGCGGGCGCTTCGGGGTACCTCCTCAAGGACGCGACCCCCGAGGAGCTGGCGGCGGCGGTCCGCGCCGCGGCGGGCGGGGAAACCGTGCTGTCGCCGGCGATCGTCGCGAAACTGGTGAACCACCTGCGCAGTCCCGCCCCGGCGCCGGCCGAGCCGGAACTGCTGACCCCGCGCGAAACCCAGGTGCTGCGGCTGGTGGCCCGGGGGCTGACGAACGCGGACATCGGCCGGGAGCTGCACATCAGCGAGACGACCGTGAAGACGCACCTGGTGCGGATGTTCGCCAAGCTCGAAGTCGGCGACCGCACGGCGGCGGTCACGGTCGCGATGGAACGGGGCATTTTTCCGGGTTGAGTACACTGAGGACTGTCGCCACGGGCTGTCTTCGAGGGTGATTCGAGTTCCCCCGGCGAGGGTGGGCACCTGAACTTCTTCCGAAGGAAGGTGCACCGGTGGTGACTTCTCCCTCCACTCTCGTTCAGCGGGACATGCTGGACCGGTTCCTGGAATCGGCGGCCACGCTGAGCACGCCGACGCTCGGCGGGCACGGTGAAGTCACCGCCTGGCTGGCCGAACGGAGTGCGCGCGGCAGCTACACGACCGAGGCGATCCCGTTCGCCGAGCTGGACGGCTGGGCGTTCGACCCGGACACCGGCGACCTCGGCCACCGGTCCGGCGGGTTCTTCACGATCCGCGGTCTCGACGTGCACGATCCCGCCGGCGTCGTGCCGTCGTGGACGCAGCCGATCATCCACCAGCCCGAGGTCGGCGTGCTCGGCATCCTGGTCAAGGAGATCGACGGGGTGCTCTGCCTGCTGATGCAGGCGAAGATGGAACCGGGCAACGTCAACGTGATCCAGCTTTCCCCGACCGTCCAGGCCACCCGCAGCAACTTCCTGCGCCTGCACGGCGGCGCGGCGACGAAGTACCTCGAGCACTTCACCGAGCCCGGCCGCGGCACCGTGCTCGTCGACGTGCTGCACTCGGAGCAGGGTGGCCGGTTCTTCCGCAAGCGCAACCGCAACATCATCGTCGAGACCACCGAGGACGTGCCGCTGCACGAAGGCTTCCGGTGGTTCACCCTCGGCCAGGTCCACGAGCTGCTGCGGCAGGACAACATGGTCAACATGGACAGCCGCACCGTGCTGGCCTGCCTCCCGATGAACTCCACCGCCCGGCCGCCCGAGCGGCGCGCGGGCGAGCTGGGCCCGGCGATCGTCGCCTCCTTCCGGCAGGACCCCGAACCCGCCGGGATCCAGAACTGGCTCAACCACGTCAAAGGCGACTGCGAGCTCACCGCGAAACTCACGCCCCTGCGGTCGATCGGCCGCTGGCACCGGGACGAGCGGGTGATCGCCCACGAGGAGGGCCGCTACTTCGAGGTCGTCGCGATGTCGGTCACGGCCACCGGCCGCGAGGTCCGCAGCTGGACCCAGCCGCTCATCGCGCCGTGCGGCACGGGCCTGGTCGGCTTCCTGGCCAGCCGCGCCCGCGGGTACCTCGAAGTGCTGCTGCAGGCCAGGGTCGAGGCGGGCACCCCCGACATCGTCGAGCTGGGCCCGACCGTGCAGTGCATGCCGGACAACTACCTGCACCTGGCGCCGGAACGGCGTCCGGCGTTCCTGGACCACGTGCGCACGGCGCAGGGGAAGGACGTCAAGTACGACGTCGTCCTCTCGGAGGAAGGCGGCCGGTTCTACCGGGCCGAAAACCGGTACCGGATCGTGGAGGTCGCCGACGACGTCCGGTTCGCCGCGACCCCGCCGGGCTTCCGCTGGGCCAGCCTCGCCCAGCTGTCGGCGCTCATCCCGCACAGCGGCTACCTGAACGTCGAAGCACGCAGCCTGCTGGCCTGCATGCGCGCCCTCTGCTGACCCCGCCCCGGCCGGGCACTTTCACGTGAAAGTGCCCACCCGCCGACCCTGCCGACCCTGCCGACCAGGAGGTCGAACCCGTGTTCCCCGAACGGCTCGAACGAGCTGTCTACGGGCTGTACGTCACGCACGCGGTGCAGCTGGCCTGCGCCCACGGTGTGTTCGACGCCCTGCTGCCCGCGCCCGCACCGGCCACCGTGGTGGCCGAAAAACTGGGGCTCGACCGGGAGACCCTCCACCGGATCCTCGTCGTGCTCGGCGGCGCGGGCCTGCTCGAGTCCGGAGTGGACGGCTGGGCGGTGCCCGCCGACCTCCGGCCGTTCCTCGACTCCGGCGCCGAGGACTACCTGGGCGGGTTCGTCACCCACCTGGTCGAGAGCACGGCCGGGCGGATGGGCGAGGTGGCGGGCTTCCTCGAACGGGGCAAGCCGGCCGGCACCCGGCCGTTCGACGCGCTCTACCACGACGAGGCCGCCACCGAGCGCTTCCTGCAGGCCATGTGGGACCTCAGCCACGGCGTCTCGGCGGAGCTGGCCGCACTGTCCGAACTGGACACCGCGACGCACCTGGTCGACGTCGGCGGCGCGAGCGGCCCGTTCGCGGTGGCCGCGCTGCGGGCCGCGCCGTCGCTGACGGCCACGGTGTTCGACCTGCCCGCGGTCGGCCCCGCCGTCGCCCGCACGCGCGAGCGCTTCGGCCTCGAAGGACGGCTCGGGTTCACCCCCGGTGACTTCTTCCGCGACCCGCTGCCCGAGGGTGACCGGATCGCGTTCGGCTACATCCTGTCCGACTGGACCGACGAAACGTGCGCCGGGCTGCTGGCCGCCGCGCGCCGCGCGTGCCGGCCCGGCGGGCTGGTGCTGATCATGGAGCGGCTGTTCGACGACGACGGCGTCGGCCCGCTCGCCACCGCGGCGATGAACCTCTCCATGCACGTCGAAACCGAAGGCCGGCACCGCAGCGCCGCGGAATACGTCGAGCTGCTGACCGCGGCCGGGTTCCACGGCTGCGAGGTCCGGCGCGGCACCCGCGACAAGCACCTCGTGCTGGGCCGCGCGCGATGACCGCCTTCACCGGGGTCTGCGCGGACGTCGTCGCGGCCCAGCGAAGAGCCGGCCGGTTCGCGCTCTCGCCCGCCGAGCGGGAGCTTTTCGGGCGGTGGTACGAGGAAGCCGCCGCCGAGCCCACCGAAGCGAACCTGCCGCTGCGGCTGCTGACCCGCCCGTTCAGCCCGCGGCCGATCCCGGAGTACTACCGCTACACCAGCCTGCACGTCCACGAGTGGTTCCTGGCGGACGCACCCGACCCGGTGGCGGCCGCTGGCCTGGCACTGTGGCTCACCCTGAACGACCTGCTCGACCTCGAGCGCCGGGCGCTGCCGCAGCTGCCGTACCTCGCCGAGCGCGTCGAGCTGCTGACCGGGCTGACCGCGCGCGTCGCCGACCTGCCCGCGACCCCGCGCAGCCGGGTGGGGGAGCTGCCGGTGGACGAGCCGCGGGCGTTCCTGCTGCTGGGGTGTTCGGGCTTCCCGCAGTCCGACAAGCACGAGGAGCACGTGTTCCTGCGGTCGGTGCAGGCGTGCGAGCTGGTATTCTTCCTGGTCCGGCGGCTTGCCCTGCCGGCCGGGTCGGCGTTCCGGCTGCGTCAGCTCGGCCTGTTCGCCGACCTGCTCAACGGCATCTTCGAGGTGCTGACGACGCTCACGCCGGAGCGGTTCATGTCGTTCCGCGCCGAGACGGGCGACGCCAGCGCCGTGCAGTCGATGAACTACCACCTGATGGAACTGGTGGTGCACGGCCACGATCCGCGCCGCGAGGAGATCTTCGCGCGGTTCCCGCACTTGTCGTGCCTGCGCGGCGAACCGCACGTGGAGGTGCAGCCGCTGCGCCGGGTGGTGGCCGGACTGGGTCGTCCCGAGCTGGACGAGCTGTGCGCGGTCGCCGAGCGTGCCCTGCTCGTCTGGCGCGGCCGGCACTACGGCTTCGCCCGCAAGTACCTGCCCGACAGCAAAGGGTCGGGCGGCACGGACGGCTGGGCCTACCTGAAACGGTTCGTCACCAAGAACGCTCCGCCGCCACCGGAAGTCGACCTTGTCGCGTTTGCTTGCCTGTGACCGTTTCCGGCCGGTGGCGGCGCCACCGGCCGGCGGCCGGAGTCAGCGACCGCGCCGCAGCCGGATGCTCGCGGTCACCCAGATGAACAGCACCAGCACGACGATCGCGATCGCGATGCCGATCAGCGCGCCCGAGTCGACCGCGCCGGTCAGGTAGAGGACCACCCAGACCAGCGCCAGCGGCATCGCGGAGCCGAGGACGGCGGCCGCGGGGAAGCGCTTGGCGGGTGTGGTGCCCTCGCGCCGGGGATTGCTCATGGTGCACTCCTTCTTCGTGGAATTCACTGGATCTGCCGGACGTCCGGGTGGGGATCATCCTGCCCCGGGTCCGAACGGGACGGCAACCGCGCGCCAACCGTTCTGGACGCCGGTTCGAGCCGCCACCCCGACGCTCGGGGCACTGTCGGCCGCCGGGATCGGAGATGAACGTCTGTGCGCGTGCTGATCACGACGTGGAACTGGAACACCCTCTACTTCCCGCTGGTGCCGCTGGCCTGGTCCCTGCGGGCGCAGGGCCACGAGGTCGTCGTCGCCACCCAGCCGGGACTCGTCGGTACCGTGCGGCGCTCGGGCCTGCCCGCCGCCGCGGTGGGCGAGAGCGTGGACGCCGGCGCGATGATGGGGGGCTTCCTGCGCCGGCTCACCGACGCCGAAGGCGTGAACCCGCCGCACTGGCGGGACATGCACCGCCACGGCACCCTGAACTGCCGGCTCGGCGTGGCCGCCTGCTGGACGATGATGGACGGCCTGCTGGACTTCGCCCGGCGCTGGCGCCCGGACGTCGTGCTGTACGAGGCCTGGACCTACGCGGGCCCGATGGTGGCCGACCTGCTGGGCGTGCCGGCGATCCGGCACACCTGGGGCATCGACTACGCCGGGCTGTTCCGCGAGTTCGAAGCCGAGGCGCTCGCGGAGGTGCGGGCGCACTGGGGGCTCGACGAGGTCCCGTCGCTCACGGCCGTCAGCGTCGACCCCTGTCCGCCGCAGCTGCAGATCGCGTCCCCGGGCTCCCGGCTCCCGATGCAGTACGTGCCGTACAACGGCCCCGGCGTGCTGCCGGACTGGCTCCACCGGCCGAGCCGGCGCAAGCGCGTCTGCGTCTCCTGGGGAACGTCGTCGGGCCGGTTCGACCGCAAGATGGTGGTGACCGGCCAGGTGGTCCGCGCGGTCGCCGGGCTCGACGTCGAGGTCGTCGCCGCGGTGACCGCCGCGGACGCCGACCTGATCGGCGAGCTGCCCGCGAACGTCCGGGTGGTGTCCGGGATCCCGTTCAACGCCCTGCTGCCGCGGTGCGACCTGGTGATCTCGCACGCCGGGCTCGGCACGGTGATGACCGCGCTGGCGTCCGGCACCCCGCAGCTGCTGGTGCCCCAGATGACCGACACCACGCTCAACGCCGAACTCCTGGCGGAGAACGGCTGCGGCGAGTTCGTGCTGCCCTCGGACGCGACCGACGACGTCCTGCGCGAGAAGGCCGGCCGGATGCTCGGCGACCCGGCCTTCGCGGCGGCGACCGAGAGCGTGCGCGGCGCGATGCGGCAGCTGCCGACGCCCAACGAGATGGCTGCTCACCTGACCTCCGTTATGGTCTGAACCACTTCCCGGGAAGGTGCCGGTCACGGCCCGCTGGGGGAGGGAAGCGCGTGACCGGCACCGGGCTCACGGGTCAGCCGAACGTCATCGAACCGCCGCCGGCGGTTCCGGACCCGGCCACGACCGCTTTCGTGCCGATCGAGCTGCGAGCGGACATGACGCGGTTCCCTCCGGCTGGTCCGGCGAGGCGGACGATCTCCATTCTGGCCGGGTGCGCGTGGATCTTGCGAGGTGCTAACGATCGACTTCCCGGGTCCTTCGACCGGACGACACCCGCGGTCGCACGGTCGACCCACCCGCCCGGCCGGCCCACCCCCGGTCGACCAGGACTCCAACGAACCCGCCTACCTTGCTCACGACCTACACCGCGCTGGTTGACGGGGGGAGATCCGTGGGGAAGGACAACGCGGAGCGATCGGCACTCGCGTCCGTGCTCGAGGTGGCGTCGTCGTTGCTCGACGAGCCGGTCGCACCCGGCGACAACCTGTTCGACCTCGGCGCGACCTCGCTCATCGCGATCAAGCTGGCCAACCGGCTTTCGGTGCGCCACGACGTCGATCTGACGCCGGCGCGGGTGCTGCGTGCGCAGACGCCGGCGGCGATTGCGGCGGTCGTCGACGCCCTGCCCGTCCGGGAATCGGCCGGGACCGCCGAAGGCCGGTGGGAAAACGGGCTGCCACTGAGCCAGTTCATGGCCTACCGGGTCGCGCTGGACGACCCGCGCGACGACGCCCACCTGCTGCGCCGGCTCTACTGGCTGGAGGGCGAGCTCGACACCGGTGCGCTGGCCGCCGCCCTCGACGTCGTCACGTCCTGGCACGACGCGTTGCGCACGCGCATCCTCGACGGCCCGCGGCCGGTGGTGGACCCGCCCGGCTCGGTGGGTCCGGTGTGCACCGTCGGGACGGGCACGGCCGCGGACGCCCGCCGGTTCCTGCTCCGCGACTTCGACCTGGCGAACGAGATCCCGATCCGGGCCCGGCTCGGCGCGCTCGGCGACCGCCGCTTCCTGCTCGCGATCTCGGTGCACCACACCGCCTACGACGGCTGGTCGGAGCAGATCCTGCTGCGGGACCTCGCCACCGCCTACACCGCGCTGGCCGCCGGGGAGCGACCCGCCGAGCGACCGCCGACGTCGTACTACCGCGCCATCGCCGTCCAGGAAAGCCGGCAGGCCGCCGAGCAGCGCGGGGCCCGGCGTTATTGGCGGGAGCAGCTGGCCGGCGCCACGGCGTTGCCGTTCGGCGACGCCCGGGACGACGTGGGTCCGGGGGTCACGGTCCCGGTGCCCCTTCCCGCCGGGCGGAGCGCCACCGCCGCGGAACTGCTGGCCGCGTACGCCGGCGCGCTGCACGACGTCACCGGCGCTCGTGACGTACTGGTCAACGTGCCGGTGGCCGGGCGCTCGGTGCCCGAGGTCGAGAACGTCATCGGCTGCTTCCCGTGGGCGGCGGCCGTGCGGTTCCCGGACGCCGCCGCGCCGGCCGGCGAACTGGCCGAGACCGCGGCGGAGCGGCTGCGGGCCGCCCTCGCGTCCCCGCCGATGCCGATCGGCGCCTTCTACCAGCCGCCGACGGGGGAGACGCGTTCTCCGTTGCTGCAGGCCACGTTCGAGTTCCACGTTTACGCGGTGGCGACGCTCGACCTCCCCGGCGTGCGGTGCACGAGCCGTGAACGGCTGAGCGCGGCGAAAACGTGGCACGACGTGGCGCTGGAGGTCTGGCCGGAGCCCGAAGCCCACGCCCGGCTGCGGTACCGCACGGACGTGCTGAGCGCCGGCGAGGCCCGGCGGCTCGCCACGGCGTGGACGAGCCGGCTGCAGCTGCGCGACCTCGGTGTCGGCGCGGCCGCGCGCTGAGCCGTCCGCTCCGGAACCCGACAGGAGAGGATTCCCATGCCCGGTACGAGCATCGCGCACTGGACACGGCCGGCGCAGCCGCGGGCCCGGCTGGTCTGCCTGCCGTGGGCGGGCGGCGGGGCCGGGCCATTCCGCGAGTGGCGGCACCTGGTGCCGCCGGACACCGAACTGCTGGCCGTGCGCTGGCCCGGTCGCGAAAGCCGGCTCGACGAACCGCCGCACGCCGATCTGGCCGCGGCGGTTTCCAGCCTCGCGGACGACCTGCCCGCCCGGCCAGGGCTGCCGACGGTCCTGTTCGGACACTGCTCGGGCGGGCTGCTGGCCTTCGAGCTGGTCCGCGAGCTGCGGCGGCGCGGCGGGGAACTGCCCGGACGGCTCGTGGTCGCCTCCTGCGAAGCGCCCGGGCGGCTGACCGAACCCCGCCCGATCGGCGACCTCCGCACCGAGCTCGCCGGCAACGGCGTCACCGACCCGCGGATCCTGGACGATCCGGACCTGCTCGCCGTGCTCGCGCCGCCGGTGCTCGCGGACCTCGCGCTCAGCCGGTCCTACGTGTACTCCGGCGAGCCGCCGCTGCCGGTGCCGGTCACCGTCGTGGCCACCGAGGAGGACCTGGCGGCCACGCCCGCGCGGTGGACGGACTGGCAGCGCGAGACGACCTCGCCGCTGCGGCTGGCCGGCGTCCGCGCGCGGCAGCTCTTCCCGAACGGGGCCTGGTCCGAGCTGGCCGGCCTGGTCTCCGAGGAGCTGCCGTGCCCGCGTCGGTGATCGAGCAGATCGCGGACCGCGCGAAGGAGGCGCCCGGCGCGCTCGCGCTGGACTGCCGGGGCACCCGGGTGAGCTACGGCGAACTCGTGGCCCGCGTCGATGCGCTCGCCGCGACGCTCGACGTGACCCCGGGCCGGCGCGTCGCGGTCTGCGCACCCCGCGGCATCGAAGCGCTGATCGGGATACTGGCCGTGCTGCGGGCCCGCGGCGCCTTCGTCCCGATCGACGTCACCCTGCCCGAGGCCCGGATCGCCCACCAGGTCGAAGACTCCGGCGCCGTCGCCGTGCTGGCGAGCGCCGACCGGCCACCGGTGGCCGGGGTGCCGGTGGTGCCGCTCGCGCCCGCGACCCCCACCGGGCCGCTGCCTCCGTTTCCCGAACCGCGCGACTTGGCGTACGTCCTGTACACCTCGGGCTCGACCGGGAAACCCAAGGGCGTCGAGGTCGAGCACACCGGGCTCAGCAACTACGTCGGCTGGGCCGCGCGCACGCTTCCCCGCGCGGCGGCCGGGAGCGTCCTGCACTCGCCGCTGTCGTTCGACTTCTCCTTCACCAGCCTGTTCGTCCCGCTCGTCCGCGGTGAGTCGATCACGCTCCTGCCGGAGGACGCCGGGTTCGACGAGCTGCTGTCCGCGATGGAGCGTCCGCACGGCTTCGTCCGGCTCACGCCGACGCACCTGCGCCTCCTGCTGCCCGAGGCGCGCGGACGGCGGTTGCGCAGCGCCGCCTACGTCATCGGCGGGGAAGCCCTTCCGCCGGACCTGCTGCGGTCCTGGGCCGGGGTCGCGCCGGATGCCGTGCTGTACAACCACTACGGCCCGACCGAGGGCGTGGTCGGCCGCTGCGTGTTCGCGATCGACGCGGCCCGGGCGCGGTGCTGGCCGGACACGCCGGTGCCGATCGGCAAACCGATCGACGGCACCGAGATCCGGCTGCTCGACCCCGCCGGCGCCCCGGTCCCGGACGGCGCCACCGGCGAGATCTGGCTGGGCGGCACCGGGATCGCCCGCGGTTACCTCGGCCGTCCCGGCCTGACCGACGAGCGCTTCACCGACGGCGGTTACCGCACCGGCGACGCCGGACGGCGGCTGCCCTCGGGTGATCTCGTGTTCGCCGGCCGGCTCGACGACCAGGTCAAGATCCGCGGGTACCGGGTCGAGCCCGCGGAGGTCGAGATCGCGCTGGCCGGGCACCCGGCCGTGGCCCAGGCCGTCGTCACGGCCGAGACCGACCCGGCCGGCGACGTCCGGCTGGTCGCAACCGTGGTCCCGGACGGCCCACCACCGCCGGTGGCCGAGCTCCGCGGGTACCTCGCCGGCACGTTGCCCCCGTACTGCGTGCCCGCCGTGATCCGCACCGCCACCGCGCTGCCCGTCAACCGCCGCGGCAAGCTCGACCGCCGGGCCCTCGCCGCGCCGGTGTTCGAGGGGACGCGGGGTGAACGGCTGGCGGGGATCTGGCGGTTCCTGCTGGAGCTGGACGAAGTCGCCGAGGAGGACAACTTCTTCGACCTCGGCGGCACGTCGTTGCTGGCGGTCCGGGTCGCGGAGCTGGCCGCCGGTGCGGGGATCCCGCTCACCCCCACGGCCGTGCTGCGGCACCAGACCCTCGCCGCGCTGACGGCCCTGGCCGGCCCCGTGCCGCTGCGGGCCGGCGGCTCGGACGGGGTTTGAGCCATCTTCCACGAGCCGCTGGCACAGTGTGGCCGCCGTGGATCCGTGGAAAAGGTTTGGAGAGACCGTGAAAGGCATCATCCTCGCCGGCGGGACCGGCTCGAGACTGCACCCGATCACCCAGGCGACGTCGAAACAGCTGCTCCCCGTGTACGACAAGCCGATGATCTACTACCCGCTCTCGGTGCTGATGCTCGCGGGCATCACCGAAATCCTGCTGATCTCGACGCCCGAAGACCTTCCCAGCTACCGCCGGCTGCTCGGCGCCGGCGAGCAGTTCGGGCTGAACATCGAGTACGCGCTCCAGTACCAGCCGAACGGCCTCGCCGAGGCGTTCGTCATCGGCCGCCGGTTTGTCGGCGACGCCCAGGTCGCCCTGATCCTGGGCGACAACCTGTTCCACGGCCCGGGGTTCTCCGGTGTGCTGGAGCAGGCGAAGTCCGATTTGGACGGCTGTGTCCTCTTCGGCTACCGGGTGAAGGACGCACACCGCTACGGCGTGGCCGAGGTCGACGCGGCGGGAAACCTGCTGTCCCTGGAGGAAAAGCCGGCCCGCCCCCGGTCGGACCGGGCGGTCACCGGCTTGTACTTCTACGACAACGACGTGCTCGACATCGCCGCCTCCCTGAAGCCGTCCGCGCGCGGCGAACTGGAGATCACCGACGTCAACCGCCGCTACCTGCAGCAGCACCGCGCCCGGATGGTCGACCTCGGCCGGGGTTTCGCCTGGCTGGACACCGGCACCCACGACTCGCTGCTCGAGGCCGGTCAGTTCGTGCGCGTGATCGAAAACCGCACGGGTGTCCGCATCGCGTGCGTCGAGGAGATCGCCCTGCGCATGGGCTACATCGACGCCGCCCACTGCCACGCGCTGGGCGAGAAGCTCGCGAAGTCGAGCTACGGCGAATACGTGATGAGCGTGGCCGAATCGATGTCCGCGTCCTCCTGAACGCAGCGGAAAGACGTGATTCAGGTCATAATCAGTGATTCCTCGCCGTGTCCCGGCCATCCGGAGCTCGTCCGGACCGCGGTTTGCCGGTGAGCGGGAATGTGCGGACGCCGTGCCGGCACAGGTCGAACGCCCGGTCGATGACCGAGGCCTGATCCCGCCGGACGTCCTCGGCCCGGTCGCCGGACGCCAGGCGGTCCGCGGCCGTGGTGAAGATCGTGCTGATCGTCGTGACCAGCAGGCCCGCCACTGTCCGGGACCGGAGGGGATCGGCGGTCTCCCCGGTCAACAGCGCGGTCAGCGCGTCAGCTATCTCGCGTTCTTGGGAGTGGAGGCATTCTCTCAGTGCCGGGGTGGTTCGCAGGACCTTCCAGAAGCCGGGCACCGCGTCGGTGGTGGCCGACAGGAGGTGGCGTGCCGCCAGCAGCTCGTGTTGGTGACGGCGCAACGCTGTGGGCGTGGGTGTCCGAACGGCGCCTCGACGAGGCGGCCCGCACGTAGATCTCGCGGCGCAGTTCGGTGAGCCGGCCCGCGGCGGTGGCCTGATCGCATGTTCGAAGTGTTCGGCGCGACCGGGAGGCCCCCGGTCGACGAGGAAGGCCGGCACCGGCTGCCCGCGTGGTCGGTGACCGCGGATCGCGTCGACGGTCCCGGCGAGGCGGGACGGCGGGGGAGCGATGAAGCGGGCTGACGGCCGGGAGGACCTCGTCGACCTGGTCGTCCAGGCGGCCCCCGCCGGGATACCGCGCCGGTTGCAGGTGCGTCGGTCACGGATCGTGGACGGCCGGTTCAAGCTGGTGCGGGGCGACTGGTACGAGCACTTCGAGCTGGTCGCGGCCGAGGTGGCGCGGCCGACCGTGTTCCGCTGGACGATGCGGACCCCCATCGCCGGTGACTGACCGAGTTGCGGGGTGCCGTAGCCACGCAGCACCGGAGCCACCGCTCCGGGCAGCGACGCTACGATCGCCGGAATGGCGAACCTGCTGACCGCGGTCGAAGACACCGTCGACGTCGAGTACGGGCAGTTCGTGCTGCAGGAGATCCCGATGACCCGCAGCGCACTCGCCCTGCCCGTCCCCGGTGGCGACTGGCTCGCGGCCGGCGGGCCCGGCGGGCTGCTGCTGCACAGCGCCGGGACCGATCACCACCCCTCGGTCCGGCTCGAGCTGTGGGACGCCGAGCCGCCCGCCGCGTCCGGTGGCTGGGACCGGACCTCCGAGCTGGAGTGCGACCTGAGCGACCTGGTGCGGCTGCAGTCCGTCACGGCGATCCAGTCGCCCCGGGTGCTGGCGATCGCGAAGCCGGGCCCGCACCACGCCCGCGTCCACGCCGGCCGCCGCGCCGAGACGGCGGAACTCGGCGAAGGCTCCTTCGCCGAGGGCGTCGAGGGGTGGCTCATCCAGCTCTGGCCCGCCTGACCAGCCGCTCGGTGTCCTGTTCGGACCACGCGTACGCCTTGGGGCAGTGCGACTTGGTGGTCGGGTTCCGGTGCGGGCTCAGCCGGCGACCCGGTAGGCGGCGCCGCTCGCGTTCGGGGTGGTTCCGGTGTAGAGGCCGGTCGGGGTGGTCGACGTCGATAGCGAGAACCAGGCGTAGCGCTCGACGAACGACAACCCGTTCAGCATCGCCGTGGACCGGCTGACGAAGTCGGCCTGCTCCGCCGCGGACGGGTAGCGCGGGGTCGGGCCGGAGAAGTCGGTCAGCGCGTATTCGGTGACCCAGATCGGCCGGTGGTAGCGGTTGTACACCGCTTGCAGGTACGACTGCAGCTGCCCGGTGGCGGCGGTCGAAAAGTCGCCGCCGTACCAGTGCAGCGGGATGAAGTCGACGCGGTAGCCGCGCGCCGCCGCGCCGCTCATGAACCGGTCGAGCCAGCCACCGGGGGTGTCCCCGCCGTAGGCCACGGCCGGCGCGCCCAGCCGCAGGCCCGTCGCCTGCAGCTGCGGCCAGAGGTCGAGCGCGGTCTCGACGGACATCTCGGCTTGACCGGCCAGGTCGGGTTCGTTGAACGCGAGCAGGGTGTTCCCGGACGCCTTCGCCTGCTGCAACCGGTCCGGGGTGACGGAGTCGCGCCCCCAGATCATCGGCACGAACTCCGTCCCGGCCGGTGCGGTGATGCCCTGGGGGTCCGCGGCCCAGGTGTAGAACCACCGGGCGCCGACGTCGGCGAGTGCGGTGGTGACGCCGGAAAAGGCGGCCGCGCTGACACCCTTCTTGGTGCCGGCCGCGGTCGCCGGGGCGGCCGGCCCGCCGGCGACGACGGCGGCGGCGACGGTCACGACGAGCAGGAGTTTCCTGAGCTGGTTCATGCTCTACCTCCGGTGTTGCGCCGGGTCACGAGCGGACGAACGTCCAGGTCACCGGGATGTTGCCCAGGCCGGGGGGAACCGAATCCGTCCGCACCACAGGGGAAAGGACGGAAAATGCGCGGGACCACCAAGTCGCTCGCCACGCTGGCCACTGCCGCCGCGCTGGCACTGACGATGAGCGGTACGGCGTGGGCCGACATTCCCTTCGGCCACGCTCCGTGCCGCGCCAGATGGTACTGCGCCGCGCAATACCGCGCTATGACAGAAAATTGTCCGGACGACATTTGTTGTCAACGTTGACAACGGTCGCGCTGATGTCCATTTCGGAATCTGCTGAACAGCGCTTCCGTCATTCCGGAAAACATCGGCGGACTGGGTGTGGCCGTCGACCTCCGGCTCACACCGACGGGCTGTCGGTCGGCGAGCGGCTCCAGTCGAGGGCGGCGTGCCAGGCCGTGAGCAGCGCCTCGTCGTCGGCGTACGTCGGTGCGGACCCGAACGGGACCCAGGTCTCCCCGACCACGGTGCCCCCGTCGATGCGGTGGACGGTGATTCCCGCGTACCGGAGTTCCGCACGGCCGTGGCCGGTGGCGATCGAGACGAACCGGACGTCGTTCAGCAGCCGCACCTGCCTGTCCGGCATCGACCACGCTCCCTTCAGCTTCGACGTGGATATCGCGGCCCGCTCCTGTCGTGTCACATCATGCGGCTCAGAACACCCCGCTCGGGTGATTTTCGCCGCTGCGCCCGAGCTGGGGGACAAGGGCTTCGTCAGGCGTGGCCGGGGACCGACGCCCAGGCGCGAATGCCCAGGCCGGCCGCCTGCCCGCGGAGCCGCCCGTTCGGACGTTCCGCCACGGGACCCGGCCGCCGAGGATGGGGCCATGCGGGCACGGGTGCGCCGGCCGTCCGAGGAGCCGGCCAAGAGGCCGGCGGTGGTCGCCGCCCCGGCGATGGCGCCGGCCGCGGCTGTGGCCGGGGGCGTGCGGGCTGTCGAGTCGCTGGCCGCCCGGGCCGGGAACGCGGCGGTGGCCGCCTTCCTGGCCGTGCAGCGGATGGGTTCGGTCACCAGCGCGGAGACGCAGCTGGCCGCCGTGCAGGGCCAGGCCATGTTCGGGCTGCTGCCGGAGCTGGCGCTGCTGGCGCCCAGCGTTCTCGGCGACGAGGTGTCCGCCCGCCGGGTGGGCGGCGACCGGCTGGTCCTGGCCATCGAGGCGGTGCGCGCCAAAGGCAAGCAGAACTGGATCGACTTCGCTCGCGCGCGCAGCGGGCGGCTGGACAAACTGCCGGCCGACCAGGTCGCCGACATCGTCCATTACCTGGGGGCCCCCGACGGCGCCCGGTACTACACCCGGCAGTTCTTCAACCAGAATTACGACGGGGTGGTCGATCCGGTCAAGGGCGAAGTGCTGCTGGTGTTCAAGGTGCAGTTCTTCTTCGAAGAATCTCCGCGCGTCGACGTCGCCGCCGTGCGGGCCGGATTCCCGGCCGGGTTCGAACGGGCCGTCGAAGACACCTGGTCGGGCAAGGGGACCTGCCGGCTACCCGGTCCCGACGGTGTCCAGCGGCCGTTCACCACGAAGGTCGCGGTGGCGGTGGTCACCCAGGACCCGCACTACACGTTCCGGGTCAGCGTCATCCCGAAAGGCCGGGTCTCGGTGACCGACCGGGCCACCCGCAGCGGCGGCCTGGACTACCACGACAACGACCCGAGGTCCCGAGCCCAGGACTTCCCGGCCCCGGGCGGCCGGACCGTGCACACCGAAACCGAGCAGATCACCTCCGCGCACGAGGCCGGGCACGCCTTCGGGCTGGACCACGCGAACGGCACGGGCAACGACGCGAAGGACTACGCCGACCGGCCGGAACAGGCGCCCGACATCATGGGCCTCGGCAACAAGATCATGGTGCAGAGCAACCCCAAGGGACAGATCACGCACAACGACTTCGCCCCCTTCGAGGCCATCGCGGACCAGTGGCGCAGGGAGATGTACCCGGGAACGCTGGAAGCGCAGTGCCGCTGACCGCACGTCGGGGCGGTATCGAGCCGGACGCCGAGCGGGCAGGCGGGCCCTAGTCATCCCGCTTGAGCAGCGACAACAGGCGGCGCACCGGAGCCGGGACGGAGGGGTCGGCGGCCGCCAGCTCCTCGTGGCCGCCGTCGCGCCAGACTTCGATCCGGTAGCGGAAGCCGTCCGGGACCGGCGAGGGGGCGGCCTGGGCCGTGAAGTCGATCGCGGCGAGCGCCTCCCGCACCTCGGCCGCTCGTGCGGCCGGCAGGTCCGCCACGTCCACCTCAGTCGTCCTCGGCACCCCGGTGAAGCCGCCGCTGCGCGTGACCCGCACCTTCATCGCCGCTCCTGTTCGTTTGGCCGGGTGAAGCGGGGGAATTCTCCTCCTCGACCGCGCAGCCGGCGAGAGGACACCCCATGGCCGGACCCGCCGAGGCCGGCCGTCCCGCGGGACGGCCGGCGGACGAGTGCCTGGTGGTGGCCCTGTGCTGGGCGTGCGACCGGCCCCGGTACAAACGGGTGCCGCGGCGCAGCCGCCACCACCGGCACTTCGCCTGGTCGTGCCCCGACTGCGGGGTCGGCTGGGCGGGCCCCGGTGCCTCCGTCGACGCCGACCGGCCCGCAGCGCGCGTCAGATGATGCCGACGTCGTGGAACGCCGCCCGTACGGTCTGGGCGCCCTGCCGTTCGATGACGTCGTCCCTGGCCAGGATGCGGGCCATCTGGGCGCACACGTCGGCCGCGGCCGCGAAGTCGGCGGTCGGCCACAGCTTCTGCAGCGTGGCGTACCACAGCTTGGCCGCCGGGAACGTGCCGAGGTCGGTGGCGATCAGGTAGAAGACGCGGTTGATGATGCCGCTGTTGATGTGCGGGTCCCCGCCCGGGACGTACTGCGCCATGTTCGCCGCCTGCGGGTCCTTGCCCAGCACCGGGTCGTCGTAGGCGGTGCCGGGGTTCTTCATCGACCGGATGGCTTCGCCGTAGAGGCCGTCGGCCATCACGTCCTCGCCGATCAGCCAGTTGAAGGTGCCGGCGTTGAGGTTGTCCTTGAACTGCTCGACGCAGGCGCCGAAGATGTCGGACGTCGCTTCGTTCAGTGCGCCGGGCTGGTCGGTGTAGAGCAATCCGGCGGTGAACTGCGTGACGCCGTGGCTCAGTTCGTGGCCGATCACGTCGACGTCACCGGTGAAATCCTTGAAGATCGTGTCGTCGCCGTTGCCGAAGACCATTTCGGTGCCGTCCCAGAACGCATTGTCGAACTGGGTTCCGAAATTGACCTGCGCCTGCAGCGTCAGGCCGGCGTTGTCCAGCGAATCGCGCCCGAGCACGTCGCGGTAGAAATCGCGGGTGGCGCCGAGGCCGTCGTAGGCGAGGTTGGCGTTCTTCAGGCTCGTCGGTGGGTCGTCTTCGCCCCGGATCGGGGTCGTGCTGAGCTGCCACTGGTTGCCGTCGTCGAAGATCAGGCGGTCGCCCTTGCCTGCTTCCGAACGAACAAGTATCTTTCTGCATGACAGCTGCTCCTCGTGCGAATGAATCACACGCTCGGCCGTGGCAATTCAGCCGACTGTTCACAGCTCAGGTGTACCGCCGGAAACCGGGTCGATACCGCCGAAAAGCCGTGATGATTCATCGCCGCGTTCCGGCGATTTCCGACCGGACCGCAGCGGATTGGGCCACCGGGCAACTGTGTCCTGTGTGGATGGTCGATCTCGGCCCGCGGTGCCCGGCTTGCGCCGGCCCCGCACCGTGGCCCCGCCGCACCCGCACGGGCCGCGAACGCGGACCATGCGTGATCACGCCTGGCGGAGTGTGTTTACATGGCAGCTTCGGGGTCAGTCAGGTGACTGAGGCGGGGGACGGATGAGCAACCCACTGGTCGCGCAGACCAAGGACTCGACGACGGCGTACTCGGGCATCTCGCTGCTGGAGTCGGCGAACGACCTGAAGTCGGCCATCGAGAGCGGCGACTGGGCGTCCGTGGCGATGGGTGCCGTCGGCACGGCCCTGGACGCGCTGTCGATGGCGATGGACCCGTTCGGGGCGATCCTCGCCGCCGGGGTGGGCTGGCTGATGGAGCACGTCGGGCCGCTCAAGGAGGCGCTCAACGGGCTGACCGGCAACGCCGACGAGATCGCCGCGCAGTCCGAGACCTGGAAGAACATCGCCACCGAGCTGGGCAGCGTCGGCGAAGACCTGACCGCGATGGTCAAGGCCGACACGGTCTCCTGGACCGGCGCCGCCGCGGACACCTACCGGCAGCGGGCGCAGGACACCGTCACGCTGCTCGAGACCGCCCAGAAGGGCTGTGAAGGCGCCTCCAGCGGGGTGAAGACCGCCGGTGAGGTCGTGGCCGCCGTGCGCGCCCTCGTCCGGGACATCATCGCGGAGCTCATCGGCCACCTGATCAGCTGGGCCCTGCAGGTCGTGTTCACCCTGGGCATCGGGCTCACGTGGGTGGTACCGCAGGTGATCGGCGCGGTCGCGAAGACGGCGTCGAAGATCGCCGACCTGGTCAAGCGGCTGGTCACCGCGTTGAAGGCACTGATCCCGCTGTTGAAGCGGGCCGGGGACCTGTTCGGGGACGCGGCGAAGGCGTTGCGGAAGATCAAGCCGGGCAAGACCGCGCCGCCGCCGAAGCACGCCGACATCAAGAGCGGCCCGAAGGACATCGGCGGCCCGAAGGGCAAGGGCGGGGACGACTCCACCACGGCGGCCGGCGACCACTCGCCACCCAAGCACGACCCGCCGAAGAACGACCCGCCGCCCGCGAAGAACGACCCGCCCAAGAACGACCCGCCGCCGGTCTCGCGCGGCCTCGACGACCCGCCGGGCGGCGGCTCGACCAAGTCCGCCGGGGCGAAGGGCTCCGAGGGGTCGAAGGGACCGGACCGGAACACGTCCGAGACCAAGGAGCCGGGCTGCAAGGAGGGCAGCGGCGACCCGATCGACGTCCAGACCGGTGACGTCCTGGTCACCGAGAGCGACCTCGTCGTGCCGGGACCGCTCGGGCAGCTCATCGTCCGCAACCACGTCTCGTCCTACCGCGCCGGGCGCTGGTTCGGGACCTCCTGGGCGTCGCTGGTCGACGAGCGGCTGACCGTCGACCAGGGGACCGTCACCTACTACAGCGCCGACGCGATGATCCTGCGGTTCCCGGTGCCCGCGCCGGGCCGGACGGTCACCAACCCGCAGGGCCCGCTGCGCCGGCTGTACGCGCAGGGCACCGAATACGTCCTGGAAGACCCCACCCGCGGCACCCTGCGCCGGTTCGTCCCGGCCGAGGGGAACGCGGGCCTCCTCCTGCTCAAGGAGGTCCGCTCCGAGAGCGGGGGCTACACCGAGCTGGAGCACGACGCCGACGGCGCGCCCGCGCTGCTCACCCACTCCGGTGGCGCGCGGATCGCCTTCGACGTCGACGGCGGCCGGATCCGCGCGGCCCGGGCGCTGTCGGAAACGGGGGACGTCCTCGTCGCCCGCTACGACTACGACGAGCACGGGCACCTCAGCCTGCGCGCCAACTCCTCGCCGCGGCCCGCCCGCTACACCCACGACGCGGAAGGCCGGATCACCGGCTGGACCGACCACGTCGGCGCCTGGTACCGCTACGTCTACGACCAGCACGGCCGCTGCGTGCGGGGCGTCGGCGACCAGGGCTACCTCGACGCCGCGCTCGCCTACGCCGACCGGCGCACCACCGTGACCGACTCGTTCGGCAAGCAGACGGTGTACGAGTTCGACGAGGACGGCAACACGATCGCGCGGACCGACCGGCTCGGCGGCGTGACCCGCAGCGAGTGGGGGCCGCGCGACGTGCTGCTGTCCCGCACCGACCCGCTCGGCCGGCGCACCGAGTTCGAGCACGACGCCCAGGGACGGCTCGTCGCCGTGCTGCGGGCCGACGGGTCCCGGGTGGTGATCGCCGAGCGCAGCCACACCGAGCTGGTGATCGAGGTGACCGACGGCGAGCGCGTCTTCCAGCGCCGCTACACCGCGCCGAACCTGCCGGATCCCTACACCGACCCGCTCGGCGTCCACGCCGACCAGCACCTCGAGCAGGCCGGCGCCGCCGGACCCGAGCCGGACTTCGCCGTTCCGCGCGTCGAGGCCGACCTGTTCGGGCGGCCGCGGGCGATCGAGCACGCCGGCGGCCGGACCGCGTACGCGTGGACGGTCGAGGGGTCCCTGCGGGAAGTCCGCGCCCCGGACGGGACCCGGCGGCAGTGGACGTTCGACGGCCAGAACGCGGAGACGTCCCGCACCGACGAGCTGGGCCGGGTCGTGCGCACCGAAAACGGCCCGATGGGCACGATCACCGCCACGATCGACGCCACCGGTGCGCGCACCACCCACCGCTACGACACCGAGCTGCGGCTGGTCGGCGTGACCAACCCCGCCGGCCAGATCTGGCAGTACACCTACGACGCCGAAGACCGGCTGCTTTCCCAGACGGACTTCGCCGGCCGGGTCACCCGGTGCGAGTACGACGCCGCCGGGCAGCGGGTGCGGCTCACCGGCCCCGCCGGGCAGACCGTGGAATCGCGGTACGACCCGCTGGGCAACCTGACCGAGCGGATCACCCCGGCGGGCACCGAGACCTACCGCTACGACCCGGTCGGGCGGCTCGTGCACGCCACCGGTCCGGACGGCGTGCTCGAGCTGACGCACGACGCCGAGGGCCGCGTCACCCGGCAGACCACCCCGGCCGGGACCACGACGTTCAGCTACGCCCACGGGGAAAAGACCCGGCGCACCCCGTCCGGAGTGGACGTCCACTGGGGACAGACCCCGGACGGCGCCGAGGTGCTGCGGATCGCCGAAACCGAGCTGACCCTGCACCTCGACGCCGCCGGTCGCACGCTCGGCCTGTCCGCCGGGGCGAACCCGCTGCTCCGGCAGGAGTTCGACGTGGCGGGCCGGCTCGCCGCGCAGCACACGTCGGCCGGTGCGACGCGGTACCACCGGCGCCCGGACGGCAGCGTCGCCTTCCGGGAGGACCCGGCCGGGGGAGCGCGGTACGAGTTCGACGCCGCCGGCCGCGTCACCGCCGTCCTGCACCACGGCGGAGCCGAGCGCTACGCCTACGACGTGCTCGGCAACCTGGTCTCCTCCTCGCCGGGCACCGGTCCGGAGGCGGGCCCGCGCCAGTACGCCGGTGGCGTGCTCGCCGCGGCGGGTGCGGTGCGCTACGTCCACGACGCGCAGGGCCGGCTGGTCCAGCGGACCCTGCCCGCGCCGGACGGCACGGCCCTGATCTGGACGTTCGGCTGGGACGCCCACGACCACCTGGTCTCGGTGCGCACGCCGGACGGCACCCGGTGGCGCTACCGCTACGACGCGCTGGACCGGCGTACCGCCAAGGAACGCCTGACCACCGCGGGCGCGGTCGCCGAGCGCGTCGATTTCGCCTGGGACGGCACGAACCTGGTCGAAGCCCGGCACACCGCGGGCGGCGCGCCGGTGGAGACCCTGACCTGGATCCACCACCCCGACGAAGACCGGGTGGTGGCGCAGGCGCGCACCCTGCCCGACGGGCGGGTCGAGGTTTCCGCCGTGGTCACCGACGAGGTCGGCACCCCGACCGAGCTGGTCAGCCCGGACCACGGCACGGTCAGCCCGGTGCGGACGAGCCTGTGGGGCCTGACCGCGGCCGGCGTCCGCCCGCCGACCCCGCTGCGGTTCCCCGGGCAGTACCTCGACGCGGAGACCGGCCTGCACTACAACGTCTTCCGCTACTACGACCCGGCCAACGCCCGCTACATCTCGCCGGACCCGCTCGGCCTGACCCCGGCGTTGAACCCCGAGACCTACGTCGAGGACCCGTTCCTCGCCGCCGACCCGCTCGGCCTGACGCGCAACAGCGGCAGGGTCGTCAACTACGCCGACGACGCGACCGCGTACCTCGACGACGACGAGACGTTCGAGGCGGCAGCCCCGTGCAAGAAGGCCGCGAAGAAGCGCCCGAACCCCAATGGTGGCGTCGGCAACGGCGCGGCCGGATCCGGCTCCGCCACCAAGAAGCCCCGGACCGGCCGGTACGACCCGCCGCTGACCGGGGACGCCAACAAGTCGCACGGCGATTCCGGCCGCACGGTGATGGAAGGCGGCGGGAAGTCGGGTGGCGGCTCGATCGACGGCTCCGGCAAGGGGAAGTACCCCGGCGGCACCACGCCGGCGGGCAACCACCTCACCGACGTCAACGACCTCAACGCGACCAAGCACGCGAACTTCGACCCGCGCCTGCGGGCCGAGCTCGACAAGCTCCGCAACGACGACAAGGCCGGGTACAAGCCCGACACCGACGAGGGCTACTTCATCAAGGGACACCTGAAGAACAACGAGCTCGGCGGCTCCGGCACCGCGGACAACATGACCACGCTGTCCCGCAAGGCGAACTCCCAGATGTCGGGCAACTTCGAAAACAAGCTCAAGCAGGCCGACATCCGGGTCGGCCAGTTCAAGGACACCGTCAACCGCATGAGCGACGCGGAGCTGCAGCGGAAGATCAACCAGTGGGGGATGAACTCGACCCCGGCGGAGTTCCGCAAGCAGGCCAACGACCTCAAGGTGGACTACTCGGTCACGGCCAGCGACAACGTCAAGTGGAAGGACGCCGTCAACCCCGCCGAACGCGGCATCCGGGACCACGTCAAGCTCGACGCCGAGTACAAGGGCCTGACCCCCGACGTGCAGAAGTTCATCCAGCACAACAAGGAGGACAACTTCCTGCCGGAGTTCCCGCCGAAGGGAACGAAGCTGGACACGGTCAGCGGCGCGTTCGACCCGCCGATCAACTGGGGATCGAACCGGCCGATGCCCAACCTCGGCGAATAACGGCCGCCGAACCGGCACCGGGCAGGGTGGTATCGGCGAGTCCTGGTAGGTCCGTGGCCCGAAGATCATGCTGAAGCCGTGGAACGGGACGAACTCGCGGACTTCCTCCGGCGCCGGCGTGCGTCGCTCCGACCGGCGGACGCCGGGATCGCGGCCGGCGGCCGGCGCCGGACGCCGGGGTTGCGGCGGTGCGAGGTCGCCCAGCTCGCCGGCATGTCACCGGACTACTACGCCCGGCTGGAGCAGGGACGCGGTCCGCAGCCGTCGGTCGCGCTGCTCACCGCGCTGGTGCGCGCGCTGCGGCTGACGACCGACGAACGCGACCACCTCCTCCGCCTCGCCGGTCACCACGCGCCGCCTCGACCGGATGGAGACGAGCACGTCGGCCGCGGCCTCCGGCGGCTGCTGGCCGGGCTGGCGGGCCTGCCCGCGCTGGTCGCCTCCGATCTCAACGTCGTGCTCGCGCAGAACCCGATGGCGGACGCGCTGCTGGGTGCGCAGACGACGTTCCGCGGTCTCGCCCGCAGCTGCACCTACCGCTGGTTCACCGGCCCGGACCTGCGCGCGCGTTACCCCGCCGAGGACCACGAGCACGAAAGCCGCGCGCAGGTGGCGGACCTGCGGGCGACCCTCGCGGCCCGTCCCGCCGATCCCGCGGCGGTGACGCTGGTCGAGGCGTTGCGCGGGGAGAGCGAGGAGTTCGCCGGGCTCTGGGCCCGGCACGACGTCGCGGTCCGGCGCAGCGACCGCAAGCGCATCCTGCACCCCGCGGCCGGCCTGATCGAGCTCGACTTCGACGTCCTGGCCACCGCCCGGCAGGACCAGAGGCTGATCGTCTACTCACCGGCGCCGGGCAGCGCCGCGGTCGCCCAGCTGGAGCTGCTCGGCCAGGAACAGCTCACCCCTTGACCGGACGAGAGGAAGCCATGGTGTCCCTTCGGCCCATCGAATTGCGGCGGACCGCCACGCTCGGCGTTGCCGCCCTGCTCGCTGCCACCATCACCGCGCCGGACGCGCTCGCGCACCCCGCCCGCCTGGATGACGTGCGTGTTGCCGCCCGCTTCGACCGGTCCGCGGGCCAGGTCGCCGAGAGCATCGCGCCGGAGCCGGGCGGGGGTGCGGTCATCGGCATGATCCCCGCCCGCCAGGTGGTGCGCGTCGCGCCGGACGGGGCGGTCCGGGTGCTGGTCACCATGCCGCTGCCGCCCGGCGGCGGCGGAACGACTCCGGTCATCGGGACACCCGTGGTCACCGGGGTCGCCCGGTCGGACCGCGGCGACGTGTACTTCCTCTATACCTCGGGCCGGGGCGGGCTGACCGGGATCTGGCAGCTCCGTCCCGCCGGGGTGCCCCGGCTCGTCGTGCCGTTGCCCGCCGACACGATGCCGAACGCGTTGGTCATCGACGGCGAGCGGAACCGCTTCCTGGTCACGGACTCCACCGGCGGGCGCATCTGGCAGGCCCCGCTGGGTGGTGGCGCGGCCGCCGTGTGGTCGGCGGACCCGGCACTGGCGCCCGGCGGCTTCTTCGGCGCCAACGGCCTGAAGGTCCACGACGGCGCCGTGTGGGCGAGCAACTCCGACCGCGGCACCATCGTCCGCATCCCGGTGGCGGCGAACGGCGGCGCCGGCCGCGCCCGGGTCCGGGCCGCGGGACTGCCCGGCATCGACGACTTCGACTTCACCGGCCGGGGCACCGAGATCCTCGCCGCGATCAACCAGTCGAGCGAGCTGGTGCGAGTCGGCCCGGACGGCTCCCGGCAGACGTTGCTCGACGCGGAGGACGGCATGGAAGGGACCACCGCCGTCGCCGTTCGCGGGAACCGGGTCTACGTCACCAACGGCGCCAACCTGGCCGCGAACCACCCGCACCTCCTGCTCGCGCGACTGTGGCCGTGACCGCCGCGCTGGTCAGGCCGCGGCCTCCGGCAGATCGGCCAGGTCGAGCACGAAGCGGTAGCGGACGTCGTTGCGCCGCAACCGGTCGAGGGCTTCGTTCACCCGCGCCGAAGGGAGCACTTCGACGTCGGCGGTGACGCCGTGCTCGGCGCAGAAGGCCAGCATGGCGGCGGTCGCCGGACGGCCGCCGCTGCCGGCCGAGGTCAGCTTCTTGCGGCCCACGAGCAGATCCATCGTGCGGACGGTGACGAGTCCGAGGTGGCCCAGCTGGCTGAGGGTCCCGTCCACGGCGACGAGCCCGAGGTAGGGACCGAGGTCGTGCGGTGCGGAGATGGTGTCGATCACGACGTCGAACCGGTCACGGGCGGCGGCCAGCTGCTCCGCGTCCGTGGAGACGACCACGTCCTCGGCGCCCAGCCGGCGGGCGTCGGCGGCTTTGCCCGCGGTCCGGCTGATGACGGTCGTCTCCGCACCGAGCGCGACGGCGAACTTGACGGCGAGGTGCCCGAGGCCGCCGAGACCGGCGACCGCGACCCGCGTGCCCTTCCCGACGTCGAGGCTGCGCAACGGCTCCCACACGGTGATCCCGGCGCAGAGCAGCGGCGCCGCGGCCGCCGGATCCAGCCCGGCGGGCAGGGGGTAGGCGAACCGGTCGCGGACGACGTACTCGCGGGCGTACCCGCCCGAGGTCGTCGAGCCGTCACGGCGGTCGGTGCCGCCGTAGGTCAAGGTGGGGAACTCGCGGCAGAAGTTCTCCTGGCCGGCGGCGCACATGACGCAGGCACCACACGAGTCGACGATGTTGCCGACGGCGACCGGGTCACCGGCGGCGAACGCCGTGACCGCGGAGCCCACCTCGGTCACGACCCCGGTGAACTCGTGGCCCGGCACGAGCAGGCCCTCGGTGTGAGCGTCGAGGGAATGGAGGTCGGTGTGGCAGACCCCGCAGTAGCCGACCCGGACCGCGATGTCGTCCGGGCGCAGGTTCCGCCGGGGAACCCGCACCTGCCGGAGCACGGTGGTGTCGCCGTCCGCGCCCCATCCCGTGGTCATCCGCATGTCTTCTCCTTTGGCAAACAGACTGTTCGGTCTATTTGACCGTAGCCGAGGTGCCGCGGAGGAGCAAACCAACTGTTCTGTTTGATAAGCTCACCCGATGGCCGACCCGACGACTGCCCGCGGCACCGCCACTCGCGACCGCATCCTCGAGGCGGCGACCCGGGAGTTCGCCGAGTACGGCATCGCGGGCGCCCGCATCGACCGCATCGTGAGCGCGGCACGGACCAACAAGGCCCAGCTCTACGCCTACTTCGGCAACAAGGACGCGCTGTTCGACGCGATCTTCTTCGCTTCGCTGGAACGGATCGTGAACGTCGTCCCGATCGACGCCACCGACCTGGCGGACTGGGCCGTGCGCCTCTACGACGAGTACCTGCGCCGCCCGGATTTGATCCGCTTGGCCACGTGGGCGCGCCTGGAGCGGCGCCCGGCCGGTTACCTGGTCGCGGAGGCCGACCGGCTCGACGACGAAAAGCTGCGCGCGATCGCGGCGGCGCAGGCGGACGGGCTGGTGCGGCCGGGTGATCCGTTCGACGTGATGGCGGTGGTGATCGCGATGTCGATGGCGTGGTCACCGGTCAGCAACGTGTACGCGGCGACGGCGGACGAACCCCGGGAGAGGCACGACGAACGCCGCGCCCTGCTGCGGGAGACTGTCCGACGAGCGGTGATGACGGGCTGAGACCCCGTCCCGAGGAACCGGTGGGTGGGTGCGACGCACCCTTCTCGACCGCCGGGCGCGTGCCTACCGTCGTGGCATGGACGAGAACCGTGAGATCGCGGACCTGCACCGGCGGTGGGTGTTCGGCTGGGAGCGCACCGAAGGAGATCCGCCGTTCGACTTCCGGCGCACCTTCGGCGAGTTCTACGACTTCGGCTCCGCGGACGTGCGCCTCTACGACGACTTCGACCCGCAGCAGCGGGTGGCGTCGAGCGCCGCCGGGTACGGGGAGATCTGGGAACCGGCGTTCCGGAAGCTGGTGTCGGTCCAGCACGTCGTCGACGACGGCCCGCACGTGGTCACCGGCGGCGAGCTGGCCGCGTCCACGCTGCGGTTCGTCGCGCGGATCACCACCCCCGACGCCGTCACGGACATCCGGACCACGACCTCGCTGGTCTGGCGCCGGACACCGGCCGGCTGGCGAATCATCCGGGAACACAACTCGAGCCGGGTCCTGACCGCCGCCGGCAGCGAGTGACCGATCGGCTTGCCGTGCTGGATCGGGTGGTGCGGCGCTCGGCGCGCAACGCGATGCGGAGGTTGAGCCGCTCGCCGGGGTCGTCGAGGTGTGGTCTGCGGGTGACCGGCGGGCTTGTGGCGAAGCCATTCGGCTCCGGCTGGTCAGGCGGTTCGCCGCGCTGGTTCGGCTGGTGCGGTGAGGATGCGCTCGGCGCGCAATGCGATGCGGAGGTTGAGTCGCTCGGCGGGGTCCGGCCAGGCGTGGTCTGCGGGTGATCGGTGGGCTTGTGGCGAAGCCATTCGGCTCCTGCTGGTCAGGCGGTTCGCCGCGCTGATTCGGGCGACGCCGCCAGGACGCGTTCGGCGCGCAATGCGATGCGCAGGTTGAGCCGCTCGCCGGGGTCGTCGAGGCGCGGCCCGAACAGGGCGCGCAACCGACGCAGCCGATTGCGCGCGGTCTGCGGGTGAATGCCGAGCCGGGCCGCAACCTCAGGCGCGCCGCCACGCGCGTCGAGGGCCGCCGCGAGGGTCTCGGCGAGCCTGCTGCGCGCCGTGCCCGATACGTCCGACAGCGGCTCGAGGCTGCGGGCGGCGAGCGCGCCGGTCAGCAGCTCGTCCGCGGCCAGCCAGTGCGTGGTCAGGTGCTCGGGCCAGCGGACGAGGCGGTCGCCCGGGAGGATGCCGCGGCTCTGCAGCTCCCACGCCCGGCGGGCCCAGTGCAACGAGGTGGCCGCTTCGGCCGGCGGGACCGCCGGGCCCGTCGCCGCCGGGCCGTGGCCCAGGTACCGCGCCGGGTCGGCGTCCGCCGGGAGCAGTACGTACGGCGGCTCGGCGGCCGGGTCGGCCAGCATTCCGGAGGCCGGTTGTGCGACGCGCAGGCCGGCCGCCACCACCACGGCCACCACCCGCTCGGGCGGGGTCCACTTCGCCCGAACGGCCAGCTCGGTCCACGGCCGGCCGGCCAGCAGTTCGCGCAGCAGGTCCCGGCGCAGGTCCGCGGCGGACCGCGGTTGCGCGGCCCGGAACCCCTCGGTGGACAGCCGGATCAGGACGTCCACGCACCGCAGCAGCGCGTCCACGCCGCCGGCGAGGACGCCCGGGTGCGCCCGGCGGCCGAGTTCGGCCAGGAGCGGGAGGGCGCCCCGGCCGGCCGCCTGGTACGCGCGGGAGAGCCGGTCGAGCTCGCCGCCCGCCTCGGCGCCGGCACGGCGGAAAGCGCCCGCGCCGGCGGCGATCCCGGTCCGGGCGCCGCCGAGCAACGCGGCCACGAACTCCGTGGCGCTCGCGTCGAACAGCGCGGCGTGCTCGGGGACGGCGTGCCGGATGCCCGCGACGACCGCGCGGGCCACGACCGCCTCGGCGCCGCGGGGCAGGGGCTGGGGGATGGTCATCGTCGACCTCCGGAGTCGCTGGGAGCGCCCGAGTCTGGTGCGCGGGACCCGCGGGCCGCGTCGAGGAAAAGACGTATATCGCGGCTACGTACGGGTGTCGGCCGATCGGCCCAGCGGGCCTTCGGCCACATGGACACCGGCGCCGCGACCGATCAAGATGGGGCCGGAGGACGGCGGGTGGTGGCGTGGTCGCGCAACGGGAGCTGACGAGCTATGTGGGCCGTGCCGAGGAGCAGGCCCAGGTGCGGCGCCTGCTGGGCGAAGCGCGCCTGGTCACGCTGACCGGCCCCGGTGGCGTCGGCAAGACCCGGCTCGCGTACCGGGTCGCCGGCTCGGTGACCCGGGCGTTCCCCGACGGCGTGGTCGTGGCCGGCCTCGCCGAGCTGCGGGACGGCAGCATGGTCACCCGCACGCTCGCCGACTGCCTCGGCCTGCACGACACGGCCGCCCGGACCACCCGCGCCACCCTGCTCGCCCACCTGCGCGACCGGCGGACGCTGCTGGTGCTGGACAACTGCGAGCACCTCGCCGACGTCTGCGCCGAGCTGGCCGGCGTGCTGCTGCGCCACTGCCCGGACCTGGTGGTCCTCGCGACCAGCCGGTGTTCACTCGGGGTGGCGGGCGAGCGGATCGTGCCGGTCGCGCCACTGGCCGTGCCGCCGGAGGACGTCCGGACCGTCGAGGAGGCGATCGGCTACGCCGCCGTGCGGCTGTTCGCCGATCGGGCGGCCGAGGTGCTGCCGTCGTTCCGGCTTTCCGAGGCCGACGTGGCGCCAGTGGTGAATCTGTGCCGCCAGCTGGACGGCCTGCCGCTGGCCGTCGAGCTGGCCGCCGCGCGGATCCGCGTGCTCTCGCCCGGCCAGATCGCCGAGCGGATGGGGGACAGCCTCGCGCTGCTGACCACCGGGGCGAGGTCGCGGCCCGAGCGGCACCGCAGCCTGCGGGCCACGATCGAGTGGAGCCATTCCCTGTGCACCGGCGACGAGCGCGTGGCCTGGGAGTGCTGCTCGGTGTTCGCGGGCGCGTTCGACCTGTCCGCCGCCGAGGACGTCTGCGCGGTCGCGGGACTCGACGGCTTCGCGGTGCTGGACGCGGTGGACGGCCTGGTCGACAAGTCGGTGCTGCTGCGCGTCGCGGGTGCGGCCGGCGCCCGCTACCGGATGCTGGAGGCCCTGCGCGAGTTCGGCCACGAACGGCTGGCCGCCACCGGCAGCGCCGAGGCGGTGGCCCGCCGGCACCGCGACCACCACGCGCGGCTGCTCGAGCGGGCCGACGCCGAGTGGTTCGGCCCCCGGCGCGAAGACTGGTTCACTTGCCTTTCCGAACGGCACGCGGACGTCCGGGCGGCGCTTTCCTGGTCGCTGCGCGACCCGGAAGAGGCCGCGGTCGCGCTCCGGATGGCGAGCGGCGTGATCGAGTACTGGATGGCCCGGGGCGCGGCGTCGGAGATCCGGGAGTGGCTGGACCGCGCGCTCGCCGTCGTCGCCGACGACGCTCCGGGCCGCGCGACGGCTCAGGCCCGGGCGGCCCTGTGCGCCGCGCTGCACGCGGATCTGGACGCCGCCCGGCACCGGCTGAAGCTCGCCGAAGCCGACGGCGACGCGGCCGCGTTGCCTTACGTCCACCACGTCCGGGCCTTCGTGGCGCTGATCGCGGTCGAGCCGCACGCGCTGGAGAACGCGGCCGAGGCCGTGCGGCTCTTCCGCGCGCGGGGCGCCACCCGCGAGCAGCTGCACCCGATGTTCATCCAGGCGGTGGCCACGGCGTACCGCGGCGACCTGGCCGGCGCCCGGCGGCTGCTGGAGCAGATGCTGCAGGTGTGCGCATCGGCGACGGACCAGGCCTACCGGTCCATGGCCCTGTTCGGGCTGGGCACGGTCGAGATCTTCTTCGGCGGTGACCTCGGCGTCGGGGAACGCGCGATGCGCCACGCGCTGGAGATCGACCTGCGCGGGCCGGACGTGCTGTCGGCGGCGTACCGCGTGGACGGGCTGGCCTGGGCATCGGCGAAGCGCGAAGACTGGCCGGCCGCGGCGAGGTTGTTCGGCACGGCGGCGACGCTGTGGGACCGCTGCGGCGCCGAGCCGGACATCGCCGTGTCACTGGCCCACCGCGAGCTGCTGGCGGCCACCCGGGACGCACTCGGCGACGCGCGGTTCGAGGCGGCGTTCGCCGAGGGGCGCGCGCTGAACCCGCACGACATCCTGGCGGTCGCGCCCCCGGCGGATCAGGCGCCCGCAGATCACGCGGTGCTGCCGCCGCTGACCCGCCGCGAGACGGAGATCGCCCGGCTGGTCGCGACCGGGCTGAGCAACCGCGAGATCGCGGTCCGCTTGGTCATCGCCCAGCGGACCGCGGAAACCCACCTGCAGCACATCTTGAACAAGCTGGACCTCGCGAACCGGACCCAGGTGGCGGTTTGGGTCAATGAGCGGCTCGGCGCTCGGAGCGGGCCGAGGTGATCGGCTCGGCCCGCCGTGGCCGGGCAGGCGTGTCCGCCCGGCCACGACGTCAGGCTCAGGCGTCGCCGGGATCGGCGCCGACGCCGGAGGTGGCGAAGTGCGCTGCCGCCGTGTGGAGCCCCGCGGTGCGGCGCAGCGTGAACCGGTCGATCTCCGCGCCGTCGTTGCGCAGCGTGCGCACGGTCAGCGTGGTCTTCCGTCCGAACCAGGCCGGCTCGGCGTCGATCGCCAGGAACGAGTAGCCGGTGTAGCGCACGCGTGACCAGCCGACGGTCTCCGTCTCCTTCCCGCCGCCCCGCACCCAGTGGTAGGAGGTGAACTCGCCGTCGAAGGTGTCGGGGACCGGGAAGCTGTAGACGCTCCGGCCGCCGCCTCCGCAGGTCGCGTAGACCGTGCCGTCGCGGTCCGGGTCGACGGTGTCGCCGATCGCGACCTTGCGCGTGACGCGGCCGCCGCGCAGGGCGTCGGTGCGCTCGTAGATGTGGTTGTGGCCGTTGACCACCAGGTCGACGTGGAACTGGTCGAACAGCGGCACCCACTCTTCGCGCACGCCGCCCTCGGACGCGTGCTGGTTGGTCGTCGAGTAGGCGCAGTGGTGGAAGAACACGACGATGAAGTCGACGTCCGGCTGCAGCCGCAGGTAGCGCAGGCGTCGTTTGAGCCACGCCGTCTGCGAGCCACGGGAGTAGCCGAGGTTCGCGGGGATCTCGTAGGAGACGTCGTTGGCGTCGAGGGAGATCACGCCGACGTTCCCGTAGATGAACGAGTACACGCTCGGGCACTCGGCGGGCCCGCTGCCGGGGAAGTCCCAGCGCGCGGTCTGGCCGCCGTAGCCGTCGGGCGAGTACAGCGCCTCCATGTCGTGGTTGCCGGTGGTGACCATCCACGGCACCGACGCCGCGACGCCCTCGATCTGGTTGTAGTAGGCGTCCCAGACCTTCGGGTCGAACAGGTCGTGGCCGCTGTCGGAGACCGCGCCCGGCGGGAGGCCGGCGCCGCTCGGGTCGGCGTAGGCGATGTCGCCGGCCAGCAGGTGGAACCGCGGGTTCTGCTTGGCCACGGCGCCGTCCTGGGCCAGTGCCGTGGTGGAGACGCCCTGGTCGCCGAACGCGGTGAAGGTGAACTTGCCGGCCGGGAAGCCGCGTGCGGGCGCGGTGGTGAACGTCGAGATCGCGGCGGCGCCGCCATCGCCCTTGGCCGGGTCGAACCCGTCGTGGCCGACGGCGTAGGTGTAGGTGCGGCCCGGCGCGAGGCCGCACGCCTCGGCGTGCAGGTAGTACTGGTCGTACGGCGCGATCACGCCGGCGACTTCGGAGTGCAGGGCCCGGGTCTCGGCGGGGATCCGGTGGCCCCACTGGATCCCGCGCCGGTCCCGGTGCTCGGCGACGCGCAGGAACGGGTTCTTCACCCGCGTGGGCACCTGCCAGGCGACCCGGACGTCGGTGCGCGGGTTGCGCCCGAACGCGAGGTGCCGGCCGGCGGGGACGACCTTCGCGCCGTCGGCGTAGGCGGCTCCGGGCAGCAGCAGCGGACCGGCGGCGAGCAGCGCGCCGGTCGCCGCCGCCCCCTTGAGCAGCGATCGACGGGACAGGAACTCGTGCTGCTCGGCCATGCTGAGGCGGGCAGCCAGCGCGTCGGGGACGCCGACTCTGGGGATTTCCATGTGCGGATGCTCGCCGACGCACGTGCCCGGTTCGCGACACCGAGACGAACAGCAGCCGTCGAGCTCCGCCGGAATTCCCCAAGAGCTGGTCAAGGCGGTTTTACCGAGGTGCGCCGCCCGGCCCGGCTCGCGGATCCGGCCGGGATCAGCGGTGCCGAGGAAGATCTCAGCGGCGCGTTCAGTCGTCCACGGAGCTAGGCGGGCGAGGCGGTGTCGGTGTCGGCGCCGTTGTCGGCTTGGCGTTCGGTGCGGTCGATCCCGTGCCAGTCCAGGCACAGCACGGTGGCGTCGTCCTGCGGGTGGCCGCGGGTCGCGCGCGTCACCGCCGTGGTGGCGGCCCGGACCAGCTCTCGGGTGTGCAACCCCGCGGTCCGGCGGATCAGGGCGGGCAGGTCGGCGCCGGCGGCGTCGCGTTCGAACATGCCGTCGGTGAGCAGCACCAGCCGGTCGCCGGGGCGCAGGTCCAGCCGGTGCACCCGGTACCGGTACGGCCGGACGCCGAAGAGCAGGTCGGAGTCCAGCTCGATCGGCTTCACCTCGCCGTCGCGCAGCAGCAGGGGTGGGGGATGTCCGGCGTTGACCAGTTCGACCCGCCCCGTCTGCAGGTCGGCCCGCAGCAGCAGGCCGGTGGCCAGCGCTACCTCGCCGCCGTGGTCGAGCAGTGCCTGGTTGGCGTGTGCCGCCTGGCCGGCCAGGTCGCGGCCGGCTCGGCGGGCCCCGCGCAGCGCGCCGACCAGCAGGGTCGCGGTCAGTGCCGAGGCCACGTCGTGGCCGGCGGCGTCGGTGATCGACAGGTGCAGGGTCTCGCGGTCGAGGGCGTAGTCGTAGGTGTCGCCACCGATGTCGTCGGCGGGCACCAGGGCGCCGGCGACGGTGAACTGGGCGGCCTCGCAGCAGGACGCCGAGGGCAGCAGCTGGTGCTGGATCTCCGCGGCCAGGCTCATCGGGGTGGTGCGCCGGCCGATGTGGTAGCGGTCGGTGAAGCGGCGGTCGGTGACGATGACGTAGGCCAGCGCGTGGGCGGCCTGCGCCAGCTGGGCCAGCACGTCCTCGTCGTAGAGGGGCACGGTGACCTCGAGGACGCCGACGCAGTCGCCGCGGTTGGTGACCGGCAGCACCGCCCGAACCCCGCTATCGATCTGCTCCCGCGCCGGCTGCTGGGTGCGCAGCACCCGCTCGTAGACGCTGTCGGGCAGGTCGACCGGCTCGGGGGCGCGCCCGTCCGGGTCCACCGCGGTCGAGGTCAGCCGCACCAGGTGTGCCTCGACGAGGTCGACCAGCAGGAAGGACACGTCGAAGGCGCCCAGCCGTTTCGCCAGGTCGCGCGCGACGACCTCGACGGATTCCACGGGCGGGGCGGTCTCGGCCGCCGCCAGCACATCGCCCGGTCCCAGCACGCTGCCGTCCACGGTCACCCCCGATACTCGGAGTCCACCCAACCACACCACCGACCCCGCCACGACACAAGACGCCGGACGGCGTGCGCGCCGTCCGCCGAGGCGCGCCGGACGCACGGAGCCGGACCGGCCGTTGCCGCCGGTCAGCCGGTCGAGTTCGCTCACCCGGGTTGGTGGTGTTGGCTGCTGGACCCGTCTCGGCGCCGCCGCGGTGGTGGTCACCGGCCGGATCGCCGCAGAGCCGCTACAGCGCGGCCGGGATGCGGACGACGACGTCCAGGCCGCCTTCCGGGCGGGCGGTGATGGTGAGCTCGCCGTGGTGTGGTCACCACGGCTCGGACTTCAGTCCTGTGCCCGCGCGCGGTGCTGGCCGCGAAGGACGGCGTAGAGGTGGTCCGGGTCGCGGGGGAGGGGGAATCCCTTGGCGCAGGCCCGTTCGGCGTCCTGGCGGATGCCGCGCAGCGCACCGGGGGCCAGCTCCGGGACGCCGGGGCCGTCGGTGCGCAGCCACTCGAGCAGGTCGTCCCAGCCGGCCCAGTCACCGGCCGCCAGCACCGTCTCCACCGCGGCGCGATCGAACTCTTCGGCACGCAGGTCGGTCGTCGTATCGTCCTTCTCGGTCATGGCACGGCGGTACCCGCGAACCCGGACGGCAAACGCGCGGCCCGGCGCTGTCCAGTCTTGTGCTCGACGCGCCAGGACGTCTCCTCGCCGAGGTCACGGGCCAGGCGGCCGGGCAGTGCGTCCGCGCTTCTCCCGGCGAGCGGTCCCCGGCTCGACCACCGGGGCGATGGGCTCGAACCTCGAAGACGAGGACGACTGGGCGGTCCCGCCTGGTGACCCACGTCCCGTTCCGGGATCATGGCCGCATGACTGCGCACCGAAAGGGCCATGCCGCGTAGACGCCCCGGAAGCCTGCGCCGCACCCGGCGGCTCGTCGTCGCCGGGCCGCCGCCGGCGAAGATCCCCCGGCTGTCCCGGCGCGCGCAGCGGCAGCTCGCCTTCGCCGAAGCGGACGCCGGGCTGCGGCCCGGCTCCATCCTCGAGCTGCTCGACTACTGGAGGTTCGGTACGCGGCCGCCCTTCCGGCTCGCGAAGCCGATCTGCACCTGTCCCGGCTGCGATCCGGTCACCACGCGGGCCGAGCTCGCCCGGAAGCTGGGTGAGCTGCCGCGCCGGGAGCGGGCGCTGATCGGCGCCGAACTGGCCCGGGTCGACCGCCGGTACCTGGCGCAGACGCTGCCCGACCCGTTCGGCACGTCGCCGTGGTGGTTCGAACGGCGGCTCCACGACGAGGAGGGCTGGGGCCCCCGGTGACCCCGTCGCCGGGCGCACGGCGAGCTCGCGGTGATCGGCTCCGGCGTCCTGTCCTGGGAACCGTCACTCGAAAAGGACGGTCGGCCGGGGAGGGCCAGCTCCTGCTCGGCGCGCGGTCGCCACCGCACCGGCCCCGACCGGATGACCCGCTCACGGGCGTCGGTTCCCGGACCACTTCCGAGCGGCGGTCGTTTATCGGGGTCGTCGAGGGACATTCGGCCCCCCGAGGGGACGTCCACAACCAGGAGGCAGTGGTGAAAGCAGTGGTGTACGACGGGCCGCGGCAGGTCAGTGTCAAGGACGTGCCGGACGCGAAGATCGAGCGGCCGACCGACGTCCTGGTGCAGGTCACCTCGGCGAACATCTGCGGGTCGGACCTGCACATGTACGAGGGCCGGACCGACTTCGAGACCGGCCGCTCGTTCGGGCACGAGAACCTGGGCCAGGTGGTCGAGGTCGGCGCCGGGATCGACAAGGTCCAGGTGGGCGACTGGGTCGTCCTGCCGTTCAACATCGCGTGCGGGCATTGCAAGAACTGCGAGCAGCAGCTGACGAACTACTGCCTGACCGCCCAGCCCGAGCCGAAGCTGGCCGGTGCCGCGTACGGCTTCGCCGACATGGGCCCGTACGCCGGCGGACAGGCCGAGCTCCTGCGCGTGCCCTGGGGCGACTTCAACTGCCTGCGGCTGGGCGAAGACGCCGAGCAGCGCCAGACCGACTACGTGATGCTCGCCGACATCTTCCCCACCGGCTACCACGCCACCGAGATGGCCGGTGTGCGGCCCGGCGACCAGACGGTCATCTACGGCGCCGGCCCGGTCGGGCTGATGGCCGCCCTGTCGGCGACCATCCGGGGCGCGAGCAAGGTCATGGTCGTCGACCGGCACGCCGACCGGCTGCGGCTGGCCGAATCGATCGGCGCGATCGCCATCGACGACTCGAAGGTCGACCCGGTGCAGGCCGTGCTGGACGAGACGATGGGGCTGGGCGCGGACAACGGCTGCGAGTGCGTCGGCTACCAGGCGCACGAGCCCGACGGCCAGGAGCAGGCCAACCTGACGATGAACCGGCTGGTCGCCTCGGTCCGCTTCACCGGCAAGATCGGCAACGTCGGCGTCTTCGTGCCCCAGGACCCCGGGGGCTCGGACGAGCTGGCCAAGCAGGGCAAACTCGCCTTCGACTACGGCATGTTCTGGTTCAAGGGCCAGCACATCGGCAGCGGCCAGGCGCCGGTCAAGAAGTACAACCGGCAGCTGCGCGACCTGATCGCCGCGGGCAAGGCCGAACCGTCGTTCATCGTCAGCCACGAGCTGCCCCTCGACCGTGCGCCGGAGGCCTACGAGCACTTCGACAAGCGGGAAGAGGGCTGGACGAAGGTCGTCCTGCACCCGGCCGGGACGGGAGCCTGACGTGGCCGGAGAGCTGGCCGGACGCCGGGTCGCCATCCTCGCGGCCGACGGGGTGGAGCGGGTCGAGCTGGCGCAGCCGCGGCAGGCGCTGGACGACGCGGGCGCCCGTACCGTCGTCGTCTCCATCGCGAGCGGCGAGATCCAGGCACGCGACCACGACCTCGAAGACGCCGGCACGTTCCCAGTCGACCAGCTGGTCGGCGACGTGTCGCTCGACGACTTCGACGCGCTGCTCCTGCCGGGCGGGACGGTGAACCCGGACAAGCTGCGCATGGAACCGGCCGCGGTGCGGTTCGTCCGGGACTTCGTCCGGTCGGGCAAGCCGGTCGCCTCGATCTGCCACGGCCCGTGGAACTTCGTCGAGGCCGACGTCGCGCGGGGCCGCCGGCTGACGTCGTGGCCGAGCGTGCGCACGGACCTGCGCAACGCCGGGGCCGAGGTGGTGGACGAACCGGTCGTCACCGACGGCAACATCACCACGAGCCGGTCGCCCGACGACCTGCCGGCCTTCTGCGAGCGCATCGTGCAGGAGTTCGGCAACGCCTCGTAGGCCTAGGCCGCAACAGCCGCCGCGGCCGGCCACCGTCGAGCACGGTGACCGGCCGAGGTGCCGCCTCAGGGCTTGAGGACGACCTTTTCGCAGTTGTCCTGCTTGTTCTTGAAGAGCTCGAAACCGCGTTCGGCCTCGTCCAGCGGCAGGGTGTGGGTGATGATGCGGGTCGGGTCGAGCTCGCCGCGTTCGATGCGCTGCAGCAGCGGCTTCATGTAGCGCTGCACGTGGCACTGCCCGGTCCGCAGGGTCAGTGACCGGTTCATCCACGCACCGGCGGGGAATTTGTCCAGCAGGCCGCCGTACACGCCGATCACCGAGACCACGCCGCCGCTGCGGCAGGAGAGGATCGCCTGGCGCAGCGCGTGCGGGCGTTCGGTCTCCGAGCGCACGGCCTGCTTGATCCGGTCGTAGGCGGCGATGTGCGCGCTGCCGTGGGTGGCTTCCAGCCCGACCGCGTCGATGCACTTGTCGGGTCCGCGACCACCGGTCAGCTCCAGCAGCGTGGACCGGACGTCGACCTCGTCGAAGTTGACCGGGATGTGGCCCGCTTGTTCGGCCAGCTGGAGCCGGTAGGGCTCCTTGTCGATGGCGATCACCTTGGCCGCGCCCAGGAGCCGGGCGCTGTCCATGGCGAACTGGCCGACCGGCCCGGCGCCCCAGACCGCGACGACGTCGCTGGAGCGGATGTCGCACATCTCGGCGCCCATGTAGCCGGTGGGCAGGATGTCGGAGAGGAACAGCACCTGTTCGTCGGTCAGGTCCGCCTCGATCTTGATCGGACCGACGTCGGCGAACGGCACCCGCGCGTACTGGGCCTGCCCACCCGCGAAGCCGCCGGTGAGGTGCGAGTAGCCGAACATCCCGGCGACCGGGTGCCCGAACATCTTCTCCGCGATCCCGGCGTTGGGGTTGGAGTTCTCGCAGCACGAGTACAACCCGGCGGCGCAGGCGGCGCACGCGCCGCAGGAGATCGGGAACGGCACGACGACCCGGTCGCCGGCACGCAGCCGTCCCGGGTCGACGCCCGGGCCGACCTCGACGACCTCGCCCATGAACTCGTGGCCCATGACGTCGCCGTCCTGCATGGTGGGGATGTACCCGTCGACCAGGTGCAGGTCCGAGCCGCAGATCGCGGTGGAGGTGATCCGGACGATCGCGTCGCGGTGGTTGAGGATCTTGGGGTCCGGGACGTCGCGGACCTCGACCTTGTTGCGGCCCGCCCAGGTGGTGGCCCTCATGCGTCCGCTCCCTTCTCCAGTTCGACGTCCGACAGCGGCTGCGCCGGACGCTGCGGGAACTCCTTGCGGGCCCGTTTGCCCCACGGGGCGCCGTCGGACCGGACGACCTCGCCGGTCTCCAGGACCTGCTTGAGCCGGCGCAGGTCGTCGTCGAGCTGCTGGTGCGGTTCCTCGCCGTAGTACTTGGCGACCGCCTTGCCGATCGCGCCGCCCGGGATTTCGTACGCCAGGACGACGTTCACTTCGGTGCTCTCGCCGTCGGGGGCGGGGGTGAACCAGACGGTGCCGGCGTTGGGTACCGCGGCTTCCCCGGTGGAACGCCACGCGATCCGCTCGCCGGGGGTCTCTTCGGTGATTTCCGCGTCCCACTCGACGTCCTGGCCGAACGGGGCACTGGCGGTCCAGTGGCTGGTCCGGTCACCGGTGGTGCGGACCTGTTCGAGGTGCGCCATGAACGAGGGCAGGTTCTCCAGGTCGCGCCAGAACGCGAAGACCTCCGGCGGTGGTTTGCGGATGGTGGTCGCTGCGGTCAGATCCACGGGATCTCCTTTGCGTGTGCCGGCCGTCCGCGCGGAGCTCGGGTCGTTGCGCGCGGCGGGTCCGATCGGGGGGCGGCTACCCCTCGGCGGTCCGGCTAACCCACCGGCCCTCCGGACGATCGCGGCCGGTCGCGGCCCGGGCGGCCGGCGATGTTAAGCGGCGGCGCGGAAAGTTGTCACGCCGGGGCCGCCTGGTAACACGCGGGTGTTCCGGGGGAAACCGTCCGGAAATCGGCGGCCGGTGCACTGATCGGCATGACCTTCCAGCTCGACGGCCTGCACCGGCCGGTGATCGTGGTCGGCGGCGGCCAGGCGGGACTGTCGATGTCCCACTGCCTGACCGACGCCGGGGTCGAGCACGTGGTGCTCGAACGCGAGCGCGCGGGGCACGAATGGCGGACCCGCCGCTGGGACAGTTTCTGCCTGGTGACCCCGAATTGGCAGTGCCGGCTGCCCGGGTTCCCCTACTCGGGTGATGATCCGGACGGGTTCATGGTCCGGGACGAGATCGTCGCCTACCTCGAAAACTACGTGAAAGCGTTCGACGTCCCGCTGCACGAGGGCGTCGGCGCGACGCGGCTGCGGCAGCTGCCCGGCGGCGGCTTCCGGCTCACCACCTCGGCCGGCGAGCTGACCGCCGACCACGTCGTGGTGGCCACCGGCCCGTACCAGGTGCCGTTGACACCGCGGCTGGCCGAGCGGCTGCCGGACCACGTCGTCCAGCTGCACTCGGCCGAGTACCGCAACCCGGCGCAGCTGCCGGACGGCGAGGTGCTGGTCGTCGGCACCGGGCAGTCGGGCTGCCAGATCGCCGAGGACCTGCACCTGGCCGGCCGCCGGGTGCACCTGGCCGTCGGCTCGGCGCCGCGGGTGGCCCGGCGCTACCGCGGCCGGGACGTCGTCGCCTGGCTCGACGACATGGGCTACTACGCCCGGGGCATCGAGGAGTTCGCCGACGCCGACGCGGTGCGGTTCCGCGCCAACCACTACGTCACCGGCCGCGACGGCGGGCACGACATCGACCTGCGCGCGTTCGCCGTCCAGGGCATGCAGCTCTACGGCCGCCTCGAACGGGTCCGCAACGGGCGGCTGGAGTTCGCCGGCGACCTGCGCCGCAACCTCGACGCGGCCGACGCCGTCTCCGAGAGCATCAAAGACTCCATCGACGGCCACATCGCGAAACGCGGGATCGCCGCTCCGCACGAGGACCGGTACAAGCCGGTCTGGGAGCCCGGAGACGGGCCCCGGACGCTCGCCGCGGAAGCGCTTTCCGCGGTCGTCTGGAGCACCGGCTTCGGCCGCGACCACCGCTGGATCGACGTCCCGGTGTTCGACGGCAGGGGCTACCCCACGCACCACCGCGGCGTCACCAGCTGCCCCGGCCTGTATTTCCTCGGCTTGCCGTGGCAGCACACCTGGGGCTCCGGCCGGTTCTGCGGCGTCGCCGCGGACGCGGAGTACCTGGCCCGGCGGATCACCGGCGGCGGCCGCGGGGACGTCCGGTGGCTCTCCGGCACGCCGGTGAGCACCTACCCGGCCGACGACGACTGGGTCGCGCCGCGGACGGTCGCGTGATGCGCTGGACGAACGACGCCCACCGGCACCTGGGCGTGCTGCCCGCGTACCCGTTCTACGGCGGCCCGCCGGTCGCCCCGGCGATCGGCAGCCGGGCCACGATCGGCGAACTGCTGTCCGATCTGGACCGCGAAGGCACCGAACGCGCGCTGGTCATCCCGAACTACGGCGTACCGGACCCGGCGATCGCCTTCTCGTTCAACGAACTCTGCGTCGAAGCGGCGAGCAAGGACGACCGGATCAGCGCCGCGCTCTGGGTGTCCCCGCGCCCCGAAGACGCCGACCGGACCGAGGAAGCGCTGAAACTGGCGGGCGAAGACGGCGTGCGGGCGCTGAAGCTCAGCTTCCTGCTGGGCGGCAAGGCTTCCGACCCGGCGTGCAAGCCGCAGCTGGATCGGATCTTCGCCGCCGCGCGGGAGCACGACCTCGTCGTGCACGTCCACACCTCGCCGGGCACGGCGTCGGACATCGACGAGGTCGGCAAGCTCGTCGATGTCTACGCCGACGACGTCAGGCTGCACCTCGTCCACTTCGGCGGCGGGATGAGCGGGCACATCAAGCTCGTCGGCGGCCGCTTCTTCGACTGGATCGCCGCCGGCAAGCAGGTCTACACCGACCTGTCGTGGGCGATCGGCTTCACCCCGCGCTGGCTCGTCGAGGAGATCTCGCGCCGCGGCCTCGGCCACGACCGCGTGCTGTTCGCCTCCGACGAGCCGTGGGGCGATCACGAGGGCGAACTCGCGAAGCTGGCCGCCGCGGCCGGCGACGGCGAGCTCGCCGACCTGGTTTTCCGCGGCACGTTCGACGTGCTGTACGGACCGAAGAAAGGGAAATAGACCGATGGCAGAGCTGACCGAGACCGAGAAGACCAGCCTCGACGAGATCCCGCACCCGTCGCTGCCGCAGGGCTCCAACCTGTACGGCGGGACCAAGGTCTTCCCGGACTACCAGGCCGAACCCGGCCAGAGCTACTTCACGCTCGTGCACGGCATCGCGCACGAGTCGTCGGTGAGCTTCGTGGCGATCCTGCAGGCGACCCGCGCGCTGCGGAAGGGCTTCGAGGCGGCGATCTACTTCTACGGCCCGGGTTCGCTGAACTGCCTGGCCACCCGCGGCTTCCCGACGACCGGCAACGCGGCGTTCCCGGGTGAGCTGAACATCAACGACCAGCTCAAGACGTTCATCTCCGAAGGCGGTAAAGCCTATTGCTGCCGGTTCGGGCTGTCGCTGCACGGCGCGCGCGAAGAGGACCTCATCGAGGGTGTCATCCCGACGCACCCGCTGGACGTCCAGGACGCCTTGATCCACTACGCGCGCAAGGGCGCCATCATCAACTCCACCTACATGTTCTAGGGAGCGGCTCGTGCGCGTTGGCATCGAAGAGGACTTGGACACCCGCGCCGACATCGCCGTCCGCGGGGTGCGCGTGGACGCACCTGTGCAGCGCAGCAAAGGCGCCGGGCCGAGCGACGACGGCCACCTGGTCGTCGACGGTGCCAACGCCACCCTGCCGCTGAACGACGACAGCCCGTACGAGGTCCGCGACGGCCGGATCCACCGCGGGACGGCCGACCTCGGCCTCAGCGTGACGCCGGTGGCCCGGCCCCGGTTCTACGACCTGTCCACTTCGGACGGGATCCCGTACCGCAAGATCGCGCTGCTGCACGGGAAGGACGTCCTCGCGACCACCGTCGTGCAGACGTGCATCCGGTACGTCGAGGACCAGCGCTGCCGGTTCTGCACCATCGAAGAGTCGCTGCGGTCCGGATCGACGGTGGCCGCGAAGACGCCGCAGCAGCTCGCGGAGGTCGCCGAGGCGGCCGTGCGGCTCGACGGCGTCCGGCAGATGGTGCTGACGACCGGCACCACGGCCGGGCCGGACCGCGGGGCCCGGCACCTCGTCCGGTGCGTCCGTGCGGTGCTCGACGCGGTGCCGGGCCTGCCCATCCAGGTGCAGATCGAGCCACCGGGCGACCTCGGGATTCTCCAAGAGCTGCGCGACGCCGGAGCCACGTCGATCGGCATCCACGTCGAGTCCCTCGACGACGACGTCCGGCGGCGCTGGATGCCGGGCAAGTCCACCGTGCCGCTGGCCGAGTACGAGGCCGCGTGGGCGGAGGCGGTCCGGGTGTTCGGCCGCAACCGCGTCTCGACGTACCTGCTGATCGGGCTCGGCGAGGACCCGGACGACCTGGTCGCGGGCGCCGGACGGCTCATCGACGCCGGGGTCTACCCGTTCGTCGTCCCGATGCGGCCGATGCTCGGCACCCTCGCCCGCCGCGACGGCGCCACGGCACCGTCGCCGAGGCTGGTCGCCGACGTCACCGGCCGGGTCGCGGCGCTGCTGCGCGCGGCCCGGATGACGGGCGCCGACCAGGGCGCCGGCTGTGCCGCGTGCGGCGCCTGCGGCCTGCTCAGCGCGGCGGGAGGCTGACGTGGACCACGACATCCTCGCCCTGCTGGGTGACGTCCGCAGCGTCGCCGCCCGCCCGGCGTTCCGCCTCGACGAGGCCGACCACAGTGGACGGACGGCGTACCGCGTGCTGCGCCACGAAGCTTTCGTGGCCCGCCAGGGGTTGTTCGAGGGGCACGACCTCGACGAGCACGACGTCGACCCCCGCACGGTCGTGCTGGTCGCGCGGGACACCGGGGGAGCGGTGCTCGGCGGCGTCCGGCTCGGCCCGGCCACCGACGGACCCGACCTCGGCTGGTGGCGGGGCGGCCGCCTCGTCGTCGCACCCGGGTCACCGCCCGGGATCGGCTCCGCGCTGATCCGCGCGGCCTGTGCGCGGGCCGAGGCCGAAGGCGCGCTGCGGTTCGAAGCGACCGTGCAGACCCGCACCGAAAGGCTGTTCACCCGGCTCGGCTGGCAGCGGGTGCGGCCGGTGACCGTCGCCGGCCACGACCACGTGCTGATGCGGTGGCCGATCGGCCGGATCGCCGCGCTGGCCCGCGCGACGAAGGCCGCCCTCGGGCCACTGCTGCCCGGGCTGACCGGCGTCCCCGGCTTCGTCGGTGACGACGGCGTCCCGCTGCCCGGCACCGACGTCGTCGCCGCCTGCGACGCGATCATCCCGGCCATGGTCGAACGCGACCCGGAGTGGGCGGGCTGGTGCTCGGTGCTGGTCAACCTCAACGACCTGGCCGCGATGGGCGCCACCCCCACCGGGCTGCTCGACGCGCTCGGCGCCCGTGACGCGTCCTTCGCCGCCCGTGTCCTCAGCGGACTGCGGAAGGCGAGCGAGGCCTACGGCGTGCCGGTGCTCGGCGGGCACACGCAGTTCGGCGTCCCGGCTTCGCTGTCGGTCACGGCGCTGGGCCGCACGAGCGACCCGGTGCCCGGCGGTGGCGGGAAGCCGGGGCAGCGCGTCTGGCTGACCGCCGACCTCGGCGGTGGCTGGCGGCCCGGCCACACCGGGCGGCAATGGGATTCGACGAGCTTCCGCCGCACGTCCGAACTGCGCGCCCTGCTCGGCTCGGTGGCCGAGGCGCGACCGGCCGCGGCCAAGGACGTCTCGATGGCCGGCGTCGCCGGGACCCTCGGCATGCTCGCCGAGGCGTCGGGCTGCGGCGCGGTGCTGGACGTCGAGCGGGTGCCCCGGCCGCCCGGAGCGTCCACAGGGGACTGGCTGACCTGTTTCCCGGGTTTCGCGATGCTCACCGCCGGCGCCCCGGCACCGGCCGGGCCCGCGGTCACCGCCGCGTGCGGCGAACTGACCACCGGCGCCGGTGTCGCGCTGCGCTGGCCCGACGGCGAGGTGACGACCGCCATCGAGGGTGGCGTCACCGGATTGGGTACCTCATGACGACACTCAGGATGGCCGCGGTCGCCGCTCCGTTCGACCGCGACCTCGAAGGCGACTTCGCCCGCATCGAAAAGCTGATCGGCGAGGCGAAGGCCGAGGGCGTCCGGCTGCTGGCGCTGCCGGAGGCCGCGCTGGGCGGCTACCTCGCCAACCTCGACGGTGGCGCCGAAGGACCGCCCGCGCTGGCCGCGGACGGCCCCGAGATCGCGCGGCTGGCCGCGCTGGCCGGCGACCTCGTCGTCACGGCGGGCTACTGCGAGCTCGACGGCGGCCGCCGGTACAACTCCGTCGTGTGCGTCAGCGGCGACGGCGTCCTCGGGCACCACCGCAAGGTCCACCAGCCCCTGGCCGAAAACGCCAGCTACGGCGCCGGCCGCGGGTTCGCCGCGTTCGACACCCCGGTCGGGCGGCTGGGCATGCTGATCTGCTACGACAAGGCGTTCCCCGAATCCGCGCGGGCGCTGGCCCTCGACGGCGCCGAGATCGTCGTCTGCGTGTCCGCCTGGCCCGGCAGCCGGACCAGCCCGGCCGCCGACCTCGCGCAGGACCGCTGGAAACGCCGGTTCGACCTGTTCGACCGGGCCCGCGCGTTGGAGAACCAGATCGTCTGGCTCTCGGCCAACCAGTCCGGCACCTTCGGCGACCTGCGGTTCGTCGCGAGCGCGAAGGTCGTCGACCCCGGCGGGGAGGTCCTCGCCGACACCGGCGTCGCCGAGGGCATGGCGATCGCCGAACTCGACGTGCCGGCGGCGCTGGCCACCGCCCGGCGCTCGATGGGACACCTGGCGGACAGACGGCCCGACGCCTACCCGGTTAGTGTCCCGTGAATGGGGCAGATCCGCATCGCCGCCGTGGCCGCGCACTTCGGCCGCGACCTCGGCTTCGACCTGCAGCGCATCGCGACGCTGATCGACCACGCGCGCTCGTCCGGCGCGGCGCTGCTGGTGCTGCCGGACGCGGCGCTCGGCGGGTACCTCGCCGACCTGCGCCACCCCGACCCGGACGCCCTGCCCCCGGCGCTCGACCCCGACTGCGCGGAGCTGAAGACGATCCGCTCGCTGGCCGGGGAGATGGTCGTCTGCGTCGGCTACTGCGAGGCGGACGGGCCGCGGCGCTACAACTCGGCGGTCTGCGTCACCGGCGACGGCGTGCTCGGCCGGCACCGCAAGGTCCACCAGCCGCCGGGGGAGAGCGTCGCCTACGCACCGGGTGACGAGTTCACCGCGTTCGACACGCCGGTCGGGCGGCTGGGGATGCTGATCGACTACGACAAGACGTTCCCCGAGGCGGCCCGCACGCTGGCGGTCGGCGGCGCCGAAGTGCTCGCCTGCCTCAGCGCGTGGCCGACCAGCATCACCAACCGCGCGCCGCGGATGGCCCAGGACCGCCAATCCCGGCTGTTCGACCTCTACGACCAGGCGCGGGCGGCGGAGAACCAGGTCGTGCTCGTCTCGTCCAACCAGACCGGCGCGATGGGCGGGATGCGGTTCCTCGGCCAGGCCAAGGTCGTCGGGCCCGGCGGGGAGATCCTGGCGCGGACCTGGTCCAAGGCCGGCATCGCGGTGGCCGAGCTGGACATCGCGCAGGAGATCGCCAACGCCCGGCGCGTGCTGCACCACCTGGGGGAGCGGAAACCGTCGGTGTACCGGGAGGCCTGATGCGCATCGCCCTGCTGAGCTACTCCACCAAGCCCCGCGGCGGGGTCGTGCACACGCTCGCGCTGGCCGAGGCGCTGGCGGAACTCGGCGAAGACGTCACCGTGTGGACGCTCGGCCGCGGCGGGGACGCGGGGTTCTTCCGGCCGGTGGATCCGCGGGTGCGCCAGGCGATCGTGCCGTTCCCGGACGAGCCGGGCGAATCGGTGGGGGAGCGCATCCTGCGCTCGATCGCCGTGCTGCGCGAGGCGTTCACGCCGGACGCCTACGACGTCGTGCACGCGCAGGACTGCATCAGCGCGAACGCCGTCGACCGCTGCGTCCGCACGGTCCACCACCTCGACACCTTCTCGACGCCGGAGCTGGCGGCCTGCCACGAGCGGGCGATCGTCCGGCCGTCCGCGCACGTCTGCGTGTCGGCCGCGGTGGCGGCGGAGGTCCGCGCCGGCTGGGGCATCGAGGCGACGGTGATCCCGAACGGAGTGGACTACGACCGCTTCGCGACCGCGCCACGCACCTCGGACCGCGGCCGGTACGTGCTCGCGGTGGGCGGGATCGAGCCGCGCAAGGGCTCGCTCGACCTGCTGGAGGCGTACGCACTGCTGGCCGAGCCGGACCTGCGCCTGCTCATCGCCGGCGGCGAAACGCTCTTCGACTACCGCGACTACCGCACCCGCTGGGAGAAACGCGCGGCGGAGCTGGGCGTCTCGCCGGTCGTGCTCGGCCCGGTCGCGCACGGCGAACTGCCGTCGCTCGTGGCGTCGGCGACCGTGTTCGCGTTCCCGTCCACCAAGGAAGGCTTCGGGCTGGCCGCGATGGAGGCCCTCGCCGCCGGCGTGCCGGTGGTCACGCGCGACCTGCCGGTGCTGCGCGAGGTCTTCGGCGGAGCGGTGCGGTTCGCCGCCGACCCACCCGGCTTCGCCCGCGAGCTGCGGGCGGCCCTCCAGGGCGTCGACCCGGCACCCGGCCAGGCATTGGCGCGGCGGTACACGTGGGCGGCGGCCGCCGAAGCGCACCGCACGTTCTACCGAGGGCTCGCGGCGGCGGGCTGATCGCGGGTCAGTCCGGCGGGTGGCCGGAGTGGGATACTCGGACCCATGCGCTCGACCCGACCCGATCCGCACCGCGTGGTCGCGCTGGTGCTGCCCGGGGTGATCACCTTCGACCTCGCCATCGCCGCCCAGGCCTTCGGGCACCAGGAGCAGTCGGACCTCTACCGGTTCGACGTCTGCACACCGCGCCCGGGGCGCGTGGCGACCCAGTCGCCGTTCGCGATCGATGTCGAAAGTGGACTGGAGGCGCTGGAGCGGGCCGACACGATCGTCGTGCCGGGGTTCCGGCCGCTCGCGGACCCGCCGGAGCACGTGCTGGCCGCCCTGCGGGCGGCGTACGACCGCGGCGCGCGGATCGCCTCGGTGTGCATCGGGGCGTTCGCCTTGGCCGCCACGGGTCTGCTCGACGGCCACGTCGCGACGACGCACTGGCGGGAGGCCGCCGAGTTCCGGCGCCGGTTCCCCGCGGTTCGCCTCAACCCGGGCGTCCTCTACGTCGACAACGGACGGTTGCTGACCAGCGCCGGCCTCTCCGCCGGGATCGACCTGTGCCTGCACATGATCCGGCAGGACCACGGCGCGGCGGCGGCCTCCCGGGTCGCCCGCTACATGGTGGTCGCGGCGCACCGGCCCGGCGGGCAGGCGCAGTTCGCGAGCCAGGTCAGCGAAGACGACGGCCTGTCCGCGACGTTCGGGTGGATGGTCGGCGAGATGCACCGGCCGCTGACCGTCGCCCAGCTGGCCCGGCACGCGGGGATGCCGGAACGCAGCTTCGCGCGCAAGTTCCGCGCCCGGACGGACATGACCCCGATGCGCTGGCTGGCCACCCAGCGGCTGCTGGAAGCGCAGCGGCTGCTCGAGTCGACCCCGCTGCCGGTCGAGGACATCGCGGAGCGCACCGGGCTGGGCACCGCGGCGAACCTGCGCCTGCACATGGCGCGGCAGCTCGGGACGACGCCGACCGCCTACCGGAAGTCGCGCGCGGCGGGGGAGCCGCTCGGCGCGTCGTAGTGGCCGAAGCCTTTCGCCAAGTGGCAGTCCTGCCCCTGGCCGGAGCCCCGCCGGGCCAGCAGGCTGGAGGCATGGGCAACTTCACGCAACTGCTGGACAACAACGCGCGCTTCGCCGGGACCGACGCCAAGGACAAGGTGCCGGCCATCCCGTTCCTGCCGAACAAGCAGGTCTACATCCTCACCTGCATCGACCCCCGGGTGGACCCGGCGGCCACCATGGGGCTCGCGCTCGGGGACGCCATCGTCGCCCGCACGGTCGGCGGCCGGGCGAACCGGTCCTTCCTCGACGACCTGGCGTGGATCAGCTACCTGCACGAGACCAAGACCCCGGACGCGGAGTGGTTCGAGATCGCGGTCGTCCACCACACGGACTGCGGTTCGGCGTTGATGGCCGATCCGGAGCTGCGCAAGGGTTTCACCGCCCGTGGCTTCGACGACGAGGTGCTCCGCGAGACCGCCGTCGTCGAGCCGGCGGACACCGTCCCGGCCGACGTGCAGGCGATCCTCGACGCGCCGGCCGTGTCGGGACGGATCAAGGTCTCCGGCTACCGCTACGACGTGAAGACCGGCCGCATCGAGCAGCTCGTCGCACCGCGGTCCCGGTAGGCCGGGGACGACCGGCCACCGTCCACTGAGGATCGGCGCGCTCCTCTTCGACGGACTGGACCAGATCGACTTCACCGGGCCGTACGAGGTCCTGCCAGGTTGCCACCTGCTGCCGTACTTCGGCGCAGACGGTGGTTCGCCGATCGGGACCGGGCGGCCGGAAGCAGGCGGACCGGTACCGGCTCGGCGTGAGGTCGAAGCCGCGGGTGCCCGATCATCGCGCCGAAGCCGTACCGCGCCACCTTCGAGCAGCGGCCCTGGACCACGGTGTCACCATGTCGACAACAGCCGAGGCTCGGAAGGCAACGGCGTGAATCGAGGTCGACGCGTTCGGCGGCCGGTGCGGCCGTTCGGCAGCACCGGCCGCCGGTGATCAGTGCGGCTCGCCGAACCAGTGGCCGAGTGCCGGCTCGAGGTCGTCCGCGTTGCCCGCCCAGCACACGTACCCGTCCGGGCGGACGAGCATCGGCTCGGTGTCGGCGCCCTGACCCGCGCGGTCGACCCGGTCCGGCCAGAGCGCGGCGACCTTGGCGAACCGGTCGAGCGGGTCGATCAGCACGCCACGGCCGTGCCGCAGCAGCTCGTGCGACCGGACCGGGCCGAGGTCCACGTCCGGCGCGGGCAGGCCGGCGAGCGGCTGGTCCTCGGTGCCCGGCATCGCGTAGCGGATGCCCATCCCGGACAGCACGTCGTCGAGGTGGTACTGCACGTCCCGCAGTTGCGTGAGCGCGGCGAACAGGTCCTTGGTGGCCGTCAGGTCCGGGTCGCCGGTGCCCTGCTGGTCCATCAGCAGGCTCTGCGCCTGGACGTTGCGCAGCACGGTGGCCGCCACCGGGTGGCGTTCGGTGTGGTAGGTGTCGAGCAGGTGCTCCGGCGCCCAGCCCCGCACCGCGGCGCCGAGCTTCCACCCGAGGTTCAACGCGTCCTGGATCCCGGTGTTCATGCCCTGCGCGCCGATCGGCAGGTGGACGTGGGCGGCGTCGCCGGCCAGGAACACCCGTCCGTGCCGGTACTGCGCGGCTTGCCGGGCCGCGTTGGTGATGCGGCGGGCGTAACACAGTTCGAGCAGCTGCACCCGGGCGCCGAAGACGGCCCGCAGCCCGGCGCGGATCTCGTCCTCGGTGACCGGGACCTCCCGGGACAGTGACCGGCCCGGCCCGCCCAGTGCGAGCCGCCACAGCGGCCTGCCCCCGGAGTCGGTGCCGAGCGGGAACACCGACGCCCAGTGCCCGTCTTCGCTCCGGTCGTGCGTCACCGTCCGGTCGTGGCCGCTCAGCCGCACGTCGGCGGCGACCGTGGTCATCGTGCCGGGCCTGCCGGGGAACGCGGCCCCCAGCAGCGACCGCACCGTGCTGTGGCCGCCGTCGGCCGCGACGAGGTAACGGGAGCGGATGACTCCGCCGCCGGCGAAGGTCGCGGTGACCCCGTTCTCGTCCTGGGCCAGGCCGGTCAGCTCGTGGCCGCGCCGCACGGGGATCCCGTGGCCGGCGAGATGCCGCTCGAGGAAGCCTTCGATCACCACCTGCGGAACCGACCGCCACGGGTGGCGGTGCCGGCTCCGGGTGAGCGGAAGCGTGATCCCGGCGAAGTGTGCGGTGCCGGCCGGGAAGTCCCCGGTGGCCAGCAACGGTTCCAGCAGGCCGCGCTGGTCGAACGCTTCCTGCGTGCGGGACTGCACGCCGCCCGCCTTCGACAACGTGCTGCGCTGCGGCAGCTTGTCGACCAGCACGGACGGCACGCCCGCCACCCGCAGTTCGTTGGCCAGCACCATGCCGGTCGGGCCCGCGCCGACGACGAGCACCTCGGTGTCCATGGGTTCTCCCCCTGGTTGTGTCGATCTGAACGAGGGCAACGCTCCGCCCTTCGGCGCAGTTCCGCCAGAACCGGCCCGGATCGAGCCGCTATCCGACGCGGATTAGCCTTGGGGCGGTGGAATCCGACTACGACGAGCTGGACCGCCGGCTCGTGCACGCCCTGCAGGTCAACGGCCGGGCCCCCTTCAGCACGATCGCCGAGGTCCTCGGCGTTGCGGACCGCACCGTCGCCCGCCGGTACGCCCGGTTGCGGTCGGCCGGGGTGGTACGGGTGCTCGGTGGGGTCGACCCCACCGCACTGGGCGCGGTCCTGTGGTTCCTGCGGGTGCGCTGCGCGCCCGCGGCGTCGATCCCGGTCGCCGAAGCACTCGCCCGGCGTCCCGACACGTCGTGGGTGAGCATTTCCTCCGGAGGCACGGAGATCACCTGCACGGTCCGCACCGAAAGCGAAGCCGACAGCGAGGCGCTGCTGCTGGCGAAGCTGCCGCGCACTCCCCGCGTGGAGGGCGTGACCGCGCACTCCGTGCTGCACGCGTTCTACGGCGGCCCGGACAGCCTGGTCGCCAAGCTCGGGTCGTTGGACGAGGAGGCGATCGAACGGCTGCGTCCGCCGCCGGTGTCCCATCGACCGGGGCCGGTGCGGCTCGACGACGGCGATCGCAGGCTCCTCGCCGCGCTGGCCACCGACGGCCGAGCCGAGCTCGAGCGGCTGGCCGCGGTGACCGGCTGGTCCCCGACGACGGTCCGGCGCCGGATGACCGAGCTGCGCGAACACGGGGTGCTGTACCTGGACATCGACGTCGACGGCAGCATGTTCGGTGTCGGCTCGCGAACCCTGCTCTGGCTGTCGGTCGCCCCCGCGCACCTGGAAGAGGCCGGAGCGGCACTGGCCGGCCACCAGGAGATCGCGTTCGCCGCCGCCACGACCGGGCCGACGAACCTGTACGCCAGCGTGGTGTGCGCGAACCAGCGGGCGTTGTACCGGTACCTGACCACCCGGGTCGCCGCGCTGCCGGCGATCGCCCACATCGAGACCGCGCCGGTGATCAAAACCGTCAAGCAGGCGGCGAACCGGGTGTAGCGCGCGCCGGACGTGCGGGGACCCGCGGTTACGGCAGCAGAGCATCGACGGCGCCACGGCGAAGGTCGGTCGTCCGTCCTGACCGATTGGCCGGGGAGGTCCGGGCACGCGGCGCGGCGGCCGCGTGCCGGGTCAGTCGACGGTGTTGAGGTCCTGGGACCGGTTGCGGCGCTGGGCTTCGTGGAGCTGGTCTTCGAGGGTGACGATGCGGCAGGCGGCGTCGATGGCGGTGCCCTGGTCGACCAGTTCCCGCACGCGGGCGGCCAGGCGCAGCTGGTGCCGGGAGTAGCGGCGGTGTCCGCCGGCGGAGCGTTGCGGGGTGATCAGGCCGGCCTCGTCGAGGCTGCGCAGGAACCCCTGGGTGGTGCCGAGCATGTCCGCGGCGCGGCCCATGGTGTAGCCGGGGTAGTGCTCGTCGTCGAACTTGCCGGCCGCGCTGGGCGTGGCCGGTCCTTGTTGGTCAGGAATCATTCCACCTCCGGGTCACAAAGGACCCCGGGTGCCGTGCAAGGCACCCGGGGTCCGCAAGGGTTGGGTTGGCATCATCGTCGACCGGCGCGACCGCCGGCGTCCTGCACCCGCGTCCGGCTCGAAGCCGGGTTTCGCGGGGATCGCTCATTCGTGACCGAGCACCACCTCCGAACTCGATGGGACTGCGGCACCCGCGCGGCGCTACCGAGCCGCTGCGGGCGATCCAATGATGGTTCCCTTCCCTTCTTTCCTGTGTTTCCACTTACCGGGTACTGCAACTGCTACTTCGACTACACGTACTGCACTTGCTTGTCTCACCTCGCGGGTAGTTACGTCCTCTCCCGCGCCTGCTTGACCTTGTCTCTCTCGCTACGACCAGAAGACTACCCACAGCCGCCCCCGCATGTCTACTTCCGGTAGCACAGATTTTCTCCGGCGTGTCGGGCGCGTCCGATGAGGCAGTACCGGCAGGTGCCGAAGCCGAGGTTCGATCGGGTGAAAGCGGATATCCCCAGCCATGGGATTCTTCAGACGCCGCAGACCCTACGACCGGTCCGGCCGCTGGTACGACGACCGGCGGGACTGGGGCCCGCCGCCCTACCGCCGCCGGCCGGCGGGGAGCTCCTGCGTGCGCGACGCCTGCCTGCTCGATGCGGGCTGCTGCATCGGCGAGACCTGTGACGACAACTGTCTGTGGGTCATGGTCCTGTCGCTGCCGCACCTGCTCGTGGCGTCGGGGCCGATCCTGCGTCGCGGCACCGGGCGCCGGAGCGTGGCCGACGTGCTGGTCGCGGCGGTCCGGGTGTACCAGCGCGAGGTGAGCGCCCGCCGCCCGCCGTGCTGCCGCTTCTCGCCCAGCTGCTCGGCGTACGCCGTCGAGGCGCTGACCCGCCACGGCGCCGTCCGCGGCGGCGGGCTCACCGTCCGCCGGCTGATCCGCTGCCGTCCCGGCGGCCCCCGCGGCCACGACCCGGTGCCCCGGTGACCGGCCTGCCACAGGCACCGACCCGCGGTCTCAGCCGCCGAGCGCGCGGTCCAGGTTGATCGCCGAGCTGATCAGCGACAGGTGGGTGAAGGCCTGCGGGAAGTTGCCCAGCTGGTCGCCGGTCAGGCCGATCTGCTCGGCGTAGAGGCCGACGTGGTTGGCGTAGGTGAACACCTTCTCCAGCGCCAGCCGCGCCTCCTCGACGCGGCCGGTGCGGGCCAGCGCCTCCACGTACCAGAACGAGCAGATCGAGAACGTCCCTTCGTCGCCGTCCACGCCGTCCGGGGCCTGGGCGGCGTCGTAGCGGAACACCAAGCTGTCCACCACCAGCGTCCGCTCGATCGCCCGCAGCGTCGAGGTGAACCGCGGGTCGGTCGGGACGCAGAACTTCACCAGCGGCATCAGCAGCAGTGACGCGTCCGGGACGAATTCGCCGTACTGACGCGAAAAGCTCTCGTCGGCCTCGCTCCAGCCGCGCGTCTGGATCTGTTCGTGGATCTCGTCGCGGACGCTCGTCCAGCGCGTGAGGTCGGCCGGCAGGCCGCGGCGGCGGGCCACCCGCACCATGCGCTCGATCGCCACCCAGCACATCAGCCGGGAGAACGTGTGGTCCTGGCGGCCCGCCCGCGTCTCCCAGATGCCCTGGTCCGGCTGGTCCCAGTGGTCGAGCAGCCAGTCCAGCACCCGGGTCAGCGCGTGCCAGGCCTCGTACGAGATCCCCGAGCCGTACTTGTCGAACAGGTAGATCGAGTCGATCAGCTCGCCGTAGATGTCCAGCTGGAGCTGCGTGCCCGCCGCGTTGCCGATCCGGACCGGCGCCGAGCCGCGGTAGCCTTCCCAGTGGTCGAGCACTTCCTCTTCGCGTGCCGGCTCGCCGTCGATCGTGTACATCACCCGCAGCGGGCCGAGGTCGTCGTCGCCCGGGCCGTCGAAGCGGCGGGTGAGCCAGCCGAAGAAGTCCTCGGCTTCGGTGGTGAAACCCAGGCGCAGCAACGCATACAGCGAGAACGCCGCGTCACGGATCCAGACGTGCCGGTAGTCCCAGTTGCGTTCGCCGCCGACCTGCTCGGGCAGCCCGCACGTCGGCGCGGCGATGATCGCGCCGGACGGCTCGTGCGTCAGCAGCTTCAGCAGCAGCGCCGACCGGTGCACCATCTCCCGCCAGCGGCCGGTGTAGGTGGATTGGCCGAGCCAGGACCGCCAGAACGCCACGGTCGCGCGGAACAGGTCCTCGAGCTCGGCCTCGAGCGGGCCGGCCGGCGCTTCGCCGTCCAGGACCTCGAGCACGAACAGCGCGGTTTCGCCGGGGCCCAGCTCGAACTCGCCGGTGACGCCGCCGTCGTGTTCCTTCACCGGCACCGAGGTGCGCAACCCGAGCCGCAGACCGGCGCCGTCGAAACGGGCGCCGTCCTCGGTGGTTTCGAGCCGGTGGTTCGCGCGTGCGTAGTCGAACCGCGGCCGGACGTCGGTGGTGAGCCGGATGCGGCCGCGGACGTTGAAGACCCGGCGCACCAGCCGCTGCCGGTGCCCGGTGTCGCGCGGGCGCAGGACCGGCATGAAGTCCTGGACCTCGACGATGCCGTCCTCGGTCAGGAACCGGGTGACGAGGATGTTGGAGTCGGGGATGTAGAACTGGTGCCGGTTGATCACCTCGCACACCGGGTGCAGCGCCCAATGACCGCCGTCGCCGGCGTCGAGCAGGGCGCCGAACACGCTGGGGGAGTCGAACCGCGGCGCGCAGAACCAGCCGATCCGGCCGTCGGTGCCGACGACGGCGGCCGTGCGCAGGTCGCCGATCAGCCCGTGCTCGGCGATCGGCGGGTACCGCTCGCTCATCCGGCCTGCTCCCGGCCGAGCAGCCGGTCCGCGGCCGGCGGGCCCCACGAGCCCCGCGGGTAGCGCTGGGTTTCCGGCGGCGTTTCGAGCAGCGGAGCGGACACCTCCCACAGCCGTTCCACCTCGTCGGCGCCGGTGAACCACGTCCGGTCCCCGCGCATGGCCTCCAGCAGCAGGCGCGCGTACGGCTCGCCTTCGTCCTCGTCGGTGAGGTCGACGCGCAGCGAGCCCGCGGAGACTTTCATGCGCGTCTCCGCCATGGCCTTGCCGGTGCGCAGCAGGAACGGCACGCCGCGCCAGCGGTCGTCGTCCACGAAGGCCTCCAGCGCGACGAACGTCTCGCTGTCGGAGTAAGGGTCGACGTCGTCTTCTTCGCGGTAGCCCTCGTACTGGCCGAACACCGCCCGCTCGGGGTCGAACGGCCGCAGGGCGCGGAAGACGTCCAGCTTCTTCTCGCCGGGACCCGCCGCGAGCACGCCCAGCACCTGGCACAGGTGCGTCGGCACCATGTCCCGGAAGGTCCCCGTCGACTCCATGAACGACCCGCGGCCCTCGATGCCGATCTCCTCGGGCACGTCGATGCGCACCTCGGCGGCGTCGTCCGGGACGACGCCGGCCAGCTCCCGGACCGCGGTCTTGCCCAGGAAGTGGTCGATCCGGAAGACGCGGTCTTCGGGGAAGACCCCGCGCACGGTCGCGTTCAGCTCCTTCGCCGACGCGAGGTCGTGCCCGAACGGCTTCTCCAGGATCAGCCGGGCGTCCTCGGCGAGGCCGGAGTCGCCGAGCATCCGCACCATCGGGCCCATCGCGGCGGGCGGCACCGAAAGGTAGAGGAGGGTCCGGCTGCCGTCACCGAGTTCGCCGCGCGCTTCCCGGACGGCGGCCGCGAGGGCGGCGCCGTCGTCGCTGTCGGAGACGACGAACGAGACCCGGTCTTCGAACCCGCGGATCGCGTCGCCGAGCGTGTCGCGGAACTCGTCGTCGCTGCCGGGGGAGTGCCGCCCGGTGCCGATCACGCGGAAGCCGTCGGAGAGGAGGCCGTCCCGGTGCAGGCGGCCGATGCCGGGGAACAGCATGCGCCGGGCCAGGTCACCGGTCGCACCGAAGATCACCAGGACGACGGACATGGCGCACTTCCTTCGCGGTAGCGGTCGGCCGGTCGGCCGGCTGGTCAGTCGTCGGAGCCGGGGTGGTCCAGGCGGGAGAAGGTGCAGCCGGCCAGCCGGTCGCTCGCGTCCCGCGCGTGGGCCGCGCACAGCCTCGCGGTCACGCCGTCCTGGTCGGTCACCACCGCGGTGACCGGCTCCGCGCACGGGGTGTGCAGCCGGTCGTAGTCCCACGCGCCGGCGCAGCCGGGATCGGTGCACCAGGCGCGTCCTGCGTTCGAGTGCAGCGTGACGCCGTGGGCCGGGCAGACGCCCCACGGGACGTCGCACAGGCCGGGGTCGCGGGCCACCCGGACCCGGGCCAGGTCTTCGGCCGTCCGGACGACCTCGTCGGTGTAGTCGCTCAGGTCGTGGGTCGCCTTCGCGATGGGCCGGGCGAGGCGCTGCAGGTGACTGTCGGGCGCGGTCTGCAGGCGGGCGGCCACCTCCGCGGTCCGCGCCGCGAGCGCTTCGGCGTCGGCGGCCAGCGCCCGCAGCTCGGCCGGCAGTGGCTCGGGCGTGGTCGGCTCAGGCATGCTCGTCCTCGATGGTCCGGGGTGCGCAATGGTCGCGGACTGCGCAAGTACCCCGAACCGGGTGCTCCAAACCGTGGGACGCGGGTGTGCGCACCGGCGCCGGCCGCTGCGGTCGGACGACCACCCGGGTGAGCGACGGTGCGCGGCCCGATGCGGTGAGGCATGGCGTCCGCCGCCTCGGGTTCGCTCACCCCGCGCGGGCGCAGGACTCGGCTTCGGTCAGGTACCGCGCCACACCGGGTGCTCCAAACCGTGGGGACGCGGGTGTGCGCACCGGCGTCGGCTGCTGCGGTCGGACGACCACCCGGGTGAGCGACGGGGCACGGCCCGATGCGGTGAGGCATGGCGACCGCTACCTCGGGTTCGCTCAGCGCGCGCGGGCGCGGGACTCGGTTTCGGTCAGGTACCGCGCCACCGGGCCCAGCGTCAGCATTCCGCTTGCCGCGCCGGCGTGTTCGGCGGTCGCGTCGCGCAAGGCTTCCCCGGCGGCCGCCGCGATCCCGCGCTCGCCGAGGCGCGCGGCAGCGTGGGCGGTCAGGCACCACATCGCCTCCTGCAGGTGGTCGCGCGGTGGTTCGGGGGCGGCCGCGAGAGCGTCGCGGGCCTCCTGCCGCCGGCCTTGGGCGAGCAGCACGTGGGGCTCGGTCCACGGGCGGTACGGGCCCCAGTCGAGGTGCGGATCGCCGGGCGCGGCTCGGCCGTGCATCAGGCGCAACCCGAGCAGCGCCAGCGGGAACAGGCCGCGGTGCAGCCCGGGCATGCCCGCCGTCCGGAGGGCGTCCTCGGCGGCGCGGTACTGCGCGGCGGCCGTCGCGGGGGACGGCCCGCCCGGTTCGGTGCTGCGGGTGGCGCTCGCCCGGGCGCGGAACCACGCGGTGAGGACGGCGACCAGCGGTGACTCGGCGGTGGCGGCGAGCCGTTCGGCCGCCGTGGCGTGCGCGGCCGCGGTCTCGAGGTCGCCGGCGGCCGACGCGGACTGCAGGCGCACGAGGCGGCCCAGCACGGCGAAGGCCGGCAGGTCGTGCCGGGTCGTGAGGTCGAGGAGCTCGACGCCGATCCGGTCGCGGACGGCCGCCAGGCCGGGGCGGGTGAAGGACTGCAGGAACACCCCGTTGAGCGCGAACGCGAGCAGCGGGGGATCGCCGAGGCGGCGGGCCAGTGCCGCGGCTTCGGCCGCCGCCTGCTGGGCGCGGTTCCGCTCGGCGGCGGTGAGCTCGGCGGTGCGGCTCTCGACGGCGACCGTGGCCAGGAGACGGGTCCGCAGGTCGGCCGGGGCGTCGGAGCCGAGCGCGGTGAGCGTGCGCTCGGCGGCCGCGACGACGGCGCGGGACTGCTCGAGGTCGTCGGCCCGGCTCCAGATCGCGGGCACGTCGTAGGCGCCGATGATCCGGGCCGTCAGGGCGAGGTCTCCGGTGCGTTCGGCCGCCTGGATCGCGGTGAGGCGGTCGCGTCGCGAACGGACGAGCGCGTCGCCGCCCGCGAACGCGAGGGTGCGCGCGAGGTCCACGGTGGTGCGGGGGCCGAACCGGGCCCCGGTCCACGGCGCCGGGGTCCCGTTCAGGATTTCGGTTTCCCACCGCTGGAGTTCGGCGCCGGGGTCGAGCCCGAGCTGGTCGACGAGCATCGCCCGCGCGCGACGGAGGGTCGCCAGCGCGTCCGCCTGACGTCCGGCGCGGTGCAAGGCGCGGGCCAGCAGCGCCCAGGCCGGCTCGCGCCACGGGTGTTCCGCGACGTGGGCGCCGAGTTCGGCGACCAGGTCGCCGCCGCCGCCCGCGTCGAGGAGGACGCGGGCGCGCAGCTCCACCGCGGTCAGCCTCAGCTCCTCCAGCCGCGTCCGCTCGCGCCGAGCCCACGCGGAATCCGGCACATCGGCGTAGGCGGGTCCTCGCCACGCCGCCAGTGCCGCGCTGAGCTCGGTCACGGCGCCGGGAGCGCGCCGGGTCCGGGCCAGGACGTCCTCGAACCGGTGGACGTCGACGTCTTCGCGCGGCAGGCGCAGCGCGTAACCGGGGCCTTCGGTGATGATCACCCGTGGCGGGGTGCGGGGCGGCCGGCCGGGCTCGACGGCGCGGCGCAGGGCAGCGACGAACGTCCGCAGCGCGCCCACGGCCCGGACCGGGGGATCGGTCCAGAGGTCGTCGACGAGCGTGTCGGTGGTGACCAGCCGCCCCTCGGCCGCGACGAGCCGGGCGAGCACTTCGCGGTGACGGGGGCCGCCCAGGTCCACCGGGCTCCCGTCGTCGTGCCGCGCCCGCACGGCACCCAGCACGTCGATTCGCATGCCCCCATCATCGGCGCCGGTCCCCGGCCGCGCTCCTCGCACTGATCCGTTGCTGATCGGCGTCACCCAGGCTGGGTTCGTTCCCTTCCCGACCAGAAAGACGGCCTTCGATGACTTTTCCCGGGTTCGACCACCTCCGCGTGCCCGTGGCGGACGGCGTGGAGCTGGCGGCCGCCGTCGGCGGCAGCGGCAGCCCGGTCGTGCTGCTGCACGGCTTCCCGCAGACGCACCTGATGTGGCGGCACGTCGCCGGGCGGCTGGCCGGCGAGCACACGGTGATCTGCCCCGACCTGCGGGGTTACGGCGCCAGCGCCAAGCCGGCGGCCACCGACCCGAGCGTGTACGCGAAGCGCACGATGGCCGGTGACGTCGTGGCGCTAGCCGCGGCGCTCGGCCACGAGCGCTTCGCCCTCGTCGGGCACGACCGGGGCGCCCTGGTCGCCTTCCGGGCGGCCCTCGACCACCCCGAGACCGTCACGCACCTGGGCATCCTCGACGTGGTGCCGACCCTGGACATGTGGAACGTCCTGCACGGCGTCTCGGCGGCGGTCGGCTACCACCTGTACCTGATGGCCCAGCCGCCCGGCCTGCCGGAGACGATGATCGCGGCCAGTGCGGACGCGTTCTTCGGCTCGTTCCTCGAGGCCTGGGCCAACGACCCGGCCGCGATCCCGCCCGAGGTGCGGGCCGAGTACCTGCGCGCGAGCGCCGCCGCGGTGCCCTCGATCGTCGCGGACTACCGCGCCTCGGCGGGCATCGACGTCGAGCACGACCAAGCCGACCTCGACGCCGGCTCGCAGCTGGCCATGCCGGTGACGGTCGTCCAGCAGGACTGGGGCGCGCAGCTGGGCTACGACGCCGCCGCGGTGTGGCGCGCGTGGGCGCCGGACCTCGACCACCGGCTGACCCGGGCCGGGCACTTCATGGCCGAGGAAGCCCCCGCCGAGATCGCGGCGGCGATCCAGGACCTGCTGACCCGCTGAACCGGGCGCCGCGCTGATCCGCCCGCGGTTCGCCGGTGGTTCCGGTACCGGCCGCCGTTGATCGCGGGACCGTCAGCCGGTGGCCGGGCGGTGGGTCAGGGCCGAAAGGATGAGCTCCTGCGCCGCGCGGTCGGTGGCCGCGAAGGCGGCCGGATCGCGGCCGATGCGCTCGGCGCCCGACCGCATCACCCCGGACAGCAGCTCCACCGTCAGCTGCACATCGCCGACGTCGCGGAACTCGCCCCGCTCGATGCCGGCCCGGACGACGTTCTCGACCTCGACGACGATCGCGTGGAACGGGCTGTCCGGGCCCTTCGGCGGTTCGGCGAACGGCAGGCCGGCGGCCGGGCGGAACACCAGCTGCAGGACCGGGTCGTTGAACGCCTCCAGGACGGCCACGATGATCTCGCGCAGCCGCTGCGCGGCCGGGTCCGCCGACCGCGCCGCGATCGCGGCCACCCGCTCGACGGCGGGCCGGGCCAGGCGCTGCGTCAGCGCGAGGACCAGCGCACTCTTGTCGGTGGCGTAGTTGTACAGCGTGTTGCGCGCGAGTCCCGCCCGCTCCGCGATGTGGCCCATGGTGATCGAGTCGTAGTCGCGTTCGCGCAGCACCTGCCTCGTCGCCGCGACGAGGTCCGCCCACACGGCCTCGTGGTGCGCCTCGATGCTGGCTCCCCGGATCCGTGGCACCGGCTCAGCTTCCCATCGCCCGCGCGTCAGCGGGCGTGCGCCGTGGCCAGTGCGACGCTCGACAGGTGGGGGTTCTCCTGGTGCGTCGAGGTCAGCTTGACGCGGTCGAGGCGCCAGCCGTCCGCCGTCCGGACCGCCTCGTTGTCGTAGAAACCGACCACCAGCCAGTGGTTCGGTCCACCGGCGGCGAATTCGCCGGAGACCCAGTGGTCGGCGCGGACGTGCGCGTGGACCGTCGCCCGGTCACCGTCGACGTCGATGACGTGGCCGGTGATCGCGTGGTGCGTGGCCGTGTAGAAGGCGAAGGCGCCGCGGAGGTTTTCGACGTAGCCGGCGAGCGGCACGGTCATCGGCGGGACGTCGGCGACGGACCCGAAGTCGAGCGTCAGCGGGTCGGTGAAGACGCGGCCGGGCAGCTCGGTGAACTCCTTGAGGTCCGCGATGTCGGCGTACCGGCCGAGCAGCTCGATGAGTTCGGCGCGATCGCTGAGCGCGGTCATGGGGTTCCCCTCGTCAGCCGTCGCTTGGATGCGACAGTCTGTCGTGAAGATTACGACGGACTGTCGCTAAAATCAAACGCGGATCCGGTTCGGCGCTTAACGGCGGAGGACAGGCGCACCCCAGGTGTCGAGGTAGGTGATGTCTTCGAGGTCCGGGCGCGCGGCGGGCCGGAAGTCGCGCTGGGTCGTGTAGGCGACGGCGAGCAGGCTGATCTGCGTCACGTCGTCCGGGATGCCGAGCAGCTCGGCCACGTCGGCTTCGTGGTCTTGGAGGTGGTAGCCGCAGATGGAGCTGCCGAGGCCGCGGGCGCGCAGGGCGAGCTGGAAGCTCCAGATCGCCGGGTAGGCGGAGCCGAAGTACGCGGATTGCGTGAAGGCGTCGGCCGGCGGGCGGCCGAGCATGCACGGGATGGCCAGGACCGGCACCCGTTCGAGGTTGCGGACGAGGTGCCGGGCGGAGGCGAGCGCGCGTTCTTCGACGAGGTGGCCGTATTTTTCCCAGGCGGCTTCGGCGGTTTCGCGGTTGTGGGCGGCGATCTCGGCTTTGGTGTCCGCGTCGCGGACGAGCAGCCAGCGGAACTGCGCGGCCATGCTGCCCGCCGCGGGTGCCTGCTGGGCGATGCGCAGGCAGTCGTCGAGCACGTGCTGGGGCACTTCGCGGTCGAGGTCGAGCTTGCGGCGCACGGATCGGGTGGTGGTGAGCACGGTTTCGGCGTCCATACTTACAGTGTATGCGTACACTGTAAGTATGGCGCTGACTCGCGAGAAAGTTCTCGACACGGCATTGCGGCTGGCCGACGAGCAGGGCATGGCCGCGTTGTCGATGCGCAAGGTCGCCGCGGCGGCCGGCGTCGAGGCGATGTCGCTCTACAACCACGTCGAGAACAAGGGTGACCTGCTGGACGGGCTCACCGCCCGGGTCTTCGAAGAGGTGTCGCTGCCGGATCCCGCGTTGCCGTGGGACGCGCGGCTCCAGGCGCTGGCCGAAGGGCTGCACGCGAGCTTCACGCGGCATCCGGTCGTCGTGCGGGCGCTGGCGGCGCAGGACGCGAACCCGCGTTCGGCGGGGGCGTTGCGGGTGATCGACGCACTCCTGGCGGCACTGCTCGACGCGGGGTTGGACGAGCGGGCCGCCGCGCGGGCTTACCGGTCGTTGCTGGGGATGCTGTTCGGCTCGGTGCTCACGGGCACCGCCGGGACCGGCGCGCCGGCGGTACGGGACGAGCCGGTCGTGGCGTACTTCCGCCGGATGGTGACGGCGGAGGAACTGCCGAGCCTGCACCGCGTGCTGCCCGCGTTGGTGGCGGGCGACTGCGTGCAGGACTTCGAGTACCAGCTGGACCTGCTGATCGGCGGGCTGCGCCAGGCGTGACGCCGGAGACTCGGGTGGTGGCGCCGACCTGACGGGGCTCAGGCGCCGAAGGTCCGCAGGATCGTCTCGGCGGCTTGGTCGGCGACCGCGTCGATCTCGGCCGCCGGAAGACGGCGGGTGCCGAGCCGGGAGCGGCCCTCGAGCGGCCCGGTGAGCAAGGCGAGGAACTGCTCCGCGACGAGCGCGGGGTCGCACTGGCGCAGCCGGCCGCCGACCACCAGCCGGGCGAGGCGGTCCGCCAGTGCGTCGCCCAGCCGTCCGGCGGTGACCGCGTGGACGTCCGTCAGCAGCTCGGGGAAGCGGCCCAGCTGCGCAAGGGTGAGCGTCCGCAAGGCGCGGGACTGCTCGTCGCAGCAACGGCGGGCCAGGGCACGGGCCGCGCGCGTGAGGGTCCGCCGCGGGTCGTCACCCGGGGTGATGCGCCCGACCGCCACGAGGTTGGCTGCCGCGACCTGCTCCGCCGCAGCGGCGAGCGCCGCGCGGAACAGGGCTTCCTTGTCCTGGAAGTGGTTGTAGACCGTGGGTTTCGCGACGCCGGCTTCGGCGGCGATCTCCTGGACGTTCGCCGCCTCGTAGCCGACCCGCGCGAAGACGGCGAACGCGGCCTCGAGGATCGCCTCCCGCTTGTCGATCCGGCCGCGCACTCTGGTCATAGGCGTAGTTTACAACGGACCGATGGGTTCGCTAATTTGAACTCACTGGTTCACTCTGGGAGGCTCTCATGATCGTCAACCTGCTGCGGTTCCGCTTCCGTGACGACGTCACCGGCAGCGAGCGCGAAGCCGTCCTCCAAGCCATGCGGCGGACGGCGGGTGTCGAGGCCGCCGCGTTCGGCACCGTCGGGCGGGACCTCGGCGATCCGGCCGAGGGCTTCACGCACGCCTACTGCGTCGGCGTCGCAGACGTCGACGCGCTGGAGCGGTACTTGCACGACCCGGTGCACCTGGCGGGGGACGACGTCATCCTGCCGCGGCTGGCGCGGCTGTCGGCGGTGCGGTTCACCGACGACGCCGACCCGGACACCGGCGCGAAGATCGCCGCCCTGCACCGCGCGAAGCTCGCGAAGTACCCGGACTGGGACAGGCAGCTGAACGCGATCCCGGGCTGACTTCCGGACGGAGTTCAGATTCCGGACATCGTTGACAGTGCACGCACGCCTTCTTACTTTCGGTGCATGGCAACGGGACGGAGACTCACACGACCGTGGTCGACGGCGCCGGTGAGCCGGGTCTGTTGTCGCTGAGCGTGTCTCCGCGACCGATCCGTCCTCCAGGAGTCCCCATGCGTCCCGTCGCCGCCCGCCCGGCCGACTTCGACCGCCTGCTCACCCAGGGCCCGTTCCCGGCCGCGTTGCGCGCCGCGATCGGGCAGAGCGGGCTGTCGCTGGACCGGATCCGCCACCGCCTGGCCCGCCGGGGCCTGACGGTCAGCGTGCCGACGCTGAGCCTGTGGCAGTCGGGCCGACGGCGCCCGGAACGCGCCGAGTCACTGCGCGTCCTCGCGGGACTCGAGCAGCTCCTCGAGCTGCCGTCCGGCTCGCTCGGCGCGCTCCTCGGGCCGCCGCGGCCGCGGGGTCACGGCCGGCCGGCCGGGCTCGTCGCGCTGAGCCAGCACGACCAGGCGGACATCGACGAGCGCGGCAACCTCGCGGCCGTGCGGGCCCGGGTGGTCCTGCGGGCCGGTGAGGCCGGAGCGGAACGCTGGCCGGTGCGATGGGACGTTTCACCGGGCGTGACGCCGAAGATCGTCGCGGACCGAAACTGCCGGGTCGGCAGCGTCGAGCACGACCTCGACCGGAGCCGGCTGACCGCGGAACTGGTCTTGGACGCCGCGCCGGCGGTGGGCGAGTCGGTCATCGTCGAGTACGGGGCGACGTTCCCGGACCGGCCGGTCGCTCGCGAGTTCGTGCGCGTCTTCGACCACCCGGTGCGGGATTACCTCTTGGAAGCCCGTTTCGCGGAACTCCCGGCGCGCTGTGTGCGGCTCCACGACGGCGATCCGGCCCGGGAGCTGCTGCCGGACTCCGGCGGGACCGTGCACGTGGCCGAGGCCGACGCGGCGGGCCGGGTGGGGATCCGCTGGGAGCCCTGAATGCGGGCGGGGCGCCGGGCGTGCTCGCCGGGGCCGGTCGGGTCGGGGTGGGCTGCGAGCTGCGGGTGCGGGTGGGCTTCGGCGCGCTCGCCGGGGCTGGCGCGGCCGGGTGGAATCGGCTGCGAGTCGTGATTTCGGGCGGGGCGCCCGGCGTGCTAGCTGGGCCGGGTCGGGGGGCTGCGAAGAACCGCTGACACCGCCGGGCTCCGGCGCGAGTCGCGGAGGCCGACGCGGCCGGTCGGGAACGAGATCCGCTGCAACCCGCGGACACGGGCGAGGCCCCGGCGCGCTCGCCGGGGCCCCGCCCTCCTTTCCGGTTGCGGCGTCAGGGGGCGATGTACAGGGTCCGGTTCGGCGTCCCGCTGCCCGGGTTCTTCACCAGGTTGGGCGTGGCCGCGTCGACCAGCGCCTGGCTCACCTGCGCAGCGGTCGCAGCGGGGTGCGTGGCGAGGTAGACCGCCGCCGCGCCGGCGGCGTGCGGGGCCGCGAACGAAGTGCCGTTGCCCGTGTACGTGGCGGTGTCGTTCGTGTTCCACGCCGAGGTGATGCCCACGCCCGGTGCGAACAGGTCGACGCCGGCGCCGTAGTTGGAGAACGATGCGCGGGTGTCCGTCTTGTCCGCCGCGGCGACCGTGATCGCTTCGGCGACCCGGGCGGGCGAGGAGGTCGAGGCGTTGGCATTGGAATTGCCCGCGGCGACCGTCCAGGTGACCCCGGAGCCGATCGAGTTGCGGACCGCGGTGTCGAGCGCGGTCGAGACCCCGCCACCCAGGCTCGCGTTCGCGACCGCCGGCTTCCTGGCGTTGGACGTGATCCAGTTGACACCGGCGATCACGCCCGAAATAGTGCCGCTGCCGTCGGAGCCGAGCACGCGCACCGGGTACAGCTGGGCGCCCTTCGCGACCCCGTACTGCGCGCCGGCGATCGTCGCGGCCACGTGGGTGCCGTGCCCGTAGCCGTCGTCGGCGTTCGTGTCGTTGTCGACGAAGTCGTAGCCTTGGTGCACCCGGCCGCCGAAGGTCTGGTGGGTTGCGCGGATCCCGGTGTCGAGCACGTAGACGTTCACGTTCGACGCCGTGGTCGAGTAGCTGTACTGGTTGTTCAGCGGCAGGGTGCGCTGGTCGACCCGGTCCAGGCCCCACGACGGCGGGTTCTGCTGCACGGCTTCGGCGTGCACCGTCTTGTCCTGCTCGACGAAGGCGACCGCGCGGTCGGCCGCGAGGCGCTTGGCGTGCTTTTCGTCCAGCTGCACGGAGAACCCGGCGAGGCTCCGCGCGTAGACCCGGCTCACGGTGCCGCTGTAGCGCCGCGCCAGGTCGCCGCTGTCCGCGTTCTTCGCGTTGTCCTTCAGGACGACGATGTAGCTGCCGGGGACGGCGCCGGCGTCGGCGGTGCCGAGCACCACGCCCTCCGCCGCCTGGGCCGGGGTGACGGCGGTGAGGACGACGGCCGCCGCCACGCCGACCACGGCTCCGGTGAATCTCGCTGCTCGCATTTCGTGCTCCTCGGGGAAGGGGACGTTCGCCACACCGAAACTAAGGTCGCGCGTGTTTTCTCGGCAGCGGCGGCTTTTTGCGTTTTTGCGCCGGGATTTGCGATTCCGCGGTGCGCGGTTCCTACCTACGAAGGGAGGTTCCCGCGAGGTGGGCCACGGCCCGGCGTTGTCCGCGATGTGGGAACACCCGTCCCGCCTGCCGGGGCGGCTTAGGCTGCCCGACGTGACGACGCTCGACGAACCCGGCGCGGCCACCGCTCTGCCGCTGATCGACATCTCGCGCTTCCGCGACCCCGCCGCCGACCGGCCCGCGTTCCTCGCCGGCCTGCGGCGGGCGGCGCACGAGGTCGGCTTCTTCTACGTCGTCGGGCACGGCGTGCCGGACGAGCTGACCAGCGGTATCTTCGCCGTGGCCAAGGACTTCTTCGCGCTGCCGGTCGAGGAGCGGCTCGCGATCGAGAACATCCACTCGCCGCAGTTCCGCGGCTACACCCGGACCGGGTACGAGTACACCGGCGGCACCCCCGACTGGCGGGAGCAGATCGACATCGGTCCCGAACGGGAGCCCGTCGCGCCCGGCGGTCCCGCGTGGCAACGCCTGATCGGCCCCAACCAGTGGCCGGAAGCGCTTCCCGGACTGCGGGAAACGACCCTGGCCTGGCAGGCCGAAGCCCTGCGCGTCAGCCGTGAGGTGCTGCGTGCGCTCGCGGCCGCGCTGGGGCAGGACGAAGGCTACTTCGACGCGTGGTTCGACGAAGAGGCGTCCACGCACGTCAAGATCGTCCGCTACCCGGGACGGCCGTCGGCGGAGCAGGACCAGGGCGTCGGGGCGCACAAGGACTACGGCTACCTCGCGTTGCTGCAGCAGGACGAGGTGGGTGGCCTGCAGGTGCGGGCGGCCGACGGCAGCTGGATCGACGCCACGCCGATCCCGGGCAGCTTCGTGTTCAACATCGGCGAGATGCTGGAGATCGCCACCCAGGGGTACCTGAAGGCGACGCACCACCGGGTGGTCAGCCCGCCGGCCGGGGTGGAGCGGTTTTCGGTGCCGTTCTTCCTCGGGCCGCGGCTCGACGCCGTCGTCGAGCCCCTCGAACTCCCCGCGGAGCTGGCGGCCGAAGCCAAGGGCGTCAGTCAGGACGCCGACAACCCGCTGCACGCGGCCTTCGGGGAGAACGCGCTGGTCGGCTGGCTGCGGTCGCACCCGAAGGTGGCCGAGCGCTGGTGGAGCGACGTCCTGGCGGAGCGCGGATGACCGCGTTCGAGACCCGGCAGATCCACGCCGGCGCCCGCCCGGACCCGGCGACCGGGGCCCGCGCGACGCCGATCTACCAGAGCACGTCGTTCACCTTCACCGACGCCCACCACGCCGCCGAAGCGTTCGCGTTGCGTGACCTGGAAACCCACGCCTACACGCGGCTGTCCAACCCGACGACCGCGGTCGTCGAGGAACGGCTCGCCGACCTCGAAGGCGGGGTCGCCGCGGTCGCGGTGGCCAGCGGCCAGGCCGCGTCGACGCTGGCGCTGCTGAACATCGCCCGCGCCGGCGACCACGTCGTCGCGGCGGCCAGTCTCTACGGCGGCACCTACAACCTGCTCGCCTACACCTTCGCCGACCTCGGCATCGCGGTCGGCTTCGTGCGCGATCCCGACGACCTGGCCGAGTGGCGCGCCGCGATCCGGCCCGAGACCAAAGCGCTCTACGCCGAGACCGTCGGCAACCCGCGCGGCAACGTGCTCGACATCAGCGCGGTCGCCGAGGTCGCGCACGCCGCCGGGGTGCCGCTGGTCGTCGACAACACCGTCCCGACGCCCTACCTCGCCCGGCCCCTCGAACACGGCGCGGACGTCGTCGTGCACTCGACGACGAAGTTCCTTTCCGGCCACGGCACCGGCATCGGCGGCATCGTCGTCGACGGCGGGAAGTTCGACTACACCGCCGATCCCGGGCGCTGGCCGCAGCTGACGAAGCCGGATCCCAGCTACCACGGCCTCGTGTTCGCCGAGGAGTTCGGCGAGCTGGGCTACGCACTGCGGCTGCGCACCAAGCTCGTCCGCGACCTCGGCCCGGCGGTCTCGCCGTTCAACAGTTTTCTGCTCCTGCAGGGCATCGAGACGCTGTCGCTGCGGATGGAACGGCACGTCGAGAACGCCAGGACGATCGCCGCGTGGCTCGCCGAACGCCCGGAGGTCGAGGCGGTGCACTACGCCGGGCTGCCGGGCAGCCCGTGGCACGACGCGGCCAAGCGGTACCTCTCGCTCGGCGTCGGAGCGGTCGTCGCCTTCGAGCTGACCGGCGGTCTCGCCGCCGGACGGCGGTTCGTCGACCGGCTGCGGCTGTTCAGCCACCTCGCCAACATCGGCGACGTGCGCAGCCTGGTGATCCACCCGGCGTCCACGACGCACGCCCAGCTGGACGACGAGCAGCAGCGGGCCAGCGGGGTCACGCCGGGCCTGGTCCGGTTGTCGGTCGGCCTGGAAGGCGTCGACGACCTCCTGGCCGACCTGGCGCACGGACTGGAGGGCAGCGATGGCTGAGTTCGCCGGAAGCCGCGGGAAGATCCACTATGGACACTGGACACGTGCGGAACCGCAGGCGCTGGTCGTGTTCTTCCACGGCCTCGGCGAGCACATCGGCAGTTACGAACCGCTCGCGGAAGCGCTTACCGGCGCCGGGTTCGCGCTGTGGGCGCTCGACCACGCCGGACACGGCCGCAGCGACGGCGAGCGCGTCCTGATCGAGTCGGTCGACGACCTCGTCGCCGACGCCGCCACCCTCATCGGCCTCGCCCGGGACGCGCACCCGGGACTGCCGCTGGTGGTCGCGGGACACTCGCTGGGCGCGACCGTGGCGACCCTGCTCGTCGGCGAAGGCCGCCTGCCGGAGCGTCCGGCCGCGCTGGTGCTCGCCGGTTCGTCGCTGGTGCCCGACCTGTCGAGCGGCCTGGTCGCGCTGCTGGCGAGCGGAATCGACCCGTGGGACCTGCGCAAGGACCCCGGCGAGCTGACCCGCCACCCCGGCTACGCCCAGCAGATCCGCGACGACCCGCTCACCTGGCAGGGCGGCCTGCGCCTGGAGACGCTGCGTGCCCTCGGCGAAGCAGCGCCCCGGGTGGCTGCTGTCCTGCCGGAACTCGACCTGCCGGTGCTCCTGCTGCACGGCGCGGACGACGACCTCGCGCCGGCCGCCGGGGCCCTGCGGGCGGCCGCGCTGCTGCCCGACGCGAAAGCCGTCGTCTTCCCCGAAGACCGCCACAACATCCTGAACGAGCTCGACCGCGAAGACGTGTACCGCGTCTTCGCCGAGTTCGCCGCCGAGCACGTCCGCGGCTGAACCGCAGACCCCGTCCCCGAGGAGAACGATGCGACGCCTTGTTTCGATCCCTGCTGCGCTGGTCGCGGTGGTACTGGCCGCGACCGCGTGCGGCACGGGCGGCGCCGCCGATCCCGCCGCCGGCACCTCCGCGCAGGCGGCCACGCCGCCGGAGGACCAGCTGAACACCGCCGCGACCGTGAACGTCCGGCTGGTGCTGGAACCGTCCAGCCTCAACATCTTCTCGACGTCCGGCGCGGCGCTCGACCAGGTCCTGCTCGACAACGTCTACCAGAACCTGGTCTCGGTGAACCCCGAGGAGAAGGACAAGATCGTCCCGCAGCTGGCGACGTCGTGGGAGCAGGCACCCGACGGCCTGAGCTACACCTTCCACCTCGCCTCCGGCGCGAAGTTCCACGACGGCTCGCCGCTGACCAGCGCCGACGTCGTCTGGTCGCTGCAGCAGCAGACCGCGCCCGGCTCGAAGGCCGTCTACGGCGCGGAGTTCGCGTCGATCGCCGACGTCACCGCACCCGACCCCGCGACCGTCCGCATCGGACTGAAGACCCGCGACACCTTCCTGCTGTGGAACCTGACCCAGCGCGGCGGGATCGTGTTCAAGAAGGGCACCGACTTCGCCACCTTGGACGGCGCCGAGAACGGGTCCGGCCCGTTCAAGCTCGCCCAGTGGAACCGCGGCTCGTCCATCACCTTCCAGCGCGACGACGCCTACTGGGGCGCCAAGCCCAAGGTCGCCAAGGTCGTCTTCCACTACATCACCGAGACCAACGCGGCCAACAACGCCGAGCAGACCGGGCAGACCGACGTCGAGACCGCGGCGGATCCGACGCTGCTGCAGCCGTTCACCTCGGGTGACGCCTTCTCGGTGCTGAAGGGCACGACCACCGACAAGTACACCCTCACCTTCAACGGCACGAAGGCGCCGTTCACCAACCCGGACGTCCGGCACGCGCTGCGGCAGGCGATCAACAAGCAGGACATCGTCAAGGCGGTCGGTGCCGGCACGGTCATCGGCAGCTCGGTCCCGCCGCAGGACCCGTGGTACGAGGACCTGACCTCGATCGACGCCTACAACCCCGGCAGCGCGAAGCAGCTGCTCGCCAAGGCGGGCTTCGCGAACGGCCTGCAGCTGACCCTCGACGTGCCGTCGATCTACCCGACGTCGATCACCGACGTGCTGGTGTCCGACCTCAAGCAGGTCGGCGTCACGCTCGCGGTGAAGCAGGTCGAGTTCCCGGCGTGGCTGTCGCAGGTGTTCAAGAACCACGACTTCCAGCTCAGCCTCGTCGACCACGCCGAAGCGCGCGACATCGCCAACTACACCAAGCCCGCGTACTACTTCGGCTACGACGACAAGCAGGTCCAGCAGTGGTACGGCCAGGCGCGCACCGCCGCGACCGACGCCGAGCGTGACACGCTGCTCAAGCAGGTCGCGAAGCAGATTTCCACCGACGCGGCGAGCGACTGGCTGTTCCTCAGCGAGGCCCACACGGTGGTCCGCAAGGGCGTCTTCGGCGTGCCGAAGGCCGAGACCAGCAACCGCTTCCCACTGGCGAACCTCGCGGTCGGCAAGTGAAAGCCTCATTCAGCCGTCGGCCGGCGCGAGGCTCGCCGCAGGCGGGCGAGCTGTGGACCGTGGCGCCGGCCTAACCAGAATGAGGCTTTGAGATGACGTTGTTCCTGCTCCGCCGGGCCGGGCTGCTGGTGGTCGCGCTGGCGATCGCGAGCGTGCTCGTGTTCGTCCTGCTCCGGCTGCTGCCGGGCGACGTCGCCGCCACCATCGGCGGCTTCCGGGCCACCCCGGAGCAGCTGGCGTCGATCCGCGCGGAGCTCGGGCTCGACCGGCCGCTGCCGGCCCAGTTCGGCTCCTGGGTGACCGGCGTCCTGCACGGCGACTTCGGCCGCTCCCAGCTCAACGGCACGTCGGTCACCGGCGAGCTGGGCCGGAAGCTGCAGGTGACGGCGCCGCTGGTAGCCGGGGCGGTCGTCGTGGCCCTCGCGGTCGCGGTGCCGTTCGGCACCTGGGCCGCGGTCCGGCGGCGCGGCCCGATCGGGACCGGCATCAGCGCGCTGTCGCAGGCCGGGATCGCGGTGCCGACGCTGTGGCTCGGCTTGGTGCTCGTACTGGTGTTCTCGGTCGAACTCGGCTGGCTGCCCGCCCAGGGCTTCCCGGTCGACGGCTGGCGTTCACCCGGGCTCGCCCTGCGCAGCCTGGTGCTGCCGTGGGTCGCGCTCGGCCTGTCCGAAGGCGCGGTGCTGCTGCGGTTCGTCCGCTCGGCCGTGCTCGGCGTCCTCGACGCGGATTACGTGCGGGCGGCCCGCGCGAAGGGGCTCACGAAGGGGCAGGCGCTGCGGCGGCACGGCTTCCGCAACGCCGCCCTGCCGGTGGTGTCGATCCTCGGCCTGCAGCTGGCGACGCTGATCGTCGGCGCGGTCGTCGTCGAGCGCGTGTTCACCCTGCCCGGGGTGGGCAGCATGCTGGTCGGGGACGTCGGCAACCGCGACCTGGTGAAGGTGCAGGGCGAAGTGTTCCTCGTCGTCGCCGCGGTGCTGGTGATCGGCTTCGCGGTCGACGTCGTCCACCGCCTGATCGACCCGCGCCTGCGGGAGCCGCGGTGATCCGCCGCGCGTGGCGGCCGCTGCTGCGGCGGCCGGGCGGCGTCTTCGGCCTGGTCGTGGTGGCCGCGCTCGTGCTGGCCGGGGTCGTTTCGCTGTGGTGGACGCCGTTCGACCCGCAGGCCACCGACCCGGGCCAGGCGTGGCTGCTGCCGTTGCGGGGCGGGCACCTGCTCGGCACCGACCGGATCGGCCACGACCAGTTCAGCCAGCTGCTGGCCGGTGCCCGCGAGACGCTGGTCGCCGCGGTGGCGTCGGCGGCCGTCGCGACCGTGGTCGGGCTGGTGCTGGCCCTGCTGGCCGTGCTCACCCCGCGCTGGGTCGGCGCCGGGGTGGTCCAGCTGATCGACCTGCTCGTGGCGTTCCCGGTGCTGCTGCTCGCGATGGTGCTGGCGGCCGTCTACGGCAGTTCGCTGACCACGGTCGTCGCCGCGATCGGCATCGGGTTCGGCGTCGCGGTGGCCCGGGTCGCCCGCGCCGAGCTGACCGCCGCACTCGGCAGCGACTACGTCCTCGCCGCCCGGGCCGGTGGCGCGCGGACCGGCCGGATCGTCCGGCGGCACCTCCTGCCGACGCTGGCGCCCACCCTGATCGTCCAGCTGTCCCTGGTCATGGCCCTGGCGGTGCTGGCCGAGGCGGCGTTGACGTACCTCGGCTACGGCAGCTCGCCGTCGTCGCCGTCCTGGGGCGGCATGCTCCACGAACAACAGGCCTACCTCGCCGCCCGGCCGCTGCTGGTGATCTGGCCCGGCCTCGCCGTCGCGCTGACCGTGCTCGGCTTCAACCTCCTCGGCGACGCCCTGCGCGACGCGACCGACCCGAGGCTGGTGACGACGCGATGAGCCTGCTGGAGGTCGAGGACCTGACCGTCCACATCGGAACGCGGACGCTTCTCGAAGACATTTCGTTCACCGTGGACGCGGGGGAGCGGGTCGGCCTGATCGGCGCGTCCGGCTCCGGCAAGTCGCTCACCGCGCTGGCCGTGCTCGGCCTGCTGCCCGACGGGATGACCGTCCGCGGCAGCGTCCGGCTCGACGGCACGGAACTGCTCGGCCGCCCGGACCGGGCGTTGTCGGCCGTGCGCGGCGAGCGGATCGCCATGGTGTTCCAGGACCCGCGCACCGCGCTGAACCCGCTGATGCGCGTCGGGAGGCAGATCGCCGAACCCCTGCGCGCGCACCGCGGCCTGACCCGCAAAGCGGCCGCGGCCGAAGCCGTCGCCCTCGCCGGGAAGGTCGGACTGCCCGATCCCGGGCACGCCGTCCGGGCGTTCCCGCACCAGCTCTCCGGCGGACAGCGGCAGCGCGTCGGCATCGCGATCGCGCTCGCCTGCCGCCCGTCGGTGCTGCTCGCGGACGAGCCGACGACCGCGCTCGACGTGACCGTCCAGGCGGAGATCCTCCGGCTGCTGGACGCTCTGGTCGCCGAGGAAGGCACGGCCTTGGTGTTCATCACGCACGACCTCGCGGTGCTCGCCCAGGTCGCCCGGCGCGTGCTGGTGCTCGGCGGCGGCCGGCTGCTCGAGGACGGCACGCTCGCCGACGTCCTGCGGGCACCCCGGCACCCCGGCACCCGCGCGCTGCTCGACGTCGCCCGGGCGGGCGCGTTCCGCCGTTCCCGGGAGGTGACCCCGTGACGTTGCTCGAGGCCACCGGCCTGCACCGGTCCTACCGCCTGCCCCGCGGCCGGCTGTTCGAACCGGCCCGGCACCGGCACGCCGTCCGGGACGTCGGCCTGACGCTCGAAGACGGCGGCCGGCTCGGGATCGTCGGCGAGTCCGGCTCCGGCAAGTCGACGCTGCTGCGGCTGCTGCTCGCCCTCGAGCGGGCCGACGCCGGGTCGGTGCGCTACCGCGGGCGGGCGGTCGCCGGGCGCGACCTGACGTGGTTCCGCCGCGAGGTGCAGGTGGTGCTGCAGGACCCGTACAGCTCGCTGAACCCCCGCACGCTCGTGCGGGACATCGTCGCCGAGCCCCTGGAATGCTTGCGGATCAAGGAAAACCACGACGAACGCGTCGCAGGGATCCTCACCGCGGTCGGCCTGGAGCCGGACGCCGCGTGGCGCTACCCCCACGAGTTCTCCGGCGGCCAGCGGCAGCGGATCGCGCTCGCCCGCGCGCTCGCGCCGCGGCCGAAGGTCCTGGTCGGCGACGAGCCGTTCTCGGCCCTCGACGCCGCCGTCCGCGCGCAGGTCATCGACCTCGTCGCCGGGCTGGCGGACACGATGGGCCTGTCGCTGGTCCTGGTGTCCCACGACATCGGCGTGGTCCAGCAGCTCTGCGACCGGCTGCTGGTGCTCAAGGACGGCGTCGCCGTCGAGCAGGGCCCTACCGCCGACGTCCTCGCCGCGCCGGAGCACCCCTACACCCGGGCCCTGCTCGACGCCGTGCCCCAGCTTCCGGAGGAGGTCGGATGAGCGCGTTCAAGCTCGGGTTCCTCACCCACGTCCACGGGCCCGGTCAGGACCTGCGCACGGTCCTGCGCGACCTGCTCACCGTGTTCGCCGCGGCCGAGGAACTCGGGTTCGACGGCGGCTGGGTCGCCCAGCACCACTTCCGCACCGACTACGGCCGGCTGCCCTCGCCGCTGGTGTTCTTCGGCGCGGTGGCGGCCCGGGCGCCGAGGCTGCGGCTGGGCACCGCGGTGACCGTGCTGCCACTGGAAGACCCGATCCGGCTCGCCGAGGACGCGGCCGTCCTCGACGCGCTGACCGGCGGCGGGCTCGAACTCGGCCTCGGCACCGGCGGGGCCAACACCGAGGCGTTCGCCCGGTTCGGCCACGACCCCGCCCACCGCCACCGGCTCCACGACGACAACCTCGGCACACTCCGGCTGGCCCTCGGCGGTTCGGTCCTCCAGCCGCCCGCGCCGACGCTGGGCGACCGGCTCTGGCAGGCCACCTCGGACGTCACCCGGGCGGCGGCGATCGGCCGCCACGGCGACGGCCTGCTGCTCGGCACCGCCGTCCACGACCCCCGCAAGGTGCAGCGTCCGCTCGCCGAGGCGTACGCGGCGGCGTCGGTCCGGCCCCGCTTCGGCATCGTGCGCGCGGTGTTCCCGGCGAAGGACCGCCGAGCCGCCCAGGACGACCTCGCCCCGGCGCTGGACGTCCACCGCCGGAACTTCGCCGAGCTGACCGGGCTGAGCACCGAGGAGCACCTGGCCCGGACCAACGTCCACCACGGCCGCCCGGAAGAGGTCGTCGAGAGCCTGCACGCGGATCCGGCGCTGCTCGAGTTCCTGAACCCGGACAGCTGGTTCCTGCCCGTGGTGCAGCACGAGTTGTCCGATGTGGACGCCGACGTCGAACGCCTGCGGGTGATCGCCACCGAGATCGCCCCGGCTCTCGGGTGGCGGCGATGACCTTCCACCTGGGCTTCCTGACCCACGTCCACGGCGAAGGCGGGGTGCCCGCCGGGCAGCTCTACCGCGACCTGGTCGAGCTGTTCGTCGCCGCCGAAGAACTCGGCTACCAGTCCGGCTGGGTGGCCCAGCACCACTTCCAGGCCGAGCACGGCCGGCTGCCGTCGCCGCTGGTGCTGCTCGCGGCGGCGGCCGAGCGGACCCGGCGGATCCACCTCGGCACCGCCGTGACCGTGCTCCCGCTGGAGGACCCGGTGCGGCTGGCCGAGGACGCGGTCGTCCTGGACGCCCTCTCCGGCGGCCGCCTGGAACTCGGGCTCGGCAGCGGGACACCGGCTCCCGACGACTTCGCCGTCTTCGGCCGTGACGCCGGAAACCGCCACGGCGACTACGACCGCAACCTCCGCACCCTCGCCGAGGCGCTCACCGGCTACCAGCTCAGCGAACGGCTGTGGGAGTCCGGCCTGCGGCCGCAGGTGCTCACCGACGCCGCCGTCTCGGGCCGCGGTCTGCTGCTCGGCGTCGGACCGGCCGACCGGGTCCAGGCCGGACTGGCGGCGGCCTACCTCGCCGCCGGGCCCGACACCCCGCGCATCGCCGCGGTCCGCGGGGTCTTCCCCGGCCCCAGCCGGGCGGCCGCCGCCGCGCAGCTGGAAGCCGACGTGGCCCGGTACCGGTCCTTGCACGTCCGCGCGGGCTGGGCGCCGCACGAGGACATCGGCCTGACCGAGCTGCTGCGTCTGATGAACGTCCAGCACGGCACGCACGAGGACATCGTCGAATCGCTGCGCGCCGACCCCGTCTTCGCCGGGCCCGGTACCCACCTGATCGTGGCCGTCCAGGCCGAAAGCTCCACGCTCGGCCAGGCACTGGACCGGCTGGAGACCATCGCCACGAAGATCGCCCCGGAGCTGGGGTGGCGGCCGTGACCCGGTTCCTCGCGCTGGGCGCGCTCGTGGACGGCTCCGGCGGCCGGCTCGACTTCGCCTTCCACGCCGAGCTGGCCCGGCTGCTCGAACGCGGCCGGTTCGACGCGTTCTTCGCCGCCGACGACCGAGCCGAGCAGTTCGAGCCGTTGTCCCTGCTGTCCGCACTGTCCACGGTGACCAGCCACATCGGACTGGTCGGCACCGCGGCGACGACCGATCACGAGCCGTTCCACATCGCCCGGAAGTTCGCGTCGCTCGACCACCTGTCCCACGGCCGGGCCGGGTGGAACCCCGGCCCCGGGGAGGACCACCGCCGTGCGGACGAGTTCGTCGACGTCGTCCGGCAGCTGTGGGACAGCTTCTCGGACCAGGCCATGATCCGCGACGTCGCCGGCGCCCGCTACTACGACCCGGACCAGTTGCGAACCCCCGAGCACCACGGGGAGCACTTCCGCGTCCGGGGCCCGCTCACCATCTCCCGGCCACCGCAGGGACATCCGGTCGTGTTCGTGACCGGGACCGACCCGGGGTTCGCCGCCCGGCACGGCGACGTGTTCCTCGTTGCCCGGCCGGACGCCGCCACCGCCACTGCCATCCGGGCCGCGGTCGAGGCGGCAGGCCGCAACCCCGCGCAGATCCGCGTGTGGGCACCGCTGTCCCCGCTCGAAGCGGGCCCACCGGAGCAGCTCGCCGACCGGATGCAGCAGTGGTTCACCGAGGGCGCCGCCGACGGGTTCACCGTGTCGTTCCCCCACCTCCCCGGCCCGGCCATCGACTTCGTCCAGCAGGTGGTGCCGATCCTGCGCCGTCGCGGCCTGGTCCCCGACGGCTACCACGGGAAGACGCTGCGGGAGAACCTCGGCCTCGCCCGCCCGGAGGTGTCGCGATGACCCGGCGGCTGCACTTGACGGCGTTCCTCAAGCCGCCGGGGGAGTACCTCGCGGCCTGGCGGCACCCGGACACCCGGGCCGACGCCGGCGTCGACTTCGACACCGTGCTGTCCTTCGCCCGTACGGCGGAAGCAGCGAAGTTCGACGCGGTCTTCTTCGCCGACCTCGTGGGTGTCCCGCTGGAGAGCCAGGACGTGCTGTCGCGCGTGTCGGTGGTGAACGATTCGTTCGAGCCGACCACGCTGCTGGCCGCGCTCGCCGCGGTGACCAGCCGCATCGGCCTGATCGCGACCGCCTCCACCACCTACAACGAGCCGTACCACCTGGTGCGGACGTTCGCCTCGATCGACCACATCTCCGGCGGCCGCGCGGGCTGGAACGTCGTCACGTCGCTCAACGACGGCGAGGCGCTCAACTTCGGCCGGGACGCCCACGTCGGCCACGCCGACCGGTACGCACGGGCGGAGGAGTTCTTCGACGTCGTCACCGGCCTCTGGGACACCGCGGGCCCGCGGAGCATCGCCCGGCCCCCGCAGGGGCGGCCGGTGATCGTGCAGGCCGGTGCTTCGGAAGCGGGCAAGCAGTTCGCCGCCCGCGTGGCCGAAGTCGTGTTCTCCGGACAGCGGGACCTGGCGCGCGCCACGGAGTTCTACGCCGAGATCAAGGACCGCGCCGCGTCCTTCGGCCGGAGCCCGGACGAGCTCAAGGTGTTCCCGGCGCTTTCGGTCATCACCGCGGAAACCCGCGCCGCCGCCGAAGCCAAGCGCGACACCCTGCGCGCGCTGATGCCACCGCAGGTGGCGCTGGCGCACCTGGCCTACCTGCTCGGCGGCTTCGACCTCACCGGCCACCCGCTCGACGGGCCGCTGCCGGAGCTGCCCGAGTCCAACCAGTCGAAGAGCACGCAGCTCGACGTCTACCTCCGGGCCCGGCAGCGGGGACGCACGATCCGGCAGCTCGCCGCCGAGATCAGCGACGACTCGGGCACGGTCGTCGGTCCGCCGGAGGAGATCGCCGACCACATCGAACGCTGGTTCGGCGCCCCCGCCGCCGACGGGTTCACCCTCGTCTTCCCGTACCTGCCCGGTACGCTCGACGACTTCGTCCAGCTGGTGCTGCCCATCCTGCGCCGTCGTGGCCTGTTCCGGGCGGGGTACGACGGGACGACGCTGCGTGATCACCTCGGCCTGCGCCGACCGACCTCGAGGTACGGACCTTCCTGATGGCACCTGACACCGCGGGCGAGCACAACGCCCTGACCGACGTCCCGGGCCTGCGCGTCGGCCACGCCACCCGCATCGGCGGCGGCGCGCTGACCGGCACCACCGTGGTGGTGCTGCCGCCGGCCGCGGTGGTCTCCGTCGACGTGCGCGGCGGCGGACCGGCCACCCGCGACACCGCCGCCCTCGACCCCCGCCACCCGGCCCCGGCCGTCGGCGCGATCACGCTCACCGGCGGCAGCGCGTTCGGTCTCGCGGCGGCCGGCGGCGTCCTCGACTGGCTGGCCGAGCACCGGCCCGAGACGACGTCCGTCGTCCCCGCCGCGGCGCTGTTCGACCTCGGCCGCGGCGGGGACTTCCACGCCCGCCCGCACGGCGAGCTCGGCGCCGAAGCCGTCCGCGCGGCCGACGGCGGTCCGGTGGCCCAGGGCAACGTCGGCGCCGGGACCGGCGCGGTCAGCGCGGAGATGAAAGGCGGCGTGGGGACCGCGAGCGCGGTCCTGCCGGACGGCACGGTCGTCGCCGCACTGGCCGTCCTGAACTCCCACCACCCCGCGGTGGACCCGGCGTCCGGGCTGCCCTACGGGTACGCGCTGGGCGCGACTTCCCGCCGGGGCACGGCCTGGCGGGAGTTCCCGCTGAACGCGCCGGACGAAGCCGCCCGCGCGGCGGTGCGGGAGCGGCTGGCGGCGTCCACGCGCGACCGGCACGCCCGGACCCCGCTGAACACGGTGATCGGCGTGGTCGCGACCAGCGCGTCCCTCGACGCGGGCGCGGCGTACCGCCTGGCGGGCGCGGGCCAGGACGGGCTCGCGGTGGCGGTCCGCCCGGCCCACGGCATCGCCGACGGCGACACGGTGTTCGGGGTCGCCACCGGCACGAGCGCCACCGGCGCGACCCCGGAGCTGTTCGCGGCCGCGTCGAACGCCTTCGCCCGCGCGATCGTCCACGCCGTGCTGGCGGCGGAGTCGGTGACGACGGACTGGGGTCACATCGCGGCCTACCGCGAGCTGTACCCCGAGGCCGGGTGACGCCCGGCCGCCTCGTGCCGGTCCCGGGCGAGTCCACGACGGCCCGCCGGGCTCGGGCGTCGGGCGCGGCCTGATTGCGGATCGGCCGCGCGGAATTCGAGCAGGCACCGCGCCCGCGCGGAAGGGCGGCATCCCGGAATGGCCGACGTGGCGGAACGCGGTCTAGCGGGGGACCGCGGTCGCCTGGTCGTGCCGGAGTGGCGATCCAGGCCGCGGTGGCGGGGCAGCGTTGCGCCTCCGATGTCCGCCCAGTGGGCGGAAACCGGGCATACGGGCACGAATGTCCGCCGCGGTCGGCGACTTGCCGTCCATACTGTGGGACGGTGGATCGATCACTGGGTTCGCGAGGGGAACTTCCTTAAGGTCCTGAACATCACTCGATCGGCTGAACCTTGAAGGTGCTGTGGTCAACCCTCCGCCGACACCCACCGGTGTCCCGGCCCTCGCGGCACGTTCCTTGCCGGCCGCGGTGTGGCGTGCCGTCCGCTCCGGGCGGTGGACGTCCGTCTGCGCGCTGCTGATCGTCGTCATCGGCTTGCTCGCCGCCGGGGCCGACCTGTTCGTCCTCCTCGAAGGGCAGAGCCTGAACCCGGACATCACCACGCTCGGCCCGACCGGGCTGCCCGCCGGGGCGCTGGGCGGGGTGAGGGGGAAGCACTGGTTCGGCGTCGAGCCGCTGACCGGCGTCGACCTCTTCGCGCTCGTCGCCCACGGCGCGCGCACCTCGTTGCTCGTCGGCCTCGGTGCGACGGTGCTGGGCACCGCGCTCGGCGTCCTGCTCGGGGTGAGCGCCGGTTACCTCGGCGGCTGGTGGGACCGGCTGGTGACCTGGACCGCCGACGTCATCCTCGGCTTCCCGTACCTGATCTTCATGATCGCGCTGGGCGCGGTCCTGCCGGTCGACTTCCCGCGCCAGGTCACGCTGATCGTCGTGCTCGGGCTGTTCGGGTGGCCGCGCGTGGCCCGGATCGTCCGGGCCCAGGCGCTGACGCTCGCCAAGCGCGACTTCGTCGCCGCGGCCCGGGTCGTCGGCGGCGGGCCGTGGCACGTGTTCACCAAGGAACTGCTGCCCAACCTCTGGGCGCCGGTCATCGTCGTCGCCAGCCTGGCCATCCCGTCGATGATCGGCAGCGAGGCCGCGCTGTCCTTCCTCGGCGTCGGCGTGCTGCCGCCGACGCCGAGCTGGGGCCACACCATCAGCACCGCCATCGACTTCTTCGAGACCGACCCGATGTACCTGGTCTTCCCCGGGCTGCTGCTGTTCCTGATCACCCTGGCGTTCAACGTCGTCGGCGACGCGATCCGCGACGCCCTCGACCCGCGCTCCGGGGGTGCGGCCTGATGCGTACCGCGCGCTTCGCCGCGACCCGGTTCGCCGGGATGCTGCTGGTCCTGCTCATCGTCGCCTTCGTGACGTTCGTGGTGTTCTACGTCCTGCCCGCCGACCCGGCCCGGATGGCCTGCGGCCGCCCGTGCTCACCGGAAGGCCTGCAGCTCGCGCGGGAGTTCATGGGCTACGACGTCCCGTGGTATGGGCAGTTCTTCGAGTTCCTCGGCGGGATCGTCGGCGGCCGCACGTTCGGCACCGGCGCCGCGGCGATCCACTGCACGGCACCGTGTTTCGGCTGGGACTTCCAGAACAACGTCGACGTGCTCAGCGAAATCGGCGGCCGGATCGAGGTCAGCTTCTCCGTCGCGCTCGGCGCGGCCGCGATCTGGATCGTCGCCGGTGTCGGCCTCGGCCTGCTGTCGGCGTTGCGGCGCGGCACGGCCGTCGACCGGATCACCATGGCCGCGGCCATGGCCGGGGTCTCCATGCCCGCCTACCTGGCCGGGATGATCGGTATCACGATCTTCGCCTTCGCCCTCGACGTCGTGCCGAAGTCCGGGTACGTGCCGCTGGCCGAGAACCCCGCGCAGTGGGCGTGGCACCTCGTGCTGCCGTGGTTCGTGCTCGCGTTCCTGCACGCCGCCATCTACGCCCGGCTGACCCGCGGCCAGATGCTGGAAACCCTCGGCGAGGACTACATCCGCACCGCGCGCGCCAAGGGCCTGACCGAACGCAAGGTCATCGGCCGGCACGCGCTGCGCAACGTCCTGCTGCCGGTGATCACCGTGTTCGGCGTCGACCTCGGCGCCCTGCTGGCCGGGACGGTGATCACCGAACGGATCTTCGGCATGGCCGGGGTCGGGCGGCTGCTGGTCGACGCGATCGCGTCGCTCAACCTGCCCGTGCTGCTCGGGGTGACGCTGTTCTCGGCCCTGCTCGTCACGGTCCTGAACTTCCTGGTCGACCTCTGCTACGGCGCGCTCGATCCGCGAGCACGTCTCGTCTGAAAGGGACACGATGAAACGGGGATTCCGGCTTTCGCTCGCTGCGGGGGTGACGGCCGCCGTCACGCTGCTGACGGCGTGCGGGGCCAATGACACGCCGTCGGGACAAGGTGGCACCGTCAAACCGGGCGGGAACCTCGTCCTGCTCAACGACGCACCCTCCATCACGTGGGACCCGGCGAAGAGCTCGAACCTGGTGGTCACCACGCTCGGGCTGATCCACCGGCGGCTGACGTCGTGGGACGTCGCGCCGGGCAAGGACACCGCGATCGTGCCGGACCTCGCCACCGACACCGGACGGCCCAGTGACGGCGGCAAGACGTGGACGTTCACCCTCAAGGACGGGCTCAAGTACGCCGACGGCACGCCGATCAAGGCCGAGGACGTCAAGTGGGGCCTCGAGCGCTCGTTCGCGCCCGCCTTCTCCGGCGGCCTGGCCTACCACAAGGACCTGCTGTCCCCGGGCCTGGCGTACAAGGGACCGTTCGAAGGCAAGGACCTCGACACGATCCAGACGCCGGACGCGAAGACGATCGTCTTCCACCTCGCCCGCCCGTACGGCGACTTCAACTGGGTCGCCAGCACGCCCGCGTTCTCGCCGGTGCCCAAGGGCAAGGGGGCCGAGGCGAACTACGGTGACCACCCGGTCGCGTCGGGTCCGTACCAGCTGGCGAGCTACGAGCGCGGCAAGTCGGCGAAGCTGACGCGCAACCCGAACTGGAACCGCGACGAGGACAAGACGCGCCTGGCCAACCCGGACACCATCGAGTTCGAACTCGGCCAGGACACCGGGGTCATCTCCAAGCGGCTGGTCGACGACACCGGCAAGGACCGCGCCGCCTTCGGCATGTCGTTCGCTTCACCCGCCCAGCTGGCCCAGATCCAGGGCAACGCCTCGGCGAAGGCGCGGCTGGTGACGTCGGAATCGGGGGCGCTGGCCTACCTTTCGCTGAACACCCAGCGCGGCAACCTGAAGAACCCCAAGGTGCGCCAGGCGTTCCAGTACGCCGTCGACAAGGCCGCCTACCAGGTCGCGAGCGCGGGCAGCGCCCAGCTGGCCGGCGACGTGGCCACCACGCTGATCACGCCGGGCCTGCAGGGCCGCGAGCAGTACGACCTGTACCCGGCGCCGCCGTCCGGCGACGTCGCGAAGGCCAAGCAGCTGCTCGCCGAGGCGGGCTTCCCGAACGGCCTCGACGGCCTGGTCCTGGCCACCCACAACGAACGGGGCTTCCCGGAGAAGGCCGCGGCGATTCAAGCATCGCTGGCGCGGGCGAACATCAAGGTCACCATCAAGCCGCTCGACGAGGACACCTACACGTCCGAAGTGGACACCAAGGGCCTGTCGGACTACGACCTGACGCTGACCTCGTGGCAGCCGGACATCCCGTCGGCCAACGCGAACATCCAGCCGCTGTTCCAGTCCACCGAGATCGGCAACGGCGGGTACAACGAGTCCCGCTACAGCAACCCCGAGGTCGACAAGCTGATCGGCGAGGCGCAGGCCACCGTCGACCCGGCGGAGGCGGGCAAGAAGTGGGCGGCGCTGGACAAGAAGATCCTCGCCGACTCGCCGGTGGTGCCGCTGATCTACACCCGCAACTCGTTCCTGCACGGTTCGCAGGTGGGTGGCGTCGAGATCGGGCGCTTCCCGGCCTACGTCGACTACCGCAAGTTCGGGATCGTCCAGTGAGCGGAGCCGGGCTCCTGCGGCTGCGCGACGTCGCGGTCTCGTTCGGGGACGTCGAAGCCGTCCGCGGGGTCGGCTACGAGGTCCGCGCGGGCGAAGTCGTCGCGGTGGTCGGGGAGTCCGGCTCCGGCAAGACGGTCACCGCGATGTCCCTGCTCGGCCTGCTCCCGCCCACGGCTCGCGTAACCGGCCGCGCGGAGCTGGCCGGGCGGGACCTCTACGCGATGACCCCGGGGGAACTGCGGGCGGTGCGCGGCGGCGATGTCGGCATGGTGTTCCAGGAGCCGATGAGCGCGTTGAACCCGGTGTTCACGGTCGGCGACCAGCTCGCCGAGGCCATCCGGGCGCACCGGGACGGCACCGCCGCGGCGGCCCGGGAACGCGCGGCCGAGCTGCTCGGCCTGGTCGGGCTGCCCGCGCCGCGCGAGCGGCTCCGGTCCTACCCGCACGAGCTGTCCGGCGGCCAGCTGCAGCGCGTCGTGATCGCGATGGCCGTGGCGAACGAGCCGAAGCTGCTGATCGCCGACGAGCCGACCACCGCACTGGACGTCACCGTGCAGGCGGAGATCCTCGAGCTGCTGCGGGATCTCCGGGAACGCCTCGGCACGGCGATCCTGCTGATCACGCACGACATGGGCGTGGTCGCCGACCTCGCCGACCGGGTCGTCGTGCTGCGCGACGGCCGCGTGGTCGAGGAGGGCGAGGTGGGCGCGATCTTCGCCGCGCCGGCCGAGGACTACACGCGGCAGCTCCTCGGCTCGGTCGTCTCGCTCAGCACCGCGGCCACGGCCGGGCTCGAACGTGCGGTCATCACCGGCATTTCGGCGGGGCCGGGCCACGTGGCCGCGGCGGACCACCCGGCGACGGCGTCGGTCCCCGACGTTCCCGCCGAGGCACCCCTGCTGCGTGTGGAAAACCTGTCGGTCACCTACCGCGGCCGGTTCCGCGCGGTGGCCGTGCACGCCGCCTCGGGGGTGAGCCTGCACGTCGAGCCGGGCGAGGTCCTCGGCCTGGTGGGGGAGTCCGGCTCGGGGAAGAGCACGGTGGCCCGGGCGGTCACCGGGCTGCTCGCGCCCACGGCGGGGTCGGTGCGCGTCGGGGACGCGGACCTCACCCGGGTGCGCGGCCGGGCGGCGAAGGCGCTGCGGCGCCGGATCGGCATGGTGTTCCAGGACCCGCTGTCCTCGCTGAACCCGCGCACGACGATCGGGGAAAGCGTGGCCACGCCGCTGCGGCTGCACCGCGCGGCTCGTTCGTCCGAAGTGGACAGGCGGGTCGCGGAACTGCTCGACGCGGTGCAGCTGTCGCCGGCGCTGGCCGCCCGCTACCCGCACGAGCTGTCGGGCGGTCAGCGGCAGCGCGCCTGCATCGCGCGGGCCCTGGCGCTGCGCCCGGACCTGCTGGTGGCCGACGAGCCGACGAGCGCGCTCGACGTCACGATCCAGGCCCGGATCCTCGACCTGCTGCGCGAGCTGCGGCACGAGTTCGGGTTCGCGTGCCTGTTCATCAGCCACGACCTCGCGGTGATCGAGCAGCTGGCCGACCGGGTGGCGGTGATGCACCGCGGCCACGTCGTCGAGCAGGGCCCGGCCAAGGAGGTCCTGACCGCCCCCGCGCACCCGTACACCCAGCGCCTGCTGTCGGCGGCACCGGTAGCCGACCCGGAGGCCCAGCGCTTGCGCCGCGAAGCCTGGCGGCTGCTGCGGGAAAGCGTCACCGACCCGGGTTGACGCACCTCCCCGCGGCCGCGGGGGAGTGCGACGCCGGGGTGGCGGTCGCCGCCCCGGATGGGGGACCGGATGTCCGAGGCCGCTGCTCACCGGCTTGGCCGAATCCGGTCCGTGGTGCGTCAGGCCGAACAGGACAGCGGCCGGCCGCCGTTGTAGGCGACCATCTCGGCGAACACCGGGCCGCTCGGGATGTGGTCGCCGTCCGCGGCGCCGGCCAGTTCGGCGTAGGCGCGGTGCAGGTTCGCCACCAGCCGCTCGCGGTCGAGGAGGCCGGCGAACCCGCCGAGGTCGGTGCGGCGGGCCTGTTCGAGCGGTGGGGTGCCGGCCGCGAACCCCTCGGCGGCCACGTCCCCCAGCCAGTGGAAGTAGGCCCGGGTCGCGGCGAAGACCTCGGGTCCGCACACCGGGCCGTGCCCGCACACGACCGTCTCCGGTTCCCAGGCTTCCAGCGTGTCGAGCGCGCGCAGGGACCCGCGGACGGAGCCCATCAGCGCGAACGGCGTGCACCCCGACAGCACGACGTCACCGGCGAACAGGATGCGCTCGGCGGGCAGCCAGGCGACGACGTCGTTGGTGGTGTGGGCCGGCCCCACGTGGACCAGTTCGACCACCAGGTCGTCGACGTGCAGGGTGAGTTCTTCGCTGAAGGTCACCGAAGGCAGCACGACCTCGATCGCGCCCCAGTCGGTGTCCGGCCAGACGTGTTTCAGGCCCAGGCCCTTCTCGGCCATCTCCGCGCGGGCGCGCTCGTGGGCGACGACGGTGGCCGCGGGCGCGAAGACGAAATTGCCGAACGTGTGGTCGCCGTGGTGGTGGGTGTTGACGAGCGTGCGCGGCGCCCGGCCGCCGACCTCCGCGGCGGCCGCGGCGAGCGACCGGGCCCTGGCTTCGGTGGCCGCGGTGTCGATCACGGTGACCGAGTCGCGGCCGGTGATGATGCCCGAGTTGCTCACGCACCAGCCGCCGTCCGGCTGGACGTAGGCGTGGACACCCTTGGCCAGTTCCTCGACCCGCGCGCCGGTCACGCCGGCGATCCGGTGAAGACGACCTCGCACAGGTGCGGATCGCCGTCGGAGACCCGCCCGACGCGCACGGCCTTCCGGAACTCGTCCCGGCTCACGGCGCGCCGGAACGCGGCCTCGTCCTCCCACTCGGCGATGTTGATGTAGACGCCGGGGTCGCTGGTCGAGCGGACCAGCTGGAACCGGACCAGGCCCGGTTGCGTGCGGAAGAAGTCCGCGACGCCGCGGTAGATCCGTTCGAGCTCGTCGGGAGCGCCGGTGAGGGTGAGCTTGTTGACGAAGACGACCATGCGGCCGATCGTCGCCCCGGCCGCTGAAGGGCGGTTCGGGCTAGCGCTGAGGCGCCGCTGAAGCGTGACTGGGGGAGTAGGCGCGCAGGAACATGTCCACCGCGGCGACCACGATCTCCTCGAGTTGCCCGGCGTCGAGCTCGACCGTGCCGAACACCGAGTGCTCGTGGGCCTCGCTGCTCATCAGAGCCAGCAGCTGCCGCCCCGCCCGGGCCGGGTCGGGGATGGCCAGCTTGCCGTTGTTGGAGTGGCAGGCGAGGTAGTAGCCGAGGTGGTGGGCGGCCGGGTCGGCGGCCGCCTCGCGCCAGGAGCTGCGCAGCGCGGGGAAGTGCGGGCTCTCGGCGATGATCAGCCGGTAGAGCGCGGACACGTCCGGGCGGGTGATGGTCGGCAGCCACTGCCTGCCGAAGGCCAGCAGGTCGGTCTCGATGTCGGCGTTCTGCCGGAGCGTGGCGTTGACGATCGCGTCGACCTCGGCCGACAGCGGCTTGAGCGTCTCCTCGACGGTCGCCAGGAACAGGCGTTCCTTGTCGCCGAAGTGGTTGTAGATCGTCTGCTTCGACAGGCCCGCTTCGGAGGCGATGACGTCGACGCCCGCGCGCGTGTAGCCCTCGCGGACGAACACGACGATGGCCGCGTCGAGGATCGCCCGCCGCTTGGCCAGCAGGCCACGGCACTCCTCGGGCGGGGCCACCGGGGTGCGGTCTCGGATCGTGGGAGATGCCATCGATCCCAGGCTACCGCAGGCTCCGTGCCCCACTCTGGACTCCTTCCCGTCTCAGTCTGGAACCACCTGTTTGACAGCTTAGACGCATCATCCTAACCTCTTGGACTTGTCAGTCCATGTGGACGCGTGAGTCCAACTACTAGCGGGGAGAATCTGGGATGTCAGCTGTCGAAGTGCCGGCACCGGCGGAAGGACGGGTCCGGCACGCGCCGTACTGGGCCGTGCTGACCCTGTTGTGCCTCGGCCAGTTGATGGTCGTGCTGGACGTGTCGATCGTGAACGTCGCGTTGCCCGCGATCCGGCAGGACCTGGGCTTCAGCGAAGCCGGGCTGGCCTGGGTGGTGAACGGCTACACGCTCGCCTATTCCGGCTTCCTGCTCTTCGGCGGCCGCGCGGCCGACCTGTTCGGCAGGCGGCGGCTGTTCGTGATCGGGCTCGTCGTCTTCACCGCGGCCAGCCTGGTCGGCGCACTGGCCCAGGACCAGACGACGCTGGTCGTGGCCCGGATCGTGCAGGGCATCGGCGGCGCGATCCTGTCGCCGGCGACGTTGACCATCCTGACCACCACGTTCCCCGAAGGACCGCAGCGGGCCAAGGCGATGGGGGCGTGGAGCGCCGTCGCGGGCGGCGGCGCCGCGATCGGCTCGGTGCTCGGCGGCGTGCTCACCGACCTGATCAACTGGCGCTGGATCCTGCTGGTCAACATCCCGCTCGGGGTCATCGGCCTGATCGCGGCGTACCTGCTGCTGCAGGAGAGCCACGGCAACCTGAAGACCCGCAAGCTCGACGTCACCGGCTCGGTCCTGGTCACCGCCGGCCTGGTCGCGCTCGTCTACGGCACGATCAACAGCGCCCCGTACGGCTGGGGCGCCCCCCAGACGCTGGTGCCCTTCCTCGCCGGGCTCGTCCTGCTGGCGTGGTTCGTGCTGCACGAGGCGAAGATCGCCCAGGCACCGGTGGTCCCGCTGCGGCTGTTCAAGGTCCGCTCGATCACCGTCGCCAACCTGGTGATGTTCTGCGTCGGCGTCGCCGTGATCGCGCACTTCTTCTTCCTGTCGCTGTACATGCAGAACGTGCTGGGCTTCGGTCCGCTCGCGGCCGGGCTGGCGTTCCTGCCCGGCGCGGCGACGATGACCATCGGCGCCTACAGCGGACCGGTGCTGCTCAAGCGGTTCGGGCCACGGCCGCTGCTGGTCGCCGGGCCGCTGATCACCACCGTCGGCCTGGTGTGGCTGTCGTTCATCCCGGTGCACGGTTCGTACCCCGCGCACCTGCTCGTGCCGATGGCGCTCGTGACGCTGGGCGCGGGGGTCGCGATGATGCCGCTGGGCATGGCCGCGACGTCCGGGGTCGCCCGCGAAGAGGCCGGGCTCGCGTCCGGCCTGATCAACACCACGCGGCAGGTCGGCGGCTCGATCGGCCTGGCGGTGCTGGCGACCGTCGCCGCCGACCGGGCGCAGGCGCTCGCCGGGACCGGCGCGGACGCGGCCGTGGTGTCGGGGTACCGGGCCGCTTTCCTCGTGGGCGCGGTGTTCGCCCTCGCTGCGGCGCTGACTTCGCTCGCCCTGCCGAAGCCGAAGCAGCCCGCCTGAGACGCCGGTGGCCGCGGCGAAGGCTCCCCGCGGCCACCGGCTCGCCCGGCCTTTACGGCACCTATAGCGGCCGGATCTAGCTTCGGAACGAAAACCGGCCCGCGCGAAGGGAAATCCCGCACATGACCGTCACCGCAGCAGAACGTTCCGTCGCCCCGGGACCCATCCTGCAGATCGCTTCGGGTTACCGGCAGGCCAAGGTCCTCTTCGCCGCCTACGAACTCGACGTCTTCACGATCCTCGACGAGAGCGGCCCGCTGACCGAGGCGGAATTCACCACGCGCGCGGGGCTGCACCCGAACGGGGCCCGCGACTTCCTGTACGCCCTGCTCGGTCTCGGGCTCGTCGAGCGCGAAGACGGCCGGTACCGCAACGCCGCCGCCGCGCGGCAGTACCTGGTGCGCGGCCGGCCCGACTTCCTCGGCGGATTCCTCGGGTTCCTCGACGGGGTGCTGCACCCGGCCTGGGACGGGCTGGTCACCAGCCTCCGCACCGGCGAAGCCCGCAACGGCGCCGGTGCCGACGGCGATCCCTACGGCCCGATGTACCAGGCCAGCGGTGACCGTGACGGGTTCCTCGCGGCGATGGACACGCTCAACGCGCCGATCGGCGAAGAGGTCGCCGCACTCGACTGGGCCGGCTTCCGGACGTTCGCCGACATCGGCGGCGCTCGCGGCAACCTCTCGGCCGCGATCGCCCGGGCGCACCCGCACCTGAGCGGGACCGTGTTCGACCTGCCCGGGGTCGCTCCCGCCTTCGACACCCACATCCGGTCGCTCGGTCTGGACGGCCGGCTCCGCTTCCGCGCCGGTGACTTCTTCGCCGACGAGCTGCCCGAGGCCGACGTGCTCGTCTTCGGGCACGTCCTGCACAACTGGCCGGTCGAGAGCCGGATCCTGTTGCTGCAGAAAGCTTTCCGGGCCGTCCGGCCGGGTGGGGCGGTGCTCGTCTACGACCCGATGATCGACGACGACGCGCCGCAGCTGGGCAACGTCCTGGCCAGCCTCAACATGCTCGTCTGGTCGGCCGGTGGCGCCGAGTACAGCGTCGCCGACCTGCGGTCCTGGCTCGGCGAAGCCGGCTTCGGTGAAACCGAGGTCCGCCCGCTGGGTGCGGCCAGCAGCCTCGTCCTCGCCCGCAAGCCGTGACCGGGAAGGGGGGACGTCGTGCCGGTACCCGTGCAGCGTGACCCGGAGCGGACGCGGGCGGCGCTGGCCGGGTGGCTCTCGGCCCGCGTCGCCGGTGGCGGCCTCGTCGAGGTCGGCGACCTGACCGTGCCGGCCGGCGCCGGCTTCGGCAACGAAACCGTGCTGTTCGACGCCGCCTGGCCCGGCGGCGGGCAGCGGCTCGTGGCGCGGATCGCCGGCGCCGGCTACCAGGTCTACCCGGACGTCCGGTTCGCCGAGCAGTACCGGCTGCTGGCGGTGCTGGCCGGGCACCCGGACGTGCCGGTGCCGCCGGTGCTCGGGTTCGAGCCGGACCCCGGCGTCCTCGGGGCGCCGTTCTTCGTGATGGCGCACGTCGACGGCCGGGTCCCGGCGGACCTGCCGTCCTACCACCGGGCCGGCTGGGTCGCCGACCTCGACCCCGCCGGCCGCCGGGAGGTCTGGGAGCGGGCGGTGGACGTCCTGGCCGCTGTCCACCGCCTCGACCCGCAGCGCCTCGGCCTGCGGTTCCTGGCGCGGCCCGGCCGCGACCCGCTCCTCGAGCACTACGCGGCCAACCTCGCGTTCTTCGGAGCCGGCGGTGCGGTCGTCGAGCGCGCGCTGGCCTGGTTGCGCGTCTACCGGCCCGCGCCCCCGGCGCGGCCGGTGCTGCTGTGGGGCGACGCCCGGCTCGGCAACCTCGTCTTCGACGGCACCGAAGTCGCCGGTGTCCTGGACTGGGAGATGGCCGAGCTCGGCCCGCCGGAGGCCGACGTGGCCTGGTTCCTGCACCTCGACCGCCACCTCAGCGAAGGCGTCGGCGCACCGAGGCTGGCGGGGCTGCCGGGCCGCGAGGAGACGCTCGCGCGCTACGCGGCGGCCGGCGGTCCCGCACTGCGCGACCTCGGGTACCACGCCGTGCTCGCGGCGTTCCGGTTCGCCCTGATCACCGCGCGGGTCACGGCCCTGCTGCGCCGGCAGCAGGTCGTGCCCGCGGACTTCCCGTTGCACCGCAACGCGGTCGCCCTGCTCGACCGCGTCCTGGCCGAGACGGCCGCACAGCCCGCCGTTCCCTGAGGAGGAGCCTCGTGAGAATCTCGATCCTGGACCAGTCGCCGATCACCGTCGACATGGCGCCCGCCGACGCGCTGCACAACACCGTCGACCTGGCCCGGCACGCCGACCGCCTCGGCTACCACCGGTACTGGATCGCCGAGCACCATTCGATGGCCTCGCACGCGAGCTCGGCGCCGGAGATCCTGGTCGCGCGCGTCGCGGCCGAGACGACCGGGATCCGGGTCGGGTCGGGCGGGGTCCTGCTGTCGAACCACAGCGCGTTCAAGGTCGCCGAAACCTTCAGCATCCTCGAAGGGCTCTACCCCGGCCGCATCGACCTGGGCATCGGCCGGTCGTTCGGGGCCGGCAGCCTCGAAGCGATCGCGCTGTCTTCGCAGCGCTCGGGCTCGCCGACGGTCGAGGACTTCCCGGAGAAGCTCGCCGAGCTGCTCGCCTTCCTGCACGGGGACTTCCCGCCCGGGCACCCGTTCGCGACGATCGACCTCACCCCGCGCGTGCCCGAAGCCCCGCCGGTGTGGCTGCTGGGGTCCAGCCCGTCGAGCGCCGCCTTCACCGCGGCCAACGGCCTTCCGTACTCGTACGCGCACTTCATCAACCCGGCGGGCACGCGCGACGCCGTGCGCGCCTACCTCGAGCACTTCGAGCCGAGCCGCCACACGCCGGAGCCGCGGGTCATCCTCGGCATCGGCGTCTACTGCGGTGACACCGAGGAAGAGGCCCAGTACGTCTACGCCAGCCAACGGCTGTTCCGGCGCCGGCTGACCCGCAACATCATCGGCCCGGTCCCGAGCCCCGAGCAGGCACTGGAGGAACTGAAGACCGGCGGCGACCCGCTGGCCGAAGAGCGGTTCGAGTGGCCGCGGTACGTCGTCGGCACGCCGGAGCAGGTCCGGGAGCGGATCACCGAGATCACTTCGGCGCTCGGCGTGGACGAGATCGTCGTGCTGGCGACGATCTACGACCACAAGGCCCGTGTGCGGTCCTACGAACTGCTGGCGGAAGCCTTCGAGCTGACCCCGCGCTGACGAAGTCCACAAAGGACGCCGGACGGCTTTCGTCCGGCGTCCTTTCGCGTGTGGGCCCGGCGGTGCAGCGGTTCCTTGCCCGGCCTATAGGGGCCGTTGCCAGAGTGGAGGCAGACGAGGCGAGGAGTGACCGCTGTGGCAGCCGACAACACCTTGTTCCGCGCCATCTTCGCGACGTTGCCCACCGCGGTGGCCGTCGTGACGGCCCTGGACCGCGACGGCACCCCGCGCGGGTTCACCTGCAACGCGGTGACCGCCGTCTCCGCGGACCCGCCCCTGCTGCTCGTCTGCGTCGACCGGACGTCGGTGACGTCGGCCGCGCTGCGCACCGCGGGCGCCTTCGTCGTCAACTTCCTCGCCGCGGACGCCGCGGGCACCTCCCGGCGGTTCGCCGGCAAGGGCGAGGACAAGTTCGACGGCGTCGCCACCACGCCGTCGCGGGCCGCGGGCGGCGCACCCGTGCTGACCGGCGACGCCGTCGCGGTCGCCGAGTGCGTCACGACGGACGTCGTGCCGGCCGGCGACCACTGGATCGTGCTCGGCCGCGTCGAAGCCGGGTCCGTGCACGAAAGGGACACGCTCATGTACTTCCGCCGGACGTACTCCGCCTGGGCCGCCACACCGGCCCCGGTCGGCTAGCCACACGAGGAGCGCTCGATGAAATTCGGCATCAACCTGTTCCCGACGGTGAGCCCGGACGAGAAGTCCGCGGTGCAGCACTTCGACGAGGCCCTGCGGCTGGCCGAACTGGCCGAGGAGCTCGGGTTCGACCACGTCAAGACGGTCGAGCACTACTTCACCCCCTACGGCGGCTACAGCCCGGACCCGGTCACGTTCCTCGCCGCGGCCGCGGCGAGGACGTCCCGGATCCGGCTGGTCACCGGCGCGGTCATCCCGGCGTTCACGCACCCCGCACAGCTGGCGGGCAAGCTGGCGATGCTGGACAACATCTCGCACGGGCGGCTGTCGGTCGGCTTCGGCCGGGCGTTCCTGCCCGACGAGTTCGAGGCCTTCGAGATCCCCATGGACGAAAGCCGCCAGCGGTTCACCGACGGCGTCGAGGCCTGCCGGCTGCTGTGGTCCGAAGAGGACGTCGAGTGGAAGGGGGCCTTCCACCGCTTCGGCCCGGTCACGCTGCTCCCGCGGCCGTACCAGCGGCCGCACCCGCCGATCCTGGTGGCCACGGCGATCACGCCGGAGTCGTGCGTCGCCGCCGGGCGGGCCGGGTACGGCCTGATGATGGTGCCCTCGATCAACAAGGTCGAGAAGGTGCAGGAGATGCTGGCGCTGTACCGGGAAGCCTGGGTGGCCGCCGGGCACGACCCGGCGGCCCAGGACGTCCACATGAGCTACAACTGCTACCTCGCCGAGGAAGCCGGGCGCGCGCACGAGCGGGGCCGGACCTATTCGGAACACACGAACCGGGCGCTGGCCGCCGCCGTGGAGCCGTGGACCCGGACGAAGAGCAGCGACTACGAGGGCTACGGCCGGATCGTCGAGCGCGTGCGGTCGAGCGACTTCGGCAAGCAGCTGCGCGACAACAAGGTGCTCGTCGGCGCGCCGCAGGAGGTCGCCGACCGGCTCCGGCTGATCCGGTCGTGGTTCGGCGACATCACCATCAGCCTGCAGGTGATCTCCGGGAACATGCCCTACGAGGAGTCCGCCCGCACGCTGCGCCTGTTCGCCGAGCACGTCCTGCCGGTGTTCACCCCCTGAGTTTCCACCCGACCGAAGAGGAGGAACCGATGGCGCTGTTCGCCGTCACCACCACGCAGGCCCCGACGGGCATCAGCGCCGACGAATTCCGGCGCCGCCTCGGCGAAGGCTTCGGCTACATGCAGGCACTGGTCGAGAAGGGCATCGTCACGCACAGCTGGATCCGGGTCGGCGAGTCCGGCGGGCTGAACATCTACGACGTCTCGTCGCACGACGAGCTGATGTCGGCGCTTTACGACAACCCGCTCAGCCCGCACCTGAAGTTCGAAGTCTGGCCGCTGGCCGAGGTGTCCGGGTTCGACCCGGACGCGGTGCCGGGCGAGTAGTCCTCCCGGCACGAAAAAGGCGGGCACCGGTTCCGGTGCCCGCCTTTCCCGTGCGTCAGGACAGGAACTCTTCGACCGCGGTGGCGAACGCCGCGGGTTCGTCGACCCAGGGGTAGTGCCCGGCGCCGTCGATCGTCACGTGCCGTCCGGCGGGGAAGAGGTTGGCGACGAAGTCACCCACCGCGACGCCGGTGAGCGCGTCCCGGCTGCCGGTCAGGACCGCCACCGGCGCGGTGACCTTCGCCAGCCGGTCCACCAGCGCGGAAACGTCCACATCGGACCGCCAGAACCCCGCCCACGCGGTCACCGAGAACTGGGCGGGCTGCTGGGCCAGGTGCGCTTGCTGCCGCTCGCCCCAGTGCCCGTAGGCGGCCGGCGCGTACTCCTCCAGGATCGCGATGACCTCCGAGGGCGACGCGTCGGGGGACAGGCCGGACAGCTTGCGCAGGGCGGCGGTCGCCTGCGGGTACCACGGCTGGTCCGTGCGGCCCGCCAGGATCTGCGCCGTGTCGGGCGATTCCAGCCCGTACAGCTGGTAACCGGGGGCCACCAGCACCAGCCGGCGGATCCGGCCGGCGTGGGCGGCGGCGTACGCCTGTGCGACGACCGCGCCCGCCGAGTGGCCCAGGACGTCGAGCTGCTCGTGCCCGAGGTGCGCGCGCAGGGCCTCGACGTCTTCGGCCAGCCGGGGGTAGGCGTAGGTCGCGGGTTCGGCCGGTGCCGGCGACGCACCCGTGCCGCGGGCGTCGAACAGCACGAGCGTGCGGTGGCGGTCGAGCCCGCCGAGGTCTTCGAGGTACGCCGACGCGCGAGGACCGCCGGGCACGACCAGCAGCGGCGGGCCGGACCCGAGGGTGCGGTAGCTGATTTCAGTTCCGTCGTAGGAAGAAAAGGTGGCCATGCCGGGAAACTAGGCGCGCCGGGTGAGGTTTCGCCCTAGTGCGGCTATACCGCGCGCCCCGGTGGGAGAGCCTAGCTTCGGCGGCATGATCCTAGTCACCGGAGCGACCGGCGTCGTGGGCCGGGCCGTGGTGGGCGAACTGCTCGCCGCGGGTGTGCCCGTCCGCGCCGTGTCGCGCAACCCCGCCGCCGCCGGACTGCCGGAAGCCGTCGAAGTCGTCGCCGCCGACCTCGGCGAACCGGACTCGCTGCCGGCCGCTCTGTCCGGAGTGGACAAAGTCTTCGCGTTGTCCGCGGCCGAGCACAAGTCCGTGCACGACCGCAACCTCGCCGTCGCGGCGGCCCGGGCCGGGGCGGCGCACCTGGTGCAGCTCTCCTCGCTGGCGGCCGAGGAGAACCCCGGTAACCTCCTCGGCCGCTGGCACCTCGACGGCGAACGGGCCGCCGCGGCCGCCGGCATCCCGGTCACCGTCGTCCGGCCCGGCGGGTTCATGACGAACGCCCTGTCGTGGGCCCGCTCGATCCAGGACGAGGACGTCGTCCGCGCTCCGCTCGGCGAGGTCGTCTCCGCGCCGGTGGACCCGCGCGACATCGCCGCCGTCGTGGCCACCGCCCTGCTGGGCACCGGGCACGAAGGACGGGTGTACGCGGTGACCGGGCCGGAGGCGCTGACCGCCCGCGACCAGACGCGGCTGCTCGGCGAAGTGCTCGGCCGTCCGCTGCGGTTCGAGGAGATCCCGGTCGCCGTCGCCCGCGAGCAGATGCTGCGGCGGACCCCGGCGGTCGTGGTGGACGCGGTGCTGGCGGCCCGGCAGCAGGCGACCGCGGTCCGCGCGGTACCCCGGCCCACCGTCGCCCGGGTCACCGGCCGCCGTCCGCGGACCTTCCGGCAGTGGGCGGCCGACCACGTCGAGGCGTTCCGGCCCGTGGACGCCTCTACCGCCGCTTTGCCGCCCCGATAGGCGCGCTGCCCAAACTGCAACCCCGTCCGACCGAACCACCCCTGGAGAACCGATGTTGCTGTCCGCGTGGAGATCCGGCCGCCGGCCACTGGTCCGAGGAGCGGCCGCGCTCGCCGCGACGGCCCTGGCCGCCGCGCTGGCCGGCTGCGGCGCCGGCGAGGACACGGCCGCCGCCGGCGCCCCCGTCGACGGCGGGACCCTCACCTACGCCGTCGACAGCGAGCCGAGCTGCCTCGACCCGCACGTCAGCCCGGCCGACCTGACCGCGCTGATCGGCCGCGGCGTCTTCGACTCGCTGATCGCGCAGGACGGCAAGGGCGGGCTGCACCCGTGGCTGGCGAAGTCTTGGACGGCGTCGCCGGACTTCAAGAGCTACACCTTCACCCTGCGCACCGGCGTCAAGTTCCACGACGGCACGCCGTTCGACGCGAACGCGGTCAAGGCGAACTTCGACCACATCGCGGCCCCGGCGACGAAGTCGCTCTACGCGGTCACCCTGCTCGGGCCGTACGCCGGGAGCACGGTGCTCGCGCCCGACACCGTGCGCGTCGACTTCAAGCGGCCGTTCTCGCCGTTCCTGCAGGCGGCGAGCACGACCTACCTCGGCATCGAGTCGCCGCAGGCGCTCAGGCAGTTCGCGACCTCGCTGTGCGATCACCTCGTGGGGTCCGGGCCGTTCACCTTCGCCGGGCACGTGCACCAGCAGACCGTCACGATCGCCAGGAACCCCGCCTACGCCTGGGCGCCGGAAACCGCCACGCACCCCGGCCCGGCGCGGCTCGACCAGGTCGTCTTCCGGATCGTGCCGGAGAGCGCGACCCGGATCGGGCTGCTCACCAGCGGCCAGATCGACGCCGTGACCGCGGTGCCGCCGGCGAACGTCAAGACGGTCGAAGCCGATCCGGCGCTGCAGCTGGTGCGCAACCCCTCCCAGGGCGCCACCGAAAGCCTCTACCTCAACACCGCGCGGGCGCCGTTCGACGACGTGAAGGTGCGCACCGCGCTGCAGCAGGCGATCGACGTCGACGCCGCCGTCCGCGGTGTCTACTTCGGACAGTACGAACGGTCGTGGAGCATCCTTTCGCCGTCCACGCCGGGCTACGACCCGGCCACCGAGCACAGCTGGGGCCACGACCCGGCCGCGGCGAACCGCCTGCTGGACGAGGCGGGCTGGACCGCCCGCGACGCCGAGGGCTACCGCACGAAGAACGGGCAGCGGCTCTCCGTGCGCTGGCCCTACACCCAGGCGCAGGCGCTGGCCCAGCAGCGCGGCACGCTCGCGCAGGCGATCCAGGCCGACGCCCGGAAGGTCGGGCTGGAGATCCAGCGCCCGAGCGTGCAGACCGGGCAGCTGTTCGCCCTCGTCGAGAAGGGCGACTACGAGCTGGCCGACACGAGCTGGACCCGGGCCGACCCGGACATCCTGCGCGGGTTCCTCACCTCCGACAACTTCCCGATCCACGGCGAGAACTACTCCCGCGTCACCGACCAGCAGGTGGACTCCTGGCTCAACGGCGCCGCCGCCACCCTGGACGACGGAACCCGCCGGACCGCCTACGCCCAGGCCCAGCAGTGGGCGCTGAAGCAGGCGGTGGTGGTGCCGCTGTTCGTCCCGTCGTCACTGGTGGGCGCGAAGAAGAAGGTGCAGGGCCTGACCGCCGACCCGGCCGGTTTCCCGCAGTTCCGCGACGCCTGGCTCGCCCGGTGACCGGCCCGCGGCGGTGGTCGGCGGCGGTGCCCGGCCCCGGTGGTTCGTCCGGTGAGCGGTCCGCGGCGGACGGCGCGCAGGTGGTTCTGCCGGTGGGTGGGCTCTCGCGATGGTTTGTGCGGGCGGCCGGTTCCGGTGAGCGGCTGGTGCACGCGGGTGGCTCGCCCGGTGAACGGTTCGCGGCGGTGCGTGCGCGGGTGACCGTGCCGGTGAGCAGCCTGCCGCCGTACTCGTGGGGTGTCCGGTGAGCGGGCTGCCGCGGTGGTCCGCGGGACGCCTGGCTCGCCCGGCGGGCGGGCTGCCGCGCTGGCTCGTGCGGCGCCTGGCGGGTGCGCTGCTGGTCCTCTTCGGCGCCGCGACGCTCGCGTTCGCCTCGCTGGAGCTGATCCCCGGCGACCCGGCGCGGGCCGTCGTCGGCAGCGCGCCCGCCACCCCGGAGGTGCTCGCCGCCATCCGCGCCGATCTCGGCCTGGACCGGTCGCTGCCGGAGCGCTACTTCGCCTACCTCGGCCGGTTGCTGCACGGCGACCTCGGGCAGTCCTACCAGCTCCAGCAGCCGGTGGGCCGCATCATCGGCGAGCAGCTCGCCCCGACCGCGCAGCTGGCGCTGGCCGCCGGCGTGCTCGCCGTCGCGGCCGCGGTGCTCGTCGCCACCGCGACCGCGGGCCGGTGGCCCGTCCTGCGGATCCTCTCGCAGGGCCTGGAACTGGTGGCCGTCTCGACCCCGACGTTCTGGCTGGGGCTGGTGCTGCTGACGGTGTTCTCCTTCGGGCTGCACTGGTTCCCGGTGGCCGGCGGGACCGGGACGGCGGGGCTCGTGCTGCCCGCGGTCACCCTGGCGCTGCCCATCGCCGGCGAACTGACGCAGGTCCTGCGCCGGTCCACCGAGGAGGCGCTGACCCAGCCGTTCGTGCTCACCGCACGGGCCCGCGGGGTGCGCGAAGGAGTCGTGCGGCTGCGGCACGTGCTGCGCCACGCGCTCGTGCCGCTGGTCACCATGACCGGCTGGACGCTGGGCAGCCTGCTGGGCGGAGCGGTGGTCGTGGAGACGGTGTTCGCCCGCCCGGGGCTCGGCCGTGTCACGCTGGCCGCCGTCACCGGCCGCGACTTCCCGGTCGTGACCGCGGTCGTGCTGCTGTCCGCGGTCGTGTTCGTCGTGCTCAACACCGCCGTCGACCTGCTGTACCGGGTGATCGACCCGCGGCTGGAGGCCCGGTGACGACCTTGTCGCGTCCCACGGCGCTGCCGCGCCCGGGCACCCTCCTGGCCGCAGCGCTCGCGGTCCTCCTCGCCGTCGCCGCCCTCCGGCCGTCCTGGCTCACCGGTGCCGGGCCGGCCGACGTCGACCCGCAGGCGATCCTCCGGGCCCCGAGCGCCGCGCACCCGTTCGGCACCGACCAGCTCGGCCGGGACGTCCTCGCCCGGGTGGTGCACGGCGCCGGGTACTCGCTGGGCACGGGCCTTTCCGCGACGCTGCTCGCGGTGACCGGTGGCTGCGTCTTCGGGCTGCTGGCCGCGTTCGGCGGCCGGGCCGCGGACCAGGTCGTCTCCCGGGTCGTCGACGTCCTGCTCGCGTTCCCCGGCCTGTTGCTGGCGCTGCTCGTCATCGCCGTGCTGGGGCCGGGGCCGGTCACCGCCGTCCCGGCGATCGGCCTGGCTTCGATCCCGCACTACACCCGGCTGGTCCGCGGGCAGGCGCTGGTCGCGGCGCACGCCGGGTACGTCGAGGCCGCGGTGGCGCTGGGCCGGCCGCGCCTGGCCGTCCTGCTGCGCCACGTGCTGCCCAACATCGCCGGGCCGGTGCTCGTCCTGGCCACGCTGGGCACGGGCACCGCGATCATGATCGGCTCGTCGCTCAGCTTCCTCGGGCTCGGCGCCCAGCCGCCGGCGCCGGAGTGGGGAGCCATGCTCGCCGACGGCCGCGACTTCGCCGCGCTGGCCTGGTGGCCCGCGGTGTTCCCCGGCGCGGCGATCGCGGCCACCGTCGTCACCATCACCGTCCTGGGCCGGCGCGCCCGGGACCGATCCGCAGGAGCGCCCGCGTGACCACCGAGCCCCAGCTGCACGATGCCCCGCCGTCGGTGCGGCCCGACGGCCCGCTGGTCGAAGTGACCGGGCTCCGGGTCGCCTTCGGCGAGGTCGCGGCGGTCCGCGGGCTGTCCTTCGCCCTGGCGGCCGGGGAATGCCTGGCGCTGGTGGGGGAGTCGGGCAGCGGGAAGAGCGTCACCGCGCGTTCCCTCGTCGGCCTCGCCGGGCGGGGTGCGCGGGTGAGCGCGGAGCGGCTGGCGTTCGCCGGGACCGACCTGCGCGGGCTGGGCGAACGGCAGTGGCGGCGGATCCGCGGCCGGCGCATCGGGCTGGTGCACCAGGACGCGCTGGTCTCGCTGGACCCGCTCCGCACCGCGGGTGCCGAGATCGCCGAGCCGCTGCGCACGCATCGGCTCGTCAGCCGCAGTGGGGTCGCCGAGCGGGTCCGGACGCTGCTCACCGACGTCGGCATCGCCGATCCCGACCGGGTGGCGCGGCAGCGGCCGTTCCGGCTGTCCGGCGGGCAGCGCCAGCGCGCGCTCACCGCGTCGGCGATCGCGGCCGGTCCCGAGCTGCTGGTCGCCGACGAGCCGACCACCGCGCTCGACGTCACGGTGCAGGCGCGGGTGCTCGACCTGCTGGCCGAGCTGAAGTCGCGCGGCACGGCGCTGCTGCTGGTGAGCCACGACCTCGCGGTGGTCGCCCGGATCGCCGACCGCATCGCGGTGCTGAGCGACGGCGAGATCGTCGAGCAGGGTCCGGCGCACCGGGTGCTGACCGAGCCGGCGCACGCGGTGACCCGCGAGCTGCTGGCCGCCGTGCCCACCGGACGGCCGGCCGCGCGCGCGCCCGTGACCGGCGAGCCCCTGCTCGAGGTGGCCGGGGTCGGCAAGCGGTTCCGCGACCCGGGCGGCGCGGCCAGGACGGTGGTCGACGACGTCAGCCTCATCGTGCGCCGCGGCGAGGTCGTCGGGCTGGTCGGCGAATCGGGCTCCGGGAAGACGACGACCGCGCGGATCGCGCTCGGTCTCGAAGAACCCGATTCCGGGGAGGTCCGGCTGGCCGGCCGCCGGTGGAGCGGCCGCCGGGAACGCGACCGGCGCGCGCTGCGCCGGACCGTGCAGCTGGTGCCGCAGGACCCGCTCAGTTCGTTCGACCCCCGCCACACCGTCGCGGCGGTGCTGGGCGAGGCGATCGGCGGCCGCGGCCGCGCGGTGCGGCGGGCGCGGGCGGCGGAGCTCCTCGCGCAGGTCGGCCTGGACGAGTCCGTTTTGGACAGACGGCCCCGGGAACTGTCCGGCGGCCAGCGCCAGCGCGTCGCGATCGCGCGGGCCCTGTCGACCGGGCCGGACCTGCTGGTGTGCGACGAACCCGTGTCGGCACTGGACGTCTCGGTGCAGGCCCAGGTGCTCGGCCTGCTGGCCCGGCTGCGGCGCGAACTCGGGCTGGCGATGCTGTTCATCTCGCACGACCTCGGCGTGATCCGGCAGGTGTCCGACCGCGTGGTGGTGCTCTCCGGTGGCCGGGTCGTCGAAGAGGGGCCGGTGGACACCGTGTTCGAGCGCCCGGCGCACGCCTACACCCGGCAGCTGCTCGCGGCGATGCCGCGGATCGGGTAGGGCGGTGGGTGCCCGGGCCCGGCCCGGGCACCCACCCCCGCTCAGCTCGCGGTCCGGCGGGAGAACGCCAGGTCGAGCGACAGGCCGCCGTGCGCCCGCACCGGCGGGTCCAGCAGCGGGTCCGCGGCCAGCACCGCCTCGTGCAGGTGCCGCATCCGCGGCGACGGCGACAGGCCCAGCTCGTCGGCCAGCACCTTCCGCAGCCGGTGGTAGACCTCCAGCGCCCGCGCCTGCCGGCCCGACCGGTACAGCGCGAGGATGAACTGCGCGTAGAGGTTCTCGTGCATCGGGTACCGCTCGATCAGCACCGCCAGTTCGCTGAGCAGCTCGTGGTGGCGGCCCAGGCGCAGGTCCGCCTCGATGCGCTGTTCCCACGCCGAGAGCCGGCTTTCGGCCAGCCCCACCAGGTGGGCACGCAGCAGCGGGCCGGCCTGGACGCCCGCCAGCGCGGGACCGCGCCAGAGGTCGAGCGCGGCGGTCAGCCGCTGTGCGGCGAGTTCGTCGTGGCCCTCCGCGGCCGCGCGGTGCGCTTCCGACGTCAGCCCGGCGAACACGTCGGCGTCGAGCTCGCCCGGCTCGACGAGGAAGACGTACCCGCGGTCCTTGGTGACCAGCCGGCGTCGCCGTTCGTGGGCCGGCAGGATCTTGCGCAGCTGCATGATGTAGGTCTGCACGGTCTGCACGGCGGTGTTGGGTGCTTCGAACTCCCACAGCTCTTCGATGCACTGGTCGACGGAGACCACGGTGTTCGCGTGGGTGATCAGCAGGGCCAGCAGCTGCTGTTGCTTGGGCGGGCGTGGGACGCAGGATCGCCCGTCGGCCGAGACGAGGAGCGAGCCGAGTACGCCGAGTTGCATCGAAGCCTCCGATTCAAGGTTCCCCACGGCCGTCCGGCGTCCTCGGCGGCGCGGCCTTCCTTGCCCCTGACGGTTCCAGCCGCCGCTTTCAGGCCCCTTAAAGCGAACTTCGAGCGAACTTCGAGCGGCGGCCGGACGGGCACCCTCGGTGAAGAACCGGGGGATGAAAGGGACGAAACCGCCGAATGTCGCGGCGGGCCGTTGCTGAAGGTTGACGCAGCGTGCTCGAAAGGGCAAGGACGCGCCGTCTCACTGGCTGGTACGGCGCGCGACGGGCGGTGCACAGCGGTTCAGCGCGGCCTCGTGGCACCCAGCCGGGCCGCGCCGATCCGGGTGACGAGCTCGTCGAGCGTCGCCTTGCCGAGCCCGTACCCGGTTCGTTCGTACCGCTGGCGGGCGCGGGCGGCGAACTCCGCCGCCTCGTCGATCCGGCCGACGGCGAGGTGCGTCGCGGCGAGGGTGGTCAGCGCGCGCCCTTCGTGCAGGAGGAAGCCGCCACGGCGGGCGATTTCCCAGGCTTGGCGGCCGAAACCGGCCGCGGTGTCGAACTCGTACCCCGCGTCCGCCGCGAGGCCGACGAGCGCCTCGATCTCCGCCTGCTCCTGCCCGATCTCCCGGGCCAGCGCCAAGGCCCGGAGGTGGTAGGCGCGGGCCCGTTCGGGCCGGTCCTCGCACCGGGCGGTCGAGGCCATCGCGTTGAGGCAGTTGGCCTCCACGGCCCGGTAGCTCGCTTCACCGGCCAGCCGCAGCCCTTGGCGGGCGTGCTCGGCCGCCTCCTGCACCCGGCAGGTGTGGGCCAGCACCACGGCCAGGCCGTAGTGCGCGATCGCCTGGTGGTTGACCGCGCGGACGCGGATCCCGAGTTCCAGAGCGCGTTCCAGGTAGCCCGCCGCCTCGGGGAACCGGCCGCGGTCGGCGAACACCAGGCCCAGCCGGGACAGGATGTCCGGCTCGGAATGCCCGGCGCCGACCCGCCGGTAGACCTCCAGCGACTCCGCGAAGTGCTCGGCGGCGGGCACCAGGTCGCCGCGCGCGTGGCGGACCGCGCCGAGGTTGCGCAACGTCCTCGCTTCGACGTGGGGGATCCGCAGCCGCCGGGAGATCTCCAATGCCCGGTCGAGGACGGTGATCGCGTCGTCGAGGCTGCCGAGGTCCTTGTGCAGGTGCAGGATGCCGATGGCGTTCAGGGTCGCCGCCTCGAACGCCTCCATGCCCTGCCGGCGGAAGTGGGCCAGGGCCAGCGACAGCTGGGCGTTCGATTCGACGGGGTCACCGAGGCAGCGCTGCACCAGCCCCAGCCCGAAGCGCATGACGTTCGCGGCGTCGGCGTCGCCCTCCTTCCGCGCGGCGCCGAGCCCGGCCAGGACCGCGGTCAGCCACTCTTCGTGGTGCCGCTCGAGCCAGAGGTACCCGCGCAGCGTGTCGGCCAGTGCCCAGCTGTACGGCGCGAGCCCGTTGGTCGCGGCCTGCCCGGCGATCGCAAGCAGGTTCGCCCGTTCCTCGTCCAGCCAGGCAAGCGCTTCCCCGCTGTCGGCGAAACTCGGTACGCAGGTGTCGGGCCGGACGGTCGGCAGTCCGATGTGGACCAGGTTCTCGTAGCAGCGGCCGATGGCGGCGTCGGCGCTGTGCAGGTACCAGTTGTAGAGCCGGTCCAGCGCTTCGGCACGGGCTTCGCCGGTGTCCTCGTCGTGGGCGCGCTCGGCGGCGTAGAGCCGGAGGAGGTCGTGGAAGCGGAACCGCCCCGCCGTCGAGGGTTCGACCAGCTGGGCCTCGGCCAGCTGGTGCAGCATGGGGTAGGCCTGTTCCACCGGGATCCCCGCCAGCCGGGCGGCCACCGGGGCGGTCAGGTCCGGCCCCGGTGCCAGGCCCAGCAGGCGGAACAGCCGGCGGGCCGCCGGGCTGAGGGCCCGGTAGGACAGCTCGAAGGCCGCCCGGACGGCCGTGCGGGACCCGCCGCCCGCGGCCAGCTCCGCGAGGAGGTCACCGTGGCGGAGTTCGGCCACGTACGCCGCGACGGTGGTGTGCGGCCGGCCGGCCAGGTTCGCGGCGGCGATGCGCAGGGCGAGGGGCAGGTAGGCGCAGAGCTTGGCCAGCTCGGCGACCGCGCCCGGGTCGACGGCGACCCGGTCCGGGCCGACCAGCCGGCCGATGACGGTCACCGCTTCGCTTTCCGACAGCACGCCGAGCGTCACCGGGCGCGCGCCGGACAGCGCGACCAGGTCCGACAGCTGGGTCCGCGCGGTCACCAGGACCGCGCACCCCGGCGTGCCCGGCAGCAGCGCGGCGACCTGTTCGAAGTCACCGGCGTCGTCCAGCACGATCAGGACGCGCCGGTCGGCCAGCCGGGCGCGGTACACCGCCGACCGGTCGTCGACGTCGTCGGGGATCGCGGAGGCGTCCAGGCCCGAGGCCCGCAACAGCTCCGAAAGCACGTCACCGGGCCGGCGGCGGTTCTTCTGCGCCCCGTTGAGGCGCACGTACCACTGGCCGTCCGGGAACGCCGACCGCAGCCGGTGGGCGATGCGCACCGCCAGCGCGGTCTTGCCGACGCCCGGAGAGCCCGACAGCCGGACCACCGGCACGCCGGAGACCGGTCCTTCGGGCGCCAGCAGCTCGCTGACCTCGTCGATCACGTCCGCCCGGCCGACGAACGTGGCGGAGTCGGCGGGCAGCTGGCACAGGAAGCGCCAGCCGGCGTTCGCGTCCCGCGCACCTTCGCCGCCGGCACCGGGTGAGCCTTCGAGGATCTCCTGGTAGAGCCGCGAGACCTGCGGGCCGGGGCTGATCCCGAGCTGCTCCGCCAGCACCTGCCGCAGCGACCGGTACACCGCGAGCGCTTCCGCGTGCCGTCGGCCGCGGTGCAGCGCCAGCATCAGCTGGCCCCACAGCCGCTCCCGGAGTGGGTAGCGGGCGGTGAAGGCCTGCAGGTCCGTCACGACCTCCGCGTGCCGGCCGCGCTGCAGTTCGATGTCGAACCAGCGTTCGGCGAGCCGCAGGTGCTGCTCGTCCAGCGGCGGGACCTCGTCGCGGTGCAGCGCGTCGCTGGGTACGTCGGCCAGCGCCGGTCCGCGCCAGAGGGCGAGCGCGCCGGCGAGCAATGCCGCTTCGGTGCCGACGTCGCCTTCGTCGTGCGCGGCGGCCGCGGCCTTCGCGGCCTCGGCGAACCTGGCCAGGTCGACGCTCCCGGGCGGGACGTCGAGGACGTACCCACCGGGAACCGTGCGCACGGTGGCGCCGGAACCGGTGCGGGCGAGGAACTGCCGCAACCGCGTCATGTGGACGTGCAGGGTCGCCCGGCTGTCGGAAACCGGGGCGCCGTCCCACATCCGCTCGATCAGGGTGCCGGTGGGAACGACGTCGTCGGCGCGCAGCAGCAGGGACGCCAGCAGGACCCGCAGCTTCCCGGACCGGACCGGGACCGCAACGCCGTCGACGACGACCTCGAACGGGCCGAGCAGCCGGAATTCCACGACAGCCATCGCGTCATCACCTCCCCCGCGCGGCGCACCGATCTCCGCGGAAACCGCCGCCGGGCCCCGGCCGACCCGACCAAGCTAAGGATGCTGCGACGTGGCCGTCAACGGCGTTTCCGGGAATTCACATCGTGGAACCTCACCAGTCGAGGCCGCCGTTGACCTCCAGCACGTGGCCGTTGACGTACCCGGCGTCGGGGCCGGCGAGGAACAGCGCCGCGGCGGCGACCTCGGCTCCGCGGCCGGGCCGCCCCATGGCCAGGCGTTTCGCGTACCGCGGCCACACCGCTTCGTTCGCGGCGAGCGACCGGCCCATGCCGGCGTCGATGATCCCCGGCGCGAGGCAGTTCACGGTGATCCCGCGCGGAGCGAGTTCGACGGCGGCCGTGCGGGTCAGCGTCTCGATCGCGGCCTTGGACGCCGAGTACGCCGAAGCGAACGGCGTGACGCGGGTGGCCAGCGCGGAGGACAGGGTGAGGATCCGCCCGCCGGTCCGCTCGAGGTGCGGTACCGCGGCTTGGACGCTGTGGAAGGTGCCCACCACGTTGGTGTGCACGACGGCGGCCCAGTCTCCGGCCGGGGCGGTGGCCACCGGGCCCGGTACGCTGATCCCCGCGTTGGCCACCAGCACGTCCACCCGCCCGTGCAGCTCGGCCACCTCGTCGAACAGCGCGCGCACCGAGCCGGCGTCCGTGACGTCCGCCTTGTGGAAGCCGATCCGGCTCCGGTCGAGCCCCTCGGCCGCGCTCTCGTCACGGCCGGCCGCGGCCACCCGGTAACCGGCCGCGGCGAAGGCTTCGCTCAGCTCGCGGCCGAGCCCGCGCGCCCCGCCCGTGATCACGGCCACCCGTCCCGACCCGGTCATCGTCCCTCCACTGTGGACTCGTCGGTTGCCTCACCCGGTGATCGTCGCCGACACCGGTCGGCCACGGCTAAAGCGCGGGCGAAGGGCCGCCCGGCGGCGGTTCACCGCGGCTTTAGCGTGCGGCGGGCCGGATCTCCGTTCCCCTTTGCCAGGCTCGCTGAGGAGTTCGCAAGCCGGGAGGAACGCGATGAGCAGGCGCGTGGTGATCACGGGAATCGGTGTGCTGGCACCGGGGGGAAACGGGGTGAAGCAGTTCTGGGACCTGCTGACGACCGGACGGACGGCGACCAGGACCATCAGCTTCTTCGACCCGGCGCCGTTCCGCTCGCAGGTCGCCGGGGAGTGCGACTTCGACCCGGCCGCGCACGGCCTCGGGCCGCGCGAGGTCCGCCGGATGGACCGCGCGGCCCAGCTGGCCGTCGCGGCCACCCGGGAGGCGCTCGAGGACAGCGGGCTCGGCACGGGAACGGACGTGCCCGAGCGGACCGGCGTGGCCATCGGCAGCGCGGTCGGCTGCACGATGGGCCTGGAGGAGGAGTACGCGGTGGTGAGCGACGCCGGCCGCGCGTGGCTGGTCGACCACACCTACGGCGTCCCGCACCTCTACGGGTACCTGGTGCCCAGCTCGATCGCCGCGGAGGTCGCGGTGGCCTCCGGCGCGCGCGGCCCGGCCGGCGTCGTGTCCGCCGGCTGCACGTCGGGGCTGGACTCGGTCGGCTACGCCGCCGAGCTGATCCGGGAAGGCTCGGCCGACGTGATGGTCACCGGGGCCACCGACGCCCCGATCTCGCCGATCACCCTCGGCTGCTTCGACGCCATCAAGGCGACGACCCCGCGCAACGACGACCCGGAGCACGCTTCGCGGCCGTTCGACCGCAGCCGCAACGGTTTCGTGCTCGGTGAAGGCGCCGCGGTGTTCGTCCTCGAAGAGCTCGGCCGCGCCCGGCGCCGTGGCGCGCACATCTACGCCGAGATCGCCGCGCACGCTTCGCGGTGCAACGCCTTCCACATGACCGGGCTCCGGCCCGACGGCCGGGAGATGGCCGAGGCCATCCGGGTGGCCCTCGACGAGGCGCGCGTCGCGCCGTCCGACGTCGACTACGTCAACGCGCACGGCTCGGGCACCAAGCAGAACGACCGGCACGAGACGGCGGCGTTCAAACGCAGCCTCGGCGAGCACGCCTACCGGACGCCGGTGAGCTCGATCAAGTCGATGATCGGGCACTCGCTCGGCGCGATCGGCTCCATCGAGATCGCCGCCTGCGCGCTGGCGATCGAGCACGGCGTCGTGCCCCCGACGGCCAACCTCCACGAGCCCGATCCGGAATGCGACCTCGACTACGTCCCGCTCGAAGCCCGCGAACGGCGGCTCGACACCGTGCTGACCGTGGGCAGCGGGTTCGGCGGCTTCCAGACCGCCGTCGTGCTCGTCGCGCCGGGACGGGCGTCGTGACCGCCGTCGTGACCGGGGCCGGGGTGCTCGCCCCGAACGGCCTGGGCGTCGAGGACTACTGGGCCGCGACCCTGCGCGGGGAAAGCGGCATCGGCCGGATCACCCGCTTCGACCCGGCGCAGTACCCCGCCCGGCTGGCCGGGGAGATCTCGGGCTACGCGCCCGAGGAGCACCTGCCCGGCAAGCTGCTGCCGCAGACCGACCACATGACCCGGCTCGCGCTGACCGCCTCCGACTGGGCCTTGGCCGACGCCGGCGTCGAGCCGGCCGCGCTGCCCGAGTTCGGGATGGGCGTGGTCACCGCGAGCGCGTCCGGCGGCTTCGAATTCGGGCAGCGGGAACTGGAAAAGCTGTGGAGCAAGGGACCGCAGCACGTCAGCGCCTACCAGTCGTTCGCCTGGTTCTACGCGGTCAACACGGGGCAGATCTCGATCCGCAACGGGATGCGCGGGCCGAGCGGCGTGCTGGTGAGCGACCAGGCCGGCGGCCTCGACGCGCTCGCCCAGGCCCGTCGGCACATCCGCCGCGGCACCCCGCTGGTGGTGGCCGGCGGGGTGGACAGCGCGCTGTGCCCCTGGGGCTGGGTCGCCCAGATCGCCGGCGGACGGCTCAGCCGCGGCACCGACCCCGGCTCCGCCTACCAGCCCTTCGGGGCCGGCGCCGACGGCTTCGTCCCCGGCGAAGGCGGCGCGATCCTCATCGTCGAGGACGCCGCCCACGCCCGGGAGCGCGGTCTCGGCCCGGGCTACGGAACCATCGCGGGCCACGCCGCGGCGTTCGACCCGGAGCCGGGAACGGGCGCGGCCCTGCACCGCGCGGCCCGGCTCGCGCTGGCGGACGCCGGCCTCGAACCCGCCGATGTCGACGTCGTCTTCGCCGACGCGTACGGCGTCCCGGACCTGGACCGCGCCGAGGCGGCGGTCCTGCGCGAGCTGTTCGGGCCGCACGGCGTGCCGGTCACCGCGCCGAAGTCGATGACCGGCCGGCTGTACTCCGGCGCGGGCTCGCTGGACGTCGTCACGGCGCTGCTGGCGTTGCGCGACGGCGTCGTCCCGCCCACCACCGGCGTCGCCGCCGTGCACCCGGACCACGAGCTCGACCTGGTCCTCGGCGATCCGCGCCCCCTGTCCCTCCGGACCGCTCTCGTGCTCGCGCGCGGGGAAGGCGGCTTCGCCTCGGCGATGGTCGTCACCGGCCCGGAAGTCCCGCTGCCCGAGGAGGAAATCGATGAGCGACCGTGAACTGACCGCCGCAGCCCTGCGGTCCCTGCTGGAGGAAGTCGCCGGTGCCGCCGAAGGCGACGGCGAGTTCCTCGACACCGCCTTCGACGAGCTCGGCTACGACTCGCTCGCGCTGATGGAAGCGGCCGGCCGGATCCAGCGCGAGTACGGTGTCGCGCTCCCCGACGACCTGGTCGCCGAGGCGGACCACCCGCGGGCGTTCCTCGACCTGGTCAACAGCCGTTTCGCCGAACTGGTCTGAAGGAGAGGAGCACCACCATGCCGGAGGAACGGCGCGCCGCCCTGGTCACCGGGGCGACCAGCGGAATCGGGCTGGAGATCGCCCGCACCCTCGCCGAGCTCGGTGCGCAGGTGTTCCTGTGCGCCCGCAACGGCCACAACGTCGAGCAGACCGTCAAGGAACTGCGGGCGCAGGGGTACGACGTGGCCGGGACCGCGGCCGACGTCACCTCGGTGCCGGACGTCGAGTCGCTCGTCGCGGCCGCGGTCGACCGCTTCGGACCGCTCGACATCCTGGTCAACAACGCCGGCCGCAGCGGCGGCGGGCCGACCGCGCAGATCGCCGACGACCTGTGGACCGACGTCATCGAAACCAACCTCACCAGCGTGTTCCGCGTGACGAAGCAGGTGCTGTCCGCGGGCGGCATGCTGGCGCGCGGCCACGGCCGGGTGATCAACATCGCCTCGACCGGCGGCAAGCAGGGGGTCGTGCTGGGTGCGCCCTATTCGGCGTCCAAGCACGGGGTCGTCGGGTTCACCAAGGCGCTCGGGCTCGAGCTGGCCAAGACCGGCATCACGGTCAACGCCGTCTGCCCCGGTTACGTCGAAACCCCGATGGCCCAGCGGGTGCGGCAGGGTTACGCGACCGTCTGGGAGACCACGGAGGACGACGTCCTCGACCGGTTCAACGCCAAGATCCCGCTCGGCCGCTACTCGACGCCGCAGGAGGTGGCCGGGTTCGTGGGCTACCTGGTGTCCGACACCGCCGCGTCCATCACCGCACAGGCGATCAACGTCTGCGGCGGTCTCGGCAACTACTGACCCACCACGGAAGGAGCGCAGGCCATGCCCGGACCGAGGCAGACCAGCCACGAGATCGCCGTCGCCGCACCGCCCGCCGCCGTCTACGGCCTCATCGCCGACGTCACGAACTGGCCGCGGGTCTTCCCGCCCACCGTGCACGTCGAGCACGTCGAACGCGGGCACACCGAGGAGCTCATCCGCATCTGGGCGACCGCGAACGGCGAGGTGAAGAGCTGGACGTCGCGGCGGACGCTCGACCCCGCGGCGCACCGGGTGGCGTTCCGGCAGGTGGTGTCGCAGCCACCGGTCGCGTCGATGGGCGGGGAGTGGGAAGTCCTCGAGGACGGCGAGGGCCGCAGCCGGGTCGTGCTGCGCCACGACTTCACCGCCGTCGGCGACAGCGCGGAGAACGTCGCGTGGATCGAGCAGGCGATCGACCGCAACAGCCACGCCGAACTCGACGCGCTGCGCCGCACGGCCGAGCAGGGCCAGGGCGAGCTGTTCCTGGAGTTCGAGGACATCGTCCGGGTCCTCGGCGAGCCGAAGGACGTCTACGACTTCCTGTACCAGGCGCAGCACTGGGAGGAACGCTTGCCGCACGTGGCGCGGGTCGCGCTGACCGAGGACACCGAAGGCGTGCAGACGCTGGAGATGGACACCCGCACCAAGGACGGGTCCCTGCACACGACGAAGTCGGTCCGGGTGGGGTTCACCGGCGAGCGGATCGTCTACAAGCAGCTGAAGCTGCCGGCGCTGCTGGAAGTCCACAACGGACTGTGGACGATCGAGCCGACCCCGGACGGGGTGGACGTCTCCTCGCAGCACACCGTGGTGCTCAAGGCCTCGGCGATTCCCGAGGTGCTCGGCGCGGACGCAACGGTCGAGGACGCGCGGGCGTTCGTGCAGCGAGCCCTCAGCGGCAACAGCCTGGCCACGCTCGAACTCGCGAAGGACTACGCCGAGCAGCGGCGCCCGTCCTGACCGGCCGACGACGAAGGAGAAGACATGACCCAGACCGGAATCCTGACCGACAGTCCCGCCGTCGGAGCGTTGTATTCGGAGCTGCAGCAGTTCTACGCCCGGCAGATGCAGCTGCTCGACGACGGCGAAGCCGAGCTGTGGGCCGCGACCTTCACCGAGGACGGCGAGTTCGGCCAGGACATCCGGCCGGAGCCCAGGGTCGGCCGGGTGCTGATCGGCACCCGGATGCGGGCCGCCGTCGAGCGGCAGCGCGAGTCGGGCGTGACCCGCCGGCACTGGATCGGCATGCTCGCCGTCCACCCGCAGCCGGACGGCACCGTCCACACGCGGTACTACGCCCTGGTCCTGGAAACCCCGCGCGGCGGCCAGGCGGCGGTGCACCTGAGCACCGCGTGCGACGACGTGCTGGTCCGCGAAGGCGACCGCTGGCTGGTGCGCAGCCGCTGGATCACCCACGACGGCCGCGCATGACGGCGCGGTCGTACGCGGAGGTCCTGCAGTTCTACGCCGAGCAGATCCACGCCCTGGACGACGGCCGCGTCGACGACTGGGCCGCGACCTTCGCCCAGGACGCGGTGTTCGTCCAGCAGGCGGTACCGGGCCGCCGGTTCGCCCAGAACGCGACCGCCGAGCGCACCGGCCGGACGGCGATCGCGGACGCGCTGCGCGGCGCGATCCGCAAGCGGGCCGACACGAGGGTGACCCGCCGGTACTGGATCGACGTGGTCGTAGCGACCCCGGCGGACGGCGGGCTGCGGACGAGGTTCTACGCGCTGAACGTGGAGACGCCGGAGGGCGGCCCGACCACGGTGCACAACAGCACGGTGGGGGAGGACCTGCTGACGGAGCAGGAGGGCCGCCTGCAGATCCGCCGGCGCACGATCGTCCACGACGCGGCAGCTTCGCGGGGAGCGTGAACACCGACCGGTGTCCTCAGTGGACCGGACGCGCCGGGATCGCTCCGGCCCACCCGTGGCCGGAGCGATCCCGGGTTCACGGACGGGAAGGCGGCTGCGGGACCGCGGTGCCGTCGGTCAGTTCGCCGATGATGTGGTCCAGGCAGCGCTCGACGACGGGGGCGACCGGGAAACCTACGTGACCGTCGAGCTACCGTGCACGCTGCTTCGGCCCGCGCCGCCTACCGGTTGCCGCCCAGGAACTCCTCCAGGACCTCGGTGAAGCGCGCCGGCTGCTCCTCGGCCACGTAGTGGCCGCAGTCGTCGAGGACCGCTTCGGTGACGTCGTCGGCGACCAGTCGCATGGTTTCGGCAACCTGCGTGCCGCAGTACCGCGCGCCGCCGATGGCGAGCACCGGCAGCGTCAGCCGGGTCTGCTTGCGCCGTTCGTTCTGCGCGATCGTCTCGTCGAGCGCCCGGTAGTAGGCGAAGCTCGCGTGCAGCCCGCGGGGGTGCGAGACGATGGCGTCGACGTAGACGTCGACGGCGTACGCGGGAATCGCGGTGGGGGTGGCGCCCTTGGTGGCGAACTGGGTGCCGAAGAAGAGCGCCTCCCGCCCCCGGACCAGCTCCTCGTTGAGGCCGGTGAGCCGGTTGAAGCCGAAGTGCCAGAGCCGCTGGTTGACCGCGGCCGTGCCGAAGACCGACGGGGTCGGCGTGACACCGGGGATGATGGCGTCGACGACGGTGAGCCTGCCCACCCGCTCGGGGTGGTCGGCCGCCAGTGCGTAGCCGGTCCACATGCCGACGTCGTGGCCGACGACGTCGAACCGGTCGTGCCCGAGCGCGGCCATCAGTGCGACCAGGTCGGCGGCCAGCGTGCCGGCGTCGTAGCCGTCCTCGGGCCGGTCGGAGAGCCCGGCCCCGCGCGGGTCGACGGCGACGACGGTGTGCCGCCGGGCGAGGGCGGGCAGCACTTCCCGCCAGGCGTACCAGGTCTGCGGCCACCCGCCGACCAGCAGCAGCGGCGGGCCGTCCCCGCCGGTGACCGCGTGCAGCCGCAGCCCGTTCAGCGTCACCATCCGGCTGGTGAAGACATCGGTGAAGCCGTCGGGCAGCCGCAGCGAGCCCAGGGTGGCCTGGGCGATCATCTTGGAACGTTCGGTACAAGTTGTCATGCGGCGACCATGCCATGTTGGAACGATCGGTGCAAGATGTGTAGGCTGAAACCATGGCAGGCCGCAAGCAATTCGACGTGGACGAGGCGTTGCGGGGCGCGATGCACGTCTTCTGGCGCTGGGGCTATTCCGACGCCTCGATCGACCGCCTGACCGAAGGCACCGGCCTCGGCCGCAGTTCGCTCTACGGCACCTTCGGCGACAAGAGCACCTTGTTCCGGGAGAGCCTCCAGCGGTACGCGCAGACCTACCACCCGCGCTACGAACGGGCGCTGGCCGGCCCGCACCCGAGCCCGGGTGCCGTGGTGGCCGCGTACCTGCAGGTCACCCTGAACCGCATCGCCGACCCGGCGGTCCCCGACGGCTGCTTGCTGACGCTGTCGGCCGCGCAGTTCCCGGCCTTGGACGCGGAGAGCCAGGCGATGGTCCGCGGCCTGATCGACGCCTTGCGGGCCATGCTGGAGAAGGCGTTCCTGGCGGCGGGGGCCGACGAGCAGGAGGCGGCCGAGCTGGCGTTGTGCGCGCTGGCCACGAACAAGTCACTGGCGGTACTGAGCCGCGCCGGGTTTTCGGGTGACGACCTGGCCACCGTCGCCGCCGTCGCCGCCCGCGGTGCGACGCGTGGCCGTTGAGGGGTTGTGCGGCCCTGACTTCCGGGGTCCTCGCAGGGCCCCCTGAACCCACCGGTGTCGGGCCTACCGTCGAGCCATGGACATCACTTCCCGCACCGTTTTCGTCGCCGGGGCGACCTCCGGCATCGGCCTCGAGCTGGCCCGCCGGTTCCGCGCCGCCGGCAGCACCGTCGTCGTCGGCGGCCGGCGCACCGACCTCCTCGCCCGGCTCGACGGCGAAGGGTTCACCACCGTCGAGATCGATGTGGCCGACGCCGGGTCCGTGACCCGGGCGCGTGACGAGGTGCTGCGAGCCCACTCGAGCGTCGATACGGTCATCACCATGGCAGGCACCGGGGCCCCCGAGGACCTCCACGACCCGGCCCACTTCGACACGGCCCGCACGACCATCGAGGTCAACGTCCTGGGCACCATCCGGGTCGTCGACGCGTTCACGCCGCACCTGCTCGCCCTCGGCAGCGGCACCATCGTCACGGTCAGCTCGGGGATCGGCTTCCTCCCCTTCCCGCTCATGCCCAGCTACGGCGCCTCCAAGGCCGCCGTGCACGCCTACACGGAGGCCCTGCGGGCGCAGCTGGCCGGCACCGGGGTGGAGGTCGCCGAGCTCGTGCCGCCGGCCGTCGCGACCACGATCGGCGGCAGCAACCCGCACGCTCTCGCCCTCGACGACTACGGCGCCCAAGTCATGGATTTGCTGGCGCAGGACCCGACGCCGCGCGAGCTGCTCGTGCCGGGGGTCCTCATGCACCGGTGGGCCGAACGCGACGGGACCTACGACGAGCTCGTGGCCCAGCGCTCGCAGGCACTGGCGATGCTGCCGGGTCGCGGTTCCCGCCCATGACCGCGAACGCGGACGGGAACCGGCTCGGCGCCTACCTGCGTGCGCGCCGCGGTCTCGTCACGCCCGAGCAGGCCGGCATCCCGGCGGGCGGCACCCGCCGGGTGCCGGGCCTGCGTCGCGAAGAGCTCGCGATGCTGGCCGGCATCAGCGCCGACTACTACCTGCGGCTCGAGCGTGGTCGCGACACCCACCCCTCGCCGCAGGTGCTCGACGCGCTCGCTCGCGTGCTGCGCCTCGACGAGGCCGAGCGCGGCTACCTGCACAGCCTGGCGACGCCGCCACCGCGCAGCCGGCGGCGCCGGGCGGCGCCCGAGCGCGTGCCGGCCCGGCTGCACCACCTGCTCGCGACCGTGGGGGTGCCGGCGTTCGTGGAGGGCCGGGCCTTCGACGTCCTCGCGGCCAACGACCTGGCGACCGCGTTCTCGCCCCGCCTGCGGCCCGGCGAGAACCGCCTGCGCTCGCTCCTGCTGGACCCGGAGGAGCAGGCGTTCCACGAGGACTGGGCCGCGGCCGCGGCGGGGTTCATCGCCGCGTTGCGGGAGTCGATCGGCGTCGACGTCGACCACCCGAGGTTCGTGGAGCTGGTCGGCGAGCTGTCCCTGACGAGCGGGCGGTTCCGCGAGCTGTGGGCCCGCCACGACGTCCGGCTCCTCGCGGGCGGCACGACCACCGTGCACCACCCCGTCCTCGGCCGGTTGCACCTGCACCGCGACAAGCTGCCCGTGGACGGGGTCCTTCTCGTGCTCTACTACGCCGACGCGGGCAGCGAGAGCGCCGAAAAGCTGTCTCTGCTGGCTTCTCTGGTGGAACCGAACAGCTAGGCCGCGTTCTCGACAGGCCGAACCGGTTCCGCCTCCTCAGCCGACAGAACCGGCACCGTAGTTCCGCAGGAACAGCGCTTCGGCCAGCGCCATCGCCGCGATCTCCGCCGGGGCCACGCTCTCGTTCGGCGCGTGGATGCGCGCCTGCGGTTCCTCGACGCCGATCAGCAGGAGCTCCGCGTCCGGGTAGGTCTCGGCGAGGACGGTGCACAGCGGGATCGAACCGCCCTGGCCGAGCCGGGACACCGGGCGGCCGTAGGCCGTCTGCAGGGCTTCGCTCATCGCGCGGTGCGCCGGTCCGGTGGTGTCGGCCAGGAACGGCTCGCCGAGCGCCTCGACTTCGACCGTGACCTCCACGCCCCACGGCGCGGCGGCCAGCAGGTGCTCGCTCAGCGCGCACGCCGCCTGGTGCGGGTCGACGCCCGGCGGGATGCGCAGGTTCAGCCGGGCCCTGGCGTGCGGGACGAGCGCCGCCGCGGAGCCGGTGGCCGGGGGACAGGCGATGCCGAGGACCGTCAGCGCCGGACGTGCCCACAGCGTGTCCGCCACCTCGCCGTCGCCGAGCAGGACCGTGCCGTCGGGCAGGCCCGCGTCGGCCCGGAACTGCGCCGCCGGGTACGGGGCGCCGGACCAGCGGCCGTCCCGGGGGAGGCCGTGGACCGTGGTGGTCCCGTCGTCGTCGCGCAGGGTGGCCAGCACGGCCACCAGCGCGGCGAGCGCGTCCGGGGCGGGGCCGCCGAACATGCCGGAGTGCAGGGCGGACGGCAGCGCCTCGACGTCGACGACGACGTTGACCATGCCGCGGAGGCTGACCGTGACCGCGGGGTGCCCGACCGCCGCGTTGCCGGTGTCCCCGACCAGGATCGCGTCGGCACGCAGCAGCTCCGGGTGCTCGGGGACGAACGCCTCCAGCCCGCCGGTGCCCTGTTCCTCGGAGCCCTCGACCACCAGCTTGGAGTCGACCGGCACGTCGTCGCCGAGCGCGCGCAGGGCGGTGAGGTGCATGAGGATGTTCCCCTTGCAGTCGGCCGCGCCGCGGCCGTACCAGCGTCCGTCCACTTCGGTCAGCCGGAACGGCGGTGTCCGCCACTCGTCGTCCGCCAGGGGCGGCTGGACGTCGTAGTGCGCGTAGAGCAGCACGGCCGGGGCGTCGGCCCGGCCGCACGGCCGGGAACCGAGCACCGCCCGGCTGCCGTCCGGGGTGTCGGCGAGGTGGGTGTCGAACCCGGCCTCGGCGAAGGCGTCGGCCACCCAGAGCGCGGCGCGGTGGTCGCTGTTCGGCGTCCTCACGCCGGTAGGAGTGCGGCGCACGTCAACGATCCGGCAGCGGCTCGGCCGAGCCCTCGGCCAATGCCCGGCCCACCTTGTCCAGAATGCCTTTGACCAGCCCGCCGTAAGCGTCGTCGCCCAGGGCGTCGGCCGTGGCTCGGGCCTTCTCGAAGAATTCGCGAGCGCGGCCGGCGTCGCCGAGCCGCCGGTGATCGTCGGCGAGGCTCAGGTACAGCGACGGCATGAACCCGCGCACCCGCAAGGACCCGTCGAACTCCTGCGCGCGCTCGTCGGTCACGCCGTCGACCGCCGCCAGGGCGCGCTCGTCCCACCGGAGCTCGTCCTGCTGGTTCTCCTGCAGATCCGCCAGGAAGTGCGCGATCACGCACCGGTGGAAGTCGTCGCCCCCGCCCCGCTCGACCTCGGTCCACATCGTTTCCAGTTCCACGCGGGCGGAGGCCCGTTCGCCCGCCTGCCCCCGCTGCACGGCGGCCGTCACCCGGGCCATCACGTCGTCTTCCATGGTGTCCTTTCGTTGTCCGCTGGAGGAATCGAAGTGGTCCGCGACAGCGCCGCCGCAAGCGGGGGTCCGGGAACTTACTGGCGTCACGTGTTTCAGTACGCACTGAAATCACTGGCATAGAGCGAAATCATGTGCGCCGCACGTGGAACTCGTTGCCGTCCGGATCCGCCAGTACCGCCGTCCCGTCGTCGCCGGTGGTCAGCCGAGCCGCGCCCAGGGCGACCAGCGCGTCGACCGCTGCCCCCTGGTCGTCATCCGCCGGGAGCAGCTCGAAACGCTGCCGGGGGTTCGGCACCACGGGCGGCCCGTCCCAGGCGTCCCACGCGATCTTCGTGCCGCCGTGCGGTGACTGGATCGCCGTCTGCTCGCCGCGGTCCCACACCAGGGGCCAGCCCAGCGCCGTGCTCCAGAACAGGCCGGCCCGGCGAGACCCGGCGCAGGTGAGCTCGCCCAGCGGGCCGCACCCGGCGAGGTAGCGGTTGCCGGGCTCGATCACGCAGAACTCGTAGCCCGCCGGGTCGGCCAGGACCACGTGCGGCTCCTCGGGGCGCTGTCCGACGTCGAGGTGGCGGCCTCCGAGCCCGACCGCCGTGGCCACCGTCTGCTGCTGGTCGGTGCTCGCCAGGTGCAGGTGCATCCGGTTCGCGCCGGGCCGGCCGGGGCGGCCCGGTACGAACCGCAGGCCGAGCTGGGTGTCGCCGCCCGGGAGCAGCACGCCGCCGGTGTCCTCGACGGCCTTCCGGCCGAGCAGGCCGGCCCAGAAGCGTGCCGCTCCGGGCGGGTCGTCCGTCTCGAAGGTCACCGCCAGCAACCGCGCGCGCATCACCGGAACGTAGACACCGACGCCGCGCGGCGGCAAGCCGATATCCGCTCGCCCGGCGAGCCGCGCGTGCACCCGGGTTGTCCCTGCGTGCAGCGCGGCTACCGGATCGGCCACCCGGACCGGCAAGGTCGGGACCATGACGAAGCTGAGCGCCGAGCAGATCGCCCGGCACGCCTACGCCGCCGGGTTCCGCGGGCCGGGCCTGACCACCGCGGTCGCCGTCGCGCTGGCCGAGTCCGGTGGGCGGACGACCGCGCACAACGCCACCCCGCCGGACGATTCCTACGGCCTCTGGCAGATCAACATGCTGGGCGCCCTCGGTCCGGAACGGCGCCGGCTGTACCACCTGAAGTCCGACGACCAGCTGTTCGACCCGGCCACCAACGCGCGGGTCGCGAACCGCATCTCCGGCGACGGCCACGACTTCACGCCCTGGTCGACGTACACGAACGGCGCGTACAAGCACCACCTGACCGCCGCGCGCGAGGCCGCCCGAGGAGTCACGAAGCACCACGGGAAACCCGGCGGTGGCGAGAGCACGGGCGGCGGCCCGCTGCGGGTGGACGACGAGGTGCTGCACACCTACGTGCACCGGACCCGGCACGTCGCCGACGCGCTGGGCGCCGCGAGCGGGCAGCTGCGTGACGTCCGCGAAATCGCCCGCGACAGCTTCGGGAAGATCGGCGAGGAGTCCGGGTTCGCCGACGCACTGGCCGGGTTCGGCCTGGCGCTGCAGCGGCAGCTCAAGGGCGTCGGCGCGCACGCCGACGGGCTCGCGTCGGCGGCCGGGAAGGCCGCGAAGTCCTATCGCGACCACGAGACGGCCACCGCCGCCGCGCTGAACGGGAGGGGCTGAGATGGACACCGCCGCACTCGCGCGCTCCTTCGCGAAGGACCTCATCGCGCACCGCAACAAGCTCGCCGGGAAAGCCGAAGACGCCGTCCGCGCCGAATACGCCCTGCACCAGGTGGCGGGGGCGCTGGACGCCCAGCACGACGCCTACCACAAGGAACGCACCACGGTCCTGGAAAACTGGCACGGCCACGGCGCCGACGGCTTCCGCCACCACAGCGCGAAGCTGACGAAGGAGCTGCGCACCACCGGTGAGGCCGGCGCGGCGGCGGAGCGGGTCGTCGCGCACGTGGCGTCCACAGTGGACAGCGGGCACACGGCCGTGCAGCGGCTGGTCGACGAGTACACCACGCAGGCGAAGCAGGTTCTCGACGCCGGGGTCGCGGCCGGGACGCAGGCGGCGCTGATGCGGGCCGTCGGGCACGCCGCCGACCTGGCCCCGCGGTACACCCGGCAGTCGGCGTCGACCCTGCGGCACGTCGACGCGGAGCTCAAGGCGGCGGCGGAGAAGCTGCACGAACTGCGGAAGGACCTCGTCCACGACGGCGTTGCGGACAAGGCGGCGAAGACGACACACCCCAGCAAGGTGCCGGGACGCGGTGCGGAAATCGTCCACGCGGCGCGGAAAGAACTGGGCACCCGCGAGAACCCGCCGGGCAGCAACCGGAACCCCTACGGGCCGACCGCCGCGTGGTGCTCGTCGTTCGCGACCGCCATGTGGCGCAAGGCCGGCGTGAAGATCCCGGTCCTGCCCTTCAGCGGCGACGTCTACCACTGGGGCCAACGCAACGGGCACGCCTACGGCAAGAACTCGCTGCACGAAGCGAAACCCGGGGACGTGCTGATCTTCGGCACGGGCCCGCAGAGCACGGCGACGAGCACGCACATCGGCATCGTCGAGAAGGTCGAAGGAAACCAGGTCACGATGATCGAGGGCAACTCCGGGGACGCCGTCCGCCGGAACACGCACACGCTCTCGGCGTCGACGTTCTACGGAGGGGTGCACCCGTGATCACCGGAAAAGCCGCCGACCGCACGGTCGCCGTGGAGGTCGCGCCCGGCGGCGCGCTGCGGGAGCTGACCCTGGAAGCCGCGGCGCTGCGGCTGGAGCCGGACGAGCTGGCGCGCCGGATCCTGCTGCTGACGGCGGCCGCTTCGGCGCGGGCCACGGCGTCCTTGTGGCACGTCCAGGACGGTGTCGAGGCCCTCGGCTTGCCGACGCCGGACGAGGCCGCGGAAGCAACCACACCGGACAGCTGGCGGGCGCAATGACCAGGACGGCGCTGGAACTGGCGGACGACGCGTCGGCGGCGCCGGAACCGGGATACGGGGCCCGGTTCGCGGCGATCCGCGCCGGCGCGGCGGCCGACGGGGTCGCGCTGGTGGTCGACCTGCACGGCGGGCTCGTGGACCTGCGGTTCGACCGGCGGGCGCTGGCCAAGCCGCCGGGGGAGCTGGCCGGGTTGATCCGGCGGCTGGCCGCGGAGGCGGGCGCCGACGCGTTGCGGCAGGGGCGCGAGCTGCTGGGCGGCTTGCTCCCGGACGAGCCCGAGGCGGCTGCGCGACCGGACCACCTTCGGGAACCCGGCTCCTGGGTACCGGCGACTTGGGCGACCTGACGTCGTGGGACCGCTCAGCGGACGTCGTCGGCCAAGCGCGCCAAGCGGTCGGCGAGCCAGGCGCCGGTGGCCGGGGTCACCGTCACCCACGGCTCACCGGCCACGTCTTCCGGGGTCACCGCGTACCGGCCCGCCGCCGTGTCGAACCACGCCAGCACCGGGCTCCGGCCCGCCGGGCCGGTCGCCGCCAGCTGGCCGGCCGCGTACCGCTGCGCCGTCACCAGCGTGGCCAGCGGGCGGACCCCGCGGCCGGTGATCCCGGCGGTGCCCAGCGCCCGCTCGAAGGCGTCGTACCCGCTGCGCGCGTACGCGTCCATCGCCGCCGAGTACGCCGCGCGGGGTAGCCGCAGCTGGTCGCCCGGACCCGGCTCGGCGTCGCCCACCATCCGGGCCACCGCCGGCACCAGGCCGTCCGGCCGCACCGGTTCCAGCACCAGGTCGCGGTCGTCCAGGACGGCGAGGACGCCGGCGCCTCCCCGCGCGGCCGCGAGCAGCCGCCACGGCGATTCACCCAGCACCAAGGCGTCGACGCTGAGCGTCGGCGAACCCAGCAGCACGACCAGGTCCGCCAGTTCGGGGTCGACGTCGTCGCCGTCGGTGAAGCCCGCCTCGGCGAGGCCGGCGAACACCCGGGCACCCAGGTCGTCGCGTTCGGCGTGGGTCGCGCCGTGCGACGGCACGTCGAACGGGTACGGCGGCGGCCCGCCCGGCCCCAGGTCCTCCCAGAGGAGATCGAATTCCAGATGCGACAGGATCACTCCCGCCGCCGTCGCGGTGCGCCGCGCCATGGTCCCCCTTCCCGTGCCGAGCGGCCGGCGTCCGGCACGATGGTGCCGGTGGCCGAACCGCACTCGATGGATGTCCCCGCGAGCGGGTTCCTCGTCGTCCGCGCCTCCGGGGCGGCGGCCGCGCGCGCCGCGATCCTCGGTGGCCGCGGCGACCCCGAGGACGTCCAGCTGCTGCTGCGCTGTCCCGTCCCGCGGGCGGTCGCCGAGTCCGGCGCGAAGCTGACGTTCGCCGACGCGACGCTGCACCTGCAGCCGTCCGGCGTCGTGATGCTGACCGTCGCGGCGGCGAAGCTGTCGATCTCCTTCGCCGAGCTGCGGCCGCTGATGTTCCGCCCGGTCGAGGTCGACGCGCCGCTGCGGTCCCTGTTCGCCGGCGCCGTCGCGCACGTCGTGGCGGCCGGGCCGCGGCTCGACCCGCACGGGCTCGCCCACCACCTGCTCGGCCTGGCCGAACTGGTGCTGCGGAGTGCGCTGCGCGTCGAACTCGACCGCGTCGACGCTTTGGCGGCGCGAAGGCGTGAAGCGCTCGAGTACATGCGCGCGCACCTCGGTGAGCAGTCGCTCAGCGCGGACAAGATCGCCGAAGCGCTGTACATCTCGCGTCGGCGGCTGTACCAGCTGTTCGACGACGGCCAAGGCGTCTCGGAACGGTTGAAGGGCCTGCGGGTCGAGCGCGCGAAGGCGTTGCTGGCCGATCCGGCGAAGGCGGCGCGCGGGATCGCGGAGATCGCCCGGGACTGCGGGTTCACCAGCGCCCCGCACTTCTCGCGGACGTTCCGCCAGGCGACCGGCCGGACCCCGCGCGAGTTCCGGGAGCGGGCCCTGCGGGGGTGAGGTCGACGCCGGCGACGAGCGTCCCGGCCAGGCCGGCGACCTCCAGCCAGCCGCGACCGCCGGGGGAGTGCAGGGTGAACACGGCCGCGCGCGGCCGGTCCGGGTCGAGCACGACGGCCTGCAGCTGCGCGCCGGACAGGCCGATCCGCTCGACGATCACCACCGGGTAGCCGCGGCCGGTGTGCGCGGAGCTGACCTCGCGGATGCCGGGGGTGGTGTCGGCGAGGAAGTAGCCGAGGTCGGCGGCGTCGCCGGCGTTGCCGACCGGGACGACCCCGGCGATGAGCAGCGCGGGATCGGCGTCGCGGTGTTCGACGAGGGCCAGCAGCCCGGCCCGCTGCTCGTGCGCGATCTCCGCGCACTGGACGGCGGCGGCTTCCAGGCCGAGGTCGCGGGCGGCGTCGGGACCGCGCAGGCGGGCCATCAGCGCGTGCAGCTCGGCGGTGGTGCGCTCGACGGAGTCCAGGTTCACCGGGGTGATCCCCGGAACGGCGGGCAGTTTCACCGGCCACCCAGCGCCGCGGCGAACGCACCGACGGCCCCCGGCGGCGGCGTGACGGGCACGACGGGAGTCTTGGCGACGGTGGCGCCCAGCTCGCGCCCGACGGCCGAGAAGGCCGCCAGGTGGGTGGCCACGGCGGAGAAGCCGGGGGCTTCCGGCAACGGGGCGCCGTCGCCGAGGGCGCGCAGCCGCTCGGCAACGCGGGTGGCTTCGGCGCGGTGGGCGCGTTCCAGGTCGCGGGCTTCGGCGAGGACGTGCTCGAGGTCGTCTTGGCGGGCCGCGAGCCGGGCACGGGCGGCGGCGAGGTCCGGCTGGGTGAGGGGAGCGACCTGCGCTTCGGTTTCGGCTTGTTCGACGTCATCGCGCGCGACGGTGACGGCCCGGCGCGCGGCGGCGGCCCGTCGATCGAGGTCTTCGGCCCGGCGGCGGTTCGCGAGCAGGGTCCCGGCCCAGTCTTCGAGAACACCGGCGGCGGCGCGGAGGCCTTCACGGGTGGCGGCCAGACCGGCGGCGGCGCGCTTGGCGCGGTCGGCGAGGGCTTGCGCGGACCGGCCGGCCCACTCGGGGATGGCGCCGGGCGAGGGAGTGTCCCCAAGGCGGGCCGCGGTGGCGGTGTAGCGGCGCGCGGCTTCGGCCACGGCGTCGGGGCTGCCTGGGGTGGGGTCGAAGCCCAGGCCGCGGAAGTCAGCCATGGGCGTGGCCGGTGGGTCGGTGGGTGGTGTCGGCGGGCGGGCTGGGTTGGTGGGTTCGGTCGGCTGTCGGGTTCGGTCGGTGGTGAGTGGGGTGGCCGGGTGTGCGGGTCGGCTGGCGGGTGGTGTTGGCGGGGTGGCTGGGTTGGTGGTTTCGGTTGGCCGTGGGGTCCGGTCGGTGGTGAGTGGGGTGGCCGGGTGTGCGGGGCGCCCGGTGGGTGGTGTTGGCGGGGTGGTTGGGCGCATGGTGGCGCCCAGCCATCGGTTCGGCTCGGTGGTGAGCGGGGTTGCGGGGTGTGTGGGGCGGCTGGTGGGTGGGGTGGCCGGGCCGGTGGTTTCGGTCAACCGTCGAGTCCGGTCGGTGGTGAGCACGAGCGCCGGGCGTGCGGCTGCGCCGGGAGGTGGCAGGTGCGCGGCCGCCGGGCCCGCAATTCCGGTCAGCCATCGGCCCGGCCCAGTTCCTCGGCCGCCGCGGCGTCCGTGGTCCGGTAGGCCTTCGCCGCCGTGTGAACCGCCGTTGCCGCGCCGGTGAAGTCCGTCTGCACCGTCCGTATCCTGCCGGACCACTCGGTGGTCAGCGCGGTGAGCGCCGCCGAGACCGGGTCCGGTCCGATGTCCTCCGGTGGCGCCAGTGCCTCCGCGGCCGAGCGGTACTCCTCCGCCGCGTCCTCCAGACGCCGTGCCAGCGACTCGAGCGCCGACGGGTCGGCGTGGAAGCCGGTCATTCGCCGAACACCGGGGGATACGCCGGGGGGAGGTCGTCGAGCAGGTCGTAGCCCTTGGCGTACTTGTCGCGGTGCTCGGTGTCTTCCTCGCGCTGCGTGCCCTGGCCCGGTGGGTACATGCCGTACCCGCCCGCCGCGCCGCGGCCGCTCGTCCCGCCCGGGCCGAAGCCCGATGGTCCGGCTCCGAACCGGCCCGCGCCGGCTCGTCCGCCTTCGCCGAGCGGCCCGGCGCCCGGTGTTCCGGCCGCCGGAACACCGGCGAAGCCGGGACCGTAGCCGGAACCCGCGGCGGCCGGCGCACCCGGCCCGGCGGCGCCGATGACCCCGTCGAGCGCGCCCGGGAGCCCGGCGCCGGTGAACGTGGGCGGGAGCGCGGACGCCGTCGACGTCGAGTCGCCGGGTCCGGCGCCCGTCTCGTCGTGGGAGCCCTGGTGCGGCGGCGAGACCGGGTCGCGGGGGTCCGGAGTGTGGGGGTCCGGAGTGTGCGGGTCCGGCGTGTGGGGCACCGGGTCGCGGGGGACCGGAGGCGTGGGCGGGGTCCGGACCACCGGTGGCTGCGGATCGGAGCCGGTCGTCACCGGCGGGGCCGTGTCGAACTCCGGAGGCAGGCGGTGGCGGACTTCGTGGCTCGCGCTCTCGTACTGCTCCATCACGCGGACGGCCGCGGCCTTGGCGTCGGCGGCCTCCTGCTTCGTCGGCAGCTTGTCGTCGAGCAGCTGGTCCAGCATGTACGTGCCCTCGGGGCCGTCGAGCCGCTTCACCGCGTACCCCTGCCGGAACCAGCGCTCGGCCCAGTAGTGCACCGGCTCGGGCATCCGGTGGCGGGCTTCGCTCACCACCGAGGTGTAGTCGTCGAGGCCCGAGCCGACGCGGTGGGCGTTCTCGCCCACCGTCGTCGCCCAGCCGGTCAGGCGGTCCACCGATGCCGCGGCCTGGTCGGCCGACGGCCCCTGCCACGACTCGCGCAGCTTTCCGACCAGTGCCGACACCTCGTCGGTCGCGGAGCTGACGCCGGCGGCCACCTCTTTCCACCAGGCCGCGTGCTCGCCGAGCTTCGCCGGGACGGCCGACTGCACCATGTCCCACAGTTCGCGGTGCTCGTAGCTGTCCCAGTTGATCCGGCCGAACGTGTCTTCGCGGTCGTTGACGGCCTTCTCCCGGCGGACACGCCGGGCCTTCGCCCGCTGCCGGGCGGTCGGGGCGTGGTGCGTCGAGTGGAACTCAGGCATCGGCTTCCCCCGTCGGCAGGGCCTCGGCGGCCGCTTCGTCGTTGCCCTGGTGCATCGTCACGACCGTGTCGAGCGTCTGCCGCAAAGTCGCGAGTTCGGCCAGGTACGACTGCAGCGCGGCCTGGACCCCACCGGCCTCGGCGCCGCCGCGCACCGCGAACGAGCGGCGCATCCAGTGGGCGACCGGTCCCTTGCCGTCGGCCAGGTCGGTGTCGAGGGCGCGGGCCGTTTCGAGGTGACGGCTCAGCTCGTCGTAGCGCTCGTCGATGGCCCTCTTGACGTCGTCGACGCCGTCGTAGTGGAGTTCGATACCCGCGGGAGCCGAGGTGGTCACCGGCTCCGCGATGACCAGCTCGCCCGTCTCGTGCTGCCGCTCCGCCCGCAGCTGCCGCCGCGCGTCGGCTTCGTTGCGCACCGTCGCCATGAAAAAGAGGTCCTCCCTCGCCGCCCAGGCGTCCATCCTGGCCAATCGCCGCCGCGATGAGAAGAGCGACCCACCCGGGTGCACGGGTGGACACGAAAACTGCACGGGCGGATAGGGCCGGGGTCCGGCCTCCTTATGGCCCTTATCCGGCGGGCCGCGAGTTGGTTGACTCCCTCACGTGAGGATCTTCGGTGCGCTGTTCACCATCGTGCTCGCCGTCGCCGGCGTCGTCGTTCCCGTCTCGCGGGCCGACGCGGACCCGCCGTCCTGGACCGGGCCGCTCAGCACCCGCGGCCGGTACATCGTCGACGCGCACGGCGACCGCTTCAAGCTGAAGGCCGCCAACTGGCACGGCGCGAGCGGCACGTGGACCGGCTCCGGCGACGTGACCGACCCGGCGAACCACCACGCCGGCGAGCTCGCCTACCAGACCCCGCTCGGGCTGGACCGCGTGCCGATCGACACGGTCGTCGACGGGCTCGCGCAGCTCGGCCTCAACAGCGTCCGGCTGCCCTTCTCCAACGCGATGCTCCACGACACCCGGCGCGTCCCGGACCTGGCCGCCAACCCCGGCCTGCACGGCCTGACGCCGCTGCAGGTCTACGACCGCGTCGTCGACCGGCTGACCGCCCGCGGGTTCGCCGTCATCCTCAACAACCACACCACGACCTCGCGCTGGTGCTGCGGGCTCGACGGCAACGAGCGCTGGAACACCGCGCAGACCGAGCAGCAGTGGCAGGACGACTGGCTGTTCATGGCGCGCCGCTACGCGGCGAACAAGCGCGTCGTCGGCGCCGACCTGTACAACGAGGTCCGCCGCAACGCCTTCGACGACCCCGACTGGGGCTGGGGCAACGGCACCGACTGGCAGCGCGCGAGCCAGCAGGTCGCCGACCGCATCCTCACCGAGGCGAACCGCGACCTGCTGATCTTCGTCGAGGGCATCAACTGGACCGGGCTGCCGATCGACGGCTTCCCGCACGGCCGGCCGACGCTGGAACCGGCCCGGACGCTGTCGCACACGCTGGTGGACTCGGGCAAGCTCGTCTATTCGGCGCACTTCTACGGCTACACCGGCCCCAGCCACTCCGGCGCGACCGGCGTCGGCGAAACGCACGACCCGCGTTACCGCGACCTTTCGCTCCAGGAACTGCGGGACACGCTGTACCGGCAGGCGTTCTTCGTCTCGGCCGACACCGGCAAGCACTACACCGCGCCGCTGTGGATCAGCGAGTTCGGCGAAAGCCGCACCACGACCGACCCGGCGTCGCGCGCGTTCTTCGAGAACTTCGTGGACTACCTGGCCGAGACCGACACGGACTTCGCCTACTGGCCCGCGGTCGGCTTCCAGGCCGACGGCTGGGCCCTGCTCGGGTACGACTCGGCGGGGCGCCGCATCGACGTGCTCGACGGCACGGACTGGCGCGGTCCCGCCTGGCGGCGGCTGCTCTCCGCGCCGTCCCGCACCGGGCCCGTCCCGGACGACGTGGCGCACTGGTCGATGCTGAACCTGGACTACGCCGACTTCCAGCAGTCACGCCAGGTCCGCGCGCTGCCGGACTGGAACCCCGGCGCCCGCAAGGGCGCCTGCCCCGACGGCCGGCGGCTCGCCGGCCTGGCCCACACCGGCGGCCGCGGCCTCTGCACCGGGACGTTCGCGGCGCCCACCGGGTACGTGGTGGTCCGCGACGAGACCTACGTCGACACCGACTGGGCGTCCGGCTACACCAAAACGCAGTGCCCGCCCGACCACGCCGTCGTCGGGTACAGCGTCCAGGGGGCGGCGTTCTCGGCGGTGTTGTGCGGCCGGTCGGCGGCACCGCTGGGCCGCGCGGGCCGCACGGTGTGGTTCGACCGCGGCGACAACCGGCCCGCCGGCGACCCCGGCGGCGACTTCGCGACCGGGAACTACAAGGGCCAGTGCGCGGCGGGGGAGTATGTCGCCGGCGTCGCCTACACCGGCCGGATCGGTTCGAGCCGGACGCCGGACGCGCTGCTCTGCCGGTCCGCTTGAATTCCGGTTTTCCGCCGACGCAGCGAAAAGCCGGTGCGCATTCCGGCTCGAACCCGCGGCAGAAAAGCCGTGCACGGGAAAAGCGCCCGGAAACCTTTCGCCGAAAGGCTCCCGGGCGCGCGGGTCAACCCTGGGCGAGCGGGCCCATCGAGTGGATTTCCATCACGTCACCGGTGTCGAAGAACGACCACGGCACCGTGACGAACCCGCCGTAGCCCCAGTTCGAGCCCCACGAGTTCTCGATCTTCACGCCCTGGCTGTTGTACGCCACGATGGTGACTTCGTGGCCGCCGACGATCGGGTCGGACCACTGGTCGCCCGGCAGGTAGCTGTAGTCCGATGCGGACTGGGCGTCGAGGTCCATGAAGCTCTGGTGGACCTGGAACCCGATCGGCACCGGCCGGCCCTGGGAGATCGCGTTCTTGATGGCCGTGCGCGCGGACGAGCCGCTGGTCGGCAGTTCGGTGAAGCCGGAAAGCTTGTAGTGGGCGGCGTTCGCGCGCTCGGCGCTGTCGGGCTGGGTCGTGTAGTCGAAGTCGCCCTGCCAGTAGTCGCTCTTGGTGTCGATGCCCTGCTTCTGCTCCATCGGCAGGGCGACCGAGGCGGTGGTGCCCTGGTCGTTGCCCTTCGAGATCTGCGCGTAGATGAACATCGGCGCCATCGGCGGGCCGGAAACCTTCTGCTCGTTGGCCAGGATGCCGTAGCCGGTGTAGCCGGTCGCCCACGTGACGCACGAACCGACCTGGCCCTGGTCGCCCGGACGCAACGCGTACTGCGAAAGGTCGTAGCTGGCCGGCGCCGTCAGCGTCTGCGGCGCCGCGGCGCGCAGGGCGTCGTGGTGCGCACGGGCTGCCGCCAGGTCCAGGCCCATTCCGTGCGCGGCGTGCCGGTGCGCCGGCTGCTCCGCCGCGGTCGCGGTGCCGGCCGTGGTGGACAGACCGGCCAGTGCGACGGCGGCGACGCCGACGGCTTTCTTCACGTCCATCGTTTCCTGCTTTCGGAAAAAGGGGAAATGGGAAGAGGTGAGCCAGGGGAATTTCGGGAAAGGACCTGACTGCGGAGCAGACATTAGAAGTGTCCGGCGGCCACGACATCCGCCGAAGGTATGTTTCTGGCTGACCGGACCGTGCTTTGGTGGGAATCCGGATATTCCGGGCCGCGGGGTGGCCGGGCGGGCCGCGGCCGGGCCGTCCGGTTACCGTGGGCGCGCCGGGACCGGCCGAACTCCGACAATGCCGTCCGACGTTCGCGGAGGCGATGTGGTGCGCGACGAGAACTCGCTCGACGACCAGCTGTGCCGGCTGGGGCTGGGGGAGCCGGCCGCCCGGATCTACGCCGTCCTGCTGCGGGCCGGGCCGCGGAGCGTGCCGGCGCTCGCCGCCGAGCTCGACGTGCCGGTCGCCGAGGCCGAGGCCTCGCTCGGTTCTCTCGTCGAGCTGGACCTCGTGGTCGCGCCGGCGGCGGGCGGCGAGGTCGTACCGCTCGACCCGGGTGTGGCGGTGAAACGGCTGCAGGCGTTGCGCGAGGCCGAACTCGCGGCCGCGGCGAACGGCGCGCGGCGCCGCTACGAGAGCTACCGGCGCACCGCGGCCACGCCGGCCGGGCCGGACGCGGTCGAGGTCGTCGACGGGCCTCGGCTGCGGCAGGCGGTGGACGAGCTGGAGCAGAGCGCCGTCGAGCAGGTCCGCAGCCTGGACGCGCCGCCCTACGGCGCGGTCGACCTGGCCAACCCGATCGAGATCGCCAACCTGCGGCGGTCCGTCCGCTACCGGGTCGTCTACACGCGGTCGTCCGTGGCGGACCCGGCCTTCTACCGGGCGAACATCGCGCCCTGCATAGCCGCGGGCGAGCAGGCGCGGGTCAGCTCGTCGGTGCCGGCGAAGATCATGATCGTCGACGACCGGGCCGCCATGGTGCTGCTGACCGCGGCGGAGACCGACCGCAACCGCAGCGGGCTGCTGGTCCGCCGGTGCAGCCTGTTGCCGGCGTTGACCGCGTTGTTCGACAGCTACTGGGAGCGCGCCGGATCGCTGTCCGAGCGGGGCGCCCCGGCCGCCCGGCTGCGGCCCGTCGACCGGGAGCTGCTGGGCCTGCTCGCCACCGGCGTCACCGACGAAGTCGCCGCCCGCGACCTCGGGATCAGCCGGCGCAGCGTCACTCGCGCGGTGGAGCGGCTGATGCAGCTCACCGACGCGGCCAGCCGGTTCGAACTGGCGCTGAAGGCGACGCGGGCCGGCTGGCTGTGACGTGTTTGCGCCACTGGCGCAAACACGCGCCGGAGCCGACTTTCGTCGGGTGGATCACCGGCTGACCGCGGGCCCATACTCGACGGGTTCCCGCCGCCCGGGCCACGGGCCGGCGCGAGACGCACGTCGAGCCGGCTCGCCGCTCCTCCGGCACCGGTCCCCGGACAGTCCTCTTTGGAGTTCCCGCATGAATGCGTTCTCCCGTGGGTGCGGGACGGCACCGTCCCCGGCGTCACGAGGGGCGGAGCTCACCGTCACCCGGCTCGCCCGTTCTTCGGTCCTCGCCGCGGTTCTCGCGGCGGCGGCGAGTTGCGCGCCCCCGCTCGCGGCCGCCGGACCGCAGCCGGTCACTCCGGGTCCGGCGCACGTGCGCACCGCTCGCCTTGCGGTACGAACTCCTCCGGCCGGGCACCGCGAGCTCGGGTTCGTCCAGCCCGTGGCGCCGCCGGCCGGTGCCGGAGCGGGTGGCGGTCCGGTCTGGTGGGCCGTCGGCGGGCTCGGCCTGGTGCTGGCCGCGTCGAGCGCCGCGCTGGCCGTCCGGGGAACCCGGGCCACCCGGCGCAGAGCCGGTGCCGGCCGGCGCTGACAGCGTCGCGCCGGAGGCGGTGTGACCGAGCCCGCCGCCTCCGGCGCGGAACCACTTCAGCTGCCGTCTTCGTCCCCGCGACCGCCCGAGACGCACTTGGCGGGTTGGGTGCGCAGGCACACTTTTCCGTTGGCCACGCGCAATCCGGCGGTGTCGAACGCCGTGACCCAGTCCGCGGCGATCGCCTGCTGCGCCGGGACGAGCTGGATCAGGCCGGAGCACACCGCGGCGTGCAGCTTGTTCTCCACGGCGTCCTTCGGGTTCGGGATCGTGCCGGGTTCGACCCAGAGGTTGCGCGGGTCGTCGGGAGCGCCGCCGAGCTCGAGGCTGACGAGGTGGTCGTATTCGCCCTTGTCGCCCGGGGTCAAGCCGTAGGACCGGGCGGAGGCGGCTTTCATCGCGTTCGTCTTCGACGTCGGCGGGCGGACGGTCTTGGTCCAGCCGGACTTGCAGATGGTGTCCGCGATGGAGTCCTGGCGCACCGCGGGGTTCACGGCGCCGGGCGTGCAGTGCGGGTCGGGCAGCGGCTGGCCGTCCTGGTGGCCGAGCTTGCAGCTGCTCGGCCCGGGCATCGGCGACGAGGAGCTGCCGGCAGGCAGCCCGCCGGTGGCCGCGCCGGTCGGCGCCGGGGCCGGTGCCGCCGTGGTGGAGGGGCGGCAACCGGCGAGCGCCAGTGCGGCGGTGAGCACGGCGACGGCTCGCCACCGGCCGGCGGGGGAACGGAGAGAGGACACGGGATCTCCTGGGTGCGGCGGGGACTCCGCCCGGGGTGGGGGACCTGAAAACCGTTCACTTCTACCCGCTTCGCCGGGGGTGGCACCGGTTCGCCACGCCGTGTCGGGGAGAGGTGGCGGCAGGGTGCGGGGATGTTCCGGACGGTCCGGCAGCAATCCGGCGCCCGACCGCGGCGGCGGTCTGCCGGGCGGGAGTCTTGCCTGCGGCGAGGCCGCCGCGCTCGGGGTGGCGGGGTGTTGCTCCGGCCGCCGCCGCGGGCTGTGCGGCCACGGTCGTGGGGCGGCCTGCCGCCGGAAGTGTTGCCTGCGGCGGGGTCGCCGTGCACGGGGCGGTGGAGCGTTCGCTCCGGCCGCCGCCGCGGGCTGTGCGGCCACGGTCGTGGGGGCGGCCTGCCGCCGGAAGTGTTGCCTGCGGCGGGGTCGCCGCGCTCGGGGCGGTGGAGCGTTTGCTCCGGTCGCCGCCGCGGGCTGTGCGGCCACGGTCGTGGGGCGGCCTGCCGCCGGAAGTGTTGCCTGCGGCGGGGTCGCCGTGCACGGGGCGGTGGAGCGTTTGCTCCGGTCGCCGCCGCGGGCTGTGCGGCCACGGTCGTGGGGGCGGCCTGCCGCCGGAAGTGTTGCCTGCGGCGGGGTCGCCGCGCTCGGGGTGGCGGGGTGTTGCTCCGGTCGCCGCCGCGGGCTGTGCGGCCACGGTCGTGGGGCGGCCTGCCGCCGGAAGTGTTGCCTGCGGCGGGGTCGCCGTGCACGGGGCGGCCCCGGCGCTGCCCGGGACAGGGCTGCTTCAACCCCCACGACCCGGTGGCGGGACGCGAGCACTTCGCCGCGGAATTCCCGGTCGCGCCGGCGCAGCACGGCTTCGACCTCGGCGTTGCCTGGACCGGCGAGTCCACCGACTCGATGCACATGGAGCTCGTCGTCCCGCGTCCCGGCTGAGCCGTGTCGGGGATCTCCCTGACAGGAGGTCCAGCGCCGCCGCCGTTCGGATGCGGGTGGATCTGACACCGTCGGAAGCCGGGACAGCCCGGTCGGGACGGAAGGGATCCGCAATGGTGGACATCGTCGAGGCGCCGTCGGCCACACGCCGGTCGTTCTGGCGGCTCTGGTGGTCGGCACTGGTGTCCGGCATCGGCGACGGCATCCGGATCGGCGCGCTGCCGTTGCTGGCGGCGGCGCTGACCCGGGAACCGGTCGCGGTGGCCGTGGTGACGCTGGCGGGCGGCCTGCCGTGGCTGGTCGCGGGGCCGTTCACCGGGGCGCTGACCGACCGCTGGCCCGACCGGCGCCGCGTGCTGTGGCTGACCGACGTCGTCAGCGCGGTCGCGGTCGGGGTGTTCGCAGTGTCCGTCGCGGCCGGGGCGGCGTCCATTGCGCTGCTGGCGGTCGTCAACTTCCTGCTCGGCACCGTGCAGACGCTGCGCGACAACGCGGCGCTGGCGATCGTGCCCGACCTGGTCGACCGCGAGAAGCTGGAGACGGCCAACAGCCGCGTGCAGGCCGCCCAGCTCATCACCATGGAGCTGATCGGCCCGCCGCTGGGCGCGGTGCTGTTCTCGCTGCCGGCGGGCACGCCGTTCTTCGCGGACTCGGTGTCCTTCGTCGTTTCGGCCGTGGCCGTCTTCGGGATCGCCGCGGTGGCCCGCAAGAAGGTCGCCCCCGCGCCGCGGACGAACATGCTCGCCGACATCGGGCACGGCCTGAGCTGGCTCTGGCGCAACCGGCTGCTGCGCTCGCTCTGCCTGCTGGCCGGGCTGACCAACCTCGCGGTGATGACCGTCCTGTCGATCGCCGTGCTCTACGCCTACGAAGTCCTGCACGTCGGCCACCTCGCGTACGGCCTGCTCCTCGGCGTCGTCGCGTTGGGCGGGCTCGCCGGCACGCTCGGCGCGCCCGCGCTGGCCGCGCGGGTCGGCCGCGGCCGGTCGCTGCAGCTCTCGTTCGCCTTGGCACCGGTGGCCTTCGTCGTCGCCGGGACGACGTCGGACGCGCTGGTCGCCGCGATCGCGCTGACCGCGGTCGGCGCCGCCGTGGGCATCACGAACGTCCTCGGGGTTTCGCTGCGGCAGCTGCTGGTGCCCGAGCACCTGGTGGGCCGGGTGAACGCCTCCTACCGCTTCTTCGCCGTCGGCATGGGGCCGCTCGGCGCGGTGCTGGGCGGCGTGCTCGCCCAGTGGCTCGGGTTGCGCGCGCCGTTCCTGGCCGGCGCCGTCGTGCTGCTGATCGGCTGGCTGCTCGCGATGAACTCCATGCGGGAACGCGACATCCGCGCGCGCCTGGCCGGCGAAGAGGTCCCGCCGCGGCGGCGCCGCAAGCTGCGGACCGCGGCCTACGTCGCCCTCGGCACGGTGATCGCGCTGGTCGTCGGGGCCGGTGGGTACGGGATGTGGCTCGTGCGCGACTCCTTCCCGGACACCGCCGGCGAAGTGCAGCTCTCCGGATTGCACGGCCAGGTCCGGATCCTGCGCGACGGCAACGGGATCCCGCAGATCTACGCGTCGGACGCGCACGACCTGTTCCTCGCCCAGGGGTACGTCCACGCGCAGGACCGGTTCTGGGAAATGGACGTGCGGCGCCACATCGCGGGCGGCCGGCTGTCGGAGATGTTCGGCAAGAGCCAGATCGAGACGGACAAGGTCGTGCGGACCATGGGCTGGTACCGCGTGGCGCAGCAGGAGATCGGCCTGCTCTCCCCGGCCACCCGCGGCTACCTGCAGGCCTATTCGGACGGGGTGAACGCCTACCTCGGCGGCCACCAAGGCGGCTCGCTCGGCGTCGAATACCCGATCCTCGGGCTCGCCACGCCGGACTACGCGCCGCAGCCGTGGACACCCGCGGACTCGGTGTCCTGGTTCAAGGCGATGGCCTGGAGCCTCAACTACGGCGTCGACGACGAGACCCAGCGCGCCCTGCTGGCGTCGGCGCTGCCGGCCGCCCAGGTCGACCAGCTGTACCCGCCGTACGACTACGCGCGGTTCCCGGCCGTCGTCCCGTCGTCGGCGAACCCGGTGTCGACCACCCCCGCGGGCGGCGGTTCGACCGCCGGGCTGCCGGCGGGGCTGGCGAAGCTGCGGTCGACGCTGAGCGCGGTGCTCGGGCCGTCGGGGGAGGGGATCGGGTCCAACGCCTGGGTCGTGGCGGGCAGCCGGACGACGACCGGGCTGCCGATCCTGGCCAACGACCCGCACCTGCCGCAGTCGGCGCCCGGCGTGTGGTACCAGGCCGGCCTGCACTGCGTGACCGTGACCGCGAGCTGCCCGTTCGACGTCACCGGGTTCACCTTCTCCGGTGTGCCGGGCGTGCTCGCCGGCCACAACCGCGACATCGCCTGGGGCTTCACCAACCTCGGCGCCGACGACTCGGACCTCTTCCTCGAGCAGGTCACCGGCGGCACCTACCTCAACCAGGGCAGGCAGCTGCCGGTCGAGACCCGGCAGGAGGTGATCGAGGTCGGCGGCGGCGAGCCGGTGACCTTCACCGTCCGGTCCACCGTGCACGGCCCGCTGCTTTCGGACGCGCTGGCGGACACGGCGTCGGCGGGCACCCGCGGACGCAGCCCCGGTGCCGGACCGGGTCCGTACCAGGTCGCGCTGCGCTGGAGCGCGCTGGATCCGGGCCGGACCATGGACGCGGTCTTCCAGCTCGACGCGGCGGCGGACTGGACGCAGTTCCGCGCGGCGCTCGCGCAGTTCACCGCGCCCTCGCTGAACCTCCTGTACGCGGACCGCGCGGGCAACATCGGCTACCAGATGACCGGCCGGATGCCGGTGCGCGCCGGCGGCGACGGCAGCTACCCGTCGCCGGGCTGGACGGGCACGCACGACTGGACCGGGTTCCTCGCCTTCGACCAGCTGCCGCGCGTGCTCAACCCGCCGCAGGGCTACATCGTCTCGGCGAACAACGCCGTGGCCGGTCCCGGCTACCCGTACTTCCTCGGCCGCTACTGGGAACCCGGCTACCGCGCCCAGCGGATCACCGACCTCGTCACGCGCCCCGGCAAACTCGACGTCGCCGCCATGCAGAAGATCCAGCTCGACACCTTCAACACCAACGCGCCCGACCTCGTGCCGTACCTCCTGCGCGTCGACGCGGGACCGGCACGGCAGGCGCAGGACCTGTTGCGCGGCTGGGACTTCTCGCAACCGGCGGGCTCGGCGCCCGCGGCGTACTTCAACGCCGTCTGGCGCAACCTGCTCCGCCTGACCTTCACCGACGATCTCGCGAAGACGCCCGCGAAGGCCACGCAGTCCGGCGGCGGGCGCTGGTTCGACATCGTGCGCCGGATGCTGGCCAAGCCCGACGACCCGTTGTGGCGCAACGCGACCGACCCCCGGCACCTGTCCACAAGGGACGACGTGCTGCGGGCGGCGCTGCAGGACGCCGACCGGGAACTGCGCGGCAAGCTGGGTGACGATCCCGCGTCCTGGCGCTGGGGCGACCTGCACCAGGTGACGTTCAAGAACCAGACGCTGGGCACCGGCGGTCCCGCGCCCGTGCAGTGGCTGCTCAACGAAGGCCCGTACCCCACCGGCGGCAGTTCCGAAGCGGTGGACGCGACCAGCTGGGACGCGGGCACCGGGTACGACGTCACGATGGCGCCGTCCATGCGGATGGTGGTGGACCTGGCCGACCTCGACGGCTCGCGCTGGATCAACCAGAGCGGCGCGTCCGGGCACGCCACCGCCGAGACCTACGCCGACCAGACCGCGCTGTGGTTGCGCGGCGAAAGCCTGGCGTGGCCGTTTTCCGCGGCCGCCGTCGAGGCGAACACGCAGCAGAAACTGGAATTGCGTCCCTGAATCGGCGCGGTAGTCGGGGAACTCCCCGACTACCGGGCCGTCGGGAAATGCGGAAGTTTGATGTCCAGCAGGCCGGGACGAAACCGGCCACGATTCACGGGGTGATCGTCATGGAATGGCTACGCGACCACTCGGCCGGCGACGAGGCGGTGCGGGTGCTGTGCCTGCCGCCCGCCGGCGGCAGCGCCCGGCCGTACCGGCGCTGGGCCGGCCTGCTGCCCGCCCACGTCGGCGTGGTGGCCGTGGAACTGCCCGGCCACGGCGACCGGCTGACCGAGACCCCGATCGACGACCTGTCCGCGCTCATCGAGGGCATGCTCCCGGAGGTCCGGACGCTGCTGGACCGGCCGCTGGTCGTGTTCGGCCACAGCATGGGCGCGCTGGTCGCCGCCGAGCTGTGCCGGGCGCTGCTGGTCGAGCGGGAGTGGCGCCCGCTGCTGCTCGTCGCCGCCGGCTGCATGTCGCCCGACCGCCCGTCGGTGCCGGACTACGTCACGCGGATGACCGACGAAGGCATCCTCGACTTCCTCACGAAGGTCGGCGGCACGCCGCCGGACATCCTCGGCAACGACGAGTACCTCGGCATGATTCGGCCGGTCGTCCGCGCCGACCTCGAAGCCATCGCCCACCGGGACGTCGACGCGAGCCCGCGGCTGGGCTGCGCGGTCCGGGCCTACCTCGGCGCCGACGACCCCCGGGTCGACGCCGAGCAGGCCGCGGGCTGGGTCATCGAGAGCGACGGCGACTTCGGCACGTGCACCTTCCCCGGCGGCCACTTCTTCGTCCAGGACCACGTGGAAACGGTGCTGAGCAGGCTGCGCCGCGACCTCGCCGAGGCGCTGCGCACGCGCGGGCGCGACCGCACGCCTGCCATCTCGAACTGAACCGGAAGGGACGACATGCGATCGGCAACCCTGACGCCTGAACGCAGGCGGCTGCTCGAACAGCTCCTCGACGCCCGCGGCGTGGCGCCCACGGCCGCCCGCGTCGGCGTGGTGTCCGGCGACCGGGACGCGCTTCCGCTTTCGCTGATGCAGCAACGGATCTGGTTCTTCGACCGGCTGCAGCCCAACTCCACGATCTACAACGTCGCCGGCGTCGCCCGGCTGCGCGGCCCGGTGGACCGCGAGGTGCTGCGGCGCGCGCTGGAAGAAGTCGTGCGCCGTCACGAAGTCCTGCGCACCACCTTCGCGCAGATCGACGGCCGCGCGGTCCAGCGCGTGCGGCCCGCGCCGCGGCTCGAACTGCCGGTAGAGGACCTGCGCGCGCTGCCCGAGGACGAGCGCGACCGGGCCGTCGAGACGTTCTGCCGCGCCGAGACGTCCCGCCCGTTCGACCTGGGCCACGACCTGATGCTGCGGCCGCGGCTGGTCCGCACCGGCGACGAGGACTACCGGCTGGTGCTGGTGCAGCACCACATCGCCACCGACGGCTGGTCGGTCAACCTGCTGCTCAAGGAGATCGGCCTGCTCTACGGCGCGTTCGCGCAGGGCCTCCCGTCGCCGCTGTCGGAGCTCGAAGTGCAGTACGGCGACTTCGCGGCCTGGCAGCGGGACCTGCTCAGCGGCGAGGTGCTCGACCGCAAGCTCGGTTACTGGAAGGAGAGCCTGGCCGGCGCCGGGCTGCTCGACCTGCCGTGGATCGGCAAGCGCCGCCCGCTCGACCTGTCCTGGGACGGTGCCTCGCTGCAGTTCCGGCTGCCGCCCGCGCTGTGCCGCCGGATTCGCGAGCTGGCCGACACCGAGCAAGCGACGCCGTACATGGTGCTGCTGTCGGCGTTGTCGATCGTGCTGACCCGCTGGTCCGACCAGACCGAGGCGGTCATCGGCTGCCCGATCGCCAACCGGACCCGCGCCGAGCTGGAATCGCTGATCGGCTGCTTCGTCAACACGCTGCCGCTGCGCATGGACCTCTCCGGCACGCCGACCTTCCGCGAAGTGCTGCGCCGGGCGCGCGAGCTGTGCCACGGCGGGTACGAGAACCAGGAAGTGCCGTTCGAGACCATGGTCGAGGCGGTCAACCCGGCCCGCGACGCGACCTCGCACGTGCCGCTCATCCGCCACCAGCTGGGCCTGCACAACGAGCCGCGTTCCAGCGTCGAGCTCTCCGGCGTCACCTTCGAGGTGCAGACGCTGAGCACCGGCACCGTGCGCTTCGACATGGAGATCGACCTCGGCGTCGACGAGGACGGCGGGATCAGCGGGCCGGTCTACTACTCGACCGACCTGTTCACCCAGGACGTCGTCGAGCAGGTCCTCGACGCCTTCGCCACGGTGCTCGAAGCCGCCGTGGCGGAGCCGGACAGCCCGGCCGCCGCGCTGCCGCTGCTCGGCACCGCGCAGCGGGACTTCGTCGCCGCCGCAGGGCTTCCTTCGCCGCAAGAGACGGTTGAAGCAGCCACCGTGCACGGCGTCATCGAAGGTCACGCCGACGCGGAGCCGGCCGCCGAAGCGGTCGTGTGCGGGCCGGACCGGCTCAGCCGCCGCGAACTCGACGAGCGGGCCAACGGGCTCGCCCGGCACCTGCTCGAGCTGGGCGTCACCGACCTCGCCGTCCACCTGCCGCCGTCCGCCGACCTCGTCGTGGCCGTGCTCGCGGGGTTCAAGGCGGGGACGCGGGTCACGACGCTGAACCCGGCGCACCCGCGCAAGGACGTCCGCGCGGCGCTGCGCGACAGCGGTGCCACGCTGGTGCTGACCGGGTCCGGACACTGGCACCCCGGCCTGCTCGGCGGCGCCAAGATCGACGTGTCCTTCGTGGACGAGGACGGCCTGACGACCCGGCGGGCGGCGCGCCCGGACCACGTCGTCACGCCCGAAACCCCGGCCCTGCCCGGACGTTCGCACGCCGAAGTGCTGGAGCGCCTCCGCCACGGCGCGGCCCGGCTCGGCTGCACCGCCGAGGACACCGTGCTCTTCGCGGGTCCTTCGGACCTTGACCTGGCGTCCGCCCGCTGGCTGACCGCGCTGGCCGCCGGCGCACGGCTGCTGATCGGCGTCGGCGAGCCGCTGACCGGGCTCATCGACACCGAGCGCGTCACCGTCGCCGAGCTGCCGCCCGCCGTGCTGCCCCCGCTCGTCGCCGAACCGCCGCGGAGCCTGCGTGAACTGGTCGCGGTCGGCGAGCTGTGGTCCGCGCTGGCCAAGGACCTGCGCGCGGCCCTGCCCGGCACGAAGCTGTCGGAATTGCACGGGCCGGGCGTGCCCGGGCTGGACCGCGTCGTCGTCACCGACGGCCGCGCGACCTCCGACGTCCGGATGCGCGTGCTGGACGCGAACGGCCGTCCGGTCGCGCCCGGCGTCGCCGGGGAGCTCTTCCTGGCCGCGCCGGCGGCGGGCGAGCCGGTCGCCGATCCGTTCGACGGAGTTCCGTTGCAGCGCACCGGTCTGCGGGCGCGCCTGCACGCCGACGGCCACGTCGGCCTCGTGCCCGCCGCCCTGCGCGTGGCGAGCCGCCGCGTCGAGGCGGACGAGCTGCTCGCGACCCTGACCGAGAACGAGGACGTCGACCGCGCGAGCGTGGTGGTCGACGACGAGGCACCCGGCGGCCCGGAGCTGCTGGCCTACGTCTCGCTGCGGGACACCGCCCGGAACCGGCGCACGAACGTGCCGGACGTGGTCAAGCGGGCGCGCTGGCGCAAGGAGTTCGAGCAGACCTACACCGGCCGCGGCGCCGAGGACGACCCGACGGTCAACACCGCCGGCTGGAACAGCCGCTCGACCGGCGAGTACGTCTCGCCGGAGGAGATGCGGGAGTGGTCGGACCTGACGCTGCGCCGGATCTCGAGCCTGCGTCCGGCGACGGTCCTGGAGGTCGGCTGCCGCAACGGCCAGCTGCTCTTCCGGCTGGCGATGCGCTGCGACTCCTACGCCGCGACCGACCTGTCCGCCCGCGCGCTCGGGCACATCCGCGAGCACGAGCAGTGGCTGGCGACCAAGGCCCAGTCCGTCGAGCTGCGCGAGCAGCCCGCCGACGACTTCAGCGGGTTCGCGGACGGCCAGTTCGACGCGGTCGTGGTCAACTCGCTCGCCCAGTACTTCCCGGAACCGGACTACCTGCGCCGCGTGCTGACCGAGGCGGTCCGGGTGGTGCGTCCCGGCGGGACGATCTACGTCGGCGACGTCCGCAGCCTGCCGCTGCTGCCCGCCCTGCACCTGTCCGTCCAAACCGGACGGCTGGCCCCGGCGACCCCGGTTTCCCGGCTGCGCCAGGCGATCCAGGCCCGGACCGAGCTGGAGGAGGACCTGGTCCTCGACCCCGCGCTGTTCGACGAGCTGGCCGCCGCGGTCGACGGCATCACCGGCGTCACCGTGCTGCCCCGCACCGGACGCCACCACAACGAGCTGACCGGGTACCGCTACGACGTCCTGTTCCGGGTCGGCGCCCACGAGGCGGCGCCCGAGGCGGAGACGCTCGATTGGACCGCCGACGGCCTCACCGCGGCCGACGTGCGGGCCCGGCTGGCCGACGGCGTGCCGCGGCTCGTGCTCACCGGCGTGCCGGACGCGTGGCTGACCGCGGAACTCGCCGCGGTCCGGCTGCTGGCGGGCGAGCTCGTCGACACCGTCGGCGACCTGCTCGACGCGGCCCGGCCGGTGCTCGGCGAACCCGGGGCACCGGTCGAGCTGCCCGCGCTGCTGGCGCTGGCCGCCGAATTCGGCTACGAGGCCCTCGCCGGTTCGCCGCGCGGCGCCGAAGTCGACCTGGTGCTGGCCCGCGAGGGCGACCCGCTGGACCGGCTCGCGGCCATCCTCGACCGGCCCGCCCCGGCGGCGGCCGCGCCGGCGAACGACCCGCGGCGCGCCATCCGCGTCAAGGCGACCGTGCCCGCGCTGGCCAAGAGCCTGCGCGAACGGCACCCGAGCCACGCGCTGCCCGCCGAGGTCGTGGTGCTGCGCGAGTGGCCGCTGCGGGCCGACGGCGCGGTGGACACCGCGGGGCTGCCCGAACCGGACCGCAGCGCCCGCGAAGAGGCCAAGGCGTCTCGCGAGCCGAGCACCGAGACCGAGCGGCGGATCGCCGAAATCTGGGCGGACGCGCTGGGCCTGGACCGGATCGGCGTGTTCGACGACTTCTTCTCGCTCGGCGGCCACTCGCTGATGGGTGCCGAGGTGGTCGAGCGGGTGCGCGCGGTCTACGACGTCGAGCTGCCGCTGGGCCGGCTCTTCGAGTCGCCGACGGTGGCCTCGGTCGCCGAGTACGTCGACGGCGCGCTCGCCGAAAGCGGCCCCTCGGCCGCGACGGCCCCGATCAAACGCGTCGACCGGGACAGCTACCGCAAGCGCCGCGCGGAACCCGCGGGCGCGGGAGGGACCCGGCGATGACCACCTCGCTCGTGGCCATGGACACCTCGTTCGCGCAGCAGAGCCTGTGGCTGCTCGACCAGGCCGATCCGGGCCAGCCGACGTACAACGTGCTCGCCGCGGTGCGGATGCGCGGCCCGCTCGACACCGCCGCGCTGGAACGCGCGCTGAACCTGGTCGTGGCCCGGCACGAGGCGCTGCGCACGGTGTTCCACTTCGACGGCTACGACCCGGTGCAGCACATCCTGCCCGAGCTGGCCGTGCCGCTCCCGGTGGTCGACATCGAGCCGGACCGGCTCGACGACGCCGTCGCCGCGGAGATCGGGCGGCCGTTCGACCTCGCGACCGGGCCGCTGCTGCGGATGACGCTGCTGCGGCTGGCTGCGGAAGAGCACGTCTGCGTGCTGGTGATGCACCACATCGTCACCGACGGCTGGTCCTCGGCGATCCTGTTCCAGGAGCTTTCGGCCGCGTACGAGTCGTACCTGGCCGGCGTCGAGCCGGACTTCCCGGAGCTGCCGATCCAGTACGCGGACTACGCGGTGTGGCAGCGGGACACGCTGGCCGGCGACGCGCTCGACAAGCTCGTGGACTACTGGGCGGAGCGGCTGGCCGGGCTCGTCCCGCTGCAGCTGCCCACCGACCGGCCGCGGCCGCAGGAGCCGTCGTCGGCGGGCGCGACCCACCACTTCGACCTCCCGGGCCCGCTGATGGCCCGCCTGGACCGGCTCGCCCGCGAGCGCGGCGGCAGCCCGTTCATGCTGCTGCTGGCCGCGTTCGGCGTCCTGCTGTCGCGCTACTCCGGCAGCACCGACTTCACCGTGGCGACGCCGGTGGCGGGCCGCACCCGGCCCGAGGTGGCCGGGCTCATCGGGTTCTTCGTCAACACGCTGGTGCTGCGGCTGGACACCGGCGGCGACCCGACGTTCGAGGAACTGCTCGAACGCTCGATCGGCACGTGCCGCGGCGGGTTCGCGAACCAGGACCTGCCCTACGACAAGCTCGTGGAACGGCTGCGGCCCGAGCGCTACACCGGGCTCGGCGGACCGCTGGCGCAGGTCATGCTGTCGTTCCAGAACATCCCGATGGACGAGTGGCGGGCGGGCGAGCTGGCCTTCAGCGTCCTCAACGTCGCCACCCGCACGGCGAAGTTCGACCTCTCGCTGGACATCGCGCCGGCCGGGCCGGACGGCTTCCTCGGCGCGCTGGAGTACAGCACCGAGCTGTTCGACGAAGCGACCGTGACGCGCATGGCCGTCCACTTCCGGACCCTGCTCGGCGCGATCGCGAGCAACCCGGCGCTGCGGCTCTCGCGGCTGCCGATGCTGTCCGAGTACGAGCGGGACCTGCTGGTGCGGGCCGGGAACCCGGCGTCCGCGCCGCCCGCCGAGCCGGTGCACAAGACGTTCGAGCGGCTCGCGGCGCAGTGCCCGGACGCACCCGCGATCGTCTGCGGGGCGAGCACCCTGACCTACGGCGAGCTGGACGAGCGGGCCGACGCCGTCGCGCGGCACGTCCGTGCCCGGGGCGCCGGGCCGGAAACGCTGATCGCGGTGCTGCTGGACCGTTCGCCGGACCTGATCGCGACCTTCCTCGGCATCCTCAAGTCCGGCGCGGCCTACCTGCCGCTGGACCCGGCGTACCCGGCCGCGCGGATCGAGCACATCCTCGCCGACGCCCGGCCGGAGTTCGTCGTGACCACCGCGGCCCAGGCCACGCCCGAGGGCCCGCAGCGGATCCTGCTGGCGGACGTGCCCGAGCACGCCGGGCCGTTCCTGTCGTCGGCCACGATGGACGGCCTGGCGTACGTCATCTACACCTCCGGCTCGACCGGCGCGCCGAAAGGCGTGATGAACAGCCACCGCGGCCTGGCCACCCTGGCCGCCGCGCTGTCGGCGCGGCTCGGGTTCGGCCCCGGTGACCGGGCGCTGCAGCTCGCGCCGATCGGGTTCGACGTCGTCGCCGAGGAGGTCTTCCCGCACCTGGTGGCGGGCGGCTCGGTCGCGCTGCCGGACGGCGCCGCGCCGGTCGGCACCGACGAGCTGTTCGCGCTGATCGCCGCCACGGAGACCACGACGATCTCGACCACGCCGTCCCGGCTGCTGTCCTGGACCGGGCGCGACCTGGCCGCGCTGCCGCCGACGCTGCGCACGGTCATCTTCGGCAGCGAGGTCGCTCCGAGCTGGCAAAGCCTGGCCGCCTGGCGTGACCTGCCGGTCCGGCTCGTGCAGGTCTACGGCGTCACCGAGGCCGCGTGCACGTCCACGGTGGAGGAACTCGAGTTCGGCGCGGGTGACGACCCGGCCGCGGTGGTCCCGATCGGGCGCCAGGTACCGGGTGTGCGGACCTACGTGCTCGACGACTGGCTCGAGCCCGTGCCCGCCGGCGTGCCCGGCGAGCTGTACCTCGGCGGCCACGGGGTCGGCCGCGGCTACTACCGGCGCCCGGCGCTGACCGCGGAGCGGTTCGTGCCGGACCCGTTCGGCGGCCCCGGCGAACGCCTGTACCGCACCGGCGACGCGGTCCGCCTCGGCGCCGACGGCCGGATCCGGTTCGTCGGCCGCACCGACGACCAGGTCAAGATCCGCGGCTACCGGGTGGAACCGGCCGAGGTCGAGGCGGCGCTGGCGAGCCACCCGGACGTCGGCGGCGCCGCGGTGCTCGCCCGGCCCGACCCCGCCGGCGGCACCCGCCTGATCGGCTACTTCGTGCCCCGGGGCGACCTGGCCGAGGACGAGCTGCGGAAGTTCCTGGCCGCGCGGCTGCCCGAGTGGATGGTGCCCGCGCTGCTCGTGCCGTTGGCGGACTTCCCGTTGTCCGCCAACGGGAAGATCGATCGGAAGGCGCTCGGCGACCACACCGTCGAGGCACCGCGGCGCGAGCACGTCGCCCCGCGCGACGACACCGAGCGGGAACTCGCGGTCATCTGGTCCGGCCTGCTCGGCCGCGACCGGATCGGCGTGCACGACAACCTCTTCGAGATCGGTGGCCACTCGCTGCTGGCGGTCCGGATGATCGCCGAGATCGAGGCGGCGTTCGGGGTGGTGCTGCCGCTGCGGCTCTTCTTCGTCGGCGAGCCGACGATCGCGGCCCTCGCCGCGCGGATCACCGCGGACGGCCCGACCGACGGCATTCCCGTGCTGCCGCGCGACGACCGGCCGCTGCGCGTCCCGGCGTCGCCGTCGCAGCGGTGGTTCTGGTCGCTGCAGCGGGAACTGCCGGGCCGGGCCGCCTTCACCACGGTCGGCGGCCTGCGGCTGCGCGGCGGGTTCGACGTGCCCCGGCTGGAACGGGCGCTCACCGCGCTCGCCGAGCGGCACGAGGCCCTGCGCACGGTCTTCGAGCAGGCGGACGGCGAGCTGTGGCAGGTCGTCCGGCCCGCCGCCGAGCTGACCGTGCCGCTGCTGGACGTCACCGAGGACGAGGCCGAAGCCGCCGCGAAAGCCGTGGTGGACGCGCCGTTCGACCTCGCGGCCGGGCCGCTGGTGCGGCTGGCCGTGCTGCGGGTCGCCGCGGACGACCACCGGGTCGTCTTCGTCCTGCACCACAGCGTCAGCGACGTCCGCTCGATGGAGATCTTCGCCGCCGAGCTCTACACGCTCTACGCGGGTGGTGCGGACCTGCTCCCGCCGCTGCGCGTCCAGAACGCCGACGTCTCCGTCTGGGACGACGCCCAGGACCGTCCGGAGCTGGAAACCTATTGGCGGCAACGGATGTCGGCGCTCTCGCCGTCGCGCCTGCCGCAGGCGGGCGACAGCGAGGGCCGCACCCACCGGATCCCGCTCGACGACGACCTGGTGGCCGGGCTGCGGGCGCTGGCCGAGCGGCACGGCACCACGTTGTTCGTGCTCACCTTCGCCGTCTTCACGCTGCTGCTCGCGCGGCAGGCCGGGCAGTCCGACGTCGTGGCCGCCACGGCGGTCACCCGCCGCGACCGGCGCGAGGTCGACGGCCTGATCGGTGCGCACCTGAACTACCTGCCGCTGCGCGCCGAGGTCGACGAGCGGACGCCGTTCGCCGAGCACCTGGCCGCGGTCCGCGACCGCGTCGCCGCGGACCTGGCCCACCACGAGCTGCCGTTCGAGCGGATCGCCGAGCTCGCCGGGCAGGACCCGGCCGGGCTGTTCCGCGTGCTGTTCCAGCAGGACGAGGACCCGGCCGTGGCGGTGTCGGGCGACGGGCTGCGCGGCGAGCTGTGGCCGGTCCGCTGGGACCACGCCCTGAACGCGCTGACCGTCCGCGTCACCGAATCGGCGGCCGGCTCGTACGTGTTCGTCAACCACCGGCTGGCCGCGTTCGGCCCGGTGGAAGCAGCCGAGCTGGGCGAGCGGTACCGGCACCTGCTGCACGAAGTCCTGCACCACCCACAGGCCCGGCTGGAGGAGATCGCATGACCACGCTCGTCAACCCCACCTCACGCGCGCTGGCGCTGCCCGGTGGCGCGGTGCCGCCCGGTGACTGGGCGCTGGCCGCCGTGGTCACCGCCCTGCACCGGCTCACCACCCAGGAGACCGTCCACGTCGACAGCCTGCGCGGCGTGCTGCCGCTCGACCTGTCCGACGACCCGTCGGCGGCCGACCTGGTCGCCCGGATCGCCACCGCGCGGCCCGACGACGGCGCCACGCCGGACCTGACCTACCGCGTTGACGGCGGCTGGGACGACGAAGCCGCGACACCGGTGCTGCGGGCGACCGCGGACGGCGTCCACCTCACCGGCGCGGAAGGCCCGCTGGGCACGCTCGCCGGGCGGGCGCTCGCGGAGATCACCGCCCGGCCCGGCCGTCCGCTGTCCACAGTGGACCTCGCCGACGCCGATGCGGTCTCGTGGGTGACCGCCTTCGGCGGCCACGGGGGCGCCCGTCCCGAAGGACGGCCGGTGCACGCGCTGGTCGCCGAGCAGGCCCGGTTGTCGCCGGACGCCGTGGCCGTGGCCGTGGCCGCCGGGGAAACCACGCTGACCTACCGGGAACTGGAGGCCGCGGCCGACGCCGAGGCCGCCCGGCTGGCGGGTGCCGGGGTGCGCCCCGGCGACGTCGTCGCCGTGCTGGGGGTGCGCTCGGCCGCGCTGATCGCTGGCCTGCTGGGCGTGCTCAAGGCCGGTGGCGCCTACCTCGCGCTCGACGTCGAGGCGCCGGCGGCCCGCGTCGCCGCGTTGCTCGCCGACGCCGGCGTCACGGTGGCACTGGCCGACGAAACCCTGCGTGACCGGCTGCCCGGGACCGTGCGCGCCTTCGTGCTCGGCGAAGACGTCGACGCGGCACCGGAAGGGTGGCGCCCGGTCGAGGTCACGGCCGGCGACCTCGCCTACGTCAGCTACACGTCCGGGTCCACCGGCACGCCCAAGGGTGTCGCCGTGCCGCACCGGGCCGTCGCCCGGCTCGTCGGACCCGGCGAATGGGCCGAATTCCGGGCCACGGACGTCTTCCTGCAGCTCGCGCCGGTCGCGTTCGACGCCTCGACGCTGGAGATCTGGGCGCCGCTGACCAACGGCGGCCGCCTCGCGGTCTTCCCGGCCGGGCCGGTCACCACCGACAAGCTGGCCACCTTCCTCACCGAGCAGGGCGTGACGGTCGCGTGGTTCACCGCGGGGTTGTTCCACCAGCTGGTGGCGGCCCGCACGAGCGCGTTCGCCGGGCTGCGGCACGTGCTGGCCGGCGGCGACGTGATCAAGGCCGACGCCGTGCGCAAGCTGCTCAAGGCCCACCCCGGCCTGACGTTCACCAACGGCTACGGCCCGACCGAGAACACGACGTTCACCGCCTGCTGGACGAGCACCGACGGGCCGGCCGGCGGGTCCGTGCCGATCGGGCGGCCCATCACCGGCACCCGCGTGCTCGTGCTCGACGCGGACCTGCAGCTGGTGCCGATCGGCGTGCCGGGCCAGCTCTACGCCGGTGGCGCCGGGCTCGCCCAGGGCTACCTCAACCGCCCGGGCGCGACCGCCGCGGCGTTCGTGCCCAGCCCGCTGCCGACCCGGCCGGGGGAGCGGATCTACGCGACCGGCGACCTGGTCCGCTGGCTGCCCGACGGCACGCTCGACTTCCTCGGCCGCGCCGACCACCAGGTCAAGGTCAACGGCTACCGCGTCGAGCCCGGCGAGGTCGAGGCGGCGATCGTGGCCGACGGGCGGGTGCGCGACGCGGTCGTGGTGACCCAGCCCGACTCGGCGGGCGGCAAGCGGCTGCTCGCCTACGTCACCCCGGCCGACCCCGCCGACGAGCTCGAGGGCCTGCGCGACGGGCTGCGCGACCGGCTGCCCGCCTACCTCGTGCCGTTCGCGGTGATCGCGGTCGAGGAACTGCCGCTCAACCGCAACGGCAAGGTCGACCGCGCCGCGCTGCCCTCGGCCGACCGGCTGCCGCGCGACGTCGGCGGCGAGTACGTGGCACCCGCCACATCGACCCAGCGCTACCTCACCCGGCTCTGGGGCGAGGTGCTCGGCATCGAACCCATCGGCGTCGAGGACGACTTCTTCGAACTCGGCGGCCATTCGCTGATGGCGGGCGAGCTGATCACCCGGCTGCAGGACGAGCTCTCGGTCGAGCTGTCCGCGCAGACCCTCTACCTCCGGCCGACCATCGCCGAACTCGCGGAAACGGTCGAGCAGGCCTGACCCCGCACCCTTCCCGGAAAGGCAGAACCCGATGCGACTCAACAGGCCTACCGACCCCGACGCCATCGATCTGGACGCGGTGGACTTCATCGACTCGACGCTCTACGGCGACGGCGAACCGCACGCGATCTGGCACGCCATGCGCCGGCGCGACCCGCTGCGCTGGCAGGCCGTCGGCGACGAGCTCGGGTTCTGGTCGGTGACGAAGATGGCCGACGCGGACCTCGTGCTGCGCGACCACACGAAGTTCACCTCCCAGCGCGGCACGATGCTGTTCCTGCTGGGCAAGGACGACCCGGCCCGCGGGCGCCAGATGGCGGCCACCGACCCGCCGCGGCACACCCGCATGCGGGTACCGCTGCAGCGCGCGCTGGCGCCCAAGGCGATCGAGCGCTACCGCGAGGCGATCCGCGAAGAGGTGCGGCGGGTGCTGGCGCCCGCGTTGTCCGGTGAGCCGTACGACTTCGCCGCCAACATGATGGTCATGCCGATGGCCACCGCGGGCCGCATCATGGACCTGCCGCGCGAGGACTGGCCGCGGCTGACCCGGCTCACCGCGATGTCGATCGCGCCGGACGACCCCGAGTTCGCCGGCGAAGGCGGCGCGCAGGCCACGCTGGAGGCCGCGCACCGCGAGCTGTTCGCCTACTTCCACGACATCGTCCGCGCGCGCCGCCGCAACCTCGGCGACGACCTGATCAGCCTGCTGCTGACCATGGACGTCGAGGGCAGCTCCATCGAGGTCGGCGCCGTGCTCGCCAATTGCTACAGCCTGTTGCTGGGCGCCAACATCACTACTCCGTTCGTGCCGATCGCGGCACTGGACCACCTGATCGGCACGCCGCAGCTGCGGGACTGGATGAACGACCCGGACGCGCTGACCCTCGGCGTCGACGAGGCCGTCCGCTGGGCCTCGCCGGCCAACCACTTCATGCGGTACGCGATCGACGACGTCGAAATCCGCGGCAAGCAGATCTCCGCCGGCGACGCGGTCGTGGTGTGGCTCGGGGCGGCCAACCGCGACGAGGAGTACTTCGAGGACCCGTTCACCTTCGACTACCGCCGCAAGCCCAACAAGCACATCGCGTTCGGCATCGGGCCACACTACTGCGTCGGGCACTCGGTGGCGCGGCTGAGCCTGCGGACGCTGTTCGAGGAGCTGTTCACCACGTTCGAGGACTTCGAACCGGCCGGCGAGGTGCAGCACCTGCGCTCCAACTTCGTGGCCGGCATCAAGCACATGCCGATCGTCGCCCGCGTGCGCCAGGGCGCGCTGGCCGGGCTCGGCGGCTGAGAGGAGGCACCATGGTCCCCACACCACGCTGGCTGCTGCGCGAGCCGTCGGAGTCCGCCGCGGTCCGGCTGTTCTGCATCCCGTATTCCGGCTGCGGCGCGAGCATGTACCGCAAGTGGCCGCGGTTCCTCGGCGACGTCGAGGTCTGCGCGGTCCAGCTGCCGGGCCGCGAGAACCGGCTGCGCGAACAGCCCTACCGCACCTACGAGGCGATGGCCGACGACCTGGCGGAGGCGCTGCTGCCCTACCTCGACCGGCCGTTCGCGTTCTTCGGGCACTGCGGCTCGGCGCTGCCGGGCTACGAGACGACGGTCCGGCTGGCCGAACGCGGGTACCCGCTGCCCGCCCGGCTCTTCGTCTCGTCCCAGGTCGCCCCGCACCAGGGCCCGGCGGGCCGGTTCCTGGAGATGTCGGACGACGAGCTGAAGGTCGAGGTGCACGAGCTGATCGAGCAGCTGGGCGGCAAGGCGCTGCCCGACCTGGTCGAGCTGAGCGTGCGCATCCTCCGCGCGGACGTCGAGGCCAACAAGCGCTACCGCCCACCGGAACCGACGCTGCTGCCGGTGCCGATCAGCGCGCTGGGCTGGCGGCACGACGTCGAGGTCGACCACCGCCGGATGACCGGCTGGTCGGACTGCGGCCCGGCCACGTTCCACCTGCTCGACGGGCCGCACTACCGGTTCATGGAGGCACCGCCGGAGCTCATGCGGCTGCTCGCGGACGAACTGGCCGCGGCGGCGGCGGTCGCCTAGGCCGGCCGACGTCCGGAGGTCGTGAGTGGTACGTCGGGTTCTTGCCGTGGTGTCCACTCACGATCCCGGGTGGACCGGTCCGGTACCGGTGTCGTCAACGGTCCACTCACGACCGGTGGTCCTCAACGGATAGTGTGCCCGGCGTCGCGGAGCGTGGTCACGGCTTCGTCCAGGCGTTCTACGGGCACCAGTACGAGGTCACAGTGGAACGTCGAGGTGACGAAAACCGGGATCGCCGCCTCGCCGAGGGGGCCCACCACGGCCGCCAGCATACCCGGAAGGTCTAACCCGTGCGGGTCGTCGCCGTAGAGCCCGCGCCACTGTTCGACGGCGTCCGGATCGGCCTCCCGGATGACCGTCAACCCCTCCGGCGCGCGGACCATCGCCGTCCACGGCGCGTCCGGGGCGGGCGGTGCGGATCCGTTGGGAACAAAGCGGATTTCGTAGTGCTCCGGCAGGACACGCAGCTGCTGCCGAGCAAGATCCTTTGCCATGGCGGTGAGTCTAGAGTCCCCAGGCCACCGCCGGGGGCCCGCTGCCCCAGCGTGCGAGGTGCGCGTGGGACTGCTTGACTTGAAGTGGGCGCGAACCTCAGCATCGGATGAGATGCGCACTGGGTGGAAGATCTCTCCATCGTCCACGGGCCGGACACCGATGGCCGGGTCTTGGGGCGCTCGGCGATGGGGGAGGGACGTACACGCATGGAATTGAGGCTGCTCGGACCCGTGGAACTCGTCGCGGACGCCGGGCCGGTGGACCTGGGCGGCCCGCGGCAGCGCACGGTGTTGTCGGTGCTGGCGCTGAACAAGAACCGCGTGACACCGGTCGCGCGGCTCGTCGACGCGGTCTGGGGTGCCACGCCGCCGTCGACCGCGCGCAGCCAGGTCCAGATCTGCATTTCCGGTCTCCGCAAGGTGTTGGACGGCGTCGGCGCCGCCGCGGCGATCCAGACCCAGGCCCCGGGCTACCTGCTCGAACTCGACGACGCCGAGCTCGACAGCGCCCGGTTCGCCCGGATGGTCGCCGAGGCCAGGGAACTGAGCGCGGCCGGCAAGCTCGCGCAGGCCTCCGGCACGCTGCGCGGCGCGCTGGCGCTGTGGCGGGGTGCCGCGCTGACCGGCATCGACAGCGATGTCGTGCGCCGCGACGCGGTCCTGCTCGAAGACCACCGGATGGCCGCCGAGGAGGAACGCCTCCGCATCGACCTCGAGCTGGGCCGCCACGAGGAGATCAGCGGCGAGCTGCGCGCCCTGGTCGAGGCCCAGCCGCTGCGCGAGAAGCTGCACAGCTTCTTGATGCTGGCGTTGTACCGCTCGGGCCGCCAGGCCGAGGCGCTGCAGGTGTTCCGGCGGGCGCGGACCGTGCTCGTCGACGAGGTCGGCGTCGAACCCGGCGAAGAGCTGCAGGAACTCATCCGCGCGATCCTCAACCGCGATCCCGCGCTCGGCGCGCCCGAGACCACGCGGGCGCCGGTCCGCGAACCGGTCCGCCCGCCGCCGGAGGAGCCGCCGCCTGCGGTGCCGCGGCACCTGCCGGCCGGGATCGCCGACTTCACCGGGCGCGACACGCAGATCGCCGAGATCAAGGACCGGCTATCGGGCGAGCGGGACCCCTTCGCGGTGCGGATCGTGTCCATCGCCGGGCGCGGCGGGGTCGGCAAGTCGAGCCTGGCCATCCGCATCGCGCACGAGCTGGGCGACGCCTACCCGGACGGGCACCTCTACGCGGACCTGCGCGAGCCCGGCGACGACCGGACGCCGGAACTGCACGCCCGGTTCCTGCGCGCGCTGGGCGTGCTCGGCACGGCCGTGCCCGAAGACCGCCGGGAACGCGCGGAGATGTACCGCACGCGGACGGCGGGCAAACGGCTGCTGGTCGTCCTCGACGACGTGGCGGACGAGGAGCAGGTGCTGCCGCTGCTGCCGGGCAGCCCGAGCTGCGCGGTGATCGTGACCAGCCGGGCGCGGCTGTCCGGCCTGTCCGGCGCGCATTCGGTGGACGTCGACGTGTTCGACGCCGGCCAGGCGCTCGAGCTGCTGGTCCGGATCATCGGCCCGGACCGGGTGGCGGCCGAGCGCGAGGCCGCGGTCGAGCTGGTCGACTTCTGCGACGGGCTGCCGCTGGCCCTGCGCATCGCCGGGGCACGGCTGGCGTCGCGGCCGCACTGGCGCATCGGCGACCTCGTGCGGCGGCTCGGCGACGAGGCAGGCCGGCTCGACGAGCTGGCCCACCGCGGCATCGAGCTGCGGTCCAACATCGCGCTGACCTACCACAGCCTCGATGCCCGCGGGCAGCGGCTGTTCCGGCTGATCGCGCTCGTCGAGGCGCCCGACTTCCCGGCGTGGACGGCCGCGGCGCTGCTCGACACCGACCTGCTCGCCGCCTCGGAGGTGCTGGAGAGCCTCGTCGACGCCCAGGTGCTCGACACCGTCGTCTACCCCGGTGAACACGAGGTGCGGTACCGGTTCCACGACCTGATCCGCGTCTACGCGCGGGAACGCCTGCTCGAGTCGGAAACCGGCGAGGACCGGCACGAGGCGCTGACCCGGCTGCTGGGCGGGTGGCTCGAGCTGGCCGAGGACGCGCACCGGAAGGACTACGGCGGCGACTACACCGTGCTGCACGGCGACGCACCCCGCTGGCGCCCGCCGGGCGAGGCCGTACCGGTGAACCCGCTGGTCTGGTGGGAGACCGAGCGCCGCGCGGTGCCCGCGGCGATCCGGCAGGCCGCGGCCGCCGGGCTGGACGAGCTCTGCTGGGACCTCGCGCTGACGTCGGTGACGATGTTCGAGGCCAAGGGCTACTTCGACGAGTGGCACGAGACCTCGCGGCTGGCGCTCGAGCTGGCCGAGCGGGCGGGTAACGACCGCGGCCGGGCCGCGATGCTCTACTCGCTCGGCAGCCTGCACCTCGCGCAGCGGCGGCTGGAGAAGGCCGAGGAGTGCTTCGCCGAGGCGCTGACGATCTTCGCGCGGCAGGGTGCGGACCACGGGCGCGCGCTGGTGCTGCGCAACGCGGCCTTCATCGACTGGCTGCGCCGGGACCGGGTGGCCTCGCTGCGGAAGTACGACGAGGCACTGGACCTCATGCGTGCGGCCGGCGACCGGATCGGCGCCGCGCACGTGCTGTGCAACCTGGCGAGGATCCGGATCGACGACGGCGCCGAGTCCCACGCCACGCACCTGCTCGACGAGGCGCTGGCGATCAGCAGGCACGCGGGCTGCCTGCGGGTCGAGGCGCAGGTGCTCTACCGGTTCACGGAGCTGCACCTGCAGGCGGACAAGATCGACCTGGCGCGCGCGGCGCTGCACCGGGTGCTGCGGATCGTGCGCCAGATCGGCGACCGGGTCGGCGAGGCGTACGCGTTGCACGGCCTCGGCCTGGTGCGTTACCGCGAAGGGCGGCTGGACAACGCCGAGGCGACGCTGGCGCACGCGCTGGTCGCGGCCCACGGGGTCGGCGAGCTGTTCGTCGAGGCGCGGATCCGGTTCACGCTCGGGGAAATCGCCCAGGCGAAGGGCGACGACGAGGTCGCGCAGACCCAGCTCAGCACCGCGGCCGAGCTGTTCGAACAGCTCGAATCGGCGGTGTGGCAGGCGAAATCGCTGGTCCTCCTCTCGGAGATCCACGTCGCCGGCGGCGACGCGAACCTGGCGCAGAAGGAGGCGGAGCAGGCCGCCCGGCTGCTCCCGGGGCCGGCGGTCGCCTGATCGGCGTGCTCGCCCGGCCGGCTCCCGGGGCCGCGGTCGGCCCCGGTCCCCAGTAGTACCGAGGCTCAGGCGGGCGCCGGGCCCGGCGCAGGCGTCCAGTGGGTGTCGCCCGGGTCCGCGGCCGACCAGTGCGTGTCGCCGGTGCCGGCGGGCACGCCCCAGTGCGTGTCGCCCGGGTCGCCCGGGGCCGCGGCCAGCAGGCCGGCGACGGCCAGTGCGCCGAGCGCGACCGTGATCTTCGAGCGGATGCCGTTCATGGGCTACCTCCGTGGTGGGTTCGCCGGTTCGGTGGCTCACCCAGTCCAGGCGGCAGTCCTATCGATCCGGCGCGGCTGGGCTATCCGTCACCGATAGCGGCCGGATAGGCGACCGGAGGCGCGGCGCCGGAGCGTACTTCCCGTGACCACCGAAGGCGAGCGAGGCGGACCGCGGATCCCGCGGCTGGGCATCGACCAGCTCTGGACGGCGTTCGAGGCCATCGACCTCCTCGGCGTCCTGTCCGACGAGCTGACCGGCGCCGCGTGGGACGGCGCCGGGCGCTGCCGCCTGACCCCGGAGGACGGCGGTCCCGGGAACGGCGATCCCGGGAAGGACGTCGTGCTCGAAGACCTGCACGCCGGGATCAGCAGGCTGCTGCCGGTGCCGGTGCTGCGCGCCTTCCGCGCCGCCGCGGTGACGACGCTGGTCGCGCGGCGGCTGCTCGTGCCCGGGGTGGTGCTCGGCGGCGTCCTCGGCGCCGGGCTCGCCGCGCAGGTGCACATCGCGGTGCTCGCGCGGTTCCTGCCCGACGTCAGCCACGTGACGGTGTGCACCTGCACCGGCCTGCCCTCGACGCGGATCCTGCCGCGGCTGCTGGACCAGCTGGACCTGAGCGGGATCGGGCTTTCGGTGACCGACGACGCACGCGAGGCGGTGCTGGGCGCCAACCTCGTGGTCGCGCCGCCCGGCGGTGGCGGGTTCGCCGGCATCGGCCTGCCCGCCCGGGGAGCGGTGCTGGTCAACTCGTCCGGCCACGCGCTCGCGGCCGAGGTCGCCGGCCGGGTCGACCAGGTCTACGTCGACGACCCGGCGCGGACCGCCCGGCACGAATACCGCGACGCCGTCGTCGCCGGGCTCGGTGAGCTGATCACCGCGCACGGCCTGCGGCGCCGCGCGGACGACATCCTGCTCGCCGAGCTCGCCGGCGCGGACGTCCTCGACGTCCGGCTGGCCTGGGAGGTGCACCGGACCGCGCTCGAGCGGTCGCGGTGAACGAGGAGTTCCGCCCACTGGAGAAAGGGAAAGTGCGATGACCGAAGCGGTAGCGGAAGAGTACGAAGTCGTGGTCAACACCGAGGAGCAGTACTCGATCTGGCGCACCGGACGGCAGGTGCCGGCCGGCTGGCGAACGGTCGGCAAGAGCGGCACGCGCGAGGACTGCCTGGGCTACATCGAAGAGAACTGGACCGACATGCGCCCGCTTTCGGTCCGCCGCGGCTGACCGCCGCCTGGGGAGGTGGATCACATGTCGGCTGACCTGTGGCGGGTACTCGACCGGCACCGCAAGAACCCCGGATTCGCCGGGCGGGAGGCGGAGCTGACGGCGCTGACCGGCCTGCTCGGCCCCCGTCCGGCGGGGGTCCGGCTGGTCGCACTGACGGGACCGGCCGGCATCGGCAAGACACGGCTGTTCGCGCAGTGGTGGGAGCAGTTGCCACCGGGCGGGCACACCGTGGTCGCCGGCCGGGCCGAGCGCGCGGCCCCGCCGTTCGAGGTGTTCTCGGACGCGCTCGACGGCTGGCTGCGCCAGCTGCCCGAACCACCGCTGGACGAGGACGGCATGGCCCGGCTCGGCGGGATCTTCCCGGCGCTGCCGGGCCGGCGGCCCGCGTCCGGCGGCGGGCGGGCCGACGCCGTGTTCGCCGCGGTCCGCGACCTGCTGGTGCGGGCCGCCGGGCCCGGCGGGCTGGTGCTGTTCTGCGACGACATGCACTGGGCGGACCCGCACTCGCTGGCCCTGCTGGAGTTCCTCTGCCGGGAACCGCTCGCCGTGCCGATCCTGATCGTGCTCGCCTACCGGCCCGCCCAGGCCGGGGCCGGGCTGGTCGCCGTGACCGAAACGGCGCGGCACCACGGCGTCCTGCACGCACTGGAACTCGACGGGCTCGCCGAGGCCGAGGCGGACCGGCTGCTTTCGCCCGGGCTCGACGTCCCGTCCCGTCGCGCGCTCTACCGCGAAGGCGGCGGCAATCCCGGCCTGCTGCGGGCGCTGGCGGGCGCCGAGCCGCCCGCCGGGTACCTGGGCAGCGCCGAGCTGCGGACCGGCCTGCCGCCGGTGCTCACCGACGCCCCGGCGGGCGACCTGAGCCGGTTGTCCCGCGAGGCCTGGCCGACCGCGCACGCCGCGGCGGTGTGCGGCGACCCGTTCGACCCGGCGATGGCCGGGTGGGTCGCCGCGGCCGAGCCGGACCAGCTTCGGGACAGCCTCGCCGAGCTGCGCCGCTGCGGCGTCCTCGAACCGGCGCCGGGCGGCCGGCTCAGTTTCCGCGACCCGGTGCTGCGGGCGGGTGCGTACCACGCCTCCGGCAGTGCCTGGCGCCGCGACGCGCACGCGCGGGCGGTGTCCTGGCTGGAACGGGCCGGTGCCGGTGCGGAGGCACGGGCGCAGCACCTGGAACACATCGCCGTCACCGGTGACGCGGCGAGCGCGCACGTGCTCGCCGAAGCGGCGCGTGACACGCTGTCGCGTTCGCCGGGCCGGGCCGCGCGCTGGCTCGAACGGGCCGCGCAACTGCGGCGCGACGAGCCGGCCGGGGCGGACCGGCTCGCGCTCGGCCAGGCCCTGACCTACAGCGGCCGGTTCGCCGAGGCCGAGCGGGTGCTCCTGACCGTCGACCTGCCGGAGGCACGCCGCTGGCGGGCGAAGGTCTACCGGTTCCTCGGGCGCTACAGCGAGGCGGCGCACGAAACCCGAGTCACGCAGCCGTCCGCGGGCCTGCGCGCGGAATTCCTGGCCACCGCGATGGAAACGCACGGCTGGCGGGACGCCACCCCGGCGGACGCCCTCGCCGGCGAACCTTCGGCGGCCGAGGCGGCGGCGTGCAGCCTGCTCGCGGCGGCCTGGGGACGGCTCGACCGGCGTGACGGCCTGGCGCACCGCACCGAGCGGGCGAGCGCGCTGGTCGACCGGCTCGGCGACGAGAACCTGGTGCCGGAGCTGGAAACCCTCCGCTGGCTCGCGGAGGCGGAGTGGCGGGTCGGGCGGCCGGGAGACGCGGTCCGGCACCTCGCCCGCGGCCGCCGGCTGGCCAGTGAGTTCGGGCAGCACTTCCTGCGCAGCCGGTTCTCCGCGGGGCTGGGCCGGCTGGCGCTGGCCGCGGGCGACCTGGCCGCGGCCGCGTACCACACCGAAGAAACCGTGGGCTGCGCGGAAATCCTGGCCAGCCCGGCGTTGCTGGTCGAGGCGCAGGTCCTGCGCGCCGGCCTGGGCGTGGCCACCGGCGACGTCGAGACGGCCGTGCTGTACGCCCAGCGTGCGGTCGAGTTCGCGAGCCGGCTGGAGGACGCGAACCTGGACCTCGCGCGGCGGACGCTGCACCAGGCCCGGACGGCTCGTGCGGAACCCAGCGCCGCTTCGCACACGCTCAAGCTGCTCAGCCACCGCGAGGAGCAGATCGCGTTGCTGGTCAGCGAAGGCCGCACGAACCAGCAGATCGCGCGCGAGCTCGACCTGAGCCACAAGACGGTCGAGACCTACCTGGGGCGGATCTTCAAGAAGCTCGGCATCTCGGCTCGCACGCAGGTGGCCCACCTCGTCGGCGTGGCGGGCGGCTGAGGAGGAACCGGGGGTGCCGCGGCCCGGCCGCGGCACCCCCGGGCCCGTCACCCGGCGAGCGCGACCCAGATCGCCGAGGCACTCGCGATCGCGGTGCCCCCGGCGTCGTAGAGCGTGGAGGTGTTGTGCGCGGTACGCCCGGTGCGGCTGTCCTGGTGGGCGACGACGACGTACTTCCGGCCGGGAACCGGGAGTTCGTCGATCGTGGCCGTCATCCGGCCCAGCAGCAGCGGATCCGCGCGGGGGTCGGTCGTCCAGCCGCCGGGGCAGTCGAGCGCGCTCCACACGATCTCCGCGGGCACGCGGCCGTCCGGGCCGGCCAGCGCGTCGCCGGGTTCCCAGGTGCACGCCACGGTCGCGGGGCGGTCGGCGACCGGCGCCGGGGTCAGGCACAGGCCGTCCGGTTCGTGCCGGTCGACGCCGCAGGCGAAACACGTCGGGAACGGGTGGCCTTCGCGCCCGGCGTAGGCGGAGGCGTTCGCCTCGGCCTCGTCCGGGGGCACCGGCGCCACGGCGTCCACGGCCTCGGTGGTGCCGACCGCGGTGGCGATCAGCGTTTCGCCGTGCCACACGTGCCGTCGCTTCCCGGCCTCGCGCAGCTCGAGCCCGGTGCCGAGCGGCACCGGCGCGTGCAGGGTGACCGCGTGGCGTCCGGGCAGCGCGCCCGCGATGAGACCGCACGCGTAACCGCCGTTGGCCGACCCGGGCGGCCCGTTGAATCGTCCGTCGATGGCAAAAGTGGGCATGCCGGCTCCGATGCTCGCCGAAGGGGCGGGAAATTCTCGTCGACCGTACTCCCGGGCGGGGCCCGGACGGTGTCAGGGAATGTCCCGACTGTTCGCGCGACCGGGGTGAGGAGATGCTTTTCCCGCCGAATCACCGTGGTTCTCGCCGCCTTCGATTTTTCGGCGATTCCAGGCGGCATTCGTGCAGAGCGCGCCGCGCTCGATTTCTCGAGGAGGCAGTAGAGTGAGTGTGACTGCGGACAAAGCGGCTCCCGGTGGTTTCCGGGATTCGCTCGACGAGCGGGGCGGCACCCCGTGCCTTTCGCTGACGGTGGACGAGCGCGCGGAGATCGCGGAGCTGACCGAAGTGCTCCTGAACGATCCCTTTTCCGGCGAGCCGGAGCAACGGCTGCACGAGCTGGTACTGGCCGCGCACAGCCTGCCGGCCCGGCTGCGTTCGGTGCTCACCGAATTCCGGCTGACCGGCCGCCCGCTCGGCGGGCTGCTCATCTCCGGCCTGCCGGTCGACGACCTAGCGCTGCCGCGCACGCCGACCTCCTACACCGAGGTGCCCTACGGCCGCGAAGTCAGCCGTGCGGGCCTGATCCTGCTGCTGCTGGGATCGGCGCTGGGCGACCCGTTCTCCTTCGTGACCCAGCAGCAGGGCAAGCTGATCCTGGACGTCTTCCCGGTGCGCGGGCACGAGCAGGAGCAGCTCGGGTCCAGCTCGACGGTGAACCTGGAGTGGCACAACGAAGACGCCTTCCACGAGCACCGCGCCGACTGGCTGCTGCTGCTCGGCATGCGCAACCACGACGACGTCGCCACGACGTTCGCGCCGATCCAGGACATCCGGCTCGAGCCGGCGCACCGCGAGCTGCTCTTCCAGGAGCGGTACGTGATCCTGCCGGACGAGTCGCACTCGGCTTCGTTCAACGCCGCGACCACCGGGCTCGACGCCGACGACCGCATCTCCGAGGCGTTCGCCCGCGTGGCCGAGATGAACACCGAGCCGCGGAAGATCCCGATCCTCAGCGGCGACCCGGACGCGCCGTTCGTGCGCATCGACCCGGCGTTCATGCAGCCGCTGGAGGACCCCGAGGCGCAGCAGGCGCTCGACATGGCCATCGACGCGATCGACGCGCGGCTGCGCGACGTCGTGCTCTACCCCGGCGACCTGATGATCGTCGACAACAAGCGGGCCGTGCACGGCCGCCGTCCGTTCAAGGCGCGCTACGACGGCACCGACCGCTGGATGCGGCGCATCAACGTCACCGCCCACCTCCGCAACTCGGCCGGACGCCTGCACGGTCCCCTCGGCCGCGCAGTGCTCTAGGGAGCGAACCGAACCATGAGCCCGGACAGCTGGAACGCGGTCCTCGCGCGGCACGCCCGGCGGGAGCCGGCGAAGACCGCGTTCACGCACCTGCCGGACGACCCGGCCGCCCCGCCCCGATCGCTGGGCTACGGCGAACTCGACCGCCGCGCCCGCGGCGTGGCCGCGCTGCTGGCCGAGCGCGGTCACGCGGGCGAACCGGTGCTGCTGCTGTACCCGTCCGGGCTCGACTACGTCGTCGCCTTCTTCGGCTGCCTGTACGCCGGCTGCGTCGCCGTGCCGGCCTACCCGCCCAACCGGCGGGCGGCGTCGGCCGAGCGGATCGCGGGCATCGTCGCCGACAGCGGCGCGCGGGCGGCGCTCACCGACGGCAGGCTGCTCGAACGGCTCGGCCCGATCGGCGTCGAGCTCATCAGCACCGAAGAGCCCGGCGAAGGACAGTGGTGCGACGAGACCGTCGACGCGAGCTCGGTCGCTTTCCTGCAGTACACCTCGGGGAGCACGGGCGAGCCGAAGGGTGTCGTGCTGACGCACGGCAACCTGCTGGCGAACGCGGCGCTGACCGCGGAGTCCTTCGGGACGTCGGGGGACACGACGGTGGTGTCCTGGCTGCCGATGTACCACGACATGGGCCTCATCGGCTCGCTGCTCGGGACCGTCTACTGTGGAGGATCGTGCGTGACGCTGTCGCCGGCGTCGTTCGTGCGCGAGCCGATCCGCTGGCTGCGGGCGATCGGCGACTACCGGGCGACCGCGTCGGGCGGGCCGAACTTCGGCTACGACCTGTGCGCCGAGCGGATCACCGCCGAGCAGCGGGAGACGCTCGACCTGAGCAGCTGGCGGGTCGCGTTCAACGGCGCCGAGCCGTTGCGCGAGGACACGATCCGGACCTTCGCGGACACCTTCGCGGACACCGGGTTCGACGCGCGGGCCATGACGCCGTGCTACGGCCTGGCCGAGGCCACGCTGATGGTCTCGGCGAAACCGGCGGGCACCGACCTGGTGGTCGACACCCGCGGCGCGGCCGCGGTGGTGGGCTCCGGGCGTCCGGTGGCGGCGGGGCACCGGCTCGAGATCGTCGATCCGGCGACGGCCACGCCGTGTCCGGACGGGACGGTCGGTGAGATCTGGTTCGCCGGGCCGAGCGTGGCCGCGGGCTACTGGAACCGGCCGGAGCAGACCGGAGCGACGTTCCGCGCGCAGCTGACCGGCGAGGAGACGCCGTTCCTGCGCACCGGCGACCTCGGCTACCTCGACGGCGGCGAGCTCTACGTCACCGGCCGGGCCAAGGACCTGCTGATCATCCGCGGCCGCAACCACTACCCGCAGGACATCGAACGCACCGTCGAGGCGAGCCACCCCGCACTGGTCCGCGGCGGCGGCGCGGCCTTCGGCGTCACCGCCGACGGCACCGAGCGGCTCGTCGTGGTGCACGAGGTGGGTCGCGAACACCGCCACGACGACCTCTCGGCGGTCACGGCGGCAGCTCGGTCCGCGGTCGCGGCCGCGCACGAGGTGCAGCCGCACGCCGTGGTGCTCATCCGGGCCGGCACGCTCCCGCGGACCTCCAGCGGGAAGGTCCGGCGGCAGGCCTGCCGGGCCGCGTTCCTCGACGGCGAGCTCGCGGAGCTGGCCGTCGCGACCTCGAGCGCCGTCGCGGCGACGGCGACTCCCGCCGCCGCGCGGCTGGGCGCGGACATCGCCGCGCTGCTCGGCCGGGCACCGGACGACGTCACGACCGGCGTTCCGCTGCTGGAGCTCGGCCTGGACTCGGTGGACAGCGTCCGGCTGGCCCACTGGCTGCACACCGAGCACGGCGTGCGGATCGACGCCGAAGACCTGCTGGACACCACCGTCGAACAGATCGCCGCGGCACCGGCCGGCCCGCGGTCGGCCGAGGCGGCCGCCGAGCCGGCGGGCGACCACCCCCTGTCCGCGGGCCAGCAGTCGCTGTGGTTCGTCGAGCAGCTCGATCCGGGCAACCCGGCGCACATCGTCGGTGCGGCGGTCCGGGTCCGCGGGGACCTCGACGTCGCCGCGCTGGAGCGGGCCCTCAGCGCGCTCAGCGAGAGCCAGGCGTCGCTGCGCACCACGTTCCCGGTCGTGGCCGGCGAGCCGGTGCGGCGGGTGCACGTCGAACTGGCCCCGGAATTCGAGCACCACGAAGTGTCCGGTGTGGACGAACTGAGCCGGATCGCCCACCGGCCCTTCGACGTCGGAGGTGGGCCGCTGCTGCGGGTCGGCGTCGCCGGCCGAGGGGACGACGAGCGCTGGCTCGTCCTCGCGGCGCACCACCTCGTCGCCGACCTCTGGTCGATGGAAATCCTGCTGCGCGAGCTCGAAACGCTCTACCGCGACCTGCGGCCGCTCGCCGTGCGCGGCACGCAACCGGTCTTGCCGTCCGAGGCGGAAACCGAGGCGCTGGAGGAATTCTGGCGCGAACAGCTGTCCGGCGCGCCCGCGCGGCTCGACCTGCCGGGTGCGCGGCCGCGGCGGGCCGGCCGCCCGCGCGGGGACCGGCACGAGCTGACCGTCGACGCCGAACTGCTCGCGCGGCTCGAGGACCTCGCGCGGGAGCAGCAGGTGACGTTGTACGACGTGCTGCTCGCCGCCTACCAGCTCACCCTGAGCCGCGACGCCGGTGTGTCCGACGTCGTCGTCGGGTCGCCGGTGCACGGCCGCGACGAGCCGGGCGCCGCCGACGTCATCGGCTACTTCGTGAACATGCTGCCGCTGCGGGGCCGCTTCCGCCCGGAGCAGCCGCTCGCCGACGTCCTCCGTCGGACGCACCGGACCACGACCGACGCCCGGCGCCACGCCGGGCTGCCGTTCGCCACGCTCGTCGAGCGCCTCCGGCCCGAACGCGACCCCGGCACGACGCCGTTCTTCCAGGCCGTGTTCACCTACCAGCCCGGCCCGCTGGGCGCGCTGGCGCTCGGCCGCGGCGAGGCCCGGCTGCCGTTCGCGGACCTGGAGCTGTCCCCGGTCCCGCTGCGCCACGACTCGGCGCAGTTCGACCTGCTCCTCACCGTCGGCCGCGTGGGCGCCGAACTCGGCGGCACCCTGGAGTTCGACGCCGATCGCTACGACCGCGCCACCGCGCAGCGGCTCGCCGGGCGGTTCCGGGCGACCCTGGCGGCCTTCGCGACCGGGACGGCCGCGGTGGCCGAGCCGGCCGTCGTCCTGCCGCGCGAGCTGACCCACGGCGCCGAGCCCGGTGCGGCGAAAGCCGCGCACGAGCTGTTCGCCGAGCACGCGGCCGCGGCTCCGCACGACATCGCGGTGTCGTGGGACGGCGGTGAGCTGACCTACGCCGAACTCGAATCGCGCGCCAACCGCCTCGCCCACCGGCTGCGCGCCGCGGGCGCCGGTCCCGAGCGGCTGGTCGCGATCTTCCTGCCGCGTTGCGCCGAATGGCTCGTGTCGGTGCTGGCGGTGTTCAAGGCGGGCGCGGCCTACCTGCCGCTCGACCCGGCCCACCCGGCCGAACGGGTGTCCTACGTCCTCGCGGACAGCGGTGCCGCGGTGCTGATCACCCGCGCCGGGGCACCGGAGTTCGACGGGGTGGTGCTCGACCTCGACACCGAAGACCTGACGCGGCTGCCCGAGCGGTTCGACGCCGGTCCGGTCGACCCGCACCGGCTCGCCTACGTCATCTACACGTCCGGCTCGACCGGACGGCCGAAGGGCGTGCTCGTCGAGCACGGCTCGCTGGCCAACCTGATCGCCGGGATGCCGATGTTCGGCTTCGGCGACGGCGAGCGGTGGACGCTGTTCCACTCGACCGCGTTCGACTTCTCCGTCTGGGAGACCTGGGGTGCGCTGGCCCGCGGCGGCACGGTCGTCGTGGTCGGGCCGGACGCGGCCCGCGACCCGCAGGCGTTCTGGGACCTCGTCCGGCGCCACCGCGTGACCGTCCTGTCCCAGACCCCCGCGGTGTTCGCGCTGCTCACCGGGGCCGCACCGGACCGGCTGGCCGAACTGGACCTGCGGCACATCGTGTTCGGCGGCGAGAAGCTCGAGGCGGCCCAGCTGACCGACTGGTGGGCCCACGGCAACGGCACCGCGCGGCTGTCCAACACCTACGGCATCACCGAGGTGACCGTGCTGCTGAGCGACGGCCCGGTCGCCGCGGACGCCGCCGGCCCGCCGCCGCTCGGCCTGCCGATGGCGGGCACCGAGCTGCACCTGCTCGACGAGCACGGCGAGCCGGCCGGCATCGGCGTCACCGGCGAACTGCACGTCGGCGGTCTGGGCGTGGCGCGCGGTTACCTCGGCAAGCCCGCGCTGACGGCGGAGCGGTTCGTGCCGCACCCGTCCCGGCCCGGCGCACGGCTCTACCGCTCGGGCGACCTGGCCCGGCGCAACGCCGACGGCTCGCTCGACTACCTCGGCCGCACCGACCACCAGATCAAGATCCGCGGCCACCGCATCGAGGCGGGCGAGGTCGAGGCGGCGCTGGAGGAGCTGCCCGGCGTGCGCCAAGCGGTCGTGGTCGCCGGCGACGACGCGGCGGGGCAGCGCCGGCTGGTCGCCTACCTCGCGGGCACACTGTCCGAAGTGGACGTCCCGGTCCTGCGCGCCCGGCTGGGCGTGCGCCTGCCCGGCTACATGATCCCGGCCCGGTTCGTGCCGCTCGCCGAGTTCCCGCTGACCGCCAACGGCAAGATCGACCGGGCCGCGCTGCCGGACCCGGGCCGGGACGCGGGGGAGTACGCCGAGCCGTCGACCGAGAGCGAACGCCGCCTGGCCGAGCTGATCGGCGGCATGCTGAAGGCGCCTCGCGTCGGCGCCCACGACGACCTGCTCGCGCTCGGCGGCCACTCGCTGATGGTGGCGCGGCTGGCCCTGCGCATCCAGGACGTCTTCGCGGTGGACATCCCGCTGCGGGAGCTGTTCACCGAGGAGATCACCGTGGCCAGGATCGCCCGGCTGGTCGACGCCGCGGTGGCCGCCGGCGCGACGGCGGCACCGGCCCGGCGGATCGGCCGCGCCGACCGGGCCCGCTACGCCGCCGGGACTTCCGGCGACCGGCTGAGCCTGCCCGACGGCCTGCGCCGCACCCGCGCCGAATCGAATGGGAGAGCATGATGTCAGCACAGCCGTCCGCCATCTTCCCGGTGAGCCCCGCGCAGGAGGCGCTGTGGGTCCTGGAACAGCTCGTACCGGGCACGGCGGCCTACCACATCCCGGTCGCGCTGCGGCTGCACGGCTCGCTGGACCGCGCCGCGCTCGGCCGGGCGCTGTCCGCGGTGGCCGCGCGGCACGAAATCCTGCGCACGTCGTTCGGGGAGGTCGAGAACCAGGCCGTCCAGCTCGTCGTGGACGCCGTCGAGATCACCGTCGCCGAGGTCGACCTGAGCGCCACGCCGGAGGAGCTGGACGGACGGCTCGAGGCCGAGGCCGCGCGCCCGTTCGACCTCGCCACGGCACCGCTGCTGCGGGCGACGTCCTTCCGGCTGGCCGGCGACGAGCAGGTCCTGCTGCTCACCGTGCACCACCTGGCCGCCGACATGTGGTCGCTGGGCCTGCTGATCGCCGAGCTGTCCGCGGCCTACGCGGCCGAGACCGGCGGAGCACCCGTGGCGGCGGACGAACTCCCCCTGCAGTACGGCGACTTCGCGGTGTGGCAGCACGAGCAGCTCACCGACGCGGCGGTCGAAACCCTGGCCGCCCACTGGCGTGAACGCCTGGCGGGCGCGCCGGGACTGCTGGAGATCCCGGCCGACCGGCCGCGCCCGGCCGTGCTGAGCTTCCGCGGCGACATCCTGCCGGTCACGCTGCCGGCCGCGACGTCGGCGAAGGTCGCCGAGCTGGCCCAGCGGCGCGGCGCGAGCCCGTTCATGGTGCTGCTCGCGGCGTTCCAGGCGGTGCTGGCCCGCCACACCGGCGGTGAGGACATCGTCGTCGGCACCCCGGTTTCGACGCGGGAGGCCGACACCGAAGACCTGATCGGCTGCTTCGTCAACACCGTGCCGCTGCGGACGTCGCTGGCGGGCGACCCGAGCTTCGGCGAGCTGGTCGACCGGGTCCGCGAGGTCACCCTCGACGGCGTGCAGCACCGCGACCTGCCGTTCCCGAAGCTGGTCGAGCAGCTGCGCGTGCCGCGCGACCTGAGCTACAACCCGGTGGTGCAGGCGATGTTCGTGCTGCAGAACGCGCCGCTGCCGACGCCGGAACTCGCGGGCTTGAGCGTGACGCCGGTGCACGTGTCGCGCGGCGCCTCGCAGCTGGACCTGGACCTGCAGCTGTGGCACGACGGCGAACGGTTCGAAGGGTTCGTCGAGTACAGCACCGACCTGTTCGAGGCGGCCACGATCGGACGGCTGTGGGACCACCTGGTCGTCCTGCTGTCCGCGGCGCTGGCCGACCCGGACACCCGCCTGTCGCGGCTGCCGCTGCTGACCGCCGCCGAGGAAGAGCGCGCGGTCGTGACGTGGAACGACACTGCCGCGCCCGGTCCGGACGGCTGCCTGCACGAGCTGGTCGAGCGGCAGGCCGCACGCACTCCGGACGCGGACGCCGTGCTCTGGTCCGGTGGCAGGCTCGGCTACCGGGAGCTCGACACCCGGGCTGACGCCGTGGCCGCCCGGCTGCGCGAACTCGGCGTCGGCCCCGACGTCCTGGTCGGCGTGTGCGCCACCCGGACCGCGGCGATGGTCACGGCGCTGCTCGGGGTGCTCAAGGCGGGCGGCGCCTACCTGCCGCTCGACCCGGGCTACCCGGCCGACCGCCTGGAGTACATGATCACCGACGCGCGCCCGCTCGTCGTGCTCACCGACGACACGGCCGTCGCGCTGCCCGAAGGCACCCGCCTGCTCCCGCTGAGCGAGATCACCGGGTCCGCACCCGCCGGCGCTTCCGTGACGCGGCCCGGCGATCCGGCCTACGTCATCTACACGTCCGGGTCGACCGGGCGGCCGAAGGGCGTCGCCGTGCACCACGCGGGCGTGGTCAACACGCTGGCGCACCTGACCGCGGCCCACGGGATCGGACCGGGCGACCGGATGGCGAACGTCTCGCCGATCAGCTTCGACCTCTCGGTCTTCGAGCTGTTCGGCGCGCTGACCGCCGGCGCGGCCGTCGTCCTGCCCGACGCCGGGCGCGCCACCGACCCGGCGCACTGGCGGGAGCTGCTCACCGCCTTCGGGCTCACGGTCTGGGGCTCGGCGCCCGCGCTGCTCGAGGCGCTGGTCGGCGAGCTGGAACGCGAGGCGGCGACCCACCCGCTGCGGCTCGCGGTGGTCGCCGGCGACGTGCTGCCGCTGGGTGTACCCGGCCGCGCCGACGGCGTGTTCCCCGGGCTGACGCTGCTCAACTACGGCGGCCCGACCGAGACCACCATCTACTCGATCGGCGCGCCGGTGGGTGAGGTGGATCCGCAGTGGACGGCCATCCCGTACGGCAGGCCACTGCCGAACACGCGGGTGCTGATCCTCGACGACCGGCTGCGGCTGCTCCCGGTCGGCGTGCCCGGGCAGCTCTACCACGGCGGCACCGGGATCGCCCGCGGCTACCTCGGCCGGCCCGCCCTCACCGCCGAACGGTTCGTCCCGGACCCCTACGCCGAGGACGGTTCGCGGCTCTACGCCTCCGGCGACCTCGCGCAGTACCGCGAAGACGGCCAGGTCGAGCTGCTCGGCCGCATCGACCACCAGGTCAAGATCCGCGGGTTCCGGATCGAGCTCGGCGAGGTCGGGGTCACCCTGGACCGGCACCCGGCGATCGCGGAATCGGTCGTGGTGGCCGCGACGGACCCGGGCGGGCCCGAGAAGCGGCTGGTCGCCTACTACGTCCCGGCGGGCGCCGAAGAGCCGCCGGTCGCGGAGCTGCGCGCCCACCTCAAGCAGGCCCTGCCGGACTACATGGTGCCCGCGGTCTTCGTGCCGCTGGCGGCGTTGCCGTTGTCGCCCAACGGGAAGATCGACCGCAAGGCACTGCCGGACGCCGGCACCGAGCGGCCGTCGCTCGGCATCGAGTTCGTCGCGCCGCGCGATCCGGTGGAGGAGTTCATCTGCGGGATCTGGCACGACGTGCTGTCCGTCGACACGATCGGCGTGCACGACCACTTCTTCGAGCTGGGCGGGCAGTCGCTGCACGCGACCCAGGTCGTTTCGCTGCTGCGCGAGAACCTGCGGGTCGACGTGCCGCTGCGCACGGCGTTCGACGCGCCGACCGTGGCGCGCCAGGCCGACGCGGTGCGCGAACTGGGCGCCGGGGCGGCGGTCGACGTGACCGCCGTGGCGGAGACGGCGCTGCGGGTCGCAGAGATGTCCGACGAGGAAGTGCTGGCGCTGCTGGCCGCGGGGGAGCGGGCATGACGTTCCGGAACCCGGTGCGCCGCGTCGGCGCGCCCGGCGTCGCGGGCGAACGCGAGGCGCTGACGGCGTGGCTCGACTGGCACCGCGCCACGCTGCTGACCAAGCTGGACGGCCTGGCCGACGAGCCGCTGCGCCGGGCCGTCCTCCCGACGGGGCTGTCGCTGCTCGGCATCGTCCGGCACCTGGCGCAGGTCGAGCAGGGCTGGTTCGCGCTCGGGTTCGCCGGGCTCGACGAGCCGGTGGTGTTCGGCGAATCCGACGACGAGGACGCGTCGTTCCGCGTCGGCCCGGAGGAGACGACGGACGAAATCGTCGGCACCTACCTGCGGATGTGCGAGCGCAGCCGCGAGATCGTCGCGGCCGCGGAATCGCTCGACACCGCGGTTCCGGACGAGCGGCGGGGGAAGGTCGACCTGCGCTGGATCCTGATCCACATGATCGAGGAAACCGCCCGGCACAACGGGCACGCCGACGCCATCCGGGAACTCGTCGACGGCACCGTCGGAGACTGAAGGGAGCAGGCCATGCACGTGACCATCCAGCAGGAGCGGTGCGTCACCTCGGGCCGGTGCGCGTTCACCGCGCCCGAGGTGTTCACCCAGAACGACGACGGCCTGGTCGAGGTCCTGACCGAACGGCCCGCCGAGGACCAGCAGGGCGCCGTCCGCGAGGCGGCGTTCCTCTGCCCGGCGCTGGCCATCGAAGTCAAGGGGGACTGATGGTCGTCGTCAGCCGCATGGTCATCCGGTTCGCCGGCGATTCGGGTGACGGCATGCAACTGACCGGCGACCGGTTCACCTCGGACGCCGCGGTCTTCGGGAACGACCTGTCGACGATGCCGAACTTCCCGGCGGAGATCCGGGCGCCACAGGGGACGATCCCGGGTGTGTCGTCGTTCCAGGTGCATCTCGCGGACTACGACATCCTCACCCCCGGCGACCGGCCGGACGTGCTGGTGGCGATGAACCCGGCGGCGTTGAAGGCGAACCTCGGTGATGTCCCGCACGGCGGGACGATCATTCTGAACACCGATGA